>DAOUDE010000042.1:0-18746 GCA_034431475.1 Thermomicrobiales bacterium | reverse complement strand
TCACGGCCAGAATCGCTTTATAGTTGACAAGTTGCGCTTGCAGAGTTCATTCGTTATCGAGGGGAAACGCGAATGTTGGTGGTGATGCGGCCTGAGGCATCCCAGAACGAGATTGATGCCGTTAGCCAGGTAGCAGTGGCCGCCGGCTACGACACCCAGGTGTTCGAGACCGAGCCCGGAAAGATCGTTGTCTCCGTGGGGGTGGCTTCCCCAGACGCCATCGACGCCCTGGAGGGCCTGCCCGGTGTGGCTCACGTTGCGGTCGCGCGCGATCAAGGGGCGCCGGAGACGAGCAACCTGCGCATTGCCGGCATCCGGCCACTGATCCCCCCGGCGATCCTGGTCGAGCAGCAGCCGCTGCCGGCTGAGGGCGCGCAACTCGTGCAGCGCACACGCCGCGAGGTCAGCCGCATCCTGCGCGGGCTGGATGACCGCCTCGTGGTCGTCGTGGGGCCGTGCTCGATCCACGATACCGAGGCCGCCCGCAGTTACGCCGAGCAGCTCGCGCCACTCGCGAAAGAACTGGAAGCAGACCTGCGCATCGTGATGCGGGTCTACTTCGAGAAGCCGCGCACCACGGTCGGCTGGAAGGGGCTGGTCAACGACCCGAACCTGAATGGGAGCTTCGCGGTCAACGAGGGCCTGGCCATGGCGCGCCAGTTCCTGCTCGATGTGGTGGCGTTGGGCCTCCCGGCGGGCTGCGAGTTCCTCGATCCCATCACCCCGCAGTTCATTGCCGACGCGGTGACGTGGGGCGCCATCGGGGCGCGCACGACCGAGAGCCAGGTGCACCGTAACCTCACATCTGGCCTCTCGATGCCGGTTGGCTTCAAGAACGGCACCGATGGCGATGTCCAGATTGCGGTCGATGCCATGCTGGCGGCCTCGTACCCGCACCAGTTCATGAGCGTGACCGAGGAGGGCGTTGCCGCGATTGTGGTGACGCGCGGCAACAAGGACACGCACGTCATCCTGCGAGGTGGCCGCAGCGGCACGAACTACGATGCCGCAAGCGTGGCCCGGACCCTGGCCGCGCTCGACAAGGGCAAGCTGCCGCCGCGCATCATGATCGACGCCAGCCACGGCAACAGCAGCAAGGATTTTCGCCGCCAGCCGGTGGTGAGCAGCATCGTCGCGGAGCAGATCGCGGCCGGGGAACGCGGCATCATCGGCATGATGCTGGAGAGCTTCCTGGTCGACGGCCGCCAGGACCTGACCGATCCCTCGCACCTGACCTACGGTCAGAGCGTCACCGACGCCTGCATGGGCTGGGAGATGACCGAGCCGGTGTTGCAGGAACTCGCCGCCGCCGTACGCGCCCGGCGCGCCCTGGCCGGGCAGGGCGCGCGCACGCTTGCGGCCAGCCCTGCCTGATTGCCTCACCGGCCCGAACTTATCGTTTCACGCCAAACGATAAACATTTGACGGAGACATCCGCGAAATCCGCCCGAAATGTGGCGGATTTCGCGGATGTTCGGTGTTGTCTCCACGCATAGGCTGTCGTTCAGAAACGCTGGAGCTTGCGTCTCGCAATGGTGAGAGATGCCTCGCCCCGGGGTGAACTGGGCCGCCAGCGGGCCCGGCCATGCTGAACAGGAGACGGACCATGAGTGATCGAGACTTCGATCATGAGGAAGCAACGAGCGGGCCAGGCTGGACGCGTCGCGCGGTCGCCGGGCTGTTGGCCGGAACCGGACTCTCCGCGCTACTGGACGCGGAGAGTGACGCCAAAAGGAAGAAAAAGAAAAAGAAGAAAAGGAAGAAGAAGCCAAATCCGACGCCGACGTGCCAGCGCAAATGTGGCGGCCGCACCTGCGGCAGCGATGGCTGCGGTGGATCGTGCGGAACCTGTGGCTCGGGCAAGGTCTGTGAAGATGGGCAGTGTCTGGCGCCTGACAACTACGAGTTCGAGCGGGAATGGGGCTCCTTCGGTGGTACCGGGCAGGGTAAGTTCAACGCACCCTGGGGCATTGCGGTCGATGATGATGCCAAGGTGTATGTCGTCGATTCCAACAACGACCGGGTCCAGAAGTTCTCCGGCACCGGAGCGTTCGAGGCCGAGTGGGGCGGATTCGGCACGACTGATGGCAAGTTCGATGGACCCTCTGGCATCGCGACGGGGCCTGGAGGCCACGTCTATGTGGCCGACAGCGTGAACAACCGCATTCAGCGTTTCACGAATGCAGGGGGCCACACGCTGTCCTGGGGATCAATGGGGTCGGATGATGGTAAGTTCCTGACGCCGCAAGGGGTTGCGGTTCATCCCGGAAACGGAAATGTGTACGTGGTGGAATCCGCGAGTAATCGACTCCAGATCTTCAGCGGCGCCGCACACGCCCAGACGATCCACCTGAGCTTCGCGGGAAACCCGGTCGTGGGTCGTGCCGTCACCGTAAGTGATTCAGGACGTATCTTGTGGGTCAATCGCGATCTTGGGTATGTCTTCGCCATCGAACCGTCGTCTGCTGACTCCACACCCCTCGGCGAGCCGGGTTCTGGGAACGGTCAATTCAAGGACCCCAGCGACGTCGCGTTCGATGGTGCGGGCAACATCATTGTCGCTGACCGGGGGAATCACCGCATTCAGGTCCTGAGCGCTGCTGGCAATTTCATCACGGCCTTTGGCGGTGAGGGTAGCGCGCCAGGCAAATTCCGCAACCCCATCGGCGTCGATGTCGATGCGTCCGGCAACGTTTACGTGACCGACCTCTCCAACAACCGCGTGCAGAAGTTTCGGCCAGCGGTGGCGCGGCGCAACAGGGCGCGGGCGTGAGTCCAGTTGACGACAGGTTCTCTCTTGGCGAGATGGCGGCGCCGGTGCAGAGGTGTGTCGACTTTGCTGACAATGCTGCCTGGAAGCTCACGGAAGCGGGCGGTGTCGCAGTGTGGCTGCTGCGGTGAACTGAGGTGACTTCACGTAAGTGATACAGTGGCGGATACATTCATTCACCTTGCTGTAGGGGCGAACCGAAGCCGGATTCCCGAGGTTTTCGCCAGTGCGCCATGCTCGCCTGCTCCTGCTCGCGCTCACGTTGTTGCTTGCCTTGCCGCCCAGTCTCGTCGGGACGTACCCGGCAGTCGATTCTCGCGTGCCTGACGCTCCAGGATTCGCCGCGCCACAACACGCGAAAGTCACGGGGAACGCACCCGGGCTGGACGCCCGCAGGCGAGGCGACCGCAAGGCCAGGCGCCGCCAGGCGCGCAATGCGGAGCGCAAGGAACGCCGGGAACGCCAGCGGCGCGGCCAGAGCGCCGAGCAGGCGCGAATCGCGGCCAAGGTCGAAGCTGCGCCGCCCAGGCTGCCGGCGCTCGCTGAAGATAACCCCTGCGGGCCGGGCCTCACCCAGTTGCCGCAGAGCCGGCGCTGCACGCACGGGCCAGATGACTTGCCGTCCGCTGGAAGCACTGCGCCGGGCACAGGCCGGATAGCTACCGCCGACTCACAGCGGAACCCGGCAAACGCGGCTTGCGACGGCGACGGCACGAGCGGCTTCCGGGTGCAGGTGCTCTACCTGCGGTCATCATCTGGCACGGACCACTACGACGAAGAACTCGGGAACATCCGCGATTGGGCGGAGGGGGCGAGCACGATACTGCGCAACTCGTCGCTTGCGGCGGCAGGGCAGGAGATGGGGTTCACGTATGTGATGACTCCCGATTGCGAGATTGACGTGCAGAACGTCGTGCTCAGCCCGGCAGCCATTCGCTCGTTCGACGCGACTATCGTGACCCTCGACCAGCAGGGGTACGACCAGATCGACCGCATCTACCTCCTGTTCGCCGACACGAACACCGCCGGCATCTGCGGAATCGGCACCATGTGGTGGGACGACAGCGCCTTGCCGAGCAACGACAACAACCGTGGCCCCAGCTACGCGCGCGCCGATCGTGAGTGCTGGTCGGCGCACACAGCGGCGCACGAACTGATGCACAACCTGGGCGGGGTGCAACGCACTGCTCCCAACACCACCGGCTACGGGCACTGTATCGATGAATACGATGTCATGTGCTACCCGGACGATGCTCGCGCGCGGCCGTTGCGGTATGACTGCAAGCCGCAAAGCACCTACGAGTACCTCTACGACTGCCACAACGACGACTACTTCAATCCTTCGCCGGCCCCAAGCACTTACCTCGCTTCACATTGGAACACGGCGAACAACTGGTTCCTGACCCGGGATATCCCGCCCGATGCCGACCTGATCCGGCCCGACGTCACCTGGGTTGCGCCGGTTGGGAATGGGCAAACGCACGTCGCCAGTGCGGGCGTGATTCCGCTGCGCACCAACGTCACGGACGCATCCGGCGTGGCATACGTCGATTTCTGGCTCTACGACGAAATCCGCGACACCTGGATCCCACTCGGGACTGACTTCGCACCGCCGTACACCAGTAGTGTCAACGTCTCCACGCTCAACAGCGGGCTCAACTACGTCCTGGCTGACGCCTACGACACCCACCATAACCTGAACGAAGAGGGCATCTGGATCGAGCGCTCAGGGAACGTCACGCCGTCCGCCATTTCCCTGGCCACCTCGACGGCCCGCGTGAAAGCGAAGAAGCGCGTGACGCTCACGGCAGCGGTTGCAAACGCGCCCGCTGGAAGCACCAGCGTGGAGTTCCGATTCTGCCGGGGCGGCAGTTGCACCTGGGCGGCCGGGAAATCGCTCGGGGTGGGCTCCAGCGCAACGCCGAGCATCTCCTGGAAAGCGAGCGGCAAGGGCCGGGTCACCTTCCTGGCCCAGGTCACCAGCGTCGACGGGCCCGTCACCTCCAACCCGGTCACGGTCAGCGTGAAGAAGGTCAAGAAGAGGCACTGAGGGGCGCCCTGCGGCGCACCTATCCCATGCCGCGCGCCATCTCAACCGCCGGCGCAATCTGTTCCATCGTTTCCCGCGTGGGCGGGATGGGGTAGACCTGAAGGTGGGAGACACCCTGCTCGCCAAAGGCACGGAGGCCGTGGGCGATCTCCTCAGTGGAGCCCGTCAGCGGTGAAATCTTTGCCAGGTCGTTCAGCAGATGCCAGTGACGGGGAAAGTCCCGCGTGCCCGTGGGATCGACGGAGATCGAGATGGTGCGCTCCACGGTCTCCGCATCGCGGCCCACCTGCGCGCAGATGCCATCCACCGTAGCCTTCAACTCCGGGTAGGAGGAGACGTCGCTGGCAGCATCGCAGAGCCAGCCGTTCCACATCGGGACGTGGGGCAGGGTGGTGGCCAGCATCTTCGGGCCGCGCGAGCCGATCATGATGGGCGGGCCGCTGGCACGGGGGCCGCGTGGCCGCAGTTCACACTCGCGGGCGGTGTAGTACGTGCCCGCGAAATCGATCTCGCCATCGCGCAGCAGGCCGTTCAAGATGGTGAAGGCTTCCTGGAAACGATCGAAGCGGTGGTCATAGGGGAAGCCGTACATCCGGTACTCCACCTCGTTCCAACCCGCGCCGATGCCGAGGATGAGGCGGCCGTTCGAGATTTCGTCAATCGTGTCTGCTGTCTTGGCCAGCAGGGTGGGATTGCGGAAGGAAGTGGCTGTGACCAGGGAGCCAAGCTCGACGCGCGACGTGGCGGCGGCCAGGGCCGCCAGCATCGACCAGCACTCCCAGGCGCCCTGCGGCGGCAGGCCGGAGGCGTCGTTCTGGTATATGTAGTGATCCACGAACCAGAGTGAGTCATACCCCAGGTCTTCCACCGCCTGCGCCATGGCGACGTAGTCGTGCCAGCGCGGTGTGCGGCCCTCCAGGTCGTTCTCCGCTTCCGGCAGAATCATTCCCACTTTCGGCATTCCGGCCAAGGTTTCTCCCTTCGTGTCCAGGCTGAACGCTGGCGATGCGTCGCAGGCGCCTGTCGCAGCCCTGGGTCCCGCGTTGCTTCGCGACTCAGGCTGCAGTGCGCGGGTCCCGTGAAGCCAGGTACTGGTGGACTGCCTGCACCACGACGGAACCTTCCCCCACCGCCGAGGCGACGCGCTTGACCGAATTGCTGCGCACATCTCCGACCGCGAAAACCCCCGGCAGGCTGGTCTGGTACGGCGAAAGCAGGGCGGCCGGTGGCTCCGGCGGGTTGCCAGTGATGATGAAGCCCCGCTCATCCAGGTCCAGCACGCCGCGCAGCCATTCGGTGTGCGGGTCCGCTCCGATCATGACGAAGACCCCGCAGCACGGGTACTCGTGAACTCCCGAATTCTGGCTGACGATCGTGATTTCCTGCAGCCGCTCATGGCCCCGCAGTCCCGTGACGTAGGCGTTCAGGTAGATCTTGACGCGGGGAGACTCCTGCAAACGGGAGACCAGATACTGGGACATGCTGCGGCCCAGGTAACTGCTGCGACAGACCAGGTGGACGCAACGCGCCTGCTCGGAGAGGAACATGGCGGCCTGGCCGGCCGAGTTGCCACCCCCGACAACGACCACATCCTGGTCGCCGCAGAGCCGCGCCTCGAGGTCGGTCGCCGCGTAGTAGATGCCTGCGCCCTCGAACCGCTCCTGCTCCTCTACGCCGAGCGTGCGGTAGCGCGCGCCGTTGGCAATTACGATGCTGCGGGCGCGCACGGTCTGCTTGCTGTCCAGTTCCACGGCAAAAAGGTCGCCTTCCCGGGAAAGCCGGGTGGCCCGGCGCGGGTAGGCAATGCGCGCCCCAAACTTCAGCGCCTGCACCTCGGCCCGGAACGCCAGATCGCTGCCGGAGATTCCGGTCGGGAAGCCAAGGTAGTTCTCGATACGGGAGGATGCCCCTGCTTGCCCGCCGATGGCCACGTCGTCGATGGCGACGGTGATCAGCCCCTCGGAGGCGCCGTACACGGCGGCGGCCAGCCCGGCGGGGCCCGCGCCAATCACCATGAGGTCGCAGGGTCCATTCTGCTCGAAGCCAAGATCCAGCCCAAGTGCCTTCGCGAGGTAGAGCAGACCAGGGTCGGCCAGGGCCTTCTGCCCACGCAGGACCACCCAGACTCGCGCCGGGCCAACGGCGCCAAGGCGCTCCAGCAGGGCGACCGCCACCGGATCATCCGGAGCCAGCCAACGGTGGGGAAGGCGGTTGCGATGGACGAACGCCTCGTAGTGGAGCACGTCAGGTGATGCCGGGTTACCGATCAGGGTCAGCGTCGCCCCGGCGATATGCAGCAGCAGTTGGCGGCGCGCCGCGAAGGCGGTCACGAAGATGTCGCTGATCGCGGGCATCGTGGCGACCACGCGCTGGACGGTCTCCGCCGGGAGGAGCAGCACCTCGCCGGGTTCGCGCACGATGCAGGTGGCAAAGGGGGTCTGGCCCGTCAGCAGCGTCAATTCACCCACAAACTGGCCGGGCCGGGTGGTGGTGACAACGCGCTCCTCGCCGTCGGTGGATTCGATGACCTCGGTGCGCCCCGCGAGCACGATCACCATCATGACGGGGCGCTTCCCCGAGGTGAAGAGCACATCCCCAACCGAAGTCTGGCGTAGCTCCCCCAGCGGTTTGAGCAGCGCGATGTGCTCGTCCGTGAGCGTCGGGAAGGCAATCTCGGTCAGGTATCCGGTCTTCTGTCCGGATGGAAATTCGGTCATGCTGGCATCTCCTGGGGCAGCGTGGTCGGGAGGGGAGTTGCGGCAAGGTACTGGTGAACGCCCGCGATGGCCACGGAGCCTTCCCCGACGGCCGAGGCGACGCGCTTCACGGAGTTCGCGCGGACATCGCCGACGGCAAAGATGCCCGGCACGCTGGTTTCGAACGGCGCGGCGGTGGGGTGCGCGGGCGAGCTGCCAGTGATCACGAAGCCTTTGCCGTCCAGGTCCACGACGCCTTGCAGCCATTCGGTGCAGGGCGTGGCTCCGATCAGCGCGAAGACCGACCGGGTGGTGATCTCCTGCCGCCCGTTTGGGCCTTCCAGCGTCACGCTCTCCAATCCCGGATCGCCATTGAGTGAGATGACATTCGTGCTGGTGAGGATGGTGATGTTCGGCGCGTGTTGCAGGCGGGAGATGAGGTACTGAGACATGCTGTGCGCCAGATCCTCTCCCCGGTAGACAAGAAACACTCGTCGCGCGGTCTCTGAGAGGAACATGGCGGCCTGGCCAGCCGAGTTGCCGCCGCCAACCACAAGGACATCTTCAGCGCGGCAGCGCCGCGCTTCCACCTCCGTCGCGGCGTAGTAGATGCCCGCGCCTTCGAACACCTCCTGGCGCGGCAACCCGAGGCGGCGGTACCGTGCTCCGGTGGCGATGATCACTGCCCGCGCCTGAATTTCCGAGCGGTCATCGAGCGTGACGACAAACAGCCCGGCCTCATCGACATGGAGGCTGGAGGCGTTGCGCGGGAGCGCGAACCGCGCGCCGAACTTGATGGCCTGGACCTGGGCCCGGAACGCCAGTTCCTCGCCCGAAATGCCGGTGGGGAAGCCAAGGTAGTTCTCGATGCGCGAGGATGTCCCGGCCTGGCCACCGATGGCCACGCTGTCCGTGACGATGGTCCCCAGCCCCTCGGACGCGGCGTAGACCGCCGCCGAGAGCCCGGCCGGGCCTGCGCCGACCACGATGAGGTCGACGTGCGCAGTTTGATCGACGACCAGGTCCAGCCCGAGGATCCGCGCCAGGTAGCGGGTACTGGGGTTCGCCAGCGCTCGTTCATCGCGCACGATCACCCAGACATCGGTGGTGCCGCCCGCGCCAAAGCGTTGCATCCGGCGGATGGCTTCCGGGTCATGCAGCGCCAACCAGCGGTGAGGAATGCGGTTGCGGGCGCAGAATTCTTCCAGGCGGTTGATGTCCGCGGAGTCTTCCGGCCCAATCAGCACCAGTGACGCCGCAGCCTTGTACATCAGGATCTCACGCCGCAGGGCCAGGGTGCGGATCAGGACATCGCTGATGACGGGGAAGGTCTCGACGATCTCCTGCACGGCGCTGGCCGAGAGCACCAACACCTCACCATCTTCGTCCCCTATGTAATCCAGCACGGAATCCTGCCCGGTAAGCACCCCCAGTTCCCCGTGGAACTTGCCGGCACCGCTGGAGCGGATGAGGACGGCATGGCCAGCATCCCGCGTGTAGACCCCGACCTTGCCCGACAAGACCACGAGCAGTGGGTAATGCGCATCCCCGCTGGCAATGAGCACCTCGCCAGCGCGCACCGGTTTCACCACGCCGAAGGGCATGAGCAGCGCAATGTCGGTGTCCGAAAGCACCGGGCTTTCCTCGGTCAGCAAGGAAGCCAGTCTGGGATCGATGGGAAGATTTGTCGACATGGGTTCCATTTCTACGCGTGGTGCTCGATGGGTAGAGACAAGCTGTGGGGTGATGGTACCGACAAACATCGCCCACCGGCGGCATGAGTGCATGAGCGCCTCGCCGAGCCCCGTGATATGGTTGCCTGCCTGTCACAGCTACTGGTTGACACCGCGCCAGCCCGCCCGGATGTGCTCGTGGAATCCGATCTTTTCCCTGAACTCACGATGCCGCCACCGGGTGTGGCAGACCTCGCGCGCAGCGCGTCACGCGAGAGCGCGATCCGCGTGTTGCCGGGGAATGTCGCCGCCGGTATAGCGGCGGGGGAGACAATCGAGCGGCCGGCGTCGGTGGTCAAGGAACTCATTGAGAACGCGCTGGATGCCGGGGCGCGGGCAGTGCGCGTCGATGTCCGGGGCGGCGGGCTGGACCTGATCCGCGTGGGCGATGACGGCCACGGCATCCGGGCAGCCGATCTCTGGCTGGCCTGCCAGCGTCACGCCACCAGCAAGTACCCGAGCGGCGGGCTGGCCGCTGTGCGTACGCTTGGCTTCCGGGGCGAGGCGCTGCCCAGCATTGCAGGGGTGGCCGAACTCGATCTCGTGTCCGCCACGCGGGGTGGCGCGGCTGGCGGCTGGCGGCTGACCCTGCGCGGTGGCCGCGTGTTGCGCGATGAACCGGCGGCCCGCGCGCCGGGCACCACGGTAACCGTGCGCGGGCTCTTCGCCGATCTCCCGGCGCGACGGGCGGCGTTTGCCGGCGGCCACAACCGCGCCGAGCTGTCCCAGATCAGTATGGTGGTGCGGCGGCTGGCCCTGGCCGCGCCCGAGGTGCGCTTCAGCCTGTATGGCGACGATCGGCTCGTGCTGCAGTCGGCTGGCTCCGGCGACCTCCTCTCTGTCATCGCCGAAACGCACAGTCAGGCGCTCCTGCCCGCCTTGTTTCCTCTGGGCCCGGTGGAGGCCGGTGGCGCGCGCATTCACGGGGCAATCAGTGGCGCGGAGGTTACGCGCTCCGGCCGGGGCAGCATCACGCTGCTGGTCAACGGCCGCCCGGTTTCTGGGCGCGGCCTGCAATCGGCGCTGGAGGCGGCGTACCGGCCGTTGTTGCCGCGCGGGCGACACCCGGTGCTGGTCTTCGCGGTCGAGGTCGATCCCCGGCGGGTGGATGTCAACGTCCACCCGGCCAAGCTGGAAGTGCGGCTGCGCGGCGAGCGCGAGATCGCCCAGGCGATGGCCGAGCTGGTACGCGATGCCCTGGGGCGACGGCCCCTGGCGCTGCGTTGGGAACCGTTAACCGGCGCGGCCGCCCTGGCGCAGGAGGCAGAGCGGGCGCTCGCCGAGGAGCCCGCCGCCTGGGACGCCGCCGCCCCGATCATGACCCCCGGCCTGCCGCCGCTGCGCTTGCTCGGGCAGCTCGGGGCGCGGCTGCTCCTGCTGGAAGGCGACGCCGGGCTCTACCTGGTCGATCAGCACCGCGCCCATGAGCGCATCCTGTATGAGCGCATGCGCGCTGCGCACGCGCTGGCGGACCGCGAGCGAATGGTCGAGCACGCGCCGCCGTTGCCCGAGCCGTTGTTGGTCGAACTGGGCGCGGCCCGCGCGGCGGCACTCACACGCCGCCTGCCGGAACTCGCTCAGCTCGGCTTTTCCCTTGAGGAGTTTGGCGGCCGCGCCTTCCTGCTCCGGGCGGCCCCGGCGCTCCCCGGCGTCCTCCCGGGCGGCGCGCTCAATGACCTGGCTGATCCCGCGTCCCTCGCGGATGCCTTGCTCCTGGCCGCGGACGAGGCGGACGCAGGCGACGGCGAGACGTGGCAGGAGCGCTTGCTGGTCCGCCTTTCCTGCCGCACCGCCGTGCGCCGGGGCCGCCTGCTCACCTGGCCGTTGATGCGCGCCCTGGTCGAGGGGCTGGGCCACACTGGCGCTCCTGCTGTCTGCCCGCACGGTTCGCCGCTCCTCATGCACGTCGATGAGAAGGCGCTGGAGCGGCTATTCGGCTGGGGGTAAGCCGCCAGCCCTGCCATTTCGGTTGGCGGCTGCCATGAGCGAGGCTGAGCGCATGGCCGGCTGGCGCGAACCGAAGATGCCCCCGGATTCGCACCGGCTCTCCCTGGTGTCGCCAACGTTTCTGTAGCCAGGTCTCCTGTATGACACCAACTTGCGGGTATCATGCCCGCTGCTCGTTCACGTTTCGGCGAAGGTGGGTTCATCCTGACCAGTGCGCCGCTCACCGGACGTGATGTGTGGCCGTGTTTCCTTCTCTGCTCAGGCCCAGGGTTCCATTATCGAGTGGTGTACGTGTCCGCAAATCTCGCATGTTCCCCTGAATCAAGCCATCATCTCTCCGCGTTCTTCAAGCACTGTCCGTTCCCCGTGACCCAGACGGATCTCGATGGTGTCCTCACCTTCTGGAACCCCGCGGCGGAACGGTTCTATGGGTACTCCGAGGCAGAAGCCATCGGGCAGCACGTATCCATGCTGGTGCCAGATGAACAGGTCGATGGTCCACGGCTCATGGTGGAGCTGCTGCGCGCAGGGCAGGTGGTGAAGAACTTCGAGACTGTTGGCCTGACCCGTGATGGCCGCCAGGTGCCGGTCGCGCTCACCATCTTTCCGCTGCACGATGCGGCCGGCCAATTGATCGGCAGCAGCAGCATTTCGCAGGACATAACGGAGCGCAAGCTGGCGGAGCGCGCGCTGGTGGAAAGCGAGCGCCGGTTTCGCGCCGCCTTCGATGTCACTCCTGCCGCCATGTCCCTGATCGGGCTGGATGGCCGCTTCATCCTGGTGAACCGCGCAACCTGTACGATGCTCGGCTACACCGCCAGGGAGATGCAGGGCATGCCGGTCACCCAGGTACTCCCGCCGGAAGATGAGGACCTGGACGTCGCGGCCGATCTTCTGCACCGGGGGATGAACCCCGATGTGGACCCCGAATTGCCGCTCGTGCGGCGGGATGGCTCTGCCTGCTGGGTGAGCATGTCCGTGGCTGTCCTGGAGGATGAGCAAGGCCAGCCAGCTTACTTCCTCACGCACGGTCAGGACCTGACGGAGCAGCGGAACGTTGAAGGCCACCTGCGGCAGGTCGAAACACAGTTCCAGGCCCTGGTGGAGAATTTGCCCGCGGGCGTCTACCTGCTGGATCCAGGCTCGCCCAACGACGTCCTCTACCTCAGCCCGTATTTCGAGACCATGACCGGATACACACTCGGGGAGAGCAAGCACTTCTTCTCTCAAGGTGGTTGGCTTGACCTCGTGCATCCGGAGGACCGGGAGCGCGTCCGGAACGTGGCGTTTTCCGCGATCGACGGGCCTGGGCGGATCGCCCTCGAGTACCGCTTCCGCGCGGCAGACGGCCGGTATATCTGGATGGAAAACTTTGCATCGGTCATCCGGGATGAACGCGGCCAGATCGTCGCCTGGCTCGGCATCCTGATCGACGTGACCGGTCAGCGGGAAGCGCGCGCGGCCATGGCGCGCCTGGCGGCAATCGTGGATTCGGCGGACGATATCATCTATTCGCGGACGGTTGATGGCGTCATTACCAGTTGGAACGCCGGCGCCGAGCGCATCACCGGGTTCGCGGCGGCGGAGGTGATTGGCCAAAACCTGAAGGACGTGTTCCCCGCTGATAACGTCCAGTTGCCCACGCTCGCTGAACTCGAGGACCGGAGCGTGAACTGGCGCTTTGATGCCCGGCTTCACCGCCGCGACGGCGCATTCGTCGACGTGGCCATGTCCGTGTCGAAGCTGGTGGATGCAGACGGCAGCGTGATGGGCGTTTCGGTGATTGCCCGGGATATTTCCGCCCGCCTGGCCGCAGAGCGCGACGTGCGGGCCGCGTTGGAGGCCGCCGAAGCCGGAGAGCGCACCAAGGCCCTGTTCCTGGCCATGATGAGCCACGAACTGCGCACGCCCCTGCAGTCGGTCCTGGGGTACGCGGATCTCCTGCTGGCGGGCCACGATGGCGACTTGAATACCCAACAACAGGAGGACATCGGCTACATCCACCAGGGCGCGACACGCATGGTCAGCCTGATCGGGCAGATGCTGGACCTCTCGCGCATGGAATCGGGCCGGCTGGATGTCAAGAGCGAAATTGTGGACCTGGAAGCGGTCCTTGATTCCGTCGTTCAGGCCATTCGACCGCAGGCAGTTGTCAAGGACCTGACGCTGGATCTGGAGATCCCCGGACAGTTGCCCGAGGTGCTGGGAGATACCGAGCGAGTCAGCCAGATACTGCTCAGCCTGGCCGGCAACGCCGTGAAGTTCACGGATTCCGGTGATGTGTGCCTGACCGCGCACGCCCGGGGAGACTGGCTGGAGGTGTCGGTCAGGGACACCGGGATCGGCATCGAAGCGGCGGACCTGGTTCACGTCTTCGATTCGTTCCGCCAGCGAAACACCCGGCTGAGCCGCCGCCATGGAGGGGCCGGGCTGGGGCTGGCCATCGCCCAGCGGCTGGCCCGGCAAATGGACGGCGACGTGACGGTCTCCAGTGTCCCGGGCGAAGGATCCACCTTTACCTTGCACCTGCCGACCGCCGTGTCGCTGCGTCGGAAATGGCTGGTGGCCAACGGTGAGCCTGAGGCTGAGTGAACGGTTGGCAGCCTGATCGCCGGGGCAATGTTAGGATCGCCGCATACTGTTGAAGTCAGGGCGCGGTGCAGCGCCAATGGGGGAAGACGATGCGCGCGGCAGTTCTGGTGGCGCCCGGCAAGCTCGAGGTGCAGGAGATTCCGGACCTGGAGATTGGCCCGGGCGAAGTGCTGGTCAGGAACACGGTCTCGGGCATTTGCGGGAGCGATTTGCACCTGTATTCCGGTAGCTTGCCGGAGGTCATGCCGCGCATCCTGGGCAAGGTGCTCGGCCATGAACTCTGCGGCGAAATCGTGGCCGTGGGGCCGGGCGTCAGCAACGTCAAGGTGGGGGACCGCGTCGCGGTCGAGCCGCTGCTGGCGTGCGACCACTGCGTCGATTGCCTGGTGGGTGACTACCATCTGTGCCCCGAGTTGCAGCACGTCGGCATCGGCTGGAGCGGCGGGTTCGGCGAGTACTCCAAGGCTCCGGCGAAGAACGTCTTCCTGCTGCCGGATCACGTCTCCTATGAGGATGCGTCGTTGCTGGATGTGCTCGCCGTAGGGGTTCACGCTATCAACGTGATGGGCATCCACATGGGGAGCACCGTGCTGGTCTTCGGGGGCGGCGCGATCGGCATCGCCACGGCGCAGGCGGCCAAGTGGGCGGGCGCGTCGCTGGTAGCCCTGGCGACCCGGAGCAAGCTGGGCCGCGAGTTCGCCCTGGAAACTGGTATCGACGTCGCCATCGACAGCACCAAAGAGGATGTGAACGCACGTATCCGTGAACTGACAAATGGCCGTGGCCCGGACGTCGTCTTCGACGCTGTGGGTGGCTCGCAGCACTATGTGCAGCAGGGTCTGGAGATCGCGCGGCGTGGCGGCAAGATTGGGGTGCTCGGGGTCTTCCCGCAGCAGCCGGTGATGCTGACGCCCGGTTTCCTCATCAATGAGCTCTCGATTGTCTCCTGCTTCAGCTACGCCAAGTGGGGCGGTGTTCCCGAGTTCCAGATCGCGCTCGATGGCCTGGCTTCGGGCGCGTTCGCCGGTCGTGGGTACATCTCCGAGCGCTTCCCGCTGGACGAGATCGTCACGGCCTTCGAGACGGCGGAGCACAAGCACGGTAAGGATGCGATCAAGGTTTCGATTGTCCATTCGTTGAATTAGGAACGTGACCCTCACCCCCAACCCCTCTCCCTGCGCACAGGGAGAGGGGAGACGAAGGCAAGCGTTGTTGATGCGTTCCATTCGTCTCGGGTACCGAGTGCTGAGAAAGTGATCGGCCTGACCAACCAAAAGCCCTTCGCCCTGGGCATAAGGAGAGGGGTTGGGGGTGAAGGTAGAACGCCCGGAGGGCAACGATGCCACATCTCTTTGGAAGAGACTTCACGCGTGAGGAACTCCTGCAGCGCGTGGGCCGCCTGGAACAGGTAGCCGGGGTGCAACTGGTGGAACGGGCCGATGGCACGGAGCGCGGGGTGCGCGTGCTGGAGTTCCGCACCGGCAGTGGCTTCCAGTTCGATGTCATTGTGGACCGCGCCATGGATATTGGCCGCTGCGAGCACCAGGGCCGGGCCCTGGGCTGGCAAAGCGCCACCGGATTCAGCGGGCCCTGGTACTTCGAGCCGGAAGACCTCGGCTGGTTGCGCGGCTTCGGTGGTGGCCTGGTCACGACGTGCGGCATGGAGCACGCGCTCTTCATGGCGGAGGATACGGCGGCGCATCACCACTATCCCGCCAAATCCACGGAAAAGTACGGCCTGCACGGCCGCGTGTCCTACACCCCGGCCCGGCTCACGGGTTACGGCGTGCGCTGGGAGGGCGACAACGCCACCCTCTGGGCGGAAGGAGAGATGCAGCAGGCGGCGGTGTTCGGGGAGAACTTCCTGCTCAAGCGGCGGGTGGAAGCGACGGTCGGGGAGAACCGGCTGCGCATCCATGACGAAGTGACCAACGCGGGGTGGAACCCGACGCCGCATATGTACCTCTATCACGTGAACGTCGGCTTCCCGGCGCTGGACGACGGTGCGGAGCTGCTGATCCCGGCCAGTAACCCCACGCCACGGGGCAGCCACGATGTCTCCGGCTACCGCACGTTTCACGGTCCAACGTCCGGCTACGAGGAGCAGGTCACGGAGCACGACGTCGCAGCCGAGGCCGATGGCAGCGTGCCGGTGGCCATCGCAAACCGCGCGGCCGGCTTTGGCGCTTACGAGGTCTTCAACAAGGCCCAGTTGCCATACCACTTCATCTGGCGCATGCTGGGGCAAGGGACCTACGTGGTGGGTATTGAGCCGAGCACGAATCGCACCTCCGGCCGGCTGCCCGCGCGCGAATCGGGTGAGTTGATCATCCTGCAACCAGGGGAGTCGCGGACCTACGATCTGGAATTGGGCGCGCTGCCCGACAATGACGCCATCGAGGCGTTCGCCGCGCGGGTGAACGCGATCAGCTAGCGCCGGCTAGCCAGGCAAACAGGAGTAAGGCATGGATCTGGGGCTAAAGGGCAAGACGTTCGTGGTGGGAGGCGGTAGCAAGGGGCTGGGCCGTGGCACCGCCAACGCGCTGGTTGCGGAGGGCGCGCGCGTGCTGCTCCTCTCGCGCGATCAGGAGAGCATCGACCGCGCCATCGCGGAGCTGGGAGATGCCGCCGTCGGCGTGACCGGCGACATGGCCGCGCCAGATACGGCCGCGAAGGTCAACGCGGCGGTCGATGAGCATTTCGGCGGCAAGCTGGATGGCGTCGTCATCAACGCCGGCGGCCCGCCCGCTGGCAAGGCGCTCGATCTTACGGACGAGCAGTGGCTGGGCTCCTACCAGTTGCTGATTGGCGGCCCGTTGCGCCTGCTGAAGCTGCTGGTGCCGAAGATCAACGATGGCGGCGCCATCCTCTTCATCACCTCCACCTCGGTGCGCCAGCCGGTGAACAACCTCGACACCTCCAACGTGCTGCGCCCCGGGGCGACGGCCCTCGCCAAGACCCTGGCCATTGAGCTGGCGCCGCGCATCCGCGTCAATTCTCTGGCGCCGGGCCGCATCAACACCGACCGCATTCGCTCGCTGGACAAGATTCGCGCCGAGGCCGTGGGCATTTCGCCGCAGGAAGCGGCCGCCGAATCGAGTAAGGCGATCCCCTTCGGCCGCTACGGCGAACCGAGTGAGTTTGGGGCCTTTGCAGCGTTCCTGCTCTCACCGGCGGCTTCCTACGTCTCGGGCCTGGCGGCTCACGCAGACGGAGCGATGACCACGGCCTTGCCGTAGCCCCATCGGGAATCCGCACCCGGCACAGGTTGCGGGCTAGGGACGTTGCAAAGCGGCGACCATGCCGCGAGCACCAGTGCCCAACGTTTCAACAGACACCCCGTTCCAGTGCACCTGGAACGGGGTGTCTGTCCTCGGTTCACTCAAGCCGCGAAATCAGCGGCGGCAGGTGGCCCGCTAGCTACAGATGAAGCCAGGCTGGCACGCTGATTCTCCTGAGCAGCATGATGTAGTTGCTCCAGAGCAGCTTTGACCCGACGGGATACAGCATTTCCGGGCCTGGCAGATCGATCGTGGCGGATCACAACGGTCGCAGTTGATGCCGCAGGCGTCACTGTCTTCATTGATGTACCGGCACTCACGCGAATGGAACGAGCCGGCAGGACACTCGAAGAACCCGTTCTCCGTGTCGCACAGGCATTGACCTGCGGCACAGACGCGATGCTCAGGAAACGAGACCTGGCTGCAGTGCTGCGTTTCACAGCACGTCACGCACACCCCATCGCCACAGTTGCGGGTGCCAACGTAACAACCGCAGATATAGATCTGGTCTCCGTCGTGATCCGTGCAGTAGTTGCCGTTCGCATTGCCGTTGCATTCGGGGTCTGGCGCGGAGCCGCCGCCATTGACGCAGCATTCGTGACAGCTTCCGTCCGGACCTTGGCTCGGGCAGGTCTTCGTCCCGGGAGGGCAGCCACAGCTCCCGTTCTGGCACACCTGGTTCGCGGGACAGGGCGGGGAGCAGTTGGTAGAGACGCACCGGCCTCCCTGGCAGGCTTCGCCAGCCCCGCATGAGCCACAGGACCCACCGCAGCCGTCGGCGCCACAGCGTTTCCCGGTGCAACGCGGCACGCACGGTGGTGCGACGCCGTTGCCTTTCTTCTTCTTCTTGTGCTTTTTCCTGCGGGCATCAGCCTCGTGCAGCGCCCCCGGCGTGATCACGCCGGTCAGCAACGTGAGGGTCAGCAGGCGGAGTGTGGAGCGGCGGGAGTGCCCGCGACAGGAACGAACCAGGGCATCGAAGTCGGTGTTGAGCATGGTTCCTCCTTCCTCAGCAAGACCTCTGTTTTCCGCGCTACCGGTATTGCATTCCTCCTCGCGAGCAGGTGATACCTCTGCGGCGAGTCGACAGCCTTGGCTGACCCCTGGCAGAGCGCCATGCGCCGTGACACAACGAACGCTCATTGCGCGGTGGTCGGGCAGGGCCGCGGCCCTGTGCCTACACGCATTCCTCCCCGTGGGAGGGACGGCTGGGTTGGATGTCCCTCTGGGAGTGTCCACCCATCATAGTGGAACCGTTGTCGGTTTTCTTCCGTCGCACTCGGCAGTGGTTGCCTGGCGCTACACGCAAAGCCGGATATGCGCCAGAACTGGGACACTTTTCCCTTGTTTGCGTCCGGGCCTTGCGCATAGGCTTACGTGCGCACGCAGGCCAACCTGCCTTCCCCATACGTGCATCCCCCGCGCCGGCCATAGTGGTCCCGCCCGAAGGAGACTGCACGTTGCGACGCTCATGTCTTGTTGCTGCCCTGTTCCTGACGGCCACCGGGGTCTCGGTTCCTCACGTCTCGTACGCCCAGGATGTCGTCCAGCGCCCAGCGGAGATCCGCTCCGGGACGTGCGCCAGCATCGGTGATGCGGTGACACCTCTGGAGAACGTGGTTGCACCCGCTGGCGACGAGATTGGACCGACGGGCGCAACGCCTGTTGAACAATCCG
>DAOUDE010000041.1:0-10947 GCA_034431475.1 Thermomicrobiales bacterium | reverse complement strand
AGGCTGCCGATGCCCCGGTGACCGTGCTCGCCCTCGGCCCGCTCACCAACGTCGCCTCGGCGCTGGAGGCCACCCCGGAGCTGGTGGACCAGATCGAGCGGATGGTGGTCATGGGCGGCGCGGTCGATGTCGATGGCTCCTTCGTCAGCGACGCGAACACCAGCGCCGAGTGGAACATCTACAGCGATCCGCACGCAGCGCGGCTTGTCTTCGAGTCTGGCGTGCCGATTACGCTGGTGCCGCTGGACGCCACCAACGACGCGCCGGTGACCCCGGCGTTCGTGGCGAAGCTGAAGGCGGAGCAGGCCACCCCCGCCGCCGCGTTCGTCGCCACCCTCCTGGAGACCAACGCCGCGTCCATCGCCGCGGGCAGCTACGACTTCTGGGACCCACTGGCAGCGGCGGTGCTGGGCGACCCCAGCCTGGTGACCCTCACCCCGCGTGCGGTGACGGTGATCGACATCCCCGGCGCTCCGGAGGATGGCCGCACCAAGCCCGTGGCCAACGGCTCCGACATCCTGGTCGCCACCGCGCCCGATGCCGCCGCGCTGGAAGCCGCCCTGCTGGAGGCCTGGAACCGGTAACGCGCTGCACAGCCCGCACCCCCACCTGCCGCGCAATGGGAGTGGGGCATGGGCCGTGCGGCGCTGTCAGTCACATCGCCCGGTACTTGGGACACCGGCCCTCAGAACTTCGGGCACACCGGCACACAGCCGTTGGCATACAAACAGATGTCAACCGTTTGTTGTGGAAGCACTGAGCAGAAGCGCCCTTGTTCGCAGTCGCCGTCGTCGGAACACTCGGGAATATCCTCGCACGTCTGCGGGGCGAATGACTTGTCCACACACTTCGGTTCACCGACGGCAAGAATGCAGCCGCACCCCTTGGGGCAGGAGGTCGGGTAGCAAATCTCGGCGCAGGTCTCATTCTGCAGGCAGGCCAGATCGCCATCAGCAGGATCGCCATCGGTCGGGCAGTACGTCGTTCCGCAGCACGCGTCGCCGCAGCCACAAGCGCCATCCGTACAGATCCCGGCCGAACAGGCGGTTCCGTTCACGTTATCGACGCAGGCCCCATTCTGACAGGTCTGGCACTCCGTGCATCCCTCGCAGGGCACGCACACGCCACCCTGGCAGGTTCCAGTCGGGCACGCCGTTCCGTCAGTGACCGCCACGCACGTCTTCGTCTTCTTCTTTTTCTTGCAGACCGCGCATTCCCCGCAGCCGCCCTTGCACCTGTTCTTCTTCTTCCTGGCCCCGGCCAGCAGCGGGCTCAGGCCCAGCAGGGCCGCGCCTTCGATCACGGTGCGCCGGGTGGCATGGCGCGCGACAGTACGCGCCAGACGATCAAGGTAGGCACTGTCCATCGGAAACCTCCTGCAGGCTGGCCGCAGCCCACGCTGGGATGAACGCTGCGCATCGAGACCAGGTTGCGCTTGATGCTAACAGGTGATATTCGGCTTGCACGCGCCTACGAGGCAACTGTACGAGTTGCAGCAGTCGTCATCCGTCAGGCACTCGGCATCCAGCGCGCCGCAACAGACGGGGCCAAGGCCCTCGCGGAAGCCACAGATATAGTTCGTGTCGGCCGTGCAGCAGTCGATGTTGGCAGCACACGTATCGCCGGGCCGCGTAGCCTTGCAGGTGGGAACGACCGGGCATTCCGGGCAGGTGGGACAGGTTTTACATTCGGGGCATGTCTTGCGCTTCTTGTTCTTCTTCGCACGTCCCTCGAACCCGTCGTGCAGCGTCCCGGCCGCCGCCACGGCGGACCCGGCGAGGAGCGTGCGCACGGCCGAGCGACGCGAGCGTCCAACCATCAGCAGCATGCGATCAAACAGCGAGCCGTCCACCTCATCCCTCCAGAAACATGATGCAGATTGCCATGCGGAACCGTGAACGTGATATCGCGAATCGCGTGATCAGGGAACTCTGCGCCGCGAGGAGCGCGAGGTCAGGCCCGAGATGGCGCGCGCAAAACGGTCAAAACGTGCGTCGTCCACTGGGCTCCTCCGGCGCAGGCTCACCGGCGGCCAACCGGCATCAGGGCGTACGGGTAGTCCGGAGAACACTCTAGACCATCTTGCCTGCCGCCGCATCATCTGAAATCCGGCCCGATGGGACCATCCGCGGTCCCACCCACCACCCGCGGCGCCCGGCGCAGCGGTACCATTGCACCCGGAATCGGTGTGGATTGCCCGACGGATAGCTCCCCACCTCGCGTGCTCTGCCTCACACACCGTGGGTGTCCTGGAGCCAGAAGGACCCGCGATGCGCAGTGGTCGCACAGTTCAGCCAGCAACCGTGAACGCCCCCGGCCCCCTCACGCAAGCCGGCGACGCCGACGGCGTCCTGGGGCGGCTGGTGCGCAGCAGCCCCCTGGGCATCGTCGTCACCCGGGCGGCCGATGGTCGCATTCTCGATGTCAACGATGCCTTCCTGCGGCTCGTGGGGTATGACCGCGCCGAGGTCCTGGGCCGCACCACGCGCGAGCTGGGCATCTGGGGTGATCCCGAACGGCGCACGGCCATGACCGCCGCCCTCGCCGGCAGCACTTCCCTGCGCGACTTCGAACTGCCGCTCGTCACCCGCAGCGGCGAGGTGCGCCAGATCCTGGCCTCGATCGAGCCGGTCGAACTGGATGGGACGCCCTGCCTGCTCGCCCACCTCTTCGATATCACCGAGCGGCGGCAACTGGAAGAGCGCCTGAAGGTCCGCGAGCGCCGCTTTCACGCCATCTTCGATAACACCTTCCAGTTCATTGGCCTCCTTTCCACCGACGGCACCGTGCTGGAGGCGAACCAGACTGCACTCGATTTCGCCGGGCTCACTCCCGAGGAGGTCATCGGCCGCCCGTTCTGGGAGCTCCCCTGGTGGTCGCACTCCCGCGAGACCCAGGACCGGCTTCGGGCGGTGGTGCACCAGGCCGCGCAGGGCCGGTTCGTCCGCTACGAAGCCGATCTGCGTGGGCCGAGCGGCGCCATGGCGCGGATCGACTTCTCCCTGAAACCCCTCCGCGACGAAGCCGGGCAGGTCACCTACCTGATTCCGGAAGGGCGGGATATCACCGAGCTGCGCACCGCCGAGGCCGCCCTGAAGGAAAGCGAAGAGCGCTTCCGCAACGCCTTCGAACTCTCCCCCATCGGCATCGCCCTCGTCGGGCTCGATGGCCGCTGGCTGGAGGTCAACCACGCGCTCTGCGAGATCGTCGGGTACACGCAGGCCGAGCTGCGGGAGCTGACCTTCCAGGACATCACCCACCCCGATGATCTCGAAGCCGACCTGGCCCTGGCCCAGCGGCTGTACGCCGGCGACATTCCCTCCTACCAGATGGAAAAGCGCTACTTTCGCAAGGATGGCGAAACGATCTGGGTCCTCCTGACCGGCTCCCTGATGCACGCGGCCGATGGCACGGCCACCTGTGCCCTGGCCCAGGTCATGGATATCACCGCGCGCAAGCGGGCGGATCGCGAAATCGAACGCGCGCTGGAACTGCAACTCACGGCCAACTCCGAGCTGGAACGGCTCAGCCAGGCGCAGCGCAACTTCCTCTCGGTCTTCACCCACGATTTTCGTACCCCGCTGACCTGCATCCTGGGGTACAGCGAAGTCCTGCAGGAGCATCACGACCTGGCCGACCGCACCGCGGAGTTCGCGGGCATCATCGCGGACAACGCCCGGCGGCTGAACCGGATGGTGGATGACCTCCTGGATCTCGATCGCCTCGAAGCCGGGCGAACGCCGATCCGGCGGCAGCCGGTGGACTTGGGCAGCGTCCTCCGCGAGGTCGCCGCCGCCTTCCGCCCGCGCGAGGCCACACATCACATCGCCCTGGAGATCGCACCCGATCTGCCGTACATCACGGGGGATCGGGACGAGTTGCTCCGCGCCGTCTCGAACCTCGTCGAGAATGCGGTCAAGTACTCCCCGGCCGGCGGCCAGATCACCCTCACCGCCCGGCGCGACGGCGACGTTCTCCACGTCGAGGTGCGTGATGTGGGCCTCGGTATCCCCACCAGCGATCTCGAATCGATCTTCGACCGCTACGCCCGCGTCGCATCAGACGCCACGCGCCGCATCCGGGGCTCGGGCCTGGGGCTGGCCATCGTGCGGGAGATTGTCGAGGCCCACGACGGCCGCGTCTGGGCCGAGAGCACTCCTGGCGCCGGCTCTACCTTCCATATCACCCTGCCCCTGCCGCTCATCGAGGCCCCCCACGCCACGACCCGCCCCCGCGTGTCGCCCTGAGCGGAGCCGAGGAACCGCGCCCCCCGACCGCATTGATGTGAGGTGGCAACCCCCACACAGGTGTCGTCCCGAGCGCAGTCGAGGGATCTTGCCCATCACCGCGTTGGTACGGGGTGTCATCCCCACCCAGGTGTCGTCCTGAGCTTGTCGAAGGACCTCGCGTCCCCGGCCGCGTTGGGACGGGGTGTCATCCCCTTCCAGGTGTCGTCCCGAGCGCAGTCGAGGGATCTTGCCCCCATCCAACAAGGAACGAGATGGTAACCCTCTTCAGGTGTCGTCCTGAGCGCAGTCGAGGGATCTTGCGCCCAACCGGCGCGGCACGCTGCCCGCACCTGAGGGTGGGCGGCAACCTCGCGCCGTCGCGGCTGGGGAGGCCGAGATCCTTCGACTTCGCTCAGGATGACACCTGCGGGTGGGCGGCGATCTCGCAGCAATGCGGCTGGGGAGGCCGAGATCTCTCGACAAGCTCGAGATGACACCTGAGGGTGGGAGGTCGGAGGGTAACCGGGTGGGCGCCCGAGTCGACACCTGCGGGTGGGCGGGGGGAAGCGTGATGGGGGTGGGGCTGATGGGCTGCTCTGCGCGTGCGGCCAGGCCGAGATCGTTCGCCGGCGCGCAGGATGACCGGGGAAGGCGGGCGCAGGATGGCACCGGGTGGCTGACAGCCGGAGGCGGTAGCCGGGAGACGAGACCCTGCGACACGCATGAGGGATGACACACGAGAGTGGACAATCGCTCTCACCAGCGCGCGGACAGGCAATCCCGCCCATCAGCGCGGTGGTGGGCAACATCGCTCACCAGCGCGGCGGGGGATTCCTGGCCCTGGCCGCGCTCAGCCAGCCGCGGCCTCCGGCGCGATCACGAACCGGCAGCGAGGGGTATCGGGGTCGCACGCCTGGCGCACTGGCGCGCCCACCAACTCCTCCAGCAGCGCCTCTGCCATCAGGCACGTCGCCGGGTGCCCCGCCACCACCGCCGCCAGCGGGCAGCGGCACCCCGCAATCACCGCCCCCGGCGGCGCGGCTTCCACTGTGGCCAGCCCGCCCAGCGAGGCCAGCACCCCCACCGCCTGCTCGGCGCGCTCCGGCAGCGTCCCGGTGGCGGGCGGGTAGGCGCTCGCCAGCCGCCGCCCCACCTCCCGCAGCGTCGCATCCACCGCCTCCGCCGGCAGGTGCTCGTCCAGCACCTCCAGCAGCACGCTCAGGATCGCGCCGTACGCCTTGGGGAAGAGTTGCTCCGCATCCGCCGTGATCGCGTAGGTGTAGGCGGGCTTGCCGCCGCTCCGGCGCACCCCCTCCTGCACCACCAGGCCGTCGCGCTCCAGTCCGGCCAGGTGCGCGCGCACCGCGTTGTCGGTCAGCCCTAGCGTGGTCGCCAGGTCATCGACCGTGGCGTGCCCCTGCCGCAGCAGGATCACGATCTGCCCCCGCGTACTGGCCAGGAAGCGGGCATTCGCTTGCGATGACATCGGCAACCCCTCTCGTTTCCGGCAAACGTACGCGGCGCTACGCTGAACGTCAAATAAGTCAATGAAGATATTGACAAAATGGGAATATGCGCTAGGCTGGTGGCGCCCGGACGCTCAACGGTGGGCGCCCCGAGACAATCCCCGGCACGGTTGGCCGATAGGAGCACCGTCATGAGCCACAGTGGACGTCGTTGGACCCCGATCCTGATTGGGGCAGCACTCTTCGCCGCGGGAGGGCTCGGCGGCGCCGCCCAGAGCGCCACCCCGGCTGCCACCGGGCACGATCATCCCGTCCATATCCACCTCGGCAGTTGCGACAACCTCGATCCCAACCCCACCTTCATGCTCACCGATATCACCGCGCCCGCCGCCGCCGAGAGCAGCGGTCCCGCCGCCATCCCGGTCGAGGAGAGCGTCACCACCGTCGATGCTACCCTCGATGACCTGCGCACCGGCGGCTACGCCATCAACGCCCACGAGAGTGTCGAGAACATCGGGACCTACATCGCCTGCGGCAACCTCACTAGCGCCGCGACCGGCGACACGCTGGCGGTCGGCCTCGGGGAATTGAACGATTCCGGCCACTCCGGCATCGCCGTGCTGACCGCCAATGGCGACCAGACCGATGTCCACATCTACCTCGCGGAAGGGCTCTCCGGCAGCGCCGCCATGCCGGCGGCCGCCGCCCCGGCCGCCACGGCGGCGGACGCCACGGCCGCGGTGCAGGTGGACATCAAGGACCTGGCCTTCACCCCGGCCCAGATTACCGTTCCCGTGGGCGGCACGGTGACCTGGACCAACGACGACCCGGTGCCCCACACCGCCACCGCGAAGGACCGCGCCGTCCTGCAATCCGGCACGCTGCAGCCCGGAGCGCAGTTCAGCCAGACCTTCGACACCCCCGGCACGTTCGATTACTTCTGTGAGTTCCACGCCAACATGAAAGGCGAAATCATCGTCCAGTAACCTCGGTCAGGCGGGGTTACGGCCCCGCCTGCCCCATTCCGCCACGCTGGATGCAGAGAGCAGAGAGGATCAGCCATGACACCCGAGCGCCGCACCATTGATCGTCGCACCACGCTCCAGGGGATCGCCGCGGCCGGGGCCAGCGCGGCCCTTGCCCCCGTCGTCTCGCCCGCCCACGCCGCCAGCCAGGGCGACGCCACCGCGGCCACGCCCGAGCCCAGCCTGTACGACCGGCTCGGCGGCATCTTCCCCATCGCCCTCGTGGTCAACCGCTTCAGCGACCAGATCATCCTCAACCCGAAGCTGAACCAGAACCCCGCGCTGCGGGCGTGGAACGAAACCGAGGCCCCCACGCGCCTGCCCGGCCTCAAGTTCGGGCGCACGCAGTGGCTGGCCGCGCTGGCGGGCGGCCCGTACACGTACACGGGGCTACCGCTGCGTGAAGCCCACCAGGAGTTCCACCTCACCGCCGAGGAGTTCGGGGAGGTGGGCGCGGAGATTGTGCGCGCCCTCGACTACTACCAGGTCCCGAAAGACCTGCAGCAGGAGCTGGTCGACGCCTACATGCACTCCCTGCCGGACGTCGTCGATCCGAACACGGAGGCCGCCGGCTGAAATCCGGGCGCGGCCGCGGGGCCGCGCCCCGCCTCCGGCCATCGCCCTCACCCGGTGACACACGAGGAAATCCCGGTTCGCAAAACGTGAGGAAATCCCGGCTCGCGACACGCGGGAACCCCCACACCGCGACACGCGGGAACCCCCACATCGCGACACGCGAGGTATCTCGCCCCGCGTGTCCCCCGGCGCAACCCTCGCCCCTCACCGCGCCGGGTCGCGTCCTGCCGCCCCCTCTGAGGTGTCGTCCTGAGCGCAGTCGAAGGACCTCGCGCCCCCGACCGCGTTGGTGTGACGTGGCATCCCCATACAGGTGTCATCCCGAGCGCGGTCGAGGGATCTTGCCCATCACCGCGCAGGTATGAGGTGGCACCCACTCCCAGGTGTCGTCCTGAGCGCAGTCGAGGGATCTTGCCCATCACCGCGTTGGTACGGGGTGGCATCCCCACCCAGGTGTCGGCCTGAGCGCAGTCGAAGGACCTCGCGCCACCGGCCAGCGCAGAACGATGCCCGCGCGCGAGCGTGGGCGGCGATCTCGGAGCGATGCGGGCAGGGAACGAGATCCTTCGACAAGCTCAGGATGACACCTGCGGGTGGGCGGTGATTCCGCAGCCTCGCGGCTGGGGAGGCCGAGATCTCTCGACAAGCTCGAGATGACACCTGAGGGTGGGCGGCAAACTCGCACCAGCGCGGCCAGCGAACGAGATCCTTCGACGTCGCTCAGGATGACACCTGAGGGTGGGCGCCACCTCGAAGCGGGTCTGTGGGGAGCAAGGTGCTGCGCCGATTCGTGCCACCACGACCGGCGCAAGCAGCCCCTCGCCCTGCGCGCAGGCGAGGGGTTTGGGGTACGGGTTCGTGGCTGGCAAACGCCTCCCGCCGGACAGCCATCTGCCGGGCAAAGGTTGCGCTACCGCATGAGCCGTGGCGCCGGATCCATGACGGCGGCGATCGTTTCCAGCCAGGCCGTGATCGCCTCGGCCGATTGCGGCGGGCCAAAGTAGTAGCCCTGGGCCAGCTCGCAGCCCAGCGCGCGCAACCGCGCCGCCTGCTCTGCCGTCTCCACCCCCTCCGCCACCACCGCCAACCCCAGCGTGTGCGCCAGCCCCACGATGGCCGAGACGATGGCGGCGTCGCCGGAGTCCGTCTCCAGCCCGGAGACAAACTGGCGGTCGATCTTCAACTGGTCCAGGGGCAGCCGCTGCAACGACCCCAGGCTCGAATACCCGGTGCCGAAGTCGTCGATCGTCAGCGTCATGCCCAGCGCCTTGAGCTGCCGCAGCGTCGCCACCGTCTCGTCCGCGTCGCCGAGCATGGCGCTCTCGGTGATCTCCAGCGCCACCAGGTGCGGCGCCAGCCGGTTCGCCTGCACCGCGTGCAGCACGTCATCCACCAGCCCCGGCTGCTGGAACTGGCGGGGGGAGAGGTTGACCGCCACGATCAGCGGGGCCGCCAGCGTATCCTGCCAGGTGCGCGCGTGGCGGCACGCCGTATCGAGCGCCCAGCGCCCCAGCGGCCCGATCAGCCCCGCTTCCTCCGCCAGCGGCACAAATGTCGCGGGCGAGATCGCGCCCCGCGTGGGGTGCTCCCAGCGGGCCAGCGCCTCCAGTTCCGCGATGCGGCCAGTGGTCAGGCTCACCACCGGCTGGAAATCCAGGTGCAGCTCCCCCTGTTCGAGGGCCTGCCGCAGCGCGGCCGCCAGGTCCGCGCGTTCTCGCGCGCCGTCGCCCATCGCGGGCTCGAACAGCTCGTACCGCGCCTTCCCGCGCGCCTTGGCCCGGTACATCGCCAGGTCGGCCTCGTGCAGCATCTCGGCGGGGGCAATCACCTGCCGGGGTTCCCGCACCACCAGCCCGATGCTGGCCGTCACTGCCACCTCCTGGCCATCAATCACCAGGGGGTCCTCCAGCGCCGCGCCAATCGTCATTGTGCGCTGCTCGGCCTCCTCCGCGTCGCGCAGCCCGGTGAGCACGATGGTGAACTCATCCCCGCCGAAGCGCGCCACCGTATCCCCCGGCCGCACGCACTGCTGCAGGCGGCCGGCGAGGGCGATGAGGAGGCGATCCCCGGCGGCGTGGCCGAGCCGGTCGTTGACGAGCTTGAAGTTGTCGAGATCGAGGAACAGCACCGCCACCGGCTCCTCCAGGCGCGTCGCGCGCGCCAGCGCCTGCTCGAGGCGATCGAGGAGGCGCGCCCGGTTGGAGAGCCCGGTCAGGGGGTCGTGGTAGGCCTGATGCACCAGTTGCACCTCGGTTTGCTGGCGCAGGCGTGCGTGATGCGCCAGGGCCTGATGCACGCTGATGGCCGGCAGCAGCAGCAGCGCCACCATCCACGGGTGCAGATCGATGACCCCTACCACCAGCAGCCCCAGGCCCACCTGCGCCAGGTGCGTCAGCACCTCGGCCCGGTTCTCGGGCACCACGACCCGCCACCAGGCCCACCGCACCGGCTCGTTGAGCTGCAACGCCGCCATGGTCGACACAATGAGATCGCTGCTCACGGTCATCAGCAGGCCGGCTACGGCAATGAGCAGCATGCACGGCGGGTGATCCAGGATCGTCTGGCCCTCGCACCAGCCGGTGACGGAGATCAGCGCGCTGCCGCCCGCCGCCAGCAGCACCACCTGCGCGGTGTTGAACAGCGTCTGGTCCCACGGTTCGCGCCGCACCAGGTGCGCCAGCAGGCTGCCCGCGCCCATCACCAGCAGGGCGATGCCCGGCTCGAAGAGGGCCACGGCCACCACCAGCACCGCAGTGTCGAGGTAGAGCTTGCTCTTGGCGGCAACGTGGAGCGGGAAGCACTGGGCCAGCAGCGCCTCCAGCGCGAGCGCGATGGCGAGCACCACGTGCCCCGCGTGGGGCGCGTTGGCATGGCGCAGCGCCACCAGGGCCGTCACCACGGCCGCCAGGCTGATTGCACCGAGGTAGCGCCGGGCGGCCGGGCGCAGAGGCTCCAGCTCGACGGCCTCGATGCCGATTTCGGGCGACAGCGCGGTGGCCACGGTCAGCCGCCTCGACGATGCACCACGGCGTGCGCCTGGCGGGTCACGGGGTGTCCCCCGTGCGGCCCGGCGCGGCCTGCGTGCTGGGCCCGGTGGCCCTGGCCTTCCCATGCTTCCGGCTACCCTGCTTCTTCTTGTGCTTCCGGTTCGGGCCTGCCGGGTCCGGGCCGTCCGCTGGCGGTGGGTCGTCAGGCGCCGGGAGGTCCGGCGCTGGCAGGGTTGCCCGCAGGCGCACCCACTCGTTGGCGCGGCCCGCGGCCCGGCTGCCTGCGGGCGGGCCGCCGCCGCGCGGGGTGAACTCCAGCACGACCGGCAGCGGGCCACCGGCCGGGTCGGTCGCTGGCGCGTAGGCCTCCACCTGCACGTCGAGGGCGCCGCCCGCAGCGACGAAAGCGCGCGATTCGGTAAAACGCACGTCGTAGCCGTGGTGGCCGAAGCCCGGATCGTCGGCGAGGAACCGGGTAGCTGCGCCGGCCGGGACCGTGACCACCAATTGCGTGGGGCCGGTTGCCAGCGCGTGCATCGCGGCGTCGCTCCGCAGCACGATCTGGACGGTACGTTCGCCGATCTGCACGACGGGATCGCGGCGGCACCAGCCCTTGATGGCGCCGGCGCCGGGGGGGCGCAGCGCGGCCGGCGCGGCCAGCGCG
>DAOUDE010000040.1:0-43820 GCA_034431475.1 Thermomicrobiales bacterium | reverse complement strand
GAGGAGATCGTCATCGAGGTGCCGCTGACCCAGGAGGAAGTGGAGTTGCGTAAGCAAGCCCGCGTTGCCGAAGAGGTGGTGGTGCACAAGGAGGCGGTCCAGCACACCGAGCAGGTCCGCGGCACCGTCCGCCGCGAAGAGCTCGACGTCGTCGATGAGGGGCTTCTGGCCAATCCCATCGACGATAGCGAGTCGCGCGCGTAAGGAGGCTGACATGGACATCCCACCAGCATCTGATCGGCCCGTGCGGCCGGTAGTACCTCCTGCTCCGGTGGTTGTGGACGAAACGATTGTTGCCCGGCCCATGCTTCCGGTCCGCAACCGGGTGCAGTGGGGGCCGGTGGTCGCCGGGGTCCTGGCCGCGCTCGTCGTGTTCCTGCTGTTGACGATCCTGGGGATCGCGTTGGGTGCTTCGGTGCTCGATCCAGCGAACACCGCCGGAGACATCGGGACCTGGGCGGCGGTCTGGGGCGCGTTGACCGCCATCGTTGCCTTTGTGCTGGGCGGCTGGATCGCCGCGCGGGCCGCCGTAATTGAGGGGACCTTTGCCGGTCTGCTGAATGGCCTCAGCGTCGGGATCGCCGGGTTGCTGCTCATCATCTGGCTCACCGCCAGTGGCCTGGGCAACCTCTTCGGCACCATTGGCTCGACGGTTGGCAGCGTATTGAACGTGGCGGCCGCGGTCGCCCCGGCTGCTGGTGACGCCGCGAACATCAATCCCGAGCAGGCCGGGAACCAGGTCGAGCAGGCCACGGGAATCGATGTTGATAATCCGGAAGCGGCAGCGACCGCCGTCGTGGGACAGGTGGAACAGGCTACCGAGCAGGTGGAGACGACCCTGGCGCAGGCGGACAACCCGCAGACCTTCGAAGCGGTGCGTAACGGCGCGTTCGGTACCTTCCTCATCCTGCTCGTGCCCCTCATCGCCAGCGCTGTCGGTGGCTGGCTCGGCAAGTACGAGCGCGAGGACCTGGTCCAGGAGCGCATCATGTAGCGCCTTCCTCTGGGAACGGCCTGGGAGCGCAAGACATGGCGGGCGGCAGCGTTGGTGCTGCCGCCCGCCTGTTTTGTGCGCCACGCGCGGCACTTTCGGGGCCAGCGGACATGCCTACGCCCGGATGAGTACGAGCTGTGCCGCAAATGAGTGGGCGTACGGATTGGCTATCGGGCCCTCGCGGCGTAGCGTCTATCGGTGAAGGGGTCTCGGACGTACTTGTCCAGGCCCGCCTGAGCAGGCCCTGGCATCGACAGGCATTTTCCGTCGCGTGAGAGGGTTCGTCATGAACACGCACCTGGCGCAACGTCGTCTACCCGGGTTGGCAGCAGGCCGGAGCACGCGTCGCAGCGCCGTGCAAGCTGGGGCGGCCGGCGTCGTTGCGGCCTCCCTGGCGGCCGGTCTACGCATGACGCGGGCGCAGCATGCAACGCCGCAGGCAGCTACAAGGGACCAGGAAAGTAGTGACTTCGCCGGTCTTGTCGATATTGGCGGGCGCCATGTTTACCTGGAAGGTCACGGGGCGGGCAGCCCCGCCGTCGTGTTGATGGCGGGCGGGCGCTCATCCGCCCGTTACTGGAGCGACGATCTGAACCACCCCGCCGCGCCACGAAGCATGGTGTTGCCCGGCGTGGCCGCATTTTCCCGCGTGTACGCCTACGACCGCCCGGGAACCTATGCGGAGATCAACGGAGAGATCGTGCCGAGCCGCAGCGACCCCGTGGCGCAGCCGCGCACTGCGCCGGACCTGGTCGAGGAACTCCACACGCTGCTGCAGGCAGCGGCGATCCCCGGCCCGTACGTGCTGGCGGGACATTCCTTCGGCGGCTTCTGTGCGCGGCTCTATGCCGCGACGTACCCCGACGAGGTCGCCGGCCTCGTGCTTGTCGATGCGTACTCCGAGCTGCTCCAGGAGGTGATGCAGCCGGAACAGTGGCAGGCACTCGTGCAACTGAACCGGGACCTGGGCTCCGATGTGATTCACCCGATTCCCGGATACGGTGACGCCGAGACGACCGGCTACGGCGCGAACAACGCGGCCGTGCGGACGGCGGTGGCCGCCTCGCCGTTGCCGCCCATGCCCCTGGCAGTGCTGGCCCACGGCAGGCCGTTCCAGCAGTCGGACGCTGCGCCGGGGTTTGCTCCCGGCGAACTGGAGGGGTATCTGCTGGCGGCAAACAGGGCGCAGGCCGCGCTTGTGCCGAACGCGCGCTTCAGCGTGGCCACCAGGAGCGGCCACGACGTTCACCAGGACCAGCCTGAGCTGGTGATCGAGGCGATTCGCCAGGTAGTGGAGGGCGTTCGGCGCCCGGACACCTGGTCCGGCCTGAGGTCCTGCTGCGCGGAGTAGGCTGCTCGCCGGGATGGCGCAACGCCGCGCCAGCCGGCCTACTCCAGCAGCGCCTTCCCAAGCGCCTCCCGCGCCTCCCCGTAGTAGTGCACCGCAATCTTCGTGGCGACATCGTCGGAGAGGTCGTTGAGCTGGCGGCGGGCGCTGACCGGCATGAAGATCGCTTCGGTGCCCTTCTCGACGGCGATTTCGACCACGTCCACCGCGTTGTAGACCGGCTCGATGCCACCGCCGAGATTGAGCCCACCGACAATGACGACCCCGCCCCGGATGCTCTTCTCCAGCAGGGCGCTGGAGAGCGCTATCAGGATCGGCACGCCGAGGGCGGTGCCACTGCGCGCGGTGTCCAGCGCGCGCACCTGGATCGTCAACTCGTGGTGACGTGGCTCGCGATCCCCGACCAGGACGCGCGCCTGCGTGTAGAGGTTCTGCTCCGCCGCCTTGACGCTCTCGCGCATCGTGCCTGGCGCGGACACATTCAGCATCCGCACGCCGGAGCCAGGAGTGGAGGCGACCTCGATGCGATACAGCTCCGCTCCGTCATCCGCGCCGCCGGGGCCGATGGCCCAGACCTGCCCCGGTGGCAGCGGATCGGGCGAGATGGCATCGTCACTCTGCAATTCAGGCGTCGCCACGTAGCGGTCCACGCCGTCATCGTTCATCTGGTAGCTGAAGTGGGTGTTGCGAAACTCGGCGCTGCCGATGCGCTTCTGCTGCTCCTTGACCCGGGGGCGCGACTCCAGCGCCAGCAGCGCTTCGCCAATCGGCGGCGAGACATAGAGGTCAGTTGCTTCGCGGTCGCGGTCGAGCCCTTGCGCCGCCAGCGCCGCCCGGATGGCGTCCTCGTACTCCTTGCGCCGCAACCAGAGCATGAAGGTACCAGGGCCATAGTGGGCGGGCAGATCGGAGGCCTGCAGCAGGATGCCGAGCACGGCCATGCGGAAACTCTGGGCGCCCGAGCTGAGCGTGCCGGAGGCCCGCAGGATGGGGTCACGCGCGGAGGCGCACAGAATCGCGAGCAGAGGCTGAGCCTCGGGGTTCGCCTGCCACAGATCGCGCAGCGCCCGGAAGGGCGACAGCCCGGGGTTCAGAGCGTAGAGCTCGCTCAGCCGACGCAGCGATTCTCTCCGCGTCGCCATCGTGCGCTTGCCGAGCACGTTTTCTTCAATGATGGCCCGCACGTAGTCGTACGACGCCTCGTCCGGCATGTTGGCGAGCAACTGTCATATCTCGCCCAGCATGATCGTGCGGCTGCCATGCGTCTCCCGGCGGGATCATTGCGGAAACCGCACGGGATGGCAGCGTCTGGAACGAGGTACACGGTGCTCCTCTGGGCCGAAACGGTGTACGCAAGGACTGCGTAAGTACTAGCCCGGATTCTTCATGAACGCGTTCGCCGTGCTTCGTCCCGGCATCTACCTCCGCCGCCCGGCACACCCGCCATGCATGACCAGACGGCCCCGCGGCGATCTCGCTTGTCCGCCGTGTGTTCGCGGCATGGCCCCAGCACCCCGGTATGCGAACCCGAACATGGCGACCTTCTCGTCGCCCGGTCAGGCTGACCTGTTGTGGCCGTGGACTGCGGCTCATGCGATTGCACCCCACAGTGTGAGGCATGCCATATCTGCCATGACCGGCCCAACTCCCTAGGTTCCTGCGTGATCGACGCTGCGCAGGAGGGACTGCGGTGCAGCGAACCAGGCCAGGTTTGCCAGGCGGACGGGACGTGTACCTGCGATGCCGGCAGTTGCGCGGCGGGCCAACGCTGTGACGGGACGGCCTGCATCTGCGACGTTGCGCGTTGCGCGGCCGGGTGTTGCGCTGACGGCGCTTGCATCGAGACCGCCGATCAGCGCGATACCCAGAGCGGGACTGACGGCGAAGCCTGCACCGCCTGAGGCCCGGGTGAGACCTGCTGCCAGGGGCAGTGCGTGGCGGCGTGCCCGGGCGGGAAGGTGCTGAACGGGCAGTGCGCATGCGTCTGCCCGGCGGGGAGTGTTTGCCACCAGGTTGGGGAGCGCTGCGGTGTGCGACGGTGCTTCCTGATCTGCCCAGGGACGGAGCGCGACTTTCTGAGGCGTCTGCCTCGGCGCACCGCGGTCGACCCCGGGTCTGGATCACTCTCACCAGAACGCCGGGCGCAGCTCTGCGCCCGGCCTTCCATGGTTTGTCGAGCCATGAGGGCCTTCATGGCGGAGAGGCTGGGCGTCGAACCTGATTACTGGGCTGAAACGACGCGTTGTAGGCCATCCATAACTGCAGAATGCGTGACGTCCGGCGGAAGTCTCCAGGCCCAGCGGCATGGAGAGATACCAGGGCTACAACGCTCAGGTAGCGATGCAAACACAATCCCGCGCCCATGCCGTTTGCCTTGCATGGAATCTGCACTAGGAGCAGCGTCTCCCTCTCGCCGCAGCAGGTCGATCTGTCTGGAGCAACAGGGGCACGCGGAAAAATGCTCCATGCCATTGTGGCAGCGCCAACTTCACCGGGAGCATTCCGCGGCATTTCAACGCAACGGCCTCGAGGAATGCACGAGGTCCTGGGAGCTTGCAAGCATGGCGCCGGTAACTACTGATCGATTCATCGCACGAGAGGGCGTGAGTCAGACGGCGGAGGATGTCCTCCTGACCCGGGCTCATACATTGCAGGGTGTGCTCTCACTTGTCGCACAACAGGGCCAACAGGTGGAACTGGCTGTCGCGGCAATGGTGCAGGCGCTGGCAGCGGGCAAACTGGTGCTCGCGTGCGGCAATGGCGGCAGCGCGGCCGATGCCCAGCATATGGTTGGCGAACTGGTTGGCCGGTTTCAGCGGGAGCGCGAGCCCTGGCCAGCCATCGCCCTGACGACGGATTCGTCCATCCTGACCTCCATCTCCAACGATCATGGATTCGACCAGGTCTTCCAGCGGCAGGTCGCGGCATTTGCGCAACCTGGCGGGGTGTTCATCGGCTTCAGCACAAGCGGAGAGTCGCGCAACGTCCTGAACGCGGCGCGCGAGGCGCGGCGCCGGGGCATGCGCGTTGTTGCGTTCACCGGGCAGTCGCCATCGTCGCTCAGCGAGGCAGCCGAGATTGTGCTCTCTGTGCCATTGGCAAGTACGCCGCTTGTCCAGGAAGTGCATGCCGTCCTCCTCCATGTGGTATGCGACATGGTCGAGTCGGCACTCGCGGACCTGGCGCAGCGCAAGGAATCGGTTGCATGAAGCGCGCGCTCTTCCTGGATCGTGATGGCACGCTCGTCGAGCCACGCCACTATCCGTCCAGGCCCAGTGACCTCATCCTCTACGCGGGCATAGGCCCCATCCTGCGGACATTCCAGGACGCCGGCTGGGAACTGATCGTGGTGACCAACCAATCTGGCCTGGCCCGGGGGTACTTCACCGAAGATGATCTGGCCAGGATGCACGACTGGTTGCGGGAGATGCTGAACGAATGGGGGATCGAGGTGCATGCGATCCAGTATTGCCCCCATCACGTTGAGGGAGTCGTTCCGCACCTGGCGGTGGCCTGTGATTGCCGCAAGCCGCAACCCGGGATGTTGCTCAACGCCGCGCGGGAACGCGATATCGATCTCTCCCGGTCATGGATGATTGGCGACATCCTGGATGACATCGAGGCCGGGAACCGCGCCGGATGTCGAACGGCCCTGGTTGACCTGGGGACGGAAGCGCCCCCCACACGTGACGAGCGCTGGCCGGATCTCGTGGCCCGCACCACCGCCCAGGCCCTGGAACAGGTCGCCATCGTCGAAGGTCTGCAACCGGGAAGGTTGCAGCTATCTCGCTATCAGCCTGCCCGCTGGTCCCAAACAGCGGCGGTCACACGGTAGGTCTCCCCATGCGCCAATTTCTCTCTGCCACTGAAACCGTTCAGGGATTCACCGGGTTGCGCGCGCTGGTCATCGGCGACGCCATGCTCGACACATGGCTGGAGGGCGAGGCCATTCGCCTCTGCAAGGAAGCGCCGGTTCCGGTCGTGCGGGAGGTCAGCACTACCCACTGTCCCGGCGGTGCGGCCAACACCGCCGTCAACCTGGCAGCGCTTGGGGCGGATGTCGCGTACGTCGCGTTCATTGGCAGTGACCAGCCGGGCCGGCATCTGCGCGAGGCGTTCCGGGCCGCCGCTCTGGATGATCGCCACCTGATCGAGGATGCCGGCATCAGCACACTGCACAAGGTGCGGGTGATCGCCAGCGGGCAGTACGTGGTGCGCTTTGACGAGGGCTCGACCGACGGTGTGTCCACGGGCAGCCGGTTACAGATGCTGGAGCGGGTTGCTGTGCGCTACCCGGAGAGCGACCTGGTGGTGGTGTCGGATTACTGTCACGGGGCCATTGCTGACGACGTGATCACGCTGCTGGGTGAGCTTCAGCAAAGTCATCCCACGGTGCTGGTTGTTGATTCCAAGACCATCAGCCGTTTCGCGAACTGCCCTTCCACCATGGTGACGCCAAACTTGCAAGAGGCGTGGCGAGCCACGGACCCGGACAACGCGCCGAATCAGCCGCTTGATCTCGAGCAAGCGTACGAGATCGGGCGGAAGCTGCGCTCCATGCTGCGCTCCTCGATGATCGCGGTCACGCTGGCCGAACAGGGGGTGTTGCTGACCGGTCCCGACGGCGGCCAGGCACACCTCCCGTGCCACCCGGTTTCCCGCGCCAGTGATGTCGGCGCAGGCGACACCTTCACCGCTGCCACGGCGATGGCGCTGGCGGCCGGGGCGCTGACCGAGCAGGCAGTGCGCATCGGGATTGACGCGGCAGCCATTGCGGTGACGCGGGGGAGAACGTCCACCGTCTCGGCCCAGGACCTCCTGCGCCGCGTCAGCCTGGCCGACGCCACGCCAGTGCGGTCACTGAAGGACGTTGTGGCGCAGCTGGAGATCGACCGCTTCCACGGGAAGCGCATCGTATTCACCAACGGAGTTTTCGACATCCTGCATGCCGGCCATATCAACCTGCTGCGCCGCGCGAAGGCGCTGGGCGACGTCCTGGTGGTCGGCATCAACTCGGATGCGAGCGCCCGGCGGCTCAAAGGTCCGCGCCGGCCCGTCAATCGGGAGGCGGATCGCTTGGCGCTGGTCAGCGCGCTGGACGCGGTCGACTATGCGGTCATCTTTGAGGAGGACACGCCAGCCGAGGTCATCCGGTCCCTGCGCCCAGATGTCCACGTCAAGGGTGGCGATTACCAGGCGGATACCCTGCCTGAGCTCGATGCAGTGCGCGAGGTGGGAGCCGAGATCGCCATCCTCTCGCTGGTCGAGGGCCGCAGCACGACCTCGCTCATTGACCGCATTGTGGCAACCGCCGCGCTGCGCACCACGGATCGCGTGGCATGATCGCGCCAGACTGGTCGGCGGCGAAACGTGTCCTGGCAGTGCGGCTCGATAACCTGGGGGATGTGCTGGTGACCACGCCAGCGATCCGCGCTATCCGGCAGGGACTGCCGGAGGCCCGCATCACGCTGCTTGCCAGCCACGTTGGCGCGCAGGTTGCGGCACTCAACCCCGATATCGACGACGTAATCGTCTCCAGCGCTCCGTGGATGGATCCGTGGCAGGAGCTGCCGCTCGATCCAGATCGGGAGCAGCGCACGATCGGGGAACTGCGCGCACGCCAGTTTGACGCGGCGGTCATCTTCTCGTCGTTCCGCCAGAGCCCGCTCCCGGCCGCCTACCTCTGCTATCTCGCGGGAGTACCGCTGCGGCTGGCGGCCTCGATCGACGGACCAGGGTCGCTGCTCACCACGCGGCACAAGCACCCCGAGCGGATGATGCACGAGGTCGAGCGCGGGCTGGATCTGGTCGGCGCGGTGGGCATGATGACCACCGATGACCGGCTCGTCCTGGTGCCCCCACCCGGCGTCGCGGCCAGCATCACGCACTGGACATCTGGCAACAGACCATTGGTGGTGGTGCACCCCGGGTGCAGCATGCCGGCGCGAACCTACCCCCGGGAGCTGTACGCGGAGGTGGTCACCCTGCTGGTCCAGCACCTCCATGCCCGCGTCGTCCTCACCGGTGCAAGCCACGAGCGGGCACTGGTGAACGACCTGTTTGACCGGTTGCCCCTGAGTGTGCGGCCACACGTGGAGGCTGCGGCAGGAGCCCTGGAGTTCCCGGAGTTCTGCGCGCTCATCCAGGCCGCCGACCTCACCATTACGAACAATACCGGCCCCATGCACATGTCGGCTGCCCTCGGCACGCCCGTGATCGCGCTCTTCGCGCTCACGAATCCGCCAGAACAGTGGGGCCCCTGGCGGGTTCCCCACCGGATGCTCTTCCGGGAGGTGCCGTGCCGGCTCTGCTACAGCCGCATCTGCCCCATCGATCACGCATGTCTCGTTGGGGTTCCCCCCAGCAGCGTCGTTGCGACCGCGGCGGAGCTGCTTGACCTCGCCGTGCCTGCCGCCGCACCCCTGCAGGTCGTGGGATGAGCAACGAGAACCCGTGGCTCGCTACCCGGAACCTCCTGGCGGTCCGGATGGACAACGCCGGCGATATCGTCATGCTTGGTCCCGCGCTGCGGGCCATCAAGGCGACCACCCCAGACGCTCGCATCACGCTGCTCGCGTCTCCGGCCGGGGCCAAAGCCGCCGTGCTGCTGCCATGGATCGATGACGTGATCACCTGGCGCGCGGTCTGGCAGGATCTTGGACACTTGCCGTTCGAGCCGTCACGCGAGCGGGAACTGGTTGACCTGCTGGCGGAGCGCGCGTTCGACGCCGCCCTCATCTTTACCTCGTTCAGCCAATCCCCGCATGTGCCTGGGTATGTCTGCTACCTGGCGGGCATTCCCCTGCGCGCCGGGGAGTCTCACGAATTCGGCGGAGCCAGCTTGTCGCACGAGTTCCGCAGCCACGCGGACGACCGGCACCAGGTGGACCGCAACCTGGACCTCGTTGAGCGTCTGGGATTCGGGCCAGGTGATCGCGCCCTCGAAGTCACGATTCCCGCGAAGACCGTGGCATCCATAGCGCAATGCCTACGGCGCCTGGGCATCGGCGCTGCGGACCCGGTGGCCGTTCTGCACCCTGGAGCGAGTGCAGTGGCACGACGCTATCCCGCCGCCCGGTATGGGCAGATTGCCGCGATGCTGCGCGAGCGGGGCTGGCACGTGCTGCTGACCGGCACCGAGCGAGAGAGCGACCAACTGGACGCGGTCTGTACGAGAGCGGGTGAGCGCTTGCCCCGCTTGACGGACCTGACCATCCAGGAATATGCCGCCCTGATCACCCAGGGCACGGTGGTGGTCTGCGGCAACACGCTGCCGATGCACCTGGCGGATGCCGCGCGTACGCCCGTCGTTGCGCTCTATTCCGGGACGGACCAGATCTCGCAGTGGCGCCCGCGCCGTGCCCCTTCATGCATCCTGCAACGCCCGGTGTCCTGCTCACCCTGTTACCTGCTCGAGTGCCCGATCGGGACCCTGTGCCTTGACATCGACCCGGCTGACGTCATCCGCAGTGTCGAAACGCTGGCGCCGCTGGCGGCAGACCGGGCGGCCCGAGAGGTAGGGGTATGACCACGCGGCCCGAGCCCGCCGGTATCTCGCGCATCGCCATCTTCCAGGCGCTGCAACTCGGGGATCTGCTGTGCGCCACGCCAGCCTGGCGCGCGATACGCCAGCATTATCCGCAGGCGGAGATCACCCTGATAGGGAGCAAATGGGCCAGCGAGATGGCCCAGCGTCTGCCGAGCATCGACCACTTCATTCCCTTTCCCGGGTATCCCGGCATTGCGGAGTCGCCCGCCTTCCCGCCTGTTCCGCCTCCTTGCTGGCCCCCCTTCGACCTCGTCATCCAGATGCACGGGGCTGGCAACGTCAGCAATGGGTTCGTTGCCTCGCTGGGTGCGCGCCACTCGCTAGGTCACGCCGGGCCGGGCGATGACCGGCTCACGCACGCTCGCCCATGGCAGGAACAGGAGCGGGAGCCGCTGCGCTGGCTGCACCTCCTCGAGGTGATACAGGTGCCCGCGGCGGGGCGCCACCTCGACTTCCCGCTCGCGCCCGAGGAGTGGCGCCGGGCGACAGGCCTGATCGGCGGCGAGGACGCGCGGCCGATCGTGGGTGTGCATGTCGGGGCGTCGGCGCCGGAACGCCGCTGGCCGCCAGAAGCGTTTGCGTCCGTGATCGATGCGATTGCCGCACAGCTTGATTGCCGGTTCGTTCTGACCGGCGGCGTGGCGGAGCGTGGCGTCACGGCCCGCGCGGCAGCGGCAGCCAGGACCCCGGTGGTTGACCTGGCCGGGATGACGACAGTTGGCGAGTTTGGGGCCGTGATCGCCAGGCTCGATCTGCTCCTCACCAACGACACCGGCGCGTCGCACGTGGCTGCCGCGATGCGGACTCCCAGCGTCGTGCTCTTTGGCCCGGCCGATCCCCGGCGCTGGGCGCCGCTTGACAGCAGCAGACATCACGTCATCAACGCGCGGGAGTACGCCAGCGACGCGGATGGGGCCCGGGCGCTCCAGGCCCTGCCGCCCCAGGTCGTCCTGGAGGCGTGCATCCAGACCCTGCGCAGCAAACCACGAGCCGTGCAAGCGACACCAACGCAGGAGCAGGTGGCATGAACCGATTGCGTGTCCTGATCTGGCACATCCATGGCTGCTATCTCAATGCGCTGGCCCGTGTCGATCATGACTGGTTTCTCCCGATCAAGCCGGGGAAGCCCGAGGGGTATGGCGGGCGCGGCCCCACATTTGATCTACCGGGCAACGTCTACGAGATCCCGGCGGCGGAGGTGCGCGACCTTTCGTACGACGTGGTCGTGCTGCAGACGCCGCGCAACCTGCATGAGGACCTGCCGGCGTTGCTGGGGCCCCGCCAGGGTGAACCAGCGCTCCTCTACCTGGAGCACAACACGCCGCGCCCGGATGCCGTCAACACGCGGCATCCCTTCGCCGATCACGAGGGCCTGCTTGTTCATGTCACCGCATTCAACCGGCTGATGTGGGACAACGGTGATCTTCCGACCCGGGTGATCGAGCACAGCGTTGTGCTGGATCCCGCCGTTACCTACGACGGCTCGCTCGAGAAGGGCATCATCGTTACCAATGGTATGCAGGGCCGGCCGCGCATTACTGGACTGGACCTCTTTGAGCACGCTCGCACGCGGACGCCACTGGATGTTGTTGGCATGCAGTCCGAGGAGCTAGGTGGGCTCGGCGACGTGCCCTACCGCGACCTGCACCGCCTGATGGCCCGTTACCGGTTCCTGTTCAGCCCGATGCGCTACACCAGCCTGCCGCTGGCCGTTGTGGAAGCCATGAGCATCGGCATGCCCGTTGTGGCGCTGGGCACCACGGCGCTGCCTGACGTCATCGAAAACGGGGTCAACGGCTACATCGCGCAGGACCCGGACAGCCTCATCTCCGACATGCGACGCCTGCTCGCGGACCCGGACCTGGCGCGTGCGCTCGGGGAGCGGGCGCGCGAGACTGCTCGCACCCGGTTTGGGCTGGCGCGCTACCAGGCACACTGGGACGCCGCGCTCCGTGAAGCCGTCGCGCTGAAGCAGAGCAGCAGGCGCCTCGTGGGCACGTCATCATGACGCGCCGTGTCGCGATGATCAGCGAGCACGCCAGTCCCCTCGCACTGCTCGGCGGGGTCGATGCCGGCGGCCAGAATGTGTACGTCGATGCGGTCAGTCGCCACCTCGGCTGTCATGGGTACACCGCGGATGTCTTTACCGTCTGGAATGACCAGGAGCAACCTGAGGTTACGCAGCTCACCGATACCGTCCGCGTCATCAACATCGCGGTCAGCAATCAGCCTCAGCATAAGGACGCGCTCTGGCCCCTGATGCCAGCGTTTCGGGACGGTATTGGCGACCTCGCGGCCCGGCGCGGGCAAGCGTACGACCTGATACATGGCAACTTCTGGATGTCCGGCTGGGTCGCGGCGGAACTTCGGCAGGCGTGGTCCATACCGGCCATCGAGATCTTCCATGCGACCGGGATGACGAAGCGGCGCGAGCAGGGTGATGCGGACACGAGTCCTGATGACCGCATCGCCGTGGAACGCGACATTGTGCGCCGCATCGATCACCTGATCGCGCAGTGCCCGGTGGAGCGCGATGAACTCCTGGCAGACTACGGCGCAAACCCCGCCTGTGTCTCGCTCATTCCGTCCGCTGTCGATACCAAGCGCTATCGGCCCATGCCCCAGGCTGCGGCTCGCGCCAGCCTCGGCCTCCATCCGGATGCGGAAATCATCGTTTACGTCGGGCGTGTGATTCCCCGCAAGGACATCCGGAATGTCGTGCGCGCGCTGGCGCGGCTCAGGGGGATTCGCCAGGCCAGAGGGGAGCAGGCCTTGCCGGCGCTGGTGATCGTCGGTGGGGAGACCACGGAGCCAGATCGCCAGGCAACGCCGGAAATTGGCGTACTGCAGGATCTCGCGAACGACCTTGGCGTCGGCAACGACGTTCGCTTCGTGGGACGGCATCAGCCATCTGAACTCTACCGCTGGTACAGCGCGGCGGACGTGGCAGTCACGACACCCTGGTACGAACCGTTCGGGCTCACGCCGCTGGAAGCGATGGCCTGCGGCACGCCGGTGATCGGTTCAGCGGTCGGCGGCATTGGCTTCACCGTCGTCGACGGCGAGACCGGCTTTCTTGTTCCGCCGCGTGATCCGGTAGCGTTGGCATCCCGTCTCGACCTGGTGTTCGGCAACCTCGGGCTTCGGCGGCGCCTGGGGGAGGCTGGCATGGCACGGGTACTGCATTTCTTCTCGTGGCCGAGAGTCGGCGCCGAGACCGCAGCACTGTATGACCGGCTGCTCGAACCTCCAGCCATCAGACATGAAGCCAACCGCGTTATCCGGGATTCCTCTGGAGTTCCGCACCGCGTCGTGCGCACTTCTGGAGATGCACGTTGAGCCAGACACCACTTGCGGACAGGGTTGGACTCGTAACTGGCGCCGGTAGTGGCCTGGGTCGCGCCACCGCCTTGCGGCTTGCCCAGGCGGGCGCATGCGTCGGCTGCCTGGACCTCAGGGAGGACCAGGCGGCGCAGACGGCACACGAGATCGCATCGGCGGGCGGCCAGGCGATGGCGCTTGCAGGCGATGTCAGCGATGAAGGAATCGTGCATGACGCCGTGGCGGCTGTTCACGGCCGCTGGCGCAAACTGGATATCGCCATCAACTGTGCGGGCGTTGACTACGTCCTGGGCGTAACCGACTTCTCGGTTGACCAGTGGGACCGTGTGCTGGGCGTCAACCTCCGGGGTCCGTTCCTGGTGGCCCGGGCAGTGTTCCCCCTGATGCAGGCCGCTGGCGGTGGTGACATCGTCAACGTGGCCTCCACCGCGGCTCTCCGCGCCTGGGGCAATGCGTCCGCCTATCACGCTTCCAAGTGGGGCCTGGTTGGCTTCAGCCGGGGCCTGGGCGTGGAAGGACGCCCGCACAACATTCGGGTCGCCACCATGATCCCGGGCGGCATGCAGACGCACTGGTTCGACCGCTTTCCGGAACAGGGGATCCCACTGCCGGACGCTGACCACCTCCAGGACCCGGCCATCGTGGCGGACGCTATCGCTTACGCGGTGAGTTTGCCGCGCGGCTCGGCGGTCCAGGAAATCCTGGTGACGCCGGTCACAGAAACGAGCTGGCCATGATCGTCGCGCATGCACCGCTGCGCCTCAGCTTTGGCGGCGGCGGCACAGACTTGCCGGCCTACTACGAACGCCACGGCGGCCTGGTCGTCAGTTCCGCCATTGGTGCTGCCTGCCAGGTGCGCATCAAGGAGCACCCGGGCAACGACGTGCTGATTCGCTCGCACGACTATCACGAGAGTACCGTCGTTCCCGCGCGGCAAGCTGTCACGCTGGAGGGCCCGCTCAGCTTGCCGCGGGCCGTACTGCAGTGGTTCGAGCAGGTGACGCGCCGGCCGTCCGGGATCACGATCACGATGCAGGCGGATGTCCCGCCGGGCAGTGGGCTGGGCTCATCGAGCGCGATGACCGTCGCTCTGGTCACCGCCGTCGCGCGGCACCTGCGTATTCCCATGCTCAAGCCCGAGATTGCGGCCGCCGCCTGCGACATCGAAATCGATATCCTCGGTCACCCCATTGGCCGTCAGGATCAATACGCCTCCGCGCTGGGCGGGATCAACCTGCTGACCTTTTCGGCGGGCAACGTCGCGGCGGAGCCGCTCAACCTGCCCGCGGGGATCGAACGCGCACTCCAGGATCACCTTCTGCTGCTCTCCACTCAGCGCACGCGGGATTCGGCCAGTGTGCTCCAGGAGCAGCGGCAGGCCTCGCAGTCAGACCGCGAGGTCATTGCTCGGCTGCACCGTATCAAGTCCCTGGCGCAGCAGATGGCAGACGCGCTGCAGGCCGGGGATATCGCCGGATTTGGCGGGTTGCTCGATGAGAGCTGGCAACTGAAGCGGGGACTGGCGACCGGGGTGACATCCGCGGATATCGACCGTTGGTACGCGCTGGCGCAGGAACTGGGCGCCTACGGTGGAAAGATCTCCGGCGCCGGCGGTGGAGGTTTCCTTCTCCTCTGCGTGCCGGTTGCCTCGCGCGCTGTTGTCAGCCGGGCCTTGCAGCGGGAGGGGCTCAAGCCCCTGGAGGTCACCTTCGACCACTACGGGTGCCGTGCTGAGAAAGCAACGACAGGCGTTCGCCGGCGCGGTGATCGTGCCTTGAAGCAGGAGATGCAAGATGTGGCCTTATTCACTCAATCCTGACCGATCGCTGCAGTCGCGGTTGGAGGACTACTGGCAGGAAGTGGCTCGAATCGCCGCAGCAGTGGATATCCAGGCGCTCGAGCGCGCTGCCAGGGCGTTGCTCTCCTGCCAGGCCCGGGAACGGGTCGTGTTCGCCATCGGAAACGGTGGAAGCGCGGCCACGGCCTCGCACTTTACGTGTGATCTCGCCAAGGGCACCCGGCGTGGTGGACCGCCAACCTTCCGCACGCTGGCTCTCACCGACAACGTGCCGATCATGACCGCCTGGGCCAACGACTACAGCTTCGACCGCGTTTTCGCCGAGCAACTCATCTCGCTGGCGCAACCTGGCGATGTGCTGGTTGCCATTTCCGTGAGCGGGACATCGCCGAACGTGGTGAGCGCGGTGAATGAGGCGCGCGCATTGGGGCTGACCGTCATTTCGTTGACGGGACGGACTGGTGGGAAGCTGGCCGCGCTGAGCGATGTGACCGTCACCGTGCCATCCGACAACATGGAGGTGGTTGAGGACGCGCATCTCATTGTGTCACACAGTCTCTGCGTGGCCACCCGAGAACAGTTGGCGATGCCAGCGCCGGGCAAGCCCGCCATGCCCGCGAAGTTGGCAAGCTGAGTACCAGGATGAAGCGCCTGCATCGCGAACGGCGTCGTAGCGTTCCAGACGAACGTCATGAGCGCCGGAGGCAGCAACGCCTCCGGCGCTCATGAGTTTCATATCAACGCGGGCTTGCTCCTGGGCGGAGAGGGTGGGATTCGAACCCACGGAACTTGCGTTCGGCTGTTTTCAAGACAGCTGCCTTCAACCACTCGGCCACCTCTCCCGGTGCGGCAGGCTGCAATGGTAGCGCAGCCCGCCGGTGGGTTCAGGAGGTCCTGGGCCGGGCCGGGCCGAGCGGCGGCTGGACGCCGATGATCTCCTGACCACCCATGTAGGGGCGCAGGGCTTCAGGAATGATGATCGTGCCATCCGCCTGCTGGTTCCCCTCCATGATGGCGATCATGGTGCGCGGCAGGGCCAGGCCCGAGCCGTTCAGGGTGTGGACAAAGCGCGGGCGGCCGCCGTTTGCCGGGCGGAAGCGGATGTTGGCGCGGCGCGCCTGAAAGTCGTTGAAGCGGCCGCACGAGGTGACTTCCAGCCACTCGCCCGAGCCGGGCGCCCACGCCTCCAGGTCCACCTTGTCTGCCGCCGCGAAGCCGAGATCACCGGTTGCAAGCTGGACCTCGCGGTAGGGGATACCGAGCCCACGCAGGGTGTCTGCCGCTTCGCCAATCAGTCGTTGGTGCTCTGCGTCCGACTCGTCCGGATGCACAAATTTCACCATCTCGACCTTGTCGAACTGGTAGCCACGTTTGATACCGCGCACGTCGCGCCCGGCCGAAATCTGTTCTCGGCGGAAGCAGGGGGTGTAGGCGACGTGGTAAATCGGCAGCATCGCCTCGTCCAGGATCTCATCGCGGTAGAGGTTCGTGACCGGGACTTCAGCGGTCGGGATCATCCAGCGGTCTTCCTCCGCATCGCGAAAAAGGTTTTCGGCAAACTTGGGCAGATTGCCGGTGCCGACCAACATCTCGCCCTGCACCAGGTACGGAGGGTAGACCTCCTGGTACCCATGCTCGCGCACGTGCAGATCGAGCATCCAGGTGATCAACGCTCGCTGGAGGCGTGCGCCATCGCCGCGCAGCACATAGAAGCGCGAGCTGGCGATCTTGACGCCGCGCTCGAAGTCGATGATCCCCAACGCTTCCGCCAGGTCCCAGTGCGGCTTCGGGGCGAAGTCGAATTCGCGCAGGGGGCCGTGCTCGGCCAGGACGACATTGCCGCTTTCGTCCGGGGCCACCGGGACATGCGGCAGCGGAATGTTCGGGACATGCAACATCAGGTCGTGCAGGTGCTCGTCGGCGGCCTTTGCCTGCTCATCCAGCTCCGCGATGCGATCTCCCAGCTCGCGCATGCTGGCGATGAGCGCCTGCCGTTCGTCCGGGTCCTTCGTGCGGCCAACCTGCTTCGAGCCCTGGTTCAGTTGGGCCTTGAGCGTCTCCACGTCGCTCAAGAGGGTGCGTCGCCGCTCATCGGCGGCCACGATGTCGTCGATGGGGGCGTCCGTGAAGGTGGTGGCAATGGCGGCCTTCACGGCCTCCGGGTTCTCGCGGATCAATCGCAAGTCAATCATGGCGGTCGTACAAATCCTTTTCATCACGTAGCACGGATGCTGGCTGTCGCCCAGCACAACAAAACGCCCCGCCGGGGCGGGGCGCTCGAGCGTCAGTCCGAACCGGCGATAGGCAACATCAACGCGCGGCGCGACTCCCGCCGCGCTCGGTAGAGCTTTCCATGGAGATGGGGGAGACAAGCTTCAAACCAGGCAGAAACTTCGACCACTCCTGGGTCATGTTGCCCTCTATCCGTCGCTCAATCGTGTAATAGCGTCCAGCTCGCGGCTCACGCGGCTCCGTGCGCAGCGTCATCCGCGAATCCTTCAGGAGTTTACCGCCTTTGCGATGGTTGCACGGCTTGCAGGCGGAAACGAGGTTGTCCCACGTGTGCGGGCCACCCCGGTGGCGCGGGACCACGTGATCGATGGTCAGGTCATGGCCCTGCCGCCCACAGTACTGGCAGGTGTACCCATCCCGAATGAACACTTCCTTGCGGGTCAGCTTCACGCGGGGACGCGGCCGATGAATGAGATAGATCATCCGGATCACGGATGGCGCCTCGAATTCGCACGTCGCGGAGTGAACGATAGATGCCGACGCTTCCAGCACTTCTGCCTTGCCATCGAAGACAAGCAGAATGGCGCGCCGCACATTACAGATGTTCAGAGGTTCATAGTTCTGATTGAGAACAAGGACAGCGCCGTTCACCCTGTCGATACCTCGCAGGTACCCGGGTTGCCGCGTTCACCCTCGCACCAGGTTCCAGCGCAACCACACCGTGTTGCCGCTGAGGGACCGTGCCGAACGACGTTCAGGCAGGGACTGCCATGACTCATTCAGTCCGTATCCATGCCGGACTGTAGCACGTTCGTTTTTTTGGATACAAGACGGCCCCACCAAATGTGGTACCGCTGGCCCCGCAACCGGCCGTATCCGTTGGTCGCTTACTCGACGCTGGAGCGCCATGACGCGCGCGGATCCACGGTGCGCCGCAGCCAGTAGGTGAGGGGGTGGAAGCCTTGCCGCTGCCAGAAGATGGCGGCGCGGCTGGCCGTGACCCAGTCCGCCAGGCAGTAGGCGTAGCCGGCATCGTGCGCCCAGGCCATGGCGCGTCCCACGAGCGCCGCGCCGAGGCCACCACCCCGCGCCTCCGGCACGGTGTAGGCAATCTGCAGGTACACCGAGCCGTTCGGCGTTTGCATTGGCGACTGGCTCCAGTGCGGGGAGTCTGGGCCGACAAACATCAGGAAGGCGAGGATGCTCCCGTCATCGGCAACGGCCAGCCAGGTGGCGCAGGCGCTATCGGCCAGGAGATCGGCGGCAAACTGGCGTTGGGCCGGGATCGCCTCCGCCACGAACGGCACGAACTGGGGCGGACTGGTGAAGGAGCGGAAGAAGGGCACGATCGCCGTTTGCAGCGCGTCGCGATCAGCGGGGGTCGCGAGCCGGAACGCCATGCCCACCGGCGCGGCTTGCGGCGCGGGCGCGGGCGCGGTTGCCCGCACCCCGAGCGCCACCAGCCGGCCGAACTCCAGATCCGACCAGGCTTCGCTCCAGGTGGCGTGCGCCGGTGCTGAGGCGAAGTGAATGTTCAGGCCCCGCGCCACCCATGGTTCCGCGACCAGGCCGTACATGCGCCGCAGGAGATCGGGCGGCGCGCCCGGGGCGAGGGCGTAGCCGGCGTCAGGGATGTCGCCGGAGCGCGGTTGCACGAAGCCCGCGAACAGGTAATCTGGCGGCCGCAGCACCGGTGAACCGCAGAGAAAGCCGAGCAGTTGCCCGCCCTGTAGCGCGGCCACGCCGTGCATGCCCTCCGACGCGAGGAGGGCATGCAGCACCGGCGCGACCTCCGCCGGATCTTCGTAGCGTGCGGGCAGGATCGGCGCGGCGCGGCGATCCTCTCGGTGCCGCAGGGCCAGCAAGGCGGCCGCATCTGCGACATGGTCCCCGGATAGATCAACGAAGATGAGGGACATGGCCGCCCTCCGCGCGTGTTGCGCGATGCCTAGACGGCGAGGGCGGCCAGTCGCGCGGCGTTGCGGTTGTGCGCGGCCACTTCCTGCGCCAGGTCGAGGGTGACCAGTTCGCCCTTGTCCACGATGACCCGGCCATCCACCACGGTGTAAACCGCGCGCGGTGGCGCGCAGAAGAGCACGGCGGCGACGGGATCACTCAGCGCGCCTGCCAGGGCTACCTGGTTGAGATCAATGGTGAAGAAGTCCGCGCGGCGACCGACTTCGAGCGCACCGATGTCGCTGCGGCCGAGCACGGATGCCCCGCCGAGCGTGGCAACCTCCAGCACCTCGCGCGCCGTCATCCACTCCTTTGCCCGCAACGGGTCGGAGGTGGAGAGGACCGTGCGCGGCCCTTCTGGCGGCAAGAGGCCCATCTGCAGCCGGGCCAGCAGCATGGCCTGCCGCGCTTCGCCCAGCATGTGGTTGGCGTCGTTGGAGGCCGAGCCATCCACGCCCAGGCCCGTGCGCACGCCCGCGTTCAGGTACTTGCGCACCGGCGCGATGCCGGAGGCCAGCCGCATGTTGGAGTTGGGGCAGTGACAGACGCCGGTGCCCCGGTGCGCGAAGAGATCGATTTCGCGGTCATTGACGTGGATGGCGTGCGCGTACCAGACATCGTCTCCTACCCAGTCCAGCGTTTCCATGAACTCGACCGGGCGCAGCCCGTGGCGCTGCAGGGTGTAGCGCTCCTCATCGAGCGTCTCGCAGAGGTGGGTATGCAGGCGGACACCCTTCTCCCGCGCCAGCTTCGCCGTGTCCCGCATCAGGGATTCCGTGACGGAGAAGGGCGAGCAGGGCGCGAGCACGATCTGCGTCATCGCTCCGGGGTTGGGGTCGTGGTAGGTGTCGATCACGCGCACCGAATCGGCCAGGATTGCGGCCTCGTCTTCCACGCAATCATCTGGCGGGAGGCCGCCCTGGGACTCGCCGAGCGACATACTGCCGCGCGAGACGACGAAGCGGACACCCACCTCTCTGGCGGCGGCGACCTGGTCATCTACCCGGCAGCCATTCTGGAAGACGTAGGCGTGGTCAAAGACCGTGGTGCAGCCGGTGAGCGCCAGTTCGGCGCACCCGACGATGGTGGCCGTGCGCGAATCCTCCGGCGTGCGGCTGCCCCAGATGCGATAGTGCGCGCGGAGCCATGGGAAGAGGTTGGTGTTCTGCCCGGCGGGGAGGTTGCGCGTCAGCGTCTGATCCAGATGATGGTGGCAGTTAATCAGGCCGGGGAGCACGATCTGGCCCGCGAGGTCGAGCACAACGTCGGCATCCTGGGGCAGATCGGCCGCATCGCCGACCTGCTCGATCACGCCGTCTCGCGCAAAGAGGCTGGCGTTGCGCAACTCGCGGCGCGCGCCATCCATGGTCACCAGAACGTCGGCGTTTCGGGCAAGGATCGTCGTCATCGGGGAGACACCTCGTCGCTCATCGTTGCGATGTAGGCCCGTATACTAGCGCCCCGAACACGACAGCCCAACGGGAGATGCGATGGATCCCTGCGCCAAGGGAGAAGCGTGCGATATCCTGGCCCGTCACGTCGGGGAGCACGTCAGTAATGTGCTCTTTATCCTGGCCGGCATCGTCGTCATATTGGCGGCCACCGGGCTCTCCATACGCACCTTCATGGTGCCGGGTGAAGCTCCGCCATTCTACAACCGGTCCATTTTTCGCTTCACCCAACTCATTTTCGACGTGGCCTCCCGCTTTACCAGGTCCGAAGCGCGCAAGCACCAGTTTCTCAGCCTGTATGCGCCGATTTCCCTGCTGCTGGTGCTCGCCTCGATCCTCGCCTTCATCGGGTTCGGCTACACCCTGGCCTTCTACGGCGTGGGGATCAAGCCGTTCATCCGCGCCTTTCTCTACAGCGGCTCGGCGATCTCCACGCTGGGTTTCGAGTCACCAGGCAACAACTTTTGGGTGATCATGCTCTCGGCCATGGAGGCGCTGACGGTCGCCACCATCGTGGCGCTGCTGGTGGGATACCTGCCGAACATCTACTCGGCGTACCAGGACCGCGAGAGTGCGGTGATGAAACTGCATAACCTGGCCGGCCCGGCGCCGGATGGTGTCAGTGTGGTGGATACCTACGTCAAGACGTATGGCTACGAAAATCTGGGGAGCCTCTGGGAGACGTGGCAGGAGTGGTTTCAGGATCTGGCGCACTCCGGCTCGACGCTCGCCGGAGAACTGTACATGCGCTCGACACGGTGGGACCGCTCCTGGGTGACGACCGCCGGGGCAGTTCTGGATGCCGCCGCGCTGACGAACGCCTGCGTCGATGTGCCGTCCGATGCCAGCGCGCGGGTGCTGATCCGGGTTGGCGCGCAGTCCCTCAACAGCGTCCTCGAGTCTCTTCACCTGCGCTGTCCCCCTGACAGCGCGTGGCCCGACACCGCCACGAATATCACCCGCGCCGAATTCTCGGAGGCCTTTCAGCGCTTCAAGGATCTCGACATTCCGGTCAAGCCCGATGAGGACGCTGCCTGGAATGCGTTCGCCAAGCAGCGCGTGCAGTATGAGTGCCAACTCATGGCACTGGTGCGGCTGAAGAAGCCGCCGCCGGGCGTCCGCTGGACGTCAGACCGCCCGGAGTGCCAGGAACCGCTCTCCCTCCCCATCACCAGGCCGCGCCACGTCGTGCGCCCAATGCCCCTGCACCAGGCGGCAAAGGTGGGCGAGGCGGACAACGCGACCGGGTAAGCTGAGAATCTCGGATTGGACCTGCCTCCGGCCGGTCACCGCGCACACCGGGCAGCCATCCCTGAGCGACCCATGCCACACTCTGGGTGATAGCTCTGCGTTGAACACTGCAGCACTGATCGGCAAGGCACGTGAGCAAAATGAGCGAACAGGGAACCCAACCCCACACGGCAGTCACAAACGGCGAGGCGGGTGCGCCCCGCCGGGCGGAGCCACCTTTCGTCGTCACGAAGACCCAGATTGACCTCCCGGTCATCACCATTGTCAAGGTGCTGGTGACGATCGCCCTCATCCTGCTCCTGGGCCAGGTCTGGCAGATCCTGTTTCTCGTGTTCCTGGGGATGTTCCTGGCGATGGTCCTCGCCCGCCCGGTCTCGTGGCTGGAGGGCCGGGGCCTGCCGCGCGGTCTTGCGGTTGGCGCGGTGCTGGGATCGGCCGTTGGTGTGGTCTTGCTGGCGCTCTGGATCAGCGCGCCGAGCCTGGTTGAGCAATCCCGGGAGTTCCTGGTGCGGCTGCCGGCCGATATCGACAGCGCGTTGGCCTGGACTGCCCACCGCTGGCCGGATTTCTACCTCCAGGCGACGGCCTGGGCCGAGGCGCAGGAGCTCGACCTTGGCACGAGCAATATCGACTTTCAGGGTGTACTTTCGCAGGGCCTCGATCTCTTCTCCGGTGTCATCAATGCAGCCATCGTGGTGATCATCGCGGTCTACATCCTGGCAGATCGCGGCGAGTCCCTCGAGGGGATCTACCACTGGATGCCACCCGCCCAGGCCAGCAAGCTGCGTCGGACCTTCCCCGCCGTCGCGCGGGTAGTCAATGGCTACGTGGTCGGGCAGGGGATCAACTCGGCGCTGTTTGCCATGTTCACATTCATCTTGCTGACGGCCCTGGATGTCCCGTCCGCCGCCATCCTGTCGCTCATTGCGGCTATCGGTGATGCGATCCCGCAGGTCGGGGTGACGATCGCCACGATCCCGGCGGTCCTCCTGGCGCTGACCCAGTCGGTCGAGACGGCGCTGATCGTGCTTGCCGCCTACATGATGTACCAGGTGATCGAGAACTACGTGACGTCACCACGGGTGTTCAGCCAGACACTGCAACTGCGGCCGTTGGTGACGCTGGTGGCCGTGCTCATCGGTGGCAAGCTGCTCGGCATCATCGGCGTGCTACTCGCCTTGCCGGTTGCGGCGGCGCTGCCGACCGTGATGGAGATCTGGTTGAAGGACGACGCAGGCGCGGCCTGAGACACGGAGCCCGGCTGCCGGATGCGATCATCTGGCCCGGGCGACGTTCGTCTCGATGCGGGCGCCTGGAGCGATGGAGGACATGGCGCGAATGGCAGTGCAAACAGCGGCAGCGCCCGAAGACGACCGGGTGCGCGAACACCTGGCCAATGAACGCACGCTCCTGTCGTGGATTCGGCTTGGGCTCTCCGCCGCTGCGTTCGGTTTCGTCGTTGCCCGGTTCGGGTTGTACCTGCGCGAGCTGGCAGCGCACGAATCGCGGGTGGCCCCCGGCCACGGCGCAGAGGTTATCGGCGTGGGCATGGTGCTGCTCGGCATGCTGTCCGTGGTGGCAGGGGCGCTGCGCTACTTCCGCACCGAGCGTGAGATTTCGTCACGCAGCTACTCCCCGCGTTACGGGCTCATCTACCTCGTGGTTGGGGTCAGCCTGGTAGTGGGCCTGGCGCTGGTTGTCTACCTGATGGTGAACAGTTCGTAGTCTCATGCCGGCGGTTACGTGCGGGCCAGGGTCGCCTCGATTTCCGCGCGGTGCGGGATGCCGGGGTACGCCCCGGGCCTGGTCGTGGCGAGGGACCCGGCGACGACTCCCCGCCGGGCTGCAGCAAAAGGATCCCCGCCGCTCGCAAGCTCGGCGGCGAAGGCGCCAGTGAAGGCATCGCCCGCGCCGGTAGTGTCGACCGCCGTCACCGGCGGAGCCGGGAAATGCCGGGTTTCGCCTCCGTGCGCGACGACCGCGCCGGCCGGGCCCAGGGTGACGACGACGGTGCGCGGGCCGAGGTCTGCCAGCGCCAGAGCCGCCTCACCGCCATTCTCGGCGGTGACCTCCGTTCCCAGCAGTTCCTCGGCCTCGGTTTCATTCACGATCAGGATGTCGAGATCGGGCAGGAAGGGCCGCGCGCCAAGCGGCTCCGGGCTGGCGTTCAGGACGATCATGCCGCCAGCAGCGTGGGTGGATTCGATCAGTGCGGCGATGGTCTCGGGCACCGGCTCCAGCGTGGTGAGCACGACAGCGGGCTGAACGCGCTTGACGGCGTGCCGCGCCTGCGCGGGGCGGATGGTGAGGGTGGCGCCGGGAACGTAGGAGATGCGGTTCTGGCCGCTCTTTTCCTCGACCACGATCAGGGCCACGCCGGAGGGTGCGCTTTCGTGGCGCGCGACAGAGCCGGTGTCGATCCCCTCGGCATCCAGGTCGGCCCGGCGGGCGCGGCCGAAGTCATCGTCGCCCAGCGCGCCCAGCATGGCCGTGGGCGCACCCGAGCGGGCGGAGGCGATCGCCTGGTTCGCGCCCTTGCCGCCGCCGAAGATGGCGAACGCACTGCCGGTGACGGTCTCGCCGGCGGCCGGCGCTTTCGCCACGCGCGCCACGAGGTCCGTGTTGATGGCCCCGGCCACGAGGACCGGACGAGCAGCGCTGGTCGTCATGCTCCGTTATCTCCCCCGGTTGCGGCGGAACAGTCCGCCCAAGGCGATGCCGCGCAGTTCGCTCCAGGCGCTCCGCGCGCGCTGCAGTTGGTCCGCATCTGGACGCGTGTTGCCGTACAACTCCTGCGTGTAGATCTCGGAGACAGTGCGCACCGGCCCCTGCGCCGAGGGGGCCACGCGGCCCACGCGCTCCGCAAACTCGTGCGGCGTCAGAGACGCCGCTGGCGGCACCCCCAGCCAGTTGCCGGCCTTCAGTGCCCGCGCATACATCCCAGAAACCGGTGAAAGCCCACGGAACCCGCCAAACCACGCCACGGCGGCGGCGATTGTACCGCCGAGCAGGGCGATGAGCAGCGCGATCCCGACCCATCCGGCCACGCGCGCCGGGTTGGAGAGAAGTTCCTGCGGGCCAGATGGCGCAGCGGGCGGCGGCGCCTGCTGCTCCGCCGGGACGGGGGTCGCGACCGCCGGCTCCGGGGTCGGTATGGGCGTCGGAACGGGGGTCGGCTCGGCCTCCGCATCGGGCGGCGGCGTGAAGTCGCCATACCGGAGTTCGTCGCGGTTCGCTGTGGGCTCGAACGGGATCCAGCCAAACCCGGGGAAGAAGACCTCGACCCAGAGGTGGGCGTTCTTCTCGCGGTAGAGATTGCCGCCCGCGTCCGCGTCGTATGGGGCCGGGAAGTAGCCGCCGACCACACGCGTCGGGATTCCTTCAGCACGGAGGAGGACCGCCATCGCGGAGGCGTAATACTCGCAGTACCCCTCCTGGCTGTCGAACAGGACATAATCGACAACATCCTGGCCGTCTGGCGGCGCGTCGATATCCTCGCGGTAGGCGATCGTGGAGCGCACATACTGCTCCACCGCCGATGCGGCATCGAAGACGGTCGGTTGGCTGGCCACCAGGTCGTTCGCCAGGGCCCGAGTGCGGTCCGTGACGGTTTCCGGGAGTTGCAGATAGCGGTCGGTAACCCAGGCGGGGTAGTCCGTGCCGGCCCCGCGCAGGGTATCTGGCGAGGCGGTACTGGCGAGGCCGGTGACTTCGTAGACATCGTCGGCGGTCACACCGGTCTGGCTGAAAACTGATTCCACATCGTCATAGACCGGGAGTTGGCCGCTGACGATCAGCGACACTGCCTGGCCTTCCTCGTTGACCTGCCAACTGACGTTGACGAAACGCTGACGCAGGGCGTCGCGCTCGGTCTGGATGTCCGCAGCCAGCGCCTGCTCGGCCGGCAGGGGGGAGTCCACCCCGGACCCCGCCTGGTAGGTGCCGCGCGAGACAAGGACGCCCATCTTCTGCAAATCGAGTGGCAATTGCGCCGGATTGTCGAGCGGGAAGGCGACGTTCTCCAGTTGCTCCCAGGACACCTGGACATTCGTGCGACGGTCGGCGGCCAGGTACGTATCGACCGTGAACATGAGGTCGCCCTTGGGCCGGATAACGCGCAGGAGACCCTCCACGGTGCTGCGGCCGGTGGTGACCTCGGGCGAGAGGTGGACACCCTGGCCGCTGCGGAAGCTGAGGCGGGAGGAGTACTGCTTGCCGTTCTCGCCGACCGCGTTGAAGGTGTCATCCACGGTGGTTGTCCAACCGCGGCCGGTGTACTCGTCGTAGCGCTGTCCCGCCAGGTAGGTCGGTTGCATGGCGGCAGTTGAGGGCTCCAGCACCATCACCGGGTCGTCAGACAGGCTGAGGTTGCCGCCCAGGTCGAAGCTCTCGCCGAAGGCCGAATAGGAGCCGCCGTCGGGGCTGGTGCGGCCGGAGAGGCGGGCCAGCAGGTCGTTCCAGCGCTCGCTGACATCGGCCAGTGGTTCGCTGAGTTGGGCCCAGGCTTGCTCCAGCGCATCGTCGCGCGCTGAGAGCGGGAGGGTCCAGGCGATGACACCACCGAGGAGCGCGACGACCAGCCCGGCAGCCAGGAAGCGGGAGGCCGTGCGCCGTGGGTAGGGGAGGCGGAGGCGAGTCCACTCCACCTGCCGCCGGTAGGCGGCGTGGCGCGCCGTCAGCAGCGTTGCGGCCAGCACGATGACCAGCAGCGGGAGGGTGCCCTGCTCCGGGGAGTAGCCGAGGTTCGCCAACGCGATCACCGTGGGCAAGGCTACGGCGGTCGTGAGCCAACCGCGCCGGAAGAGCACCCAGGCCGAGGTGTAGGCAATCAGCCAGACTGCCGCCCCGAGCATGATGGCCAGCAGGCGTGGGTCTTCCAGCCGCCCGCCGGCCTGGAACGTGGCGTACCACTTCTGCCCCAGGCCCAGCAGCGCCTCGGCGCGGGCAGACCGGCCGCCCGTCGCGAGCGGCATGCGCTCCACGGCCAGGATCACGGAGGCCATCACGCCGCTCAGGATCGCGAGCAGGTGGGCCAGCAGGTCCGGCGCGGCGGACTTGGCCAGGACCAGCCCGGTCAGCAGGCCGCCCAGCGCCAGCGCGCCCATGCTCAACCCATCGGGGTCGATCTCGGTGCGGGTGATGGTCCAGGCGGTGGCCAGCAGCATGATGGCGAGCAGCAGCACGCTGCTCCAGCCCTCGGCCGGTTGCAGCGACTGCCAGATACGGCGCGGGTTCCAGCGGGAGACAGGGGAAAGCGGTGCTGGCCGCGCCAGGCTAGCCACGGAAGTGCCTCTGGGCAGCCAGCACCGGGCTGGCAAATGCGGTCGCAATCGGCTCGCCGTACTTGACGAGGTGGGCCGGGACGCCGGCGGCCGCCAGTGCGCTGACCATCAGCAGCGAATTTGGCGCAGGGCCGAAGGTGGCCGCCTCCAGCAGCACGGTCGAGACGCGCACGCCGCGCTGGGAGATGCCCGCGAGCGCGCCCACCCAGGCCTCGGAGAGGGACGGCGTGACGACGACCAGGAAGTCATTGCGCCCCAGGCGGCGCCCTTCGGCCGCCAGCAGCTCGGCCAGGGGTAGGGCGCCATCGGCGCGAACCACGGCCAGGCTCTCCAGGATCTTGACGAGTTGCCGATCCGAGCGGTCGGCCGGGATCGTTTCCAGGTGCGCGCCGGAGGCGATGAGCCCAACGTTGCGGCCCTCGCGCAGGAAGCGCTGCGCCAGTGAAGCTGCAACGGTGACCGCGTACTCTTCGGTCGAATCGAGCCACGCTTCCGGCGGCCACTCGCCGCGTTCGTCCGGCGTCCAGTTCACGGGGCGCGTGGCCGGGCTGTGGACGCGGTGGTCCAGGTCAAGCACGATCCAGACGTCTGCCGTGGGGTCGAGGTCGAACTCCTTGACCATCATGCGGCCCATGCGCGCGGTGGCGGTCCAGGAGATGCGATTGAAGGCGTCGCCGGTCACGTAGTCGCGCACGCCAGCCACGTTCGAAGTGACATGCGGCGTGCGGCGTTGCAGGGTGCTGCCACCGGAGAGCGCTCCTTCGGGCAAGCCGGCTTCGCGGAGGTCAACAACTGCGGGGTACACAATCACTTCCGGGCGCTCCGGGTAGTCGTAGCGATGGGTAAAGAGGCCAAGTGGGTCTCCCGATTTCACGGTTACTGGCCCCAGGTGGTAGCGGCCGCGCCGGGCGCAGACGGTTCGGGTGTCCCACTCCACGGCGGAACGACGCGGCACACTGACGACGCGGCCCGGATCGTGGCCGGGGAGCGTGGAGAGGTCGAGCAGTTCCACCCACAACTTGCCGATGCGGCTGCCGTTGCGGATCGCCAGTGTCTCCGAGAGCGATTGCCCGACCTGGGCGCGATCCGCGCTGAGGTGGCGCATCACGGAGATGCCGGAGAGGCTGGCGCGGCTCCAGAGCCAGCAGATGACGAGCACGGCCAGCAGCGCCAACACGAGGTGGTCGGCGACGTCCCAATCGGTGAGTTGCCCGACCACCAGCGCGGCGATCAGGAAAATGAGGATCTTGAGACCGTTCAACCAGGCACCCTCTAGGGGGACGCAGGCTTGCGGCTGCCCCAACCACGAGTGGCAGGATTGACCGGCTGTGCTCCTGGGACGGGCACGGTGCTCAGCAGGTCTCTGACTACAACGCGGCTGTCGACGTTCTTGATCCGCGCGGCCGGGTTGACGATGATGCGGTGTGCCAGCGTCGGCTCGGCCAGCCGCTTCACGTCATCCGGGGTCACGAAATCACGGCCATGCAGCGCGGCCCACGCGCGCGAGGCGTTGTAGAGCGCCAGCGAGCCACGCGGCGACGCGCCGAGATAGACATCGTCGTGCAGGCGTGACGCTTCGACCAGCGTCACGATGTATTCGCGAACCGGCATCGCCACGTGGACGTTCTTCACCGCGTCCTGTGCGCGCAGCAGGTCCTCCACGCGCACCGTCTGTTGCAACGAGTCGAGCGGGTGGGCGTGGTGCTGCCGCTCCAGCATCTCCAGTTCGCCCGCGCGGCCGGGGTAATCCATCGACATGCGGATCAGGAAGCGGTCGAGCTGGGCCTCCGGCAGCGGGAAGGTACCCTCGTACTCGATCGGGTTCTGGGTAGCGAGGACCACGAAGGGGTCCGGCAGGCGGTGCGTAATGCCATCGACCGTGACCTGGGCTTCCTCCATCGCTTCCAGGAGCGCCGCCTGCGTCTTGGGCGTGGCGCGGTTGACCTCGTCCGCCAGCACCAGTTGCGCCACCACGGGCCCCGGCCGGTACTCGAAGTGTCCCGACTGCTGGTTGAAGACACTGACCCCGGTGACATCGCTGGGAAGCAGATCTGGCGTGAACTGAATACGTTTGAAGGTGCACCCGATAGAGCGGGCCATCGCCTTGGCCAGCACCGTCTTGCCGACGCCCGGCACGTCCTCGATCAGGACGTGGCCCCGGCAGAGCAGCGCAACCAGCACCAGCAGCACTTCGTGCCGCTTGCCAACAATGACGCGTTCCACGTTGTCACCGACCAGGCGGGCAACGCCCTGGACGGCTGCTGGATCCATAGAAATGATCCTGTGTCCGTTGCGGCGAATATGACGCTGTGCCCCAAGTGCGGTGATCAGGGCAGTGGCTACGGCGTGCCGCGCCGCCTGCGAGTATAGCCCCCAGCGTTGCGAAAACGTTGATTTGGGTGCGGCCAGTCAGGATTGGAGCCGCCGCCCGGGGCGCTGATCTCTTGCCGGGCACCAGACCCAAAGCATGGTGGGCTAGGCATCGCTGGCGGCGGACAGCGTGCGCGCTCCTGGCGCCTCCACGTCACCAGCTCGGCTGTGCTCTGGGTGTCATACGGCCGGTGGCGTAGGCGTAACCCCACGCCGAGATATCAGGCGGCTCGTGCCCCAATGCGCCGAGGATGGTGCCTGACATGGGCACGGTGCTCCGCCGCGTGGCGAATGGCCTGGGCGTTGAACGCCTGGACGCGAACCTCCAGGACCTCTCTATCGCCGTAGGCTTCGCCCAGCCGCTCAGCGTTCCAGTCAGCCGCCACGAACTGCTCCAGAGCCTGTGCCAGCGTTGTTGCCCGCTCCGGTAGAACATGGGTGCCAATGGCCCCGTCCCCACGCCAGGGGCGAGCCGGCCGCGCGCCGGTGAGGCGTTAGAGATGCGAGGCCACAGCGTCAGTCATGTACCGGAGTGTCTCGAGGAGCGTGCCGTATGCGCCAGGCACCGGTGCCTTCAAGAGTAGTTCGTCCAAGCTTTGGCGAACCAACAATTGCCGCGTTGTGGCCCAGCCGTGATGCCCCGAGCGATTCCGCCACCTCTGGCCCAACTTTCGTATGTCACCTGCGCTGCTGAACCGAGCCCCACCGCAAGTCCAGCACCACCTGAGGGTGGTTCACCTGGGGTCGAAGTTGCACTGTCTCTCGCAGCCAAAGCCCGTGCCGAGAGCCTGCGCTACCCGCGCTGGCCGATGCCCGGCAATAGTCGCGAGGGCGGGGCCCGAAAGGCCCCACCCTCAGGATTCAAGCCGTGCACGTCCACCCAATCAGGGATAGGCGCAGGTTCCGCCGTTCAGGATTTCCCCACAGCAGCACCCAACGTCGGGAGCACCGGGGACCGGGAATCCCTCCAGACCATGCTCACAGCGACCACCCTCGTATCCAACCTTGCACCACAGGTCGCATCCACCGGGGCCGGAGCCAGAGAGTGCATAGGCACACTGGTAGGAGCCACAGTTGAGCCGGGTTGTGAGTGATCCGGTTGGGCAGCACGTTTCGCCGCGGACCACGAGAGGATTGGAGCAGCAGCCCATTGCGCCGCCTGGGGAGATATTGTGGCAAGCCTTATCCGCGTCGCAGCAATTGCCGGCACACACCTTGGAATTGGCACAGCATTCGCCGCGAACGCAGGATGCATTTGATGGACAACAGGCTGCGTTGCAGGTCACGTTGCTTGCGCACATGCATGTGCCGTTCTGGCAGGAAAGGCCCTTCTCGCAGGCTGGTGAGCAAACCACGGGGGCGGGAGTGGTGGTAGGCGTTGGGGTGGGCTTTGACGTGTCGCCCTTCTTCTTCTTCTTGCCCTTCCGTTTCTTGCGCTTCTTTGCGTCGGCCGTCGCCTCTGCCCCAACAGCCAGGAGCAGACCGGTACCTGCCTGTGCAAAGCCACGCCGGGTCAGGAAGGCGCTAAGACACTGGGTGAGACGATCGATCCCAGGGTGGCTCTGCGTCGCGTTGCCAGGCTTCCGCTGCCGTTCTTGGGGGGCTGCGGGGTGGTCGCTGTCAGGTTCATGGAGCGCCTCGCGGGTGGGCCGTGGCAGTGCCGCTGGCCTGAACCACATGTCTCGTTCGTTGTCAGGATGGGTTGGTTCCATGATCGCCTCCGGGCGCTGCGGGATGGCAGCCATCTGCCGAACTCCTCGCACAGTAGCGAGGCGGTCTTCCGAAACTCTTCCCGGATTCCTCAAGGCTCATCAAGACTCACGGCTGACGTGGGGGGCGTTGCGCGGCCCGGGTGTTACTCCGGGGCGACTGCCATGTCCAGTGCCTCATCCAGCGGAAGGGAGCGGCCCCTTGCGAGCGTGGCAGCGGCGGCTCCCTCTCCGAGCGCATGGTTCGCGTGAGCGATCACCTCGTCGATAGCGGCTTGATCTGTGGGGGTGGGCGGCGCCCCGAGCTGTGCGCGCAGAGCTGCTGATGCGCCGAGCAGCCGCAGCGCAAGATCGACTTGATCACGCTCAGCCAGAACTGCCGACATCTGCTCCAGGTGTTCAGGCATGGCAGCTTGCTCGTTCAGTTGCGCGAGGATGCCCAGGCTCTCGCTCAGCAGCGAGCGCGCGCGATGGGTTTTGCCGACGGCCCGGCAGATGATTGCCTGGACCGCGAGGGCGTTCGCCAGGCCGAGCTGATTCCCCATATCGCGGAAAAGCCGCACCCCTTGCCCAATGAGTGTTGCGGCGTGATCGGGTTCGCCCAGGTCCAGGCGGACGCGCGCCAGGTTCATCAAGTCGAAGGCGACGCCATCAGGCAGGTCGAGCTTCCGCTCAAGGCGCAGCGCCTCTTCGAAATGTTCGGCGGCACGCGCTGACTCGCCGTGCCGATGCAAGACCTCGCCGAGGTTGCTCAGGACGATGGAGGCATTGACGAGATCACCCAGTTCCCGGAACAGGGCCAGGCTCTCGGCGTAGGCGGCTTCAGCCGCTGCAAGATTGCCTTCATGCCGGGCGAGTGTCCCAAGCCGATCCAGGGTGCGGGCCGTTCCGGGAAGATCGTATGCCGCCCGGGAGAGCTGGAGCGCGTGGTCGTGATGCGATCGCGCTTCGGCAAAGTCGCCCCGGTGCGCCGCAGCCGTCCCGAGGCCGCTCCAGGCACGCGCCTCGCCTTGTAGATCGCGCGCAGCTTGCCAAAGGACGAGTGCCTGCTCATGAAATGCAACTGCCTGCGCGAAGTCCCCCTGGCTCTCGGCCAGGGAGGCTGCTCCGCTGAGCGCCAGCGCACGTCGTTCCGGGGAAACCTCGCCTGGGACCTGGAGGGCCTGTTCGAGCCACGAGCGACCCTCGGTCAGGTAGCCGCGGCTCCACCAGTAGCGCCATAGATTGCCGGCAAGGGCGAGTGCAGCGTCGGCATCGACGCACTCGATACTCGTGCCCAGCGCTGCCCGCAACGTGTCGTGCTCGGTATCGAGCCGGTCAAGCCAGGAGCCCTGTTCGCGCCCTGCCAGATGCTCCGCTGCATCGGAGACCAGGGCAACGGCGTAGGCGAGCATCATGGAGCGGGTCTGTTCCACTTCGTCTGCCGCCTCCAGGCAATCGAACGCGAAGGCGCGGGTTGTTTCCAACATCTCGACGTAAAGACTGTCAACAGGGCGCGGGTGGGCAAGGCTTTTCGCGATAAGCGCGTGAAGTCCCTGTGCGGCGTCGGTGGCTGATTCGGGCGAGATGAGCGCGGCAAGCTCGGAGGTACAGCCACTGGGAAACATGGCCATGCGGCGAAACAGACGCTGCAGATCAGGATCGAGAAGGTCGTAGCTCCAGGCAATGGTGTCACGCATGGTCTGCTGACGCGGCGGGAGGTCCTGGTAGCCATCGATGAGTGCGCCGAGCCGATCATCCAGCAACTCCAGCAGGCGAGGTGGCGCGAATTCACGGCTGCGGGCCGCGGCTAACTCGATGGCGAGAGGCAGTCCATCGAGGCGAGCGCAGAGGTGGGCGATAGCCTGCGCGTTGCTTTCCGAGAAGTGCAGCGCCGGCTCGACCGCCTGGGCACGTTCCCGAAACAGGGTGATGGCGTCTGACCGCATGAGAGGCCCCATGTGGCCCGGCATCTCTGACGCCTGCGGGATGCGCGGCACCGGGAGTGGGGGAATCCGACGCAGGTGTTCGGAGCGAAGGCGCAAAGGCTCGCGGCTGGTGACCAAGAACCTGACACCAGGGCAGGCGGCCAGGATATCTGCCACCACTGGCGCGGCCGGGAGGATGTGTTCGAAGTTGTCGACCACCAGGAGCGTGGAGCGCTCCCGCAGCACGGCCTGGATCTGCTCAAGATTCGACGTTGCCGACTCCTCACGAAGTCCCAAGGCATGCAGGATGGCTGATGGTACGAGCGCGCGATCCCTGATGGTGGCCAGAGGCACGAAGGCAGCGCCATCAGCAAACTCTTGCGCCAGGTGCGCGGCCGCCTCAATCGCCAACCGGGTCTTGCCGACACCTCCCGGGCCAACGAGGGTGAGGAGACGCATCCCACCGTTGAGCAACGACTCGCTGATGGCCTCGAGTTCGTCGTCACGGCCAATAAGCCTGTTGGGCGGGACGGGAAGCGGCCGCAGCCGGGATGGGCCGTGTGGGGAGTGGTGCACCGCAGCCGGTGGTTCGAGCGCCTGAGCCGCGGCTCGCATGGTGAGTGCGCTGGGCTCAACGCCGTGCTCGTCGCGCAGGATCTCACCACAGCGTTCGAACTGGCGTCGCGCGAGGTGGCGTTGCCCGGACATGTCGTAGGCCTCGATCAGCAATCGGTGAGCCTCTTCATTCGCGGGATCCCCGGCCAGGACCAGATTGGCTCGCTCGATGGCTGCGTCGAAGTGCTGGGCGGCCATCTCCAGGCCGACTAGCCGTAATGTGGCGCGCTGCCAGGAGAGCCTGAGTTGCTCTCTGCGAGCGGAGGCCCAGTCAAAATCCAGTTCGTGCGCGAGGAAATCGCCACGGTAGAGAGCAACCGCGGCCTGCAGGAGCGGGGCATGTAGGGCATCCGTGGCGGCGCGGGCGTTCGCCAGAGCCTGCTCGAATTGATCAACGTCGACCTCATACGTGCCAGAGGCCAGGGCCAACCATTCGGCGCTGGCTCGCAGGAAGATGCCTTCCTGGCGTGGCCCCAGTTCTGGCTCGAGAATGCGGCGTAGGCTGTGCAGGGCCTTGTAGTACGCGTTGCGCCCGGAATCTGGCGGGAGGTGCGGCCACAGGGCGTCAAGCACCTGGTCTCGTGTGAGCCGGTGGTCGGGCGTGGAGAGCAAGAGGAGCAGCAGTTCGCGCCCGGCACGAGGTGGCCACGTGCCATCCTCGATGACGCGGCCGTCTACTGCCAGTGAGACACGACCCAGCAGGCTTGCCTTCAGCAACGGCGTCTCGGCGATAGCAGAGCGTGATGGCATCCGTCTCTGGCCGTCCAATTCGCGTTATCAGCACCGGGCCATGGGTGCAGGACGATTAACCAGATTGATGAGATACAGGCATTTTGACTTGCTCATCGCCTGGCGTCGAGTGGTTGCTGGCAATCCCCCACGATGCCTGACTTCGCGAGGGAGCATGAGTCAGACGCAGGTCGAAAGGTTTGGTGTACGACCGGCAGGAGAATGGTGGGTCCTGCAACGGGGCGTACGGACACTGCTGTATCCGCCATACTTGGCGTAATACAAAGGAGAGTTCACCGTGTCAGTTACCACGTCCATGTCCGTCTCGGCAGACCGTCCGACCTTGCTGTTGATCGATGGCTTCGGGCTGATCTTCCGCGCCTACTACGCCATCAAGAACGAGATTTCGACCTCGAAGGGTGAGACGGTCAACGCCGTGTTCGGATTCGCGTCCATGCTGCTCGATGTCCTCAACCGGGAGCAGCCAGAGCACGCCATCATCGCGCTGGAGGGCGGCCGCACGTTCCGGGAGGCGGAGTACGCCGAATACAAGGCGAACCGGGGCGCCATGCCGGAAGACCTGCGGCCGCAGGTGGGACGCGTGCGGCAACTGATCGACGCGCTGAACATCCCCGTCGAGGAGCGCGAGGGTTACGAGGCCGACGATGTCATCGGCAGCATCGCGCGGATCAGCCGCGAGCGCGGCGATGTGCAGGTGCTGATCGTGACCGGGGATAGTGATCTGTTGCAACTGGTGGACGAGAACACCCGGGTGGTGCTGCCGGGTACGCAGCGCTTCGGCGATCTGCGTTACTACGACGTTGATGCCGTGCGCTCCCGCTTCGGGTTCGATCCGCCCTTTGTCGCGGACTACAAGGCGCTGGTGGGGGATACCTCGGACAACATCCCTGGCGTGGCAGGGATCGGTGAAAAGACGGCCAAGGCGCTCATTGCGCAGTACGGCGATATCGAGGCAATCCTGGCGAACGTTGACGAAATAACGCCCACCCGCGCGCGCAACGCCCTCACGGCTGGTGTGGATGCGGCACGGCAGAGCAAGTGGCTGGCGACCATCGTGCGAGACCTGCCGATCGAGATCGACCTGGACCACAGCCACGTCGGCAACTACGACCGCGAAGCCATTGTCGAGCTTTTCCGCGAGCTCGAATTTCGCACCCTCTCTAACCGCCTGCCCGAAATGCGGGCCGACCGCAAGGCCGCGCCGAAGGTGGAACGCGCGCCATCGGTGCGCACCATCGTGCGCGACGAGGCGGACCTGGCGCGGCTGGTGCAGCGCGTGCGCGAGGTGGGCCGGTACGCCTTCGATATGGAGACCGATTCGCTCGACGCCCTGCACGCGAACCTGGTCGGCATCGCTATCGGGGTGGGCCCCGCCGAGGGGTACTACATCCCGGTGGGCCACGCGGCGGGCAACCCGGTGCAGTTGTCGCTGGAAACGGTGCAGGCCGCGTTGCAGCCGATCTTCACCGACCCGCAGATCGCGGGGTATGCCCACCACGCCAAGTACGACCTGGCGGTGCTGGGCACGCACGGCTTCACGCTGACCAATCTGCGCTTTGAGACGATGATCGCGGCCTATCTGCTGAACGAAACGTCGATGCGCTTGAAGGACCTAGCCTTCACGCGGCTTGGCCGCGAGATGACCGAGATCGTGCAGTTGATTGGGTCGGGCCGCAAGCAGCTCACCATGGACCTGGTGGATTCCGACGAGGCGGGCGACTACGCCGCCGCTGACGTCGAGGTCACGTTCGAGTTGGCCGAGACGTTCCGCCCGGAGATCGAGGCGGCCGGCATGGAACAACTCCTCTACGAAATGGAGCAGCCGCTGGTCGAGGTGCTGCTGGACATGGAGAAGACGGGTATCGCGGTCGATGTCCCGTACCTGGAGGCGTTCTCGGAAGAGATCACCACCCGCCTGCAGCAGGTTGAAACAGAGCTGAACGAAATGGCGGGGCGTGCCATCAATCCGAACTCCGCGCGGCAACTGGCGCCGCTCCTTTTCGATGAGCTGGGCCTGAAATCGGGGCGCAAGACCAAGACCGGCTTCTCGGTCGATTCCGAGGTGCTGGAGAACATCCGGCACGAGCACCCCATTGTGGACCTGATCCTGGAGCACCGCTCGCTGGCCAAGCTGAAATCCACCTACGTCGATGCGTTGCCGTTGCAGGTCGACGCCGAGGATGGCCGCGTCCACACCTCGTTCAATCAGACGATTGCCGCAACAGGCCGCCTCTCGTCAACCAACCCGAACCTGCAGAACATCCCGATCCGTACCGAACTGGGGAGAAGGGTGCGGCGGGCCTTCATCGCGGACACCCGCCCGGAGTACCGCCTGTTCGAGGACCCGGTCCTGATCGCCGCCGACTATTCGCAGATCGAACTCCGCCTCCTGGCCCACATGAGCCAGGAACCGTTCCTGGTCGACGCGTTCGCGCGGGGCGAGGATATTCACGCCGCCACCGCCGCGCTGATCCACGGGGTCCCGCGGGACGAGGTGACGCCAAACATGCGTCGCCTGGCCAAGACGGTGAACTTCGGCATCATCTACGGCATGCAGGCGCAGGGGCTTTCCCGCGACACCGGCCTGACGCGGGCGGAGGCGGCGCGCTTCATCGACCAGTACTGGACCAACCTGCCCGCCGTGAAGCGCTACTTCGACAGCACGCTTGCGTTCGGCCTGAAGCATGGGTACGTGGAGTCGATCTACGGCCGGCGGCGCGTGATCGCGGACCTGACATCGTCCAACTTCCAGCGCCGCGCGGGCGCGGAGCGCATGGCCGTAAACATGCCGCTGCAGGGGAGCGCGGCGGACATCATGAAGATCGCCATGAACCGCCTGCACACCGAGTTGCTGAAGTCGGGGCTGAACGCGCGCTTGATCCTGCAGGTGCACGATGAACTCGTGCTCGAAGCCGAACGCGCCGACGTGCCGGCGGTGGCCGAGTTGCTGCAGCGCACCATGGAGGGCGCGGCGCAGTTGTCTGTCCCGCTGGAAACGGAAGTGCGCGCAGGCCTGAACTGGGACGACCTGGTCCCGCTGGAGGCGCTGGCGCTGGCGGGGTAGGGTGCCGGAGCCGCGAGCACGTCTATCGACTCCAGCGGGCCTCCGGTCATCGTTCCGGCGGCCCGCTGGAGTCGTATTCAGCCCGTGGGTACAATCCGCCGCACGAGTTGGTTTCTCGCTATGTTGAGTTGTGGAGAGCGTCCCAAGCAATGCCGACCTATAGCTATCACTGCGATACCGGAGATCATGATTTTGACATCGTGCAGCGTTTTGCGGATGACGCACTGACTGTGTGCCCGGAGTGCGGGGGCAGTGTCCGTCGCGTCATCCAGCCGGTGGGCGTCGTATTCAAGGGTTCCGGCTGGTACATCAATGACAGCCGAAAGAGTTCCGGCGATGGCGATGCTTCTCGCTCGGGCAGCAAGTCTGCCGAGAAGAAGAGCGAATCGAGCAGTGACACGTCCGAAAAATCGGCAGCGAGCACCGAGAAGGCCACCGCCAGCGCCGGCGCCAGCACTGAGAAGAGCGCGGCCAAGGCGGCAGACTAGCTTGCTGGCGCAGGCAATCTCACAGGTAATACGGCGGCACGTTGCTCCGGGAAGGACACGTTGCCATGCGTGGTAATGTGCGTGCCATACGCTGTGTGGTACTTCGTCCTGGCCTGCGTTTTCGTCCCGACTGAAAGGTCGCGCCCCATGTGGTTTTCCAGGGAGATCCGGGCCATTCGCGAGCGCGACCCCGCATCGCGCTCGAACGTTGAGGCCGTACTCACCTCGCCTGGTCTGCACGCACTCATCTATCACCGGCTGGCGCACACGCTCTGGAAGCGCGGCTTCCTGCTGCCCGCCCGGTTGCTTTCGCAGTTCGCGCGCTGGCTGACCGGCATCGAGATTCATCCGGGCGCGCACCTGGGCGAGGGGGTCTTCATCGACCACGGCATGGGCGTCGTGATCGGGGAAACGGCCATCGTCGGCGATAACGTGATGATGTACCAGGGCGTGACCCTGGGCGGCACGGGCAAGGAGCGTGGCAAGCGGCACCCGACGGTGGAGGACGACGCCATTATCGGCGTGGGCGCGAGTGTGCTCGGCGCGGTCACCATCGGCGAGGGCGCGCGGGTCGGCGCGGGGTCGGTGGTGCTGAAGGATGTGCCCGCGCACACGACGGCAGTCGGCATTCCGGCGCGTGCGGTGTCCTGGCGCGATCCCGAATCTGGCGAGACGCGGCGCATGGAGCACCTGCCAGATCCCTATCGCGACACGGTGCTGAGCATGATGCAGCGGATCGAGGAACTGGAAGAGCGGGTGCAGGAACTTTCCCGGAACCGGGTGGAGTGTTAGGCAACGGCCAAAACGCGATAGGCTTCCCACCGATTGATCACGCGAACCAGAGGGAGGCTCGCCATGACCGTTACCAGCGCTGCGTCAGATCACGGCGCCGACGCGCCAGCAGCGTCACTCCAGATCTACAACACACAATCCCGGCGCAAGGAGCCGTTCGAGACCATCGAGCCGGGCGTGGTCCGCATGTATGTCTGCGGCGTCACGCCGTACGACAGCGCGCACATCGGCCACGGCATGTCGATGACGACGTTCGACGTCATCCGGCGTTATCTGGAACATCGCGGCTACCGCGTCCGCCACATCCAGAACTTCACCGACATCGATGACAAGATCATCGCCCGCGCGAACCGCGACCAGATCGATCCGAACCTCCTGACCGAGGGGTTGATTGCTGACTGGCTGGCGGAAACCGCCGCATTGAACGCGCTGCCCGCCACGCACTATCCACGCGCGACGCAGGAGGTGGGGCCAATCATCGCGATGGTCGAGGGCCTCATCGAGCGCGGCCACGCCTACGAGGTGGACGGCGACGTCTACTTCCGGGTGCGCTCCTTCCCCGGTTACGGCAAGCTTTCCCACCGGGACATCGACGATCTTCTCTCCGGGGCGCGAATCGAGGTGGACGAGCGCAAGGCCGATCCGCTCGACTTCGCGCTCTGGAAGGCGGTCAAGCCGGGCGAGCCAAGCTGGGATTCTCCGTGGGGGCCCGGGCGGCCGGGCTGGCACATCGAGTGCTCCGCCATGAGCAGCACCTACCTCGATGGCCAGGTCGATATACATGGCGGCGGGTCCGATCTCATCTTCCCGCACCACGAGAACGAGATCGCCCAGAGCGAGGCGTTCCTCGGGGTCGAGCCGTTCGCGCGCTACTGGGTGCACAACGGGCTGGTGCGTGTGGGCGCGGAGAAGATGTCCAAGTCCCTGGGCAACTTCGTGCGGATGCGGGAGATTCTTGATCGTGGCCTGGGGCCAGCTTTTCGCCTGATGGTGCTGCAAAGCCACTACCGCGCGCCGTTGACCTACTCGGACGAGGGGTTGCAGGCGGCCGAACGCGGCCTGGCCCGGTTGCGGGCGGCGGCGACGCCGGGCGCGGCGGGCGAGGCCGAACTGGAAGCAACCGGTGCGGCCGGGATCGGGGACCTGGCGGCGGTGCTGGTCGAAACCGACGCCCGTTTCCACACGGCCATGGACGACGATTTCAACGCGCCCGAGGCCGTGGCGGCGCTCTTCGATCTGGGCCGCGCCATCAACCGCGCCCGGACTGAGGGGCAGCCGGAGAGCGCGGTCGAGCCGGCCCGGCGGAAGCTGGTGGAGCTGACCGGGGTGCTTGGCCTCGATCTCTCCGAACAGGAGACGGCCAGCGCCGACGCCGCGCCCTTCATCGATCTCCTGCTGCGGGTGCGCGCGGAACTGCGCGAGCGCAGGGAGTGGGCGCTCTCTGACCTGATTCGAGACGAACTCGCCGCATTGGAGGTGGTGGTTGAAGACACGCCGGCCGGAGCTAGCTGGTCGCGGCGGCGGGGATAACACCTCTTCGCGGCGGAACTCGGACACATCGTCGCAGCGACAGGGCGGGCCATCGCGAAGTGGTGGCTCCCCCTCCCGTAGCGGTGGGCCATCGCGCGGTGGTGGCAGTGGCCGCCCTCCCGGGCGGGGCGGGTCGCGGCCACCATCTGGCGACGGCTCCCGGAAGCGCTACGCAGGCGATGATGGGCCGAAGGGCCGGCCGTCGCGCACTCCCTCACGCAAGCCAAAGACCGAGAAGGCGCCCGCTCCTGTCCTGGCCCGTACTGGCCGCGACCTGATCTACGGCCGCAACGCCGTTATCGAGACATTACAGGGGCGGCGCACCATCGAGCGCCTGTTCGTGGCCGAGGGCGTGCGGGAGGACGACCGCATGCGGACGCTGCTGGCGCTGGCGGCAAAGCGCAAGGTGGCGGTGGAGCGCATCCCGCGCCTGATGCTGGACGACGCCACGCGCGGCGCGAATCACCAGGGCGTGGCGCTGGAGGCCGAGGCCTACCGCTACGCCACCCTCGAGGACATTGTGGCCGCGCCGGGGTCCGTGCTGGTCTTCGACCACTTGCAGGACCCGCAGAACGTTGGCTCCCTGTTCCGCGCGGCGGAGGCCGCCGGAGTGGCAGGCGTGCTCCTGCCGCAGAATCGCGCTGCCGAGGTGACGCCGGCCGTGGTGAACGCCTCGGCGGGTGCGGTTGAGCACCTGCGGGTAGCCGTCGTGCCGAGCCTGGCGCACGCCCTGGAGGAGCTGAAGGGGAGCGGGCGCTGGGTGGTGGGCCTGGACGGCGGCCCAAACTCATCCCCGCTGTTTGAAACGGAGGTCCCGACGCCGGTCGCGCTGGTGGTGGGGGCCGAGGGCCACGGGATCAGCGGCGGGCTGCGCAAACAGTGCGACCTGATCCTGGCGCTGCCGATGCGGGGCCGCGTGGAGTCGTTGAACGCCTCGACGGCCGGGGCGATTGCCTTGTACGAGATTGTGCGCCGTGAAGAGGCTGCCCAACGTGCGGCGGGGGCAGACGCCTGACGCGCTCTCGGCGACAATGGGGCAGACGCCCAGCCGGTGGGCGCAGTGATCCGCGAGGTAACGAGGACCCGGAATGACGCAGATCCCGCCCGTTGAAGGTATTGCCGAGAAGCACCTTGAGTTCCTGAAGGGCGTCGATAGCCCGACCATTGCCAACGCTATCGAGCCTTTCAAGGTGCGAGACCGCACCGAAGGCTTCATTGGCGGTGAGGTGAAGAGCCTTTTCCCGGAGATGCCCCCGATGGTGGGGATCGCACTCACCGTCCGCATGACGAACCGGCCAGGGCCCACGGCTCCTCGCGAGCCGTGGTTCGACATGTTCGAGGCTCTCGGTGAGATTCCGGCGCCCTCGGTCCTCGTGGTGCAGGACATCAGCGGCCATGCCTCGCGCGTCGCGCTGGCGGGCGAGGTGATGGCGACCCTGGCCAAGCGCCTGGGCGCGGTGGGCATGGTGACCGACGGCGGCCTGCGCGATGTGCATGAGGTGCGCGCGCTCGGCTTCGGGTACTTCGCGAAGTACCTGGTGGTCTCCCACGCCAACTTCGATATCGTGGATATCGGCAACCCGATCACGCTCGACGGCCAGGTGGTGCGCACGGGCGATATCCTGCACGGCGACGCCAACGGCATTGTGATCGTGCCGCGCGAGGTGCTGGACGGGCTGCCGGCGGCGGTGGAGGAAGTGCGCACCCGCGAGCGCGCGACGATGGACTTCATCAATTCGCCGGAATACACAATCGCCGAGGCGAAGAAGCGGGCGGGATACAAGTAAGGGCGTTGGCCCTCACCCCAAAACCCGATTTGCCCTCACCCCAAGCCCCTCTCCCGCGCATCGGGAGAGGGGCTTTCGTTGCCCTTTGCAGGGGCGGATCAGGGCGCTGGGGTGGGGTCAAGCAGGCCCTTCGCGCGCAACTGGTTGCCGAGGGCGAGGAAGTACAGATAGCCGCGCTGGTTCCCGAAGCGCGCGGCGAATTCGCTTGCGTCTCCTGCGGTGAATGGGGTGGGTGGCTGAATGAGCGCCGTGAGGTTGCGGGCGGCGCCAACATCGCCCTCGGGGAAAACATCGAGCCGGCGGAACCCACGCAGCAGGATGAGGTTAGCGCTCCATGGGCCGATTCCCGGCAGTGCCCGCAACGTGGAGATGGCGTCCGGCGTCGACAATGTTCGTAGGTGATCGCTGCTGAACGAACCCTCCGCAATCATGCGGGCGAGACCCTGGAGGGCTGTTACCTTGCTGCGGCTGAGCCCGGTCTCGCGCAGGCGGTCAGGGGCGGCCTCAGCGATGGCTTCCGGCGTCGGGAAGCAGAACCAGGTTGTTCCATCCTGCGACATCTGGATGCCGAAGCCTGCAACGAGGCGACCGACGATAGCGGTGCCGGCGTCAAGGCTCAACTGCTGGAAGGGGAGTACGGAGGCACACGTTTCGAAGAGGGTCGGGAAGCAGGGTGTGCGGAAACCATTGAGCGCGTCGAGAACCGGCGTCAGGCGCGGTTCAATCTCGCTGAGCGTTGCTGCGGGCGCTGGCGGTGCATCAAGCCCGAGCATCCGGCGCAGCGTGGCGACGAGGTCGGCGAGCGCTGCGGGTGGCGTGTCGCCACCCAGGACCTGGAGACGCAAATCAGGGTGCTGGATCGTGCCATGGTCGGTAAGGTGAAGCAGGCGTAGGCCCTGCGCGGTCGGCAGGACCCGGCGGTAGCCATCATGGTCCCAGCGGTCCACGCGGTTCGTCGGTCGGCGTTGCAGGAGGCGGACCGTTGCCTGCAGGTTGTACGGCGCGGTTACGGGTAGCGACATGCTGTCGCGTGTGTCCATGGCACGTCCCATGCGGGCCTGATCACCAGGTGGCTGGAGCGTTTCGCCCGGTTCCTCAGCCATCGGCATGATCTGTTCCCGCCCCGCCATCTTCGGGGGCCGGGTAGGTCAGGTTCAGTCCCTCGGCACGCGCGAAGGGTGTCAGCTTGTGGACTTCCGCACGGGTCAGGCTCTGAATTTCGCGGACCTCCACTCCCCGGATGGTGAGCGCATCCGCGATGAGGGAGCGGTGGCAGCGCCAGGGCACGGCCTCGGCGCACATGAGGGCGACTGGGCCCTGCAACGCGATGGCGTTCAGTTCAGCCAGCCCCAGGGCGAAGTCCGCCGTCTGCATGTAGTCGGCGTAGGCTCGGAAGCTGGTATTGCGCCAACCGGTGTTGGGCGACTCCGCCCCCAGCCCCCGCCGCAAGCCACCGAGTAGCGGAAGATGAACGTAGGCAATGCCATTGTCGGGCAGAGCGACGGCCAGTTCTTCCAGGTTGAACTGTGGGTTGTGCCGTGAGCGGGGCATGGTGCGGACATCGGCCAGCGTGGCCACGCCGTAGTGGTGCAGCAACGCGATGAA
>DAOUDE010000039.1:0-113520 GCA_034431475.1 Thermomicrobiales bacterium | reverse complement strand
ACGGAGCCGGCCTGGCGGTCCCTCTGCCGAGCCGCGGGGCTCGAAGCGTAGCGGCCTACCGTAGCCTGGACGGACGATAGAATCGCATTTTCCACCAGAGCACCAAAGTCTCACGCATGGCACGCATGATGACGCGAGGATTGCCGCCAGTCGGTGTCCCCGCCACGCGCGGGTAGTGATGCACGCCGACCTGCTGCACCCGCGCCTTCTGCCGGCGCGCTTTCGCCTGGATTTCGGTATTGATGAGCGCGCCCGGGGCAGAGAGTGGCAAACTGCGGAGCATGTCGCCGCGAAACAGCTTGAAGGCGCAATCGATATCGCGCATATGAACGCCAAACAGCACGCGAACCGCCACGTTGAAGGTCTCCGCGAAGACCCGCCGGTGCAACGGATCATTGCGCTCCATACGGAACCCGGCCACGATGTCGAAGTCCTGGGCAAACGGCGTCAGCAGCCGCAAATCGTTGATATCGAACTGACGGTCGGCATCCATGAACATCACGAAGTCACCGGTTGTGGCATTGAATCCGGTAACGAGCGCCGCCCCATAACCGCGGTTGCGTGGATGGCTGATGACGCGTACTCGGGAGTCCTGTCGCGCGATTTCCGCGGCCACCGCCGCGGTGCGATCGCGGCTACCGTCATCGACGATGATGATCTGGAATTCATCCGCAAAACGAGGCAGCGTCGTGAGTGCCTCTCGCGCCACTTCGCCGATGTTCTCTTCTTCGTTGAAAGCGGGGAGAACCAGCGAAAGGCTACCAGGCAGGCGGTGAATAGCCGGGGACGGCAATCTCACCCTGCCTGCGCGGAATCGTCGGGCGCTGTCCAGGTGTCGTCTGACCAACTGCCGTCGTCAGCCGGCGGCGCCCAATTCATGCCGCTGTCGTCAGTAGGCTGCGTCCACTCGCCCGTCGCGTCAGTAGGCTGCGACCACTCGCTCGAAGCGTCAGCCGGCTGCGTCCATTCGGTGTTTGCAGAGTCGGTCCACTGCTCTTCCGGGACCGTCTCCACGATGACGGGTTGTGGCTGGAGTTCTCCCGAAATCCACTCTTCCGTGGTGACGGTGGTGCTCGACGAAACGTCCTCCCCGGGCACCCAGGTCTTGGAATCGACACCGGTCGGGGGGAGCGGCGGGAACTTGGCGCTCGGATCGATGGGCGCCTGACCCTTCATGTCCGCGCTGACTTTCCAGATATCGCCGCGTGGGAAGTACTTCGTGTAGAAGCTGCGCTCCCACAGCAAATTGCCGTCACGGTCCTTCACGACCCGGTACTGGTTCAGCTCTTCGCCAATACCTGCGGCCTGCGAGAGGGTAACCGTACCCGGTGCTGCCTCATCATCCACGACTTCCTGCGGCGGTAGCATCTGGGACTTGTCGCCCCAGGAAGGGCCTGTCACCTCAACGTCATAGCCCAGGTCAGCACCGTAAAGGTTAACCCAGACGTTGACGCCGTCGGTCCAGGATTCGACCAGCATCCAGGCATCTGAGGGATTCTCGAACTTGAAGTCAGCCCAGGTGGCGGGGTCGTCGGTCGGTTGCAGGATCGAGGCGTCCAGTCCCGGCTCCCAGCCATCGAGTTCGTAGAACCCGATGCGGAAACGGTGCGGCCACCATTCCGTGATGGGCATGCCAGCCAGAAAAGCAGCCCGGAAGACCGTGGTCGATACCTGGCAGATTCCGCCGCCGATATCCTTCCCGATCTTCTCGCCATCAATCACCTGTGCTTCGACAAAGCCCTTGTCCTCGTCGATGAGGCCGATGGAATCGTTGAATGAGAAGACGCCGTGCGGTGGAATGAGGGTCCCGTTCAACAAGCTCGCGCCAACCGCGACGTTCGTGGCACGGCCGTCACTTGAGCCGGAGTAATTGGACTGCCCGCTTCCAAGCAAGGTGGTAATGCCCAGGGCGTTCAGGTTCTTGCTGTCAATCTCGGGGCTGGTGGTGTCGACCGGCGCAATGACGGTTCCGCCGCTGCCAAAGAACGCCTGCTCGACGGCGGTGGCGAGTTTCGGCGCATCGAGCGACACGCCATCAACACTTTCCTCGACCGAAACGAGTTTCTCCCCATTCCAGCCAACCTCGGCATCAACCGGGTCGCGCTGAATCTCATCGCCGAAGCGCTCCTCCAGCCAGGCAGCCAACTCATCGTGGTTCAGGCCGATGGTGACCGAGGTCCCGCCGAGTTGGTTCGTGGTCACGGACTGATCAACGAACTGGGCGATCTCCGCGGCAGGAAGGGTCCAAACGCTTTTCTCGAACGTGACCTGCACCGGATGAGACAGCGCAGACATCAACGTCGCCTTCACTGGCTCCAGGTCGGTGGCGCGGACGGTCGCGACCTTCGTGGTAACCGGCAACTCGGCCGTCGTACCACCCAGGAGTTGCAGGTTCTGCGTCACCGTTGCCAGCACGGCCGCACGGTCCACGACCGCACCGTCCACTTCAGGCACAATCGAGACGGCGCCACCGTCGATCTTGAGTTCCGCATTGCGCGGTGGTACTCCAAGTTCGCGGTCTATCTGATCGAGCCATCGGTCCAGTTTGGCGTTGTCGAACGTCATCGGCAGCGAGACAAAACTGCCATTCCGCGTCGTGCGGAAGGTGGAGCGAATGCGGTCGCCGGCGGAGTCCTCGCGGCCGATGGCCTCCGCCGCATCCAGCGCGGCAGCTTCATTGATTTCGACGCCGATATCGCGCAGCGTGGTGCTCCAGGACTTCCCGCCATACGTGAACGTGACCGCGCTCGACTCGATGGCGTCACCGCGTGCCTCGAGGGCGGTGGCAGCCTCGTTCATCGGAAGCCCGCCCAGCGCGACATCAGCGACCGTCACGTTGGGGTAAATGCGATCGGCGTGGGTGGAGCGGACGGAAAGCAGAACCACGGCGCCAGCAAGCGCCGCAACCGCCAGAAATCCGGTAAAGCCCAGCCACAGCCCACGCACCCAGCCCGGCAATGGCATCGCGTTTCGGCGTCCGCCGCGTCGTGCGGACCTGGGGAATGGTGGCTGCGGGGAGGCGTTCGTCCTGCTTGCGTTCGTAGGTCGTACTGGTTCGCGCAACGAGGGCCGTCCTCCGCAATCAGGCAACCTGCAATTCGCCCGAATCCATGAATGGCGCGACGAATTTCAGCCGTACAGCGGCGCATTGTAGGACATCGCCAGAGCGAATCGCCACGACTGAATGTACCGGTTGTCCGTTGAGCAAGGTGCCGTTGCTACTTCCCAGATCGCGCAGCCACCACTGCTCATGCCGGTACGTGACCTCAGCGTGCCGCGCCGATACGCGCGGGTCATCGAGCGCTATGTCCAGCCCCGTCTCTCTGCCGATGAGGGAATCGGCCTTCAGCGGAAAAACCGTGCCCCGAGCGACTGTTGACCCTGACCCGTCCAGGACCACGAGCGCGGCCTTGCCAGACACAACACCGGCCCCGCCGCCACCCCAGGCGACCGAGGCGAGATCCCGGGCAGTGCTGCGCAGAACCCTGAAGAGAAACAGGTAGATGCCGCCCACGAAAAGCAGACGCATCGCGGCCGCAAACCAGTCGCTCGCAAGAAACGCGTCGATCATGGCAAATCGAGCCGGTAGCGCAACGTGCCGAAAGCAATCTCGTCGCCGGAGCGCGCCCGGTGGGTCGAGACGCGCACGCCGTTGACCCACGTGCCATTGCGGCTCCCGAGATCGCGTACCTCCAGCGCGTTGCCGGCACGGCGTAGCCGCGCGTGATCCCGGGAGACCTCCGCCTGACTAAGCACGAGGTCGTTGCCGGGCGCCCTCCCGACTGCTGTTTCGGATTGGGAGAGCAGGATGACATTCCCCGGTTCAGAAAGTGGGATCAACCGTGCGACCGGCGCAGGCGCGCCGGCATCGGCGAGAGCTGAATTGCTGAAACCCGCGGCAACGTGCACGGTATGGCGGCCCACGACGGGGTCTGCCGCGACGACGACCCGGGGGGAGCCGAGCAACTTCACGCCGTGGCTGAAGGCGACCTCGCCCAGCCAGTTCTCGAGTTCCCGCGACAAGGCGACATCCCACGAGGAAAAGGCCGAAAAATCGTCCGGATGCAGGGTGACGACAAATTCATTCGCCCCGACAACGTGGCCCATCGATGTCCGGCGCGAGTCAAGCAACGCATGTTCGAGGCGGCGGCCAATTTCTGCTGGCTGCATCTGCAGCCGGAATACTGCGGAAATCCCGCCGTCTATGACCCTCGCGAGCGCCTGTTCCAATCGATCAATCACGGTGGCAGTCAGCTTCGGTTCACATCGGTCTGCCTGTGTGCGCTGCTATGATCGCCCCGGGACTGGCGTTCGGACCAGTCCAGCCGGTCTTCATGGAGCGCTACCCGTTGTGCGGAACGACATCCTGATTGGCCCTTCGATACTTTCGGCCGATTTCGCACGGCTTGGTGAGCAGGTCCGAGACGTCGAGCTAGCCGGTGCGGATTTCATCCACTTTGACGTGATGGACGGCGTTTTCGTTCCAAACATCAGCGTTGGGTTTCCCGTGCTCGAGGCCGTTCGCCAGAGCACCACGCTACCTATCGACGCCCACCTCATGATCGTGGAGCCTGAGCGCTGGGTTGAGCGCTTCGCCGCCGCTGGCGCCAATATCATTACTGTCCACGTTGAGGGCAACCCCAATCTCTACCGGACCCTGCGCGCCATCGACGAAGCGGGCGCTACCCCGAGCGTAACCCTCAATCCGGGGACACCCCTCGTGACCCTCGAGCCCGTCATACCGATTGTGCGGCAAGTGCTGATCATGTCGGTCAGCCCGGGATTCGGGGGCCAATCGTTCATTCCGGCGTCGCTTGAACGGATTCGCCGCGCCCGGCATATGATCAACGACCTGAACCCCACCTGCCGGCTCGAGGTCGATGGTGGCGTCAAGGCCAGCAACGCGCGACGCATCGTGGAGGCTGGCGCAGACACCCTGGTGGCCGGCTCGGCAGTTTACGCGCCAGATCGCGACATCGCGGAGGCCATCGATGCGCTTCGCGCTGCCGCTTCCACCATCACCGCCTAGGACGCCCGCCGCTTCTGGCATTGATTCGAGCAAGGTAAAGTGCTGCGACATGGCAGCGATATCGCGCATCAGGAGGCAATGATGGCCTGGGCTCCGATCCGAATGACCGCGCACATCCGGACCTACTCGTTTGGTGAACGCCTGATCCCGCAGATGCTGGGCAAGCAGCACATGCCCGATGGCGTGGTGGCCGAGACGTGGGAGATCAGCGATCAGAAAGACGCCCGCGCCACGATTACCTCGGAGCCGTTCGCGGGCAGGCTCCTGCACGACGTGGTGGCTGAATTCCCCGACGAGATTGTCGGGCAAGGCTGGCGCGGCCCGCATTTCCCCATCCTGGACAAGTTCCTTGACGCCTCGCACATGTTGCCGGTGCATCTGCACCCTGACGATGAAACCGCGTTGAATCTGCATGCCGAACCGAACGGGAAGACCGAGGCCTGGCACATCATCTACGCCGCTCCGGATGCGACCATCCTCGCTGGTATTCGCCCGGGTTTTTCGGACGATGACCTGCGGGCTGCATTCCTGGACCAGGACTATGATCGAGTCATGTTCCGGTACCCAATCACTGCTGGAGACACCATCTACGTTCCTGGAGGCGTGCTCCACTCGTTTGGTCCGGACACGCTGATCTTCGAAGTCCAGCAGACCTCGGATCTCGGTCAGTTCGTCATGCCGTCCGATCTTCACGGCAGGACGTTCAGCGAGGCGGAATGGCGCGCCAACATTGACGCCACACTCAGGGAACTCAAGCGGGAGTATCTGCCGCGTCCTCATGCCGGCCTGGACAAGCCCGAAGCCGCGCAAGGCAACCGCATCACCGTAGGCTGCGCCGGACCGTACTTCGCTCTGGAGCGGTGGCGCCTGGCAGGTCCGCACCGGGATGCGTCGCACCCTTCGCGCTGCCTCACGTTGTCGAACGTCGACGGCCCGGTTCGCATCGTGTGGAGCGGCGGGGAGGAATCGCTCGGCCCGGCGGAATCGGTTCTGCTTCCGGCCGCCATTGGCGACGTCGACATCATTCCCGGTGGCGACTCCGCTGACCTCATCGCCTGCTACATCCCGGATCTCGCAAACGACATCGTCGCTCCGCTGCGGGCCGCAGGCCACAGCGATGACCGGATCGCCGCGCTGGGTGAGGTACCGGTTTAGGATCGCGCAACGCTCTCGGTGTTGGCGCAGTTGGACCCCAACCGCGCCAGCGCATGGAGCTGCGGCCTGGCCGCCTGGTAGAGATCCCGATAGACGGCGTAGTACGCGTCATAGACGGGCTTCACCGCTGCGTCTGGCACGAGCTGCAACGACAAGGTGACCCATTCGTTCTTGAGCGCATCAAGATCAGGCACGAGCCCCGTCGCAAGGCCCGCCAGGAAAGCATCGCCGTACGACGCACCAATGGTGCGCTCCGGCACATCCTGCGGCAGGCCGGTGATATCAGACACAATCTGCAGCCAGAGCGGGTTTTTTGCTCCGCCCCCCACGGCCACCAGTCGCCGTGGTAGTGCCCCCATGGCCTCCATCGTCTCCAGATTGTGCCGAACTCCGAACGCGGTCGCCTCCAGGGTGGCCCGATACAGATGAGCCCTCGTGTGGGAAAGGGTCAGACCGGCGTAGACGCCGCGGGCGTCTGGGTCGTTCAACGGTGTACGCTCACCCGCAAAGTACGGCAAGCACACGAGGCCATCCGCGCCAGGCGCAATACCAGCCGCCCCTGCGGCCAGCGCCGCGTAGGCGTTTGGACCGCCCGCTGCCTCTACTGCCAACTCCTCCCCGCCCAGGGTATCCCGGAACCAGCGTGTCAGAGCGCCGGTCGTCGACATCCCGCCTTCGATGCTGTACAGGCCCGGCAGTACGTAGGATGTTGCCCACATCCGTGGGTCCGGCACCGGCTCGGTGGTGAGATGGATGAAAAACATGGTTGATCCATACATCACCATCATGTCGCCCGGTGCAGACACCCCGGCGCTGATCGCCTCTGCCGCCGCGTCGATCGTCCCGGCGGTCACCGGTGTCCCGGCCCGTAGCCCCGTTGCGCGTGCGGCCTCCTCCGTCACCGTTCCGGCGATCTCGGTCGGCCAGAGCAGCCGTGGCAGCCGGTCCAACTCCACGATAGGTCCGGCGAACCGCGCATCCCAGGTCAGACCTCGCAGGTCGAAGAGCGGGTTGTAGTACGACGCTGAGTGAACGTCGATGACGGCCTCGCCTGTCAGTTTCTGCACGATGAACGAGGAGGCCGTGTAAAACCACCGCGCGGCGGCGTAGACCTCCGGTTCATGGCGCTTCAGCCAGAGAATTTTGGGTCCGATGGCCTGCGAGGTCAGCGCCATTCCAGCGAGGTCAAACATTGCCTCCTCGCCGAACTGGGCATCCAGCAGCGCGATTTCGTCTGACGCGCGGGTATCGATGCCATACAGGATGCCTGCGCGGAGCGCCTTTCCCTGCGCATCAACCGGCAACAGACACGAGCCGATAGCGCTCACCGCTACGCCACCCACGTCGTCGCCACTGTAGCGCTCATCCAGGAGCAGGCGCGTCAGCCCGACCACGTCTCCCCACCAGATGGCGTCAGGATCATGCTCCACCCAACCGGGTCGGGGCAGGCTCAGCCCATGCTCGATAGTGGCTTCAGCCAGAACCTCGCCGGCTGGTGTACAGAGCACACCTTTTGAACTGTAGGTGCCAATATCGATACCGAGCAGCAGGTTTCCGCTCACGGGTGTTCTCCAGGCGCGTCACGGTGATGGCAGTCAGCGTGGTCGTTCGGGATGTCAGCGAGCCGATCGGTCATCCAGGAGGCGGCGCAACGCCTGCGTGTGTTCCGGGTGAGTGCCACAGCACCCACCAATTACGCGCGCCCCGAGATCGAGCCACCGCGCGGCGGCCTCGGCGTACGCATCTCCCCGCAGCCCTCCGGCAGGGTCCCAGCCAACGTCATCATCGACGTGTCCGACGTTCGCATAGCCACCCAGCGGGATGTCTGTCAGATCACGCAACTGCGCGAGCGCGGAAGAAATGACGCCGGGGGGCGCGCAATTCGCGAAGATCATCGTCACCGGATACGGTTTGAGCGCCGCGACTGCATCGGCCAGAGACTCCCCGCTCATCAGTCTCGCCGCTCCCCCCGCCTCCGGGGCAGCCTCACACACGAAGCCGACGGTCACCGGGAGCCCGGTTTGCAGCGCGGCCCGCGTTGTCAGCACGGCTTCTCGTATCGTCGGCATCGTTTCGACCATCAGGAAATCGACACCAGCGGCAGCCAGGTTGCGTGCCTGCACCTTGTGTTCGCCCAGCGCGATGTCCTCCGCTGTCTCGAACGTCGGCTCATAGCACTCGTCGAGCGGCGCGATCGATCCCGCTATCAGGGCATCGGCACGCCCAGACTCTTCGCGAGCCGCGACCGCGAGTTCAACCGCCAGACGATCCAGGCCATCGGCGGCGGAGACATCCAGCCCAGCCTTGCGCAGGGTGCGCGCCGTACTGCGAAACGTGTTGGTGGTGAGGATATCCGCGCCCGCTTCCAGGTTGTCGCGGTGAATGGCCTGCACCAGATCTGGCCGCTCGATCAAGCCAAGGGCAGACCAGAGCGGCAGCGTGGTCGGCAGGCCACGGCGGTCCAGATCGCTCCCCATGGCCGCATCCAACAGCAGCGCAGGACCTGAACGAAGCTGTTCCGCGAGCGATGGACGCTCCCCCATCACGCTGCGCCGAAGATGCCGAATGCCCCCGAGGCGTAAGCCAGAACCGAGAGAAATGCCGCTGCCAGCGCGCTGATCATGATGGCGTAGTCACGAGTGCGCGTGTCCATCCGCTTGGCGGCAGAGTGCTGCAGGGCAACCGGGATGAGGATCAGCAACGCCACGAGGTAGTGGCCGGTCGAGTTCTTCATGCCGCTGCCGATCAGCACGATGCCAAGGACAATCTGCAGGAGGTACAGTCCCGCCGCCAGCATCGACGCCGGCCGGAGCATGGCGCTGCTCCCACCGCCAGCGGAGATTGCGGCCAGAATCGCCACGATGATCATCAGGACGACGACAATGCCGCCCAGCATTTCATGAATGCCGCCCAAACCCGAGCCCATCCGCCCCACTCCTCGTCGTTTCGGCTGGCGAGAGCGATGTTACTGCCAACCGATCCCCAATCCCGGTTGAGCGATGCTACCACCCCGGCAACGCCGGTCAAGGGCGTGTCTGCCCGCGAGAAATCCCGCTGCTAGACTCGGTGAAACACGATGGCAAATCACTCTGATCATCGGAAGGACCCTGGAGAATGATGGGCGTTGGCGCCTGGCGTCGCGATCTCTGGCTGGCCATTGGCGCTGCGCTGACCGCTCATGTCGTGGTGCTGCAGCAATCGCACCTTGTCGAAAGTCCGTGTGCGGGCGCAATCCTGGGCGCAATTGAAGCGGCCAGCCAGGGTGAACCGCCGGGCATCGAGAGCGCCAGCGGGCAGGTCGCCATCTTCGAGCAACGGGTGGACGCCGTGACCCCGGCGGCCTGCGCCGCGCTCAGCCGCATCGGCCGGGCCAACCTCGATGTCGCCGCCACAGCGCACCATCTCCTGCTTCGCCAACACGGGCTCGATCTCCTGGAAGCCGCCCTCCTCACGCGGCTCACGCTGGTTGAACTGGCGGGGGCGCATGTCTTCACGTTGCTTCCGGTCTACATCGGATCGTCGCCGATGCAGCCGAGCAACCTTGCGCACGTCCTCACGGCAGCGATTGCTCCGCTGCGCCGCGCCACCGCGCGCCTGCAACTCGCAGTAGCCGACCTCGACCAGATCGCGTTGGGGTCAGGTTCGCTGGCAGGCGCGACGCAACCGGTCGACCGCGATGCTATCGCCAGCCTGCTCGGCGCCGACAGTGCTCCGGAAAGTACCTTCGACGCGCTGTCCTCAGTCGATGAGTTTGTGGCAGCAAGCCAGGCAGCAGCGGCCATTGTTCACCCACTGGAGCGCCTGATGGTCGAGTTCCTGGCACTCATTCGCCAGGAACCCCAGGCCATCGCCTTTGACGACGCGCTGCTGGCCCCGGTCAATACCGCCCTGCCCCACTTCCGCCCGCCGCAGGTGCTGGAGCGATGCCTGAGCGACGCGCGCAGCGTAGGGCAACAGGCACTGCTCACTGAGCGCGCCGCTGCGGTGCTCCCCTTTGGGCCGCTCGGCGATGCAGGCGATACGCTGGCCCAGGGCGCAGCCCGCGCCATGCAGGAAGCCACTCGCGTCTGCCAGACGTTCGCGATGCTGGTCAGCGGTCCGCTCGACTTCAACCGCGCCTGGCTGGCCCGCAACGCGGGCCGCAGCCTGATGACCGCGGGCGACCTGGCCGCCATTCTGGTGGCGGAGGAAGGCTTGTCTCAGGTGGCCGCCCGTGATATCGCGGCGCTGGTCACGGAACGCGCTCGAGATGAGGGCCTGGAGGCGAGCGCGGTCACGCCAGGTCACATTGACGCGGCGGCCATGCTGGTCATTGGCCGTGAACTTGGGGTTGAGATCGAGCGGCTGGGCGCTTACCTCGCGCCCCGGCGCTTTATCGAGAAGCGATCCGTGCAGGGTGGCCCTGCCCCGGTGGCAGTCCGCGAGTTACTCGATATCGAGTCACAACGCGTCGCCAGAGATCAGGCTGATCTGGAAGCCCGCCAACGGCGTATTGCTGCTGCCCGCGATGAACTCGGGGCGATATCTCACGAAATCATGTCTCTCGCGTCCTGATCCTGTTGCCTGCGCGCGGGCTGGGGTCAGATTCCCCTGGCACGGTTGCTGCGCGAGAGTCTCCGCTGGTGCGTACACTTCCACGGCGGATCGCACCCTGCCACATGTAAAGGAGTCACCCATTCCACGCACGCCACGCATGGTCGAACGAGATATCAAGGAGCACGCGTTGCTCGTGGCGGTGGAACGGCCGGGGCAGGCCTGGGCGGCCACTGACTCGCTGGAGGAATTGGCGCGACTGGCCGAAACGGTCGATGTTGAGGTCGTTGGCTCGGTCACGCAACGGTTGCCACACCCCATGGCCGGTACCTATGTTGGGACCGGGAAACTGCAGGAAATCCGGGAGCGCCGCGAAGAACTCGGCTACGACCTGGTCATGATCGATGATGACCTGACGCCAGCCCAGCAACGCAACCTGGAGAAAGCGCTCGAGGTCATGGTCATTGACCGCACCGCGCTCATCCTCGATGTCTTCGCACGTCGCGCCGCGACGCATGAGGGCCGCCTCCAGGTGGAGCTGGCGCAACTGGAATACCGCCTGCCCCGCCTGACCGGTATGTGGACCCACCTTTCCCGCCAGGGAGTCGGCGGGGTCGGTCTGCGTGGACCAGGTGAAACGCAGCTCGAGAGCGACCGCCGCGAACTAGGGAAGCGCATCGTCCACATCAAGCGCGAACTGGGTGAGGTCCACACGCACCGTCAGCTCTACCGCGACCGACGGCGGGCCGCGCCGATGCCGGTCGTGGCGCTGGTTGGGTACACAAACGCCGGCAAGAGCACGCTGCTCAACGCGCTGACGGGCGCCAACGTCATGGCCGAGGACAAGCTCTTCGCCACCCTGGATCCCACGACCCGCCGCCGGGCGCTGCCGAGCGGCCGCGAAGTGCTTTTCACCGATACCGTGGGGTTCATCAATAACCTGCCCACGCTGCTTATCGCGGCCTTTCGCGCCACGCTGGAAGAGATCAATGAAGCCAGTGTGCTGGTGCACGTGGTCGACGTGACGCACCCTAATGCCGCCGAGCAGGTGCAGACGGTGATGGGTGTTCTGGAGGACCTGGGAGCGGACGACAAACCCGTCGTGACGGCCCTCAACAAGGTTGACAAACTGCTTGATGCCAGCGGGCAGCTCCCCCCAAGGGAGACCCTGCTGGCAATGCTTGGCGATGCGGCGCCGCTAGCAGTCAATCCGGTCGCCATCTCGGCGGAGGCCGGGCTCGGTTTCGATTCGCTGCTGAGCGCTGTCGAAGTCGCGCTCGAGAAGGAGGCGCAATTCGTGCCGGCGGTGCTGCATGCGCCGTTTTCACGCTCGGACCTGGTGGATCTGTTCCACCGACTGGGCCGGGTTGATGACTCCGAGTTCTCGGAATCCGGATCCACACTGCTCGGGCGCCTACCGCTGGCGGAAATTGGCCGCTTTACGCCGTACCTTGAAACCGGGAAGCTGGAGTCGCCGGAAATCCGCACCCCGGAAACACGGGCGACTGGCTGAGATGGCGCTGATCGATCTTGAGGCGCGCGAGATACACGCCAAAATCGTCTACTTTGGCCCGGAACTCAGCGGCAAGACCACGACGCTGCGGGCCGTTGCCGCAGGAGTGCCGCCGGAAACACGAGGCACCTTCCAGAGCATCGCATCTGAATCCGCGCGCACGATCTTTTCCGACTCGCTCCCAATCGATTTCGGCGAGCGGTTCGGCCTGCGCCTGCACTGGCACCTCTACACCGTGCCCGGTCAACCGCGATCCGCCGGACCACGCGCCGCCGTACTGCAGGGAGCAGATGGCATCGTCTTCGTCGCAGACACTGCGCCGCTGCGCCAGGCAGAGAACCTGGCCTCGTTTGCCGAGTTGCAGGCATTGTTGGGCTCGCAGGGCAAGCGTCTGGCAGACCTTGCCTTCGTCCTGCAAGGCAACAAGAGCGACCTGCCAGATGCCGTGAACACGGAGCACCTGGCTGCCTTGCTCGGCGTCGCCAGCCTGCCGGCGTATGCCACCTCTGCCGTCACTGGCTCCGGCATCTTCGATGCCCTGCGGGATGTCAGCCGCCAGGTTGCCCGGCAGCTGTAGCCCCGTCACGACGCCAGCAACTCCTCGGCGCGGCGAAGGGCCGAAACCAGCCGATCCTCTGGCTGAGCTGAGCCCTTGCGGCCACGGTTGCCGCGGCCGGTGGTGGCTGCCTCCACCAGGGTCGCACGCGCCAGATGCGCCGGGAACAGCGCTGCCCAATCGGCCGGAACGCGGCTGAAATACTCCTCGACGAAGATCTCCGCCAGGTTCTCACGCACCGCCGCACGGCGTGCGCTGCCTTCGCGCTCGGCGCCCAGGGTCGCCACGACGTTTGCAACGTCGATGAGCGGATCGCCCATCGCCATCTTGTCAAAATCCAGGATGGTCACGATCTCGGGATCGATCAGGATGTGACCTTGTTTCAGATCGTAATGTGTAGGGCGCAGCGGCGCTGGATGAAACGCCGCTTCGATCTGATTCGTGAGTGCCTGCACGTCGTTCGCGTACTCTGGGAATCCGCGCAGAAGCCGGTTGGAGACATCCGCAAACTGCGCGTCCCGGTCGGGACTCGCCGCAGGAAGCAGCTCCGGGTCAACCTGCGCGTCGTGCATGGCTGCCACAGCGCGCGCCGCGCGCCGCACAGCGTTGGGTGCTCGGTCGTCGTCCTTCTGGCGGATGATATCCAGCAACCGGTCTCCGGCCGCCTCCGCAATGAGGAGGGTACGCAAGCCGGCGTCGTACGCCAGCGGCCGAGGGACGTGCAAACCATCTACCGTGCCGTCCTGCGCAGCCAATGCGGTGAGCAAATCGTACGCACGCTGCCCCTCTTCGGGCTCGCGGTAGGCCTTTGCGTACACGCGCCGCCGGTCATCAGGACCATTGCCGTTGAACCCGACTTCAACCCGTGCCATGGCCCGCATGTCGGGTCGATAGCGGACAACGTCAACCTCCCACGAAACGATGCGGTGCTCATCGGCTGGAGCGACAAGACGAAGCATTTCAGGCGTACCCGCCACGATCCTGCGCAACCCCGGCAACCGGGCATCGTACGGGAATGCCTGGATGATTGACTGCAACTCGTGCGAGTAGCGGGCGCCCGGGAGATTGAATCGCCCCACGGGCACCTCAGCGTCGGGGGCATCTGCCCGCATGCGCTTCCACTGGCGCTCCATCCGGCCGTCGGTAAAGTGCGCAACCGTGATGATCTGGGAGTCTCGCACGCCGTCAGCCGCTTCCAGATCGAGCGTGTACTGGGCGGCAATCCGTGTCGGTGATTGCCGAAAATAGTCGATTGTCAACCCGTGTACACGGAACGATGTCCCAGAGCTGGCCTGAAGTTCATGCGCCAGCATGTCGCGCATTGCAGCGATGTCCTGGAGGAGTGTCGCGACATCGGTGGATGAGTACATGGTACGCCTCGTGATCGTGTTCGCAGACGGCCAACAGACCGCCGCGACATTAGGCCCACTGCACAGCGGGCGCCGAATGGTAGTACCGTGCGTTCAAACTGGCGCCATATTCTCCGGAGGATTCAGTTTGGATGCACCACGGTCTCGAAAAAAACGGCAAGCTGCTCTGGCCCAGGAGCAGCCGGACGCGGTGACCGCCAGCGATGCTGAAACATCGCCCGAAACGAACGGAGGCGGCCGGGTCGTCAGGCGCGCCAAGGGGGTCAATCAGCAGGAACTGGTCAAGACGCACGGTCTGCCTGCACCAGACGGCTCCCTGAACAAGGGGCGTATTTTCGAGTCGATCCTGGCTCCATTGGCGCCGGGTAAACTGCTCGACCTCGGTGCTGGTAAGGGCAACTTCTCGATGAGTGCGGCTAGCTTCGGCTGGGAAGTCACGGCCGTTGACGTTCGCACCGTGCGCTGGCCAGACCTGGATCCGGAAGCCACGCCCGAGATGGCGGCGCTCCTGGATTCGATCACGTTCGTACAGTCCGACATCCGTGAATTCGTCATTGAGCGCAATGAGTATGACCTGATCTGCATTCTGGGGCTCTTGCACCACCTGGAAGTCCCAGATCAAGTCGCACTGATTCGCAAGTGCACCGGCACGCCCCTCCTGATCGACACGCGCATCGCCTCGGCGGAAGTCGATGCGGTTGGCGACTACCGGGGCATGCTCATCAAGGAGCACGGCGAGACGCGTGAGGAGCGAGACGAGGTCCCCACTGCATCGTGGGGCAATGAGACCTCGTTCCGTCACACCGAGGAGTCCCTGACGCGCCTGCTGCGTGATTGCGGGTACCCCCTCGTGTTTCAGGCGCGCCCACCCCACCGCCGTGAATACACGTTCTACTTCGCGCTCCCGCGCGCCCAGGAGAAGGGCTACCGCCGCGAGAAGCGGACGATTGGCGCAGGGCGCGGTAGTGGCGTCTGGAAACACTACACGCCCGGGAACGCCACGCCCGCCGCTGATGCAAATCCGGAGCAGACCTAGCCTTCTCCCTGGAGCCAGCCATCGGCCAGATACTCGGGATCGGGGTGCCGGTAAAAGCCGCGCCCCGATTTCTCGCCCAGTTCCCCGGCGCTCACCTTGCCGTGCAGAATCGCCGAAGGCTTGTCCTCGGGGTCGGTCGCGACGACCTGGTACGACGTCTCGATGTCCGACACCACGTCCAGGCCGACCATGTCCATGATGCCAAAGGGCCCGAACGGTGTCCCGAAGAAGAGCATCCAGAGCCGATCCACATCAGCCGGATCGGCGTGCCCTTCGTCGACCACACGCAGTGCCTCGCGCTTTACGGCGCGCCAGACCCGGTTGATGATGAACCCCTTGCTGTCCCCGCGCACCACGGCGACGACCAGTCCCAGCGAGCGTCCGAACTGTTCGACCCGATCCATGACCTCCTGAGTGGTCGTCCCGCTGCTCATGATCTCGAGCATCGGGCGGCTCCAGATCGGCGCGAAGAAGTGCATGTTCAGCACTTTGCCGGGGTCTGCCGTGGCCGACGCGATCAGGCTGGAAGGGATAGAGGATGAGTTCGTGGCCAGAATGGCATCAGGCGCAAGCTGCGACATGTCGGCGAAGAGCGCGCGTTTGGTTTCCAGATCCTCCCGCACGGCCTCGATCACCAGGTCAACGCCGTTCAACGCATCTGCCAGCGAGTCAGCCATGCGAATACGGCCCACCATGCCGTCGATGTCGGATGGTGGTTCCACGGTGAACTGGTGGTGCGCGTAGCGCGGCAAGTCCGGCAGGGTCGCGGTCTCATCCCGGATGCGCTGTGGCGCTGCGGCCAGCATCTCCGGCACCGCATCCCACATGGCCACATGACGGCCACTGGTGGCGATCAGTGCCGCGATCTGGCGGCCCATCGTTCCAGCCCCGATGACCGCAACCGCTGGTAGCACCGTCGCGTCCATTTCGTGTGGCATCGCGCTTTCCCCCTTCCGCGTCGCATGAGCCCTCATCAAGACCTTCCATCATCGCACGAGACGGGAGATTCGCCACGCACCCGGTGGAGACGCGATGCTACGCTCATCCGGTGGACGCAATTGCCGTCAACCGGCTCAGCAAACGCTACGGCGCAGTTACCGCGCTCGATGCCATCTCGCTGCACGTTCCCGTTGGTGAGGTCTACGGCTTTCTCGGGCCGAACGGCGCGGGAAAAACCACGGCCATCCGCTCCCTGCTTGGCTTTATCCGGCCAACCAGCGGCGCCTGCCAGATTTTTGGGCACGATTGCTGGAAAGACGGCGTACGGGCTCGCCGCGACCTCGGGTTCCTGATCGCCACGAACACCCTTTACGCCGATATGACCGGCAGTGCGTATCTGGACTACGCCGCGCGCCTGACGCAGCACGCCACTCCGCTCAGGGAAACGTTGCTCGCGACGTTCGAACTCGGCGACGCAGCACTCCAGCGCAAGATCGGCGGCTACTCGAAGGGCATGAAGCAGAAACTGGCGTTGATCGCCTGCATGCAAACCAGCCCGAAGCTGCTGATCCTGGACGAGCCAACGGATGGCCTTGACCCGCTGATGCAACGGGCCTTTGAGGACGTGGTCGGTGTCCTCCACGAACGGGGCACGACGATTTTCATGTCCTCCCATGACCTGGGTGAAGTCGAGCGCGTCTGCCAGCGGGTAGCCATTGTCCGTGACGGCCAGATCGTGGCCGAAGCAGCGATCGACGATTTGACCGCCCGGCGCCAGCGGGTGATCGAAGCAACGTTCAGCGGCGCTGCCCCGGATTGGCCAGAAACCTCCTCGGTGCACGTCCTGGAGCGCAGCGGCAACCGGCTCGTGATTTCCGCGCGCGGCGGTACGCGCGAGGTTCTGGCTCAATTGGCCGCCCGGAGCGACGTGGCTGACATCCTGGTGACACGGCCCAGCCTCGAGCAGATCTTCCACGAGTACTACACCTCGCCAAATGACCACGAGTGGACAAGGCGTTGAGCCTGACGACGATTCTTGCGTTGACCGGCCGGGGGCTCCGAGCCGGAGTGTGGAGTCTTGTGGCCCTGGTCGCGGCGATTGCCGGATTTACGTTCGTGCAACCGGTGGTCATTGCGTCCTTTGGCGGGGCGGACGCGCTCAACGCGATCATGTCGCGTATCCCGCCCGCGTTTCAGGCGTTTGCCCGCACCCGGCCCGAGTTTCTGGCGATGACAGGCTTGCCGGGGTATTTGTCCCTCGGCTTTACCCACCCCATTTACATCGTCCTGTCCGGCGCGGCCGTCATCGGATTCGCGGCGCGCATCCTCGCTGGCGAAATGGCAAGCGGCGCCATTCAGCTCCCGCTCTCCCGGTCTGTTTCGCGCCCAACGCTGTATCTTGCCAGCGTTCTCGGCATCACCGTCGTCATCGTGCTTGCCGCCGCTGCCGGCCCGCTCGGCATGCTGGCGGGAATTCTGTACGCCAAACCCGGAGCGTTCCCGGTCAGTCACCTCTGGCCGATGAGCATCGTCTGCTTTGCGCTGCTCTGGGCCATCGCTGGCCTGTCGCTGCTTTTCAGTTCGGTCGCCAACAGGGCCGGGCAAGTGATTGGGTGGGCGCTGGGGTTGCTCCTGTTCTCCTACTTCGTGGACTACTTTGCCGGAGTCTGGGATCCTCTTCGTGCGATCCTCTTTCTCTCGTTGTTCGAATACTTCGCCCCGACACAGACTTTGGTCAATGGCGTCGCGGACATGCGGAATACCGGCATCCTGCTGGCCACCGGGTCGATCGCGCTCCTCGCCGGCTTTATCGTTTTCACCCGGCGCGACCTGCCGGCGTAGGCGAGATTCGCCAGCGGCAAATGAAAGGCCCCGGATCCAGAAGCTGGATCCGGGGCAGAACGCGATCTCTCGGCAAGCTCGAGACGCCACGTGCTTCGTCGGTTTACACCGTCGTGATGGCGCCCTCGTTGGCTTGCTGCACGAGCTTGGCGTACTTGGCCCACACGCCGGCGAGATTCTCCTGCACGCGGGGCTTCCACTCCTTGAGCCGCTCCGCAATCTCGTCGTCGCTGAGGTCGACATTCAGGCTGCGGGCTGGCGTATCGATGCGGATGATGTCGCCTTCGCGCACGGCGGCCAGTGGTCCGCCCACACCCGCTTCCGGCGCGATATGGCCGATCATCAGGCCCTTTGTCGCGCCGCTGAAGCGGCCATCCGTAATCAGCGCCACGGAATCACCCAGCCCCTGGCCAACAATGGAGGCGGTGACGCCCAACATCTCCTGCATGCCAGGTCCACCGACCGGGCCTTCGTACCGGATGACGACCACGTCGCCCGGGTTGATCTTGCGCTCCAGCACGGCCTTGTGGGCATCCGGCTCGGAGTCGAACACGCGGGCAGGGCCGACGTGCTGCTCGCGCTCGTACCCGAAGAGCTTGACGACCGCGCCATTCGGCGCAATGTTGCCCTTCAGGATCACGAGGCCGCCGGTCTCCTTGATCGGCTGATCGACCGGGTGCACGACATCCTGGCCGGGGGTTTCCTTGGCGTCGGCGGCCGACTCGGCGAAGGTCTGGCCAGTGACGGTCATCGCATCACCGTGGACCAGGTTCGCATCCACCATGCGCTTGGCGACAACCGGGGTGCCCCCGGCGAGATCGAGATCGAATGCTGAGTACTTCCCACCCGGCATCATGTCGCAGAAGAGCGGCGTGCGGCGGGAGATTTCGTCGAAATCGTCGATCGTCAGCGGCACGCCAGTTTCGCGCGCGAGCGCAATCAGGTGGAGCACACTGTTGGTGGAGCCGCCACTGGCCGCGACTCCGGCAATCGCGTTCTCGAACGCCTTTCGCGTCAGGATGTCCTTCGGCAGCGCACCGCGCGCCAGCACATCCATGATCAGCTCGCCGACCTCCTTGCCGATGGCGTTCTTGCGCTGATCCACGGCCGGCGCAGACGCCGAGCCCATCGGCGACAGCCCGATGAACTCCATCGCCATGGCCATCGTGTTGGCGGTGTACTGGCCGCCACAGGCGCCCGCGCCCGGGCACGCCACGTTCTCGAGGTCGATCAGTTCCTCGTCGCTCAGCTTGCCGGCGGAGTTCGCGCCAATCGCCTCGTAGACCGAGCGAACGGTGACTTCCTTGTCGTGCCAGTGACCCGGCATGATGGAGCCGCCATAGAGCAGCACCGTCGGGATGTTCAGGCGGACCGCCGCAATGGCCAGACCCGGCAGCGTCTTGTCGCACGCACCAATGCAGACGAGCGCGTCGAACATGTGGCCGCGCGCCACCAGCTCCACGGAGTCAGCAATCACCTCGCGGGAAATGAGCGAGGACTTCATGCCCTCGGTGCCCATCGTCACCCCGTCGGAGATGGAGATGGTATTCAGTTCCTGCGGCGTACCGCCCGCTGCGCGAATACCTTCTTTCACGTGCTGTGCCAGCTCGCGCTGGTTCAGGTTACATGGCATCGTCTCGATCCAGCAGTGGGCGACGCCGATGATTGGACGCTTCAAATCGTCGTCGTCAAACCCGGTGCCCTTGAGCATGGCCCGAGCGCCAGCGCGGTCGTTGCCGTCCAGGATGACGCGGCTCTTGTGCCGCATATCGAACGATGTGCCGCCCTTGGCCGCCGGCCGATCCAGGGTTGTACTCACGTTTGCCTGATCCTCCTGTGCCGCCGTTGGCACGCTGTTCACCTTGGCACTTGCTACAAGCACCATCGCGCCGTGCAGCGCACGCTGCGGCAGAGTTTCCCTTCCGTTTCACTTTTGCGCAAGTATGACTTCGGATGTGTCAACCGGTGTGCGAGCTGGAACGCACCGTCTGGCCCGCGGCCGGGTTGATACCAAGGTCCGCGATTGAGCGCGCGGCCTCGACCTTGAGCTGGGTTTCATCATCACGGAGTGCGCTCGGATCACCAACCTGGGCGCGAAAATGCCGAATCAGTTCTTCTTCGGTGCGCGCCTGGGCCTCCACACCCGCCATCTTGACCAGGTCCACCCGGCGCACGACATCCTTCCGCAGTTCATCGCCGGACTGCGGCGCGTTCAGGATGGTGATCGCCGCGCCAACACCCGCTCCCAGCAGCCCACCGCCAATGAACGCGCCCAGGCGTCCCAGCATGCCCATGCCTAACCTCCCCCCACCTGGCCGCGAGCCGCGCGACGGACCACCGCGCCCAGCAACCACGCCACCAGGCCGAACACCGCCCCGAAGGCCGCAGCGCCTTGCACGCTCACGAGCGGGCGCACGGCCTCGCAGGCGGGACCCGCCAACACCCCGATCTTTGCATCGCCCTCGACCTTGACCGCTTCGGCGCGCAGCAGTAGCACATTGCCACGCACAATGCGCGCCTCGTCGACGCTGACCGCGACCACGGTCGAGTCGTGGAAGACCGCCTTCTCGCTCTTCGCAGCCAGGATGCCTGACCGGTCGATCTGCGCCGATTTCGCCTCGATGGTGCGCGCACCGGAGTTGGTCATCACCAGTCGTTCAGTGGTGATCGTTTCAGCGCCCGCCCGTTCCATCGTCACATGTTGCGCCTGGACATCACGCGCGTCAGTCTGCAGCAACTCAGCGGCGTGGCCAGGCCGGTGCTCGGGTCCATCTGAAATGATCACGTCAGTCACAACCGACGGCGTTGCACCCTCAGGGTTCGAATTTGCGCTGCTCACAATGACGGAAACTCCTGGTTCGTTCGGGGGAACGTTGGTGTCACATCCGGTCACCGAGTGTAGCACCGTGTCTGGCGGCTACGGCTCGCCGCCTACCCGCGTCACGCGCACCATGATCACGGTCAGGATCATGATCACGACCAGGAGCAGGAACGACGCTGCGGCGGCATTCCCCATGTCAAGCGAGGTAAAAGCGTTCTTCCAGATGAGGTAGGAGATCGTTTCCGTTGCGCTGCCAGGGCCACCACGGGTGAGGATGTAGATCAGGTCGTAGGTCTTCATCGCCGCAATCAACCGGATGAGTACCGCCACCACCAGCACTGGCGTGAGCAGCGGCAGCGTGACCGTACGCAGCGTTTGCAAGGCTGTCGCCCCGTCTACCGCTGCCGCCTCGATGGGGTCTTTCGGCAGCGCGGTCAAGCCGGCCAGGATGATCACGATCATCAATGAGGTCTCGTGCCACACATCGACGCCAATAATCGTCGGCATCGCCGTGTTCTGGCCGGAAAGCCACTCCTGCTTCGGGAAGCCAACGAGGCCCATCGCCCAGTTGATCGCGCCCAGCTCCGGGTGGAGCAGCAAGCGCCAGATCATCCCGACGGCAATCGGGCTGATCAGCAACGGGATGAGCAGGATGGCCAGGTACACGTTGCGGAAGCGCAGGCCGGGGCGGTTCAAGAGCAATGAGAGCCCCAGCGCCACGCACAGTTCGATGAGCACCACGCTGACTGCCAGCACGGCCGTATTCCGCGCCGCATTCAGGAACAGGTCGTCCTTGAGGGTCTTGGCGTAGTTCGCCCAGCCAGTGAACTCACCAATGCCGCCCTCGGTCAGATCGTACGCATGCGTGGAGACGAACAGCGCGAACAGGAGCGGGAAACCGACCACCAGCGCGAGCGCAACGATCGTGGGCAGCGTCATTCCGTAGCGGAAGAGCCCACTCGCCGTCGAATGACCCGATGCCGCACGGACGGCTGCCCGTGCTTCTCCACGTGTTTCTGCTGGTTGCTCCAGCGCCATGCATGTGCTCCACGCGCCGGGGGCACTCCCTGACTGGAAGTGCCCCCGGGTGCTAACCGCCGAATCTAGAGGAGTTCGGCCAGTTCTGCTGCTGCAGCGTCCATCGCCTCTTGCACGGGTGTCCCCGCCACGGCCTCTGCAAGTCGACGGCCAGTGATCTCGACCAGTTGCGTCTGCTTGGTGATCGCCGGCAAGCCTTTGCCAGAGGTAATCATGTCGCCCGCCTGCGGCAGCCAGGGGTATTTGGCCAGAATCTCCTCGTTCTCGTACGGCGCCTGCTGCGTCGGCAAGCTACCCGCCAGAGCCCGGCGCATCGCCACGTCCGGCGACTCCACCCAGCGCACGAACTCCCACCCGGCATCCGGGTTCGGAGAACTTAGCGGAATGCCCCAGCCCCAGGCGCCACTCAGGCCCGTGCCGCCCGGCATGATCGTGCTGGCGTTCTTGTCAGCCGCCACCGCATCCTTGTCACCATCGACCACCGCCAGCATCCACATGAAGCTGACCGAGCTGAACGCATTCCCTGCGGAGTAGACCGCGATGGAATCGTCGTAGTTCGCGCTGGCAGCGCCGGTCTGGGCTGCGTTGTTGATGGCATCAACGTACAGGGATGCCGCCTTGACACCATTCTCGTCGTTGATGGCTGGCGCGGACATGTCCGCGTTGTAGAAGTCGCCACCGCAACTATAGAGATAGTTGCAGAACTCCATCGTGATGGGATCGACCTGCTGGCCGGTCATGGCCGTGCCGTACAGCTCCTCGCCCTTCCAGGCGGTAATCGCCTTGGCCAATTCCACATAGCTCTCGACACTGTCCGGCATGGCGAAGTCCATGCCGGAGGCCGCCTTGAAATCGGCCTTGAACGCATCGTCGTTCGCGAGGTCTTCGCGGTAGATCAGGCCCATGGGGTAGGCGTAGAACGGCACGTAGTACATCTTGCCGTCCGCCCGGCCCACGATATCGAGCGTGGCCGGGATGTAGCGGTCGAGTTCGATGGCGCCGCCGCTGTTGGCGATGCGCTCATCCAGCACTTCGACCCAGTTGGAGCGCGCGAACTCATAAACCCAGTAGAAATCGACTTCCAGCACGTCGTAGGTACCGTTGCCGGGCCCGGCCGCGAGTTGAGGCACGAGCTTTTCGTGCATCACGCCGTAGGCGACCTTCTCGAAGTTGACCGTGATGCCGGTCAGTTCCTTGAACTCCGGCAGCATATCTTCGATGATCTGCGTTTCCAGTAGATCCTCCATCAGGAGGTTCAGGGTTACGCCATCGTAGTCCTTCGAGAACGTCACCGCATCCTGGGCTCGTGCCGTCCGCCGAAGCTGTGGCGCGCTTCCCAGAACCAGCCCACTCGCCGCTGCCGCCTGCAGCAGCCGTCGCCGATCCATCCGCCGAAAACTCGAAGACATCCTGAGGTCCTCCTGCGCATCAGCGCGTCATCGCACGTGAGCCTGGTACCTGCAATCGCCCGTGCATTCTCGCACTGTTGGGGATCGTGTACTTATGGGTAGCAGATGAACTCCAGCAGTGAACCATCCGGGTCCCGGAAATACACGCTCAGGCCGTCGCCATGTGCACCGCTTCGTGGCACGGGGCCGAGTTCAATCATCACATCGTGTTCGGCCAGATGCTGGATAGCGCTGTCAACAGACCCAGGCCAGACGAAACAAAGATCGCTGCCGCCCGGTGGTACGGGAATGCGTGCGACCGGTCGCGCAGCGACGCCGGGGCCGTGCACGTTGAGGCGCACGGGGCCGAACTGGTACACCCAGCCCTCGCCCTTCTGTACCACCTCGGCGCCCATCACGTCGCGGTAGAAGGTATTGGCGCGTTCCCACTCATGGACGTGGATGACACAATGGTCCAGAACGATCTGCCCCCGGCTCACTTGACCGCGCCGAAGGTCAGGCCGCTCACGAGGTACTTCTGGATCACCCAGGTCAGGGCCACGATGGGGGCGATCATCGCCATGGTCGCCGCGCAAATCGCGCCGATCTGATCACCCTGCGACGACATGAGCCCCGCCAACGCCACCGGCAGCGTCTTGGAGTTTCGCCCGGTCAGGACCAGCGCGAACAGGAATTCGTTCCACGAAAGCACGAAGGCGAACACCCCCGCCGCCAGCATGCCGGGCACCGAGAGCGGCACGATGATGCGCCAGAAGGCGCCGAGCCGTCCGCTACCATCGACGAGGGCTGCTTCCTCGAGCTCCTGCGGTATCCCCTGGAAGAACCCGATCAGAATCCACACGACAAACGGGAGATTGAACGAGAGAAAGATGATTGCCAGCGCCCACCCCTTGTCCAGCAGTCCGAAGCGCTGGGCGAGGAGGTAGAACGGGATCACCAGCGCCACCGGCGGCAGCATCTGCGTGCCCAGTACCGACAGGCTGAACGGCTGGCCACCGGTGCGGAAGCGCGCGATCGAGTACGCCGCGAGCGAGCCGATGGCCAGGCTCACCAGAGCCGATGCAACGCCGATCCAGAGCGAGTTCCAGAAGTACTTCAGGAAGGCGTCGTCCCGAAAAATCGTCGTGTAATTTTCAAGCGTTGGCGAGAAGAAGATATTGCCGGGGTCGTACACCACGCGCTTGGTCGCGAAGGACGACCGGGCCGTCCAGAGCACCGGCAGCAGGATGCTGAGGCAGGCAGCGATCAGGACCAGGTGCGTGAGCGCCATCGAGACCGAGAATCGACGGCGAGGCCCGGCGAACTGCGCGCTGCTGACATTACTGCTCACGTTTGGGTCATCCCTCCGCCAGCCATTGTATCCGGCGGTCTGCAAAACCGGAGGCCATTCGGCCTCCGGTTTTCATGATTGCGATGACGGCCGATTCAGCGACTAGTCTGCCGCCGCCGAGTGTGAGCAGCAGTGACTGCCGTTACCATGCGCCTCCGGAATCGGCTGGTTCAGGGCCGGGTTCTCGTTGAAGAAGCCGTGTGGTTGCAGCATGAAGCTGGCGTAGCCCACGGGCATCACCGGCCAGTCCTCCGGCCGCGGCGAGTGATGGCTGCCCAGCGTGTACCAGACCACGACATCCGTGTCTTCCAGCGAGCGGTCTGCCGCCGTCCACTCCGGGAGCCCCGTTCCCGGGTGCTGAGCCGGGAAATCGCCAGCAGGAGTCTTCTCATCGTCGCGGTACGGTGTGGCCCAGAAGTGCTTCATCATGAAGCCGGCCCGCCGCGCGATGTTCGAGGCCGGGCTCGCCATGGCCTGCACGTTGTGCATCGGGAGCAGGCGATACGCCACCGGGTCACCCGCTGCGTTCAGGCTGTTCGGATTGACGACCTTCCAGACGCGGCCACGCAGCGGATCGATCAACTGCTGCGCCTCCAGTTCGCTCTTGAGCTGCGTGCGTACCGTGCGGAACGAGGACTGCAAGGGGTAAAGCGAGGCGTCCGTCTCGGTCTCGCCGTGCTCTTCATAGACGTTGTTGACCGTCCCATCGACGTCCATGTCCAGCCGGAAGCTGAAGAAGTGCTGATGAAGTGGCGCGTAGAGGCCGTCCGCATTGAGCAGCGTGCCGTGCGTCGGCTTTGTGCCTGGCTCGACCGCGCCGGTGGACACAATGCCGGTCAGCTTCACTTCGCACTGGATCGTGCCATCCTGGTAGAAGTACCAGTAGATGCCGTAATCGTAATTGCCGATGGTGGCGAAGACCGAGACAACCAGCCGCCGGGAGCGGCGCAGGTCCGTGCGGCCCGAGCGCCAGTTCGTGTGCCGCCAGAGGACGCCGTAGTCCTCCTCGTGCATGCAGATGGCGTTCTTGAGCGTGAACGGCTTGCCGTCGGCGTCGGCCACGGCCACATCGAAGTAGTAGATCTCACCCAGACAGTCGCAGCCGAGCGTGAGCGAGTTGATCAACGCACCGAAGTTGAGCTCGCCACCGTCGTAGGTGTTCTTGCGCACATGGGTTGGGTTCGGATCGCCGTACGGCACGACCATGTCGCCCATGCCGGCGCGGTACATGATCGGCCGCTCCCGGCCATCATCCTCGACCCACTTCACCTGGTGCAGCACCAGCCCTTCGCGCGGGGTGAACCCAACGCGGAACTGCCAGCTCTGCCACTTCACCGCGTAGCCATCGACCTCGAAGCTCGGTCCCTGCGGCTGAATGATCTCCAGTGGCTTCAGGTCGGTGCGCAGTGCGCCGACATCATCGGGACCGAAGTTGCCCTCCTCCATCGGCACGTGAACCACGCCGAAGTCCTGCAGGCGCAGAATCTTGCCGTCGTTCAGGTCGAACGTCAGGATGACATTCTCCACCGGGTGCGCGTAGCCGTTGTCGTCATCAGGATTCGCGCGCACCCAGACCAGGCCGCGTGTGAGGCGGTGCTTCGCAAACTCCGGCTCGTCGTCGTAGAAACCGAATGGCCACGGATCGACCCAGACGAGATCCATGTCTGTAATGCCGCGCCTGGCCATCGCTGCCTGGAAGTCGGGATCCTTGCGGATCGTCTCCTCGCAGGCCAGGATCTCTTCCATGATGAAGGGCGCCTGGCCCACCGCCACGACATCCCACGAGATGACCTTCCCCTCGCTCAGGGACACGAACGCCTCGATGGTCGCCCGGTCACCACGGTCGATGAGGACAATGCGCGCCTCGCGCGCCAGATCATCAATGCGTCCTGCTGCCTCGGCGTCCGCCAGCGCCACCTTTGCGGGCTCCTTGAGCGAAACCTCGACGAAGCGATAGCGGCGATCATCCCAGCCGTCAGGCGCTCCCGCCTTGAGGATGGCGACGGCCTCCCCAATCTCGTCCGTGGACAGAATTTGCAATGGGTGCGCGATGCGCTCAACTGCCTGGGCCATGGTTCATCCTTTTCACGCCGCGTGCGCGATGTTCCGTGTGTCTCCGCAACGTTACGGTCGGTTCCGTGCGGTTGCAAGTCACTGCGCCAATCATGTGCGCCGCAACCGGAGTTGCTTGCCGCTCAGCCGCGAGAAAACGCCTAGAGCAACTCGGCCAGCTCCTCGGCGGCGCCGTCCATCCCTTCCTGAGGCGTCTTTGCTCCGGCAACGACGTCGCCCAGGTGCCGGCCCATGATTTCCACGAGCTGCGCCTGCTTCGTCACGGCAGGCAGGCCCTCGCCAGACGCGATCATGTCCTTCGCCTGTGGCATCCACGGGTATTTGTCCAGAAATTCCTGGTTCGCGTAGGGCGCTTCCTGCGCGGGTACGCCGCCGGCCAGCGCCCGCTTCATCGCCACCTCGGGTGACTCCACCCACTTCAGGAACTCCCACGCCGCGTCTGGATTCGGGGAACTGACCGGGATTCCCCAGCTCCACATCCCGGTCAGCCCGTGCCCTCCCGGCATGACGGTCATGACGTTCATGTCCTTCACCACCGACGCGTCGTCGTCATTGAAGACCGACAGCATGAACATGTACGAGATCATGCTGAACGCCTTGCCCTGGCTATAGGTCGCCATGGTGTCGTTCAGGTCCGCGCCGGCAGCGCCCGGCTGCGCGGCGTTGTTGACGCACCGCGCGTACAGCTCCGCGGCCTTGACGCCGATCTCGTTGTTGATGGCGGGCTCGGTCATGTCGGCGTTGTAAAACGCCCCGCCGAGTCCATAGAGGAAGTTGCAGAACTCCATCACGATCGGATCCACCTGCTGCGCCTGCATCGCCGCGCCGTAGACCCCGGTGTCCATCGTGGAAATCGCTTCCGCCATCTCTACGTAGCCTTCAACGCTGTCTGGCAGGGCAAGCTTGTTGCCGGTCTGCGCCTCGTAGGCCTCCTGGAAGGCGGTGTCGTCGAGCAAGTCCTGCCGATAGATCAGACCCATGGGATACGGGAACATCGGCAAGTAGAAGGTCTTGCCGTCGATTTCCGAGCCAATCTGCAGCAGTGCCGGGATATAGCGCGCCAGGTCCATCTGTCCGCCAGACGCCTCGATGCGCTGCCCCAGGTCTTCGACCCAGCCTGAGCGGGCAAACTCATAGACCCAGTAGAAGTCGACCTCCAGCACATCGTAGGAGCCGCTGCCGGGTCCAGCCGCAAGCTGGGGCACGAGCTTCTCGTGCATGACCGGGTAGGCGACCTTCTCGAATGTGACGTTGATCCCGGTCAGTTCGTTGAACTCGGGCAGCATGTCCTCGATGATGGTGGTCTCCAGGAGATCCTCCATCAACAGGTTCAGTGTCGTGCCCTCGTAGTCACGGCTGAAGGTGATCTCCTGCGCGGCAGCCTGGAACGCTGTCCTGGCCAGAACGCCTCCGGCGGCTGTGGCTACCGCCCCCTGCAAGATGCGTCTCCGGCTCACGGCGGCGGAGGTCCAGCGAGTGCGCATTCCGAAATCAGACATTGCGGCTCTCCCTGTCGATGTTCGGCGATCCTGGGCATTGCACCGGCAGGCTATCGAGTCCTCGATAGCCTGTCAACGGAAATGCCTTGCGAAATCACCGTGAGCGCCGGTGCGGGAACCGAAGGGATGAAGAGCGCGTCTCTTGTGCACGCGGCTGCCGGCCCAGAGCAGCCACCACAGGAGGCGCATATGGTCCGCATCCCGATCACCTTCCTGCTCATCCTCGCCGTACTGATGACGCCGCTGGCTTCGCTCACCGCTCAGGGGCAGGGGGTCGTCATCCCTGAACCCCCGATCTGCGATGAGCCTTGCACGGTACCCCCGCTCATCGCGGATCAGGTCGAAATCCGCTCGCAGCGCGTCGATGTCGACGTCACCGACCAGGTGGCGACCACGCACGTGTCCCAGGTCTTCCACAACCCCAACGACTGGGTAGCCGAGGGGACGTACGTCTTCCCGGTCCCGCCGGATGCCGCCATCTCCGAGTTCAGCATGACGGTTGATGGCGAGCCGGTCGAGGCAAAGCTCCTGGACGCAGAAGAGGCGCGGGCAATCTACGACGAGATCGTGCGCAAACTGCGCGACCCGGCCCTGCTGGAATACCTCGGTTCCGGGCTGATCCAGGCCAACGTGTTCCCCATCCCGGCTGGCGAGGACCGCGAGATCGAACTCTCCTACAGCCAGATCCTGCCGGTCGAAGAAGGCTTGAATCACTACCGCTACCCGTTCAACGCGCAGCCGTTCACGGCGACACCCCTGCAGAGCGTCAGTATTCGCGTGGCCGTGGATTCCAATGAGCCACTGCGCGCGGTCTACTCGCCATCTCACGACATCGCGGTTGACCGCACCAGCGATAAATCATTCACCGCTGGCTACGAAGACTCCGATGTCATTCCGGACAGCGATTTCGAGCTATTCTGGAGCGTGTCCCCCGGCGATGTCGGCGCGAATGTCGTTTCCTATTTCGATGCCAGCCGCGACCAGGGGTACTTCCTGCTCCTGGCCGCGCCCGGCATCGAGCAAACCACGGACATCGTGGCCAAGGACGTGATCGTCGTCCTGGACACCTCGGGCAGCATGGAGGGTGAGAAGATCGAACAGGCGCGTGAAGCGCTCCTCTACGTGCTGGATCACCTCAACCCGGAAGACCGCTTCAACATCGTCGAGTTCAGCACCGGCGCCCGTGAGTACAGCCGGGACCTGATCGCGGCAGAGAACGCCCCGGAGGCCGTGCCGTGGGTCGAGCGCCTGGAAGCAACTGGCGGGACAGACATCAACCTGGCGCTGCTCAACGCCCTGGATATGGTGGAGCCTGAACGCCCAACCATGGTCCTGTTTCTCACCGATGGCGTGGCCACGGAAGGTGAGCAGGACACCAGCGACATCATCGACAACATCAACAGCGCGGCTCCCGCAAATGTCCGGCTGTTTGCCTTCGGCGTGGGCGACGACGTCGACACCATCCTGCTCGATTCACTCTCCAGTGAGCAGCATGGCCGCACGACCTACGTCCGGCCCGGTCAGGCGCTGAACGAAGCGGTCTCCGGCTTCTACGCGGGCATCACCGCGCCGGTCCTCGCCGATGTCGAACTCACCATCGACGGCGCAACCGTGGACGACATCTACCCGGCCCCGCTTCCGGACCTCTTCGCCGGATCGCAACTCGTGGCCCTGGGTACGTACCGCGAGGGCGGCGAGGCCGAGATCACGCTCAATGGCGAGGTGAACGGCGAACCGACCTCATTCACCTACCCGGCTACGTTCGCTGCGCAGGGTGGCAGCGACTTCCTGCCACGCCTGTGGGCTACGCGCAAGATCGGCTACCTGATTAACCAGATTCGCCTCAACGGCGAGAACGCCGAGCTGATCGACGCCATCATTGACCTGAGCCTGGAGTACGGCATCGTAACGCCGTACACCTCATACCTGATCACCGAGGATGACATCCAGTCCGAGGCAGGGCGGCAACGTGCCGCAGACCAGGCATCGACGAGTATCGCGGATGGCTCATCAGTCGGCTCTGCGGCGGTGGACCGGGCGCAGTCAGTGCAACAACTCGCCGATGCGGAACAGGCGATGCCCGCCCCGCAGGCCACCTTCGTCAGCGAGAGTGGCGAAGAGATCAGCGCTGCCGAGGTGTTGCGTTACGCCGGGAGCAACGCGTTCGTCCTGCGCGACGGCGTCTGGACTGACACCCGATACAATGCAGAAAAGATGACCACCACCGACCTCGCGTTCGCGAGCGATGCGTACTTCGCACTGCTCGAGGAGCACCCTGACCTGGCCGCAGCGTTTGCACTTGGTCAGCAGGTCATCGTGGTCGTCGATGGCGTGGCCTACCGCACCACGAATGCGGACTGAGCGCGAAGGCAGTCAACGCGCAACACAGCGCGGGGCGCCGAATGCGCCCTGCGCCTTCTCACACGACGATAGTCCTGGGGTTCCATCGGTATGAAGCCGATTGCTGACGCCAGGGCGATTCAGGCCAAGATCGGGGCGTTTGCCCGGCCGCTCGCAACCCGGCGTCACACGGCGCAGCGATTTCGTCACAGTGGAGAGCGCACATGTCGGTCATCGATACCAGTTCGGATTTTGGTCAACGCGCTGCCAGGCGGCTGGCCGAAGAACAGGTTGCCTGGCTGTCCACAGTCGACAGCAACGGCACACCGCAACCAGTCCCGGTCTGGTTCCTCTGGGATGGTCAGACGGCGATCATCTACAGTCAGCCAGGCCAGGCGAAGATCCGCAACGTGGAACGCACCGGGCGGGCCAGCCTGAACTTCAACAGCGACTTTCACGGCGGCGATGTGGTGGTCTTGACCGGCACAGCCGAGATCGAGCCATCTGCTCCCGCCGCCGACCAGAACCCGGCCTATGTCGAGAAGTACGCCGATGGCATCGCTTCGATCAACATGACACCTGAATCCTTCGCGGCCGCCTATTCCGTTCCAATTCGCCTCACCCCGGCCAAACTACGCGGCTTCTAGTTACCGTGTGAGCCAGACCGAGCGGGCAGGAACCTCTCTGGGGGATACTGCCCGCTCATTGCGTTTTCCGCGTTCCAGAGGCAGGGCAAATGGCGATTGACACGAGCACCGAGTTTGGCAAGCGGGTGGCAAAGCGCCTTGAGCATGACGACCTGCTCTGGCTGACGACGGTGACCCGCGACAGCATCCCGCAGCCGTCATTGATCTGGTTCTATTGGGATGGCGAGACGGTGCTGATCTACAGCCAGCCGAACGCACCAAAGCTGCGCAATATCGCCGTACATCCGGTCGTCAGCCTGAACTTCCAGGCGAACGACGAAGGCGAAGATGTCATCATCCTGACCGGCGAGGCAGCCATCGATCCCTCTGCTCCACCTTCCAACCTGCATCCGGAGTACAAGCAGAAGTACGCCCGGGGCACGGTCCAGATTGGCATGACGCCGGAGTCCCTTGCTGCCGAGTTCTCGGTTGCCATCCGCGTAACGCCAACAAAGGTGCGCGGCTTCTAGTACCGACCGGCAACAGACGGCTTGCGAGACTGCAGGCGCCGAGCGGTTGTCCAACTGAATGCGGGTGCGTGCCCGTCTGCACATGCGTCAGGCGGCGACGGCGGCGGTGGCCAGGAAGCGCCTGAAATGCTTGCGGCCTGACCGTCGAAATCCCGCGCTCCCGTTCGATGACAAGGAAGGGGCGGCAAGCACCGGATGGCGCCCCTCGTCCGTTTATGCCGGGAGTTCCGGAAGCGCTGCACCCGTCGGCGTCAGCCCGCGAACTAACCCAATTCGCAGCTATCGCAAGGCGGGAGGCAACCCATGGCGCGCACCAGCACGTATCTCCACTTCGGCGGCGACGCCGAGGCCGCATTCGCGCTCTACAAGGCCGCGTTCGGCGCCGAGTTCGAGGGCCCGATCGAGCGGATGGGCGACCTGCCGCCCCAGCCCGGCCAGCCCGAAATGAGCGCTGAAGAGCAGAACCTGGTCTCCTGCGTCAAGCTCCCGATTGCCGGCGGGCACCTGCTGATCGGCAACGACGCCCCGGCATGGAAGGGCACCCTCGTCCATGGCAACGCCATGGACATCGGCGTCGAGCTGGACACCCACGCCGAGGCCGCCCGCGTCTTCGCCGCCCTCTCCGAAGGCGCCAACGTCGAATACCCCTTTCAGGAGATGTTCGACGGCAACTACTTCGGCTCGCTGGTCGACAAGTTTGGCACCCAATGGCTGGTCAGTTGCCCGGGTCCGTCCTAGCCGCTAATCCATGGCCGTCTCTCAACCAGTGCGGCTCCCGGTTCCCATCGCTCTAGTCGGGCCATTCGGGCTGCCGCTACGGTCCTGGCTCCGGTCGCCCGAACAGATGTCGCTCTCGCGGCTCTCTACCTGATTGACGCGAAGAGCGAACTGAACACCGCACTGACAACCAGTACGACGATGATCGTTACCGCGAACACGGCGGCGAATCCGAGCAAGAGCAGCCACGCCCGGCGATCAGCGGCAACCTGCTCACGGCGCTCGGCGGCCGTGGGCTCCCGGCGCTCCATTTCCGGGTACCTGGGCGCGCCGCTCCCGGTGTGGAAGCCACCCACGTACTGGCGCATGATCTGGTCCTGTATCACCTGCTGCCGGATGGAGCGGTCATATGCCTGCCGCTTGATCGGATCGCTCAGCACCGTGTACGCCGCGTTGAGCCGCCGCGCGGTCTCCTCGGCCACAGCGCGACGTTCCGGAGACTGCCGATCCGGGTGAGCCCGCTTCATGGCACGGCGGTACGCCTGGGTGATTTCGGCGTTCGTCGCCATGAACATCACGCCCAGGAGTGAGTAGTGATCCTCCTGGTCCGGATCGTTGCCAGCGCCCGAATGTGAGCCTGATTGCGCGTGTGATGATTGCCGCGATGTCACGTGATGCTCGACGTACCCTTCTTCAGTGCCACGTTCTGCAACCGGGGTTTAGCACGTCGTGTGGGAAAACTGGTATACCCCGCATGTGGCTTCACTACCTCATGCCCTGGGATACCGGAGTTCTTGGCTGCTGCGGAGGAACCAATGCTGGTTGACGTGATCAGCGTGCCCTATCGCTATGATCGGTACGGAGAGGGTGTCGGAGGCGGTCCCGACGCCCTGCGCGGCGCGGGGCTTTCCGCGAGGTTGCGCCAGGCCGGTCTGTCGCTGGGAGCAGAGACCTCGGCGCGACTCCCCGATGACGAGCGGCAAGACGGACGCACCGCCGTCAACATCGGCACACTCGGTGCACACACTGCCCAGCTCATCAGCGCCGCGCGCCAGGCCGGCAACGGCGCGCTCGTCCTGGCGGGCGACGACACGGCGGCAATCGGCGTGGTGGCTGGCCTGCAAGCGGCAGTCGGCGCGGCCACGCCCATCGGCATTGTGTGGCTGGATGCGCACGGCGACTTCAACACCCCGGAGACGTCGTACAGCGGCATTCTCGCGGGCATGCCCCTCGCCATCCTCGCGGGGCTGGCAGGACCGCTCTGGCGCGAGGCCGCCGGCCTCGCTTCGCCGATCGCGACAGACCGCCTGGTGCTGGCTGGCACCCGTGACCTCGATGAGAAGGAAGCAGAGTTGCTGCGCAGCACCGACGTGCGCGTCGTTCCCGCAGGCGAGGTGCGGAAGGGCGCGCCCTTCGCTGACGTCGTGGCATGGCTGGCGAGCCGCAGTGACCTCCTCTATCTGCACGTGGACCTGGACGTGCTCGATCCGCGCTTCGTTCCCAGCGCCTCGACGCCCGCTGCCGACGGCCTGACCATTGACGAACTGGCGCACGCCATGAGCACAGTCCTCGGGACCGGGAAAGTGGCTGCAATCGCCGTCACCAGCCTCAATCCCGGGGCCGGGAACCGCGGGCAGCGTTCACTGGAATCGGTGTTGGTGCTCCTGGAGAAGGCCCTCCCCGCGTGGACGGAAGGTCCCTCGCCAGCGGCTCACTAGGGATGCGGCTCGGCCACGGTGGCCGCGACCGCATTCCACGCCTCGCCCAGGTCCTGCACTGACCGGTAGGTCTCCAGCATCGTGTGCCACATACCATCGACTGCGGCCTTTGCCGCCGCCAGGTCTCCGGCGGCCAGCGCTTGCTCCAACACCGCAGCCTCACGCTCCTGACTCGCCGCGTTCTCGGTCGCAGCTACGGCCAACGCCCTGGCGGCCGCGATCTGATTGGCTGCAACTTCAGACACCAACGAAGCGGGACCCGCATGCGCCGCCCGCTCGTTGACTGTTGCTCCGCCGTACCTGGGCGGGAGCTTCTCCCCCTCCTCATTCCAGAACGTGTGGGTCGGTTCGATGTGTGGCGTCACCGAGAGGTACATCGTCATCGGTCGATCGCCGACCGTGCGGACCTGATGCATCTGGTTTGCTGCGGCAAAGCACATCTGGCCCGGCCCCAGCACTGCCCGCTCGCCCTCGATCTCGAATTCGCACTCGCCTTCCAGGATCAGGAAGACTTCCTGCCCGAGGTCGTGCGAGTGCCGGCCACCAACCTCCCCCGGTTCCATGCGCAGGAACCGGGAGCGTATGTCCGGCATGATGACCACATTGCGCACATCGGTGCGATAGTCAAAGACATCGAACGGCACTGCCGGGTCCTTTCTCATTGCTACCGCTGCACAAACGCCAGGATGATGTCGCGCACCAGGGCAATATCATGGACGCCATCGCTTCCTGTCGTCTCCGGGCGCTGGTTGGTCAGGATGCAGTGGCGGAAGTGCACCAGTTCGCGCTCGAACGGGTTTTCGTGCCAGCTCAGTTCCTTGCGCCACGGCGTCTGATCGGCGTCCATCCCGTACTGCGTGACGGTGGATGGCTGCCCGATGGAGAACCCGGTCGGGAACGTCGCGATCACGCGATCACGCGAGCCGTAGACTTCAAGCGTTTCCTCGAAGGCCCAGAGCTCGGGTAGATCGATCCACGTGCAGACAGCGCGCTTCCCCGCCGGGTATTCGAGCGCGGTGGTAATGCCGTTGCCCTCCGACCAGATTTCCGTGCTCAGCACGCGGGTGGGCGGCCCGAAAAGGCCGTGCAGATTGCCGATGTCGTGGATCATGCTGCCGAGGACAATCGTGTATGCGCGCAATACGCTCGCGGGCAAGTCGGCGGCGCTGGTGAATCCCAGCGTTTCGGCTACCTGTTGGGCGTGACCGGCGGCCGAACTGGCAAACGAATCTGCGGGGATATCGTTGAACCGCAGGACGTTGAATTCGGCAACGTGCAGTGAATTGTCCGGATGCAGGTGATTTACCTGGATGAAACGCGTGTCAGTCATCTCGCCAACTCGCGCTTTCGCGTAGCGGTAGGCGGGGTCGTATCGCTTCATGTACGCAACCATCAGCAGAGTGTCGGCTGCATCCGCTGCGGCGACCATCTGCTTCGCTTCGTCCACGGTCGTGCACATCGGCTTTTCGACGAGCACGTGCTTGCCAGCCTTCGCCGCAGCGATGCTCGGCGCAGCGTGCGAGCCGGAAGAGCAGACCACCACCGCGTCGATATCACTCTGAAGGAGGTCTCGATAGTCACGGAACAGCCGATCCGACGGGATGTGATACCGCTCGCCGAGGGCATTGAGCAGATCCTGCGAGAGGTCGGCAATGCCACCAATCTCGAACTCGTCGCCCCGCGCCGAGAGAATCGGCAGGTACTGGATCTGGGCGATCGCGCCGCCCCCGATGAGCCCGATTCTCAGCTTCGACCTCGCCACGCGGTTTCCTCCGGTCACGCCACGAACGCCAACACTGAACGCGCTTCCCGCTACTTGCGCCGCACTGCCTGCCCTGTTCTGGGATCCAGGATGTTGCGCAGGCCGTCGCCAACCAGATTGGCCGTCATCATCATCAAGGCAATGGCCAAAGCTGGTCCACGCCGCAGCACCTGATCGCGCGGAGGCTCTCCGGTCCAGAACGGGTACCCGAGGTCACCAAACGTAACATCCTGCATCCAGGCAGCCCCGCCGACTGCGTGCGCGCCTCCAGGTTGTGACCCCTGATTTTCGTCTGCCACATGGGCAGGCGGAACGTTCACCCGATCAGCAGCCACGGCGGATCCTCGTCGAGCGCATTCTCGACCTGCCGGAAGACTGCCGTGCGCGCGTCAGGGTCCAGTTCGAGGTCGGCGGCGATCAGCAACTCGTCAATCTGCGGACAGGAATAGCCACCGAACCGGAAATGCCCAAACCCAGAGTTCGGTACTGTTGCGGGCGATCGGGGACCATGCTAGACTCGCTCGCTGTGCTCATACGATGAGCGCTTACTTTGCTACGCGTGAGATTTCGGGCCGTTTGGAGTGCGCTGCGCTTCCGCCATGAGCCCGCCGAGTTCTGGAAGAGAAAGACGGAGTTCAATGGTCGCCCAGATCGTCCGCGAAATTGAGGCTGAACAGTTCAAGCCGGATGTCCCCGATTTTGGCCCTGGCGACACGGTGCGCGTGCACGCCAAGGTGGTTGAAGGCACCCGCGAGCGCATTCAGGTGTTTGAGGGTGTCGTGATCCGCCGTCGCGCCGGTGGCATCAACGAGAATTTCACGGTTCGGCGCCTGGCCTCCCATGGCATCGGCGTGGAGCGCACTTTCCTGCTGCACTCCCCCCGCATCGACAAGATCGAGGTGACGCGCCGGGGCCGCGTGCGCCGCGCCAAGCTCTACTACCTGCGGGGACGCACCGGCCGTGCAGCCCGCATCAAGGAGCGGCGGACCTAGTTCTCCGGCCCACAACGCCTTCACCATCGGCCACCTGATCATGCATCAGGTGGCAGATTGCATTTCCCACACGCACTCCAGCGTGGTAGTGTCCGACCGTGGCCATCACGAAGCCTGTCCGCAAGCGATCTCCTCAACCGGCACTGCCCGACCGCGGCGGGACTGGTCTCCCCTCGCTGGCATGGGAAGCCGTCTTCTGGGAGTGCGGCATGCAGTGTGTCGCCGGCGTCGATGAGGTCGGGCGCGGAGCCATGGCCGGGCCGCTGGTTGCTGCGGCAGTCATCCTGCCTGCCTGCCGCCGCGAGGATCTGGGCGAGGCGCTTGCAGGCGTACGCGATTCGAAGTTGCTCACCCATGAGCGGCGAGTCACCATGCTGACAGACATCGAAGCTGTCGCGCAAAGCATCGGGGTCGGCGTCGTCCCGGTAGACGAAGTCGACCGGATGGGTCTCGGCGCAGCCAACCGCATTGCCATGGAGCGCGCCGTCCTCCAACTCGACGTCGAGGCCGAAGCCCTGGTGATCGATGCCTGTGTGATCGACCTGGGACTCCCGCAACTGGGGCCTATCGACGGCGACGCGCTCTCCCTCTCGATAGCCGCCGCGTCTATCGTCGCCAAGGTGACGCGGGACCGCATCATGATCGACCTCGCGGCCGAGGAAGACCGCTACGGCTTCGAACTGCACAAGGGCTACTGCTCGCCACTACACAAGGCGCGTCTCGCCGAACACGGCCCGAGCGTCCACCATCGACGGTGCTTCTCGCCGGTCGCGTCGTGGGGCGAACCCTCGTAATGCGCACAGCGCGGCAGGGCCTGGGCGACGCGGGCGAGCGGCTCGCCCGCCGGCAGCTCGAAGCAGATGGATACACCTGCCTGGCTGAACAATGGCGTTGCCCAGCCGGTGAACTCGACCTGGTCATGCAACAGGGGGAAACCCTTGTCTTTGTCGAGGTCAAGGTGCGACGAGGTGGCTTGATCGAGGCCGAACAGGCGGTAACGCCAGCACAGCAGCGGCGGCTCATGGCAGCGGTTCAGTCGTTTCTCGTCGCCCATCCGGAATTCCAGGATGTGATCTGGCGCATCGACCTGCTTGGCATCACGTTGGATCGTACAGGACGGATCACGCGCGTCTCCCACCTCGAGAACGCCATCACCGGCTGAGCAGCGTTGCGTAGGTCCTGCCACTCCGGCATGAATCCTGTATGCTGCGGAAAGGTCACGGGGACGGGGCTCCCCGTACAACCGTGACACGGTGCTTCAGCATGAGCGAACTGCAGGCAAAAGGAGTCGCACCATGCGTGTTTCCGGGAAACTGATCGCCACGGCCACGGTGGCGACCGCACTCACGCTCGGCATCGTCGGCGCAGGGCGCGCCCAGGATGCCACGCCCATGGCAGGCATGGAAGCCGCGCCAGGCTACCCCAACCATCTGCACCTGGGGACCTGTGACGACCTGGATCCTCAACCTGCCTATGTGCTGGCTGATCTGGCGTTTCCCGCCTGGGTTGGCGAACTGACTGGCGAGGCAACCGCGGCCGAAGGCGCTATTCCTGATGTCGCGGCCTTTGGCGGCGCACCTATCCCCGTGGCGACCGCCACCACGGAAGTCGATGTCCCACTTGCCGACATCATCTCCGGCGGGCATGGCCTGAACGTTCATGATGCAGCCGATCCGTCGATCTACATCGCCTGCGGCAACGTCGGCGGCGTGCCCGACGAGAACGGCAACCTGTTCATCGGACTGGCGGAGCAGAATGACTCTGGCTTCAGCGGTACCGCCTGGCTGCACGACAACGGCGGCAGCACGACCGTCACGGTGTTCCTGAATCACAACGCGGCGCAGGACGAGATCACCGCAGAACTCTCATCGCTCCAGGCTGCCGCAGCCACGCCAGAGAGTGCGGCGGAGACCGCCGCAACCGAAGAACCGGCCGCGACGCCAGAGGCCGGTCTGGAAGGCACACCAGTCACCACGTAAGCGATGCTTGCCTGATCTAGCGTGCGGCGCGGCCCGATCGGGCCGCGCCAGCACGGTCTGAGGGAAGGATGATCGATTCCGGCTTCGGCTCGTTGCCCGCTGGCACTGCGGCACACCGCGCAGCCGCGCCCGATGCCGTGCGCTGCGCTGTTCTGACGATTAGCGATACTCGCGCGGAGGACACCGATACGTCGGGGGGCGTCATCCGCGACATGCTCCGGTTGACGGGACACAAGGTCATGGACTACCAGATCGTGCCCGACGACCCGGAGCTGATCCAGCGCATGCTCGCTGAGTGGATCGCGAAAGAGGATATCCAGGCTGTGCTCACGAATGGGGGCACCGGCATCTCGGCCCGAGACACGACGTATGACGCCATTGCGGCGCTGCTCGAGAAGCGGATCGACGGATTTGGCGAGCTGTTCCGCATGCTTTCCTGGCAGGAGGTCGGAGCGGCGGCCATGCTGTCACGCGCGGTCGCAGGCGTTGCCGGCAACACGCTCGTCGTCGCCATGCCGGGCTCGACGAACGCCGTGCGCCTGGCCATGACGAAGCTCATCATCCCGGAACTGGGGCATCTCGTCTACGAGATTGGCAAACAGCGCTAACCTGCCGATTGCCGCATGCTGGCGACTCGGCTAGCATCGCGCAGCATTTGACCGCGCTTCTGGTACGGGCGGAAAGGACACGGCGTTCGTGGGCAACGAGGGCGGAGGCGGCAAGCGGCAGGCACGCGTGCTCAAGGGCTTCCGCGATTACATGCCGGAGCAGATGATTCTCCGGCAACGCATCATCACCATTTTCCGGGGCATCTTCGAGCAACACGGCTTTGAACCGCTGGATACTCCAGCGCTCGAGTACCTCGACGTGCTCACCGGGAAAGCCGGTGAAAACGAAAAGCTGATGTACCAGTTCGAAGACGCGGGCGGTCGCCTGGTCGGCATGCGCTACGACCTCACCGTGCCGCTTGCGCGCGTGGTGGCTCAACACCAGAACGAACTCGCGCTCCCCTTCAAGCGCTACCACATCGCCCCGGTCTGGCGGGCGGAAAACCCCCAGCGCGGTCGCTTTCGTGAGTTCTGGCAGTGTGATGCCGATATCGCCGGTTCCGCCTCACCTATCGCGGACGCCGAGGTCATCACGATCATGGCTGAGGCGCTGGAGGCGATTGGCGTCCCCGAGTTCGTCATTCGCATCAGTCATCGCAGGTTGCTGGAAAGCATCGGCCTGGCGGTCGGCGTACCGCCAGAGCAAGCGACCTCGCTTTACCGGGCCATAGACAAGCTGGACAAGATCGGCCGTGACGGCGTGGCCGGGGAGCTTGCGGCGGCCGGCCTTTCCCCGGAGCAGGCTGACCGGGTGCTCGATCTCGTGACACGGACGGGGCGACCTGCGGAACTCCTGGACATTCTGGACAAGGAATTGGGCGAGGTTCCGGGCGCGCCGGACGCCATTGCCGACATGCGCGTCATTTTCGACCTCCTGCCAGCGTTCGGCGTGGCTGAGCGCCGCTTTACCCTCGATCTCGCGCTCGCCCGTGGACTCGACTACTACACCGGTCCCGTCTTCGAGGCCAGCGTTACCGAGCCGAAGGTCGGCTCGGTGGGAGGCGCTGGCCGCTACGACGGCCTCATTGGTGCGTTTCTCGGGAGGCCGGTGCCGGCCACCGGGATGTCGCTCGGCCTCGAGCGCATCATCGAGGTGGTGCGGGAGCACAACCTCCTGCCTGCCCCGACGAGCGTTGCCGATGTCGCCGTCGTCGCGATGAAGGACACCGTCACAGCCGCCGCAAGGCTGGCCCATCAGCTGCGCGAGACCGGGCTCCGCGTCGACCTCTCCCTTCAGCCGCAGCGCGGCATCGGCGATCAACTGAAATTTGCCGACCGGCGGGGCATTCCCCTGGCTGTCATCGTGGGCTCAAGCGAACTCGCGGAGAACCAGGCCACCATCAAGGCGCTGGCCAGTGGTGACCAGGTAACCATTCCGCTCGACGAAGTTCCGGCCGCAATCAAGGCGCAGTTGCCATCAACGAAGGTTTAGGGATAAAGCACGCATGACACATCCAGTCGATCTCAGCGACGAGTTTCAGACGTACATGCTGGTGGTTGCCCACCCGGACGACAGCGAGTTTTCGTCGGCGGGCACGGTGGCGCGCCTGAAGGACGCCGGACGCAAGGTGGTCCTCATCCAGGTGACCTCCGGGGACAAAGGCAGCCCCGATGTCAACGCCAAATCGGAAGACCTGGCCAGGCTGCGCGAAGGCGAAATGACCGAAGCTGCCAATCGCCTCGGCATGGATGAAGTCGTTTTTCTTCGCTGCGAGGATGGCTCGCTGATGCCAGATCTCGCACTGCGCGAGAAAATCGTGCGCATGATCCGCACCTACAAGCCAGACGTACTCATCACCCACGATCCCTTCCGCCCGTACGCACTCCACCCGGATCACCGGGCCGTTGGCCTGGCATCGACTGACGCCGTGTACCCAACCGCGCGCGATCCGCTGTACTTCCCGGAGCACCTGAAGGATGGGCTGGAACCGCACAAGACCGCCGAAATCTGGTTCTTCGGGGCCGAGCACCCGGACAAGCTGATCGACATTACCGGGACCTTCGACCGCAAGATGCACGCGCTGCGCGCACATGAATCCCAGGTTGGTGGCTCGGAGGACCTCGAACAGCGCATGCGTGACCGCGCCCGGGAACTGGCAGAGGGTCAAACCTTCGAACTCGCGGAGGCCTTCAAGGTCATCCCGATGCGACGCTGACCCCTGTCATGGAGCGCTTTGCCGGGACTTCAGCGCAACGCAGCGTGGACCGTGCTGTCGCAGCGGGGAAGCAGGCGTTTGGCGCCGCGTGGCTGCCCGAGCGCATGGCCGTCGCGCCGGGGCGCATCGAGTTGCTCGGCAACCACCTCGACTACAACGGTGGCCCAGTCCTGGCGGCCGCGATCGACCGCTTCGTGGTCACTGCCGTCGGGTTTGATCCCTCAGCGGAAGATACCTGGCTGCTGGCGGCCGACGAGCCGAACTCGAAGAAGCAACGACTCGGGGATTTGAGCGCTCCGCCGTCTGCACCGCCAAAGACGGCAGATTACGTGCGTGGCGTTCTGGCCGAACTCGCCACCCGGGGCCAGGCGAAACGGCCCCGGGCGGAGATTGCCATTGCAGGCGATGTGCCCCTGGGCTTTGGCGTCAGTTCGTCAGCCGCACTCTGTGTGTCGCTCACGCTTGCCCTGGCAGACAACCACCTGGAAGACCGCGAGGTAGTGCTGATCGCACAGGCCGCCGAACACCGCGCCGGCTCGCCCTGCGGCACGATGGATCAGTCCGCGTCCGTGGCAGGCGGTGTCATTGACTTCGATGGGGCAACGCTCGAGGCCACTGCGCTGGCGCCACAACTCGGCGACTTCGTTTTCGCCGTTGCGGACTCCGGCGTATCGCGCTCGCTTGGAACGTCGTCGTACCCGGCGCGCGTCGCCGAGTGTCGCGAGGCCCTTGCCGTGGCCAGGCGCGTCGTCGACCAGGGCATCCCCACCCTTGCGGCAATCACCGTTGACCAATTGAACCGCCTTGAGGCGTCGTCGGCGCTAGCGCCCACCCTGGCGCGCCGCGTGCGGCACGTCGTGGAGGAAACTGGACGAGTTGCCAGTGGACGAGCGGCGGTGTCCAGGGCCGACTGGGAAGCATTTGGCCATCTCATGTCGCAATCTGGCCGCTCCTCGGCGACGCACTACGAAATCAGTCATCCGGAAGTGGAAGAGCTCGTCGCGGTCGCCGAGCGGCAACCCGGCGTGCTCGGTGCGCGCATGATGGGCGGTGGCGAGGGGGGAGCGGTACTCGCGCTGCTTCACCGTGACCAGGTAACGTCGTTTGCAGCCGGGCTCCGTGCGGGTTTCTACCAGCAGCGCGGCCGTGCCGCAGACCCGGGGCTCGTCCACATCTGCGCCTTTGCCGCCGGCGCCTCGCTGATCACCGAAGAGGCTTCGCCGCTCGGCTCTTGAGGCCCTTGCTCATGTGAAGGGGGTCAAACAAGGCCGCTGGCAGTGTCAGTCTGGTCGTTCAACCCTCGCTTGAGTTTGCGCCGAATGTCGCGGCTGCCTCGCTCCCGGTTCCGGTAGGCGGTCGTCAGGTGGCAACCAGTCGACGAATCGAGGACCAGCACGGTCCCTTCCAGGCGGCGCACTCGGTCATTGCGGCGGTCGGCCTGGGGGATATCGCGCAGGCCCAGGTGCACGAAGGTGGCCTTACCCGCGTGGTGCAAACGCCCATGACGGTAGACGTAGTGCACATCTGACGCAGAGAGGTTCCGTTGCGCCAGCCGCTGCACGGCGTGGGAAGAGACTGAGGTCAGACGGGCTTCGCGCATCGGAACATCCTCCCGCCAGGCACGCATCTGTTGGTGAGCCGATCTGGCGGGAAGGGCATCGCGCAGGGCGCCCTCCCGCTTCACGTGATCTTGCGGTGTCGCTCATCATGCGTCAAGGATGGCGCACTACAGAGAACACCTCACGGTTTTGTGCGGGAAAGCCCCACCAGATCCCCTGGCATTGCCAGGCTCAGTAGGCATGTTCGAAATCGACGACGTTGCGAAGCGGCTGGCCATCCAGATACCGGGCCAGGTTGTCTGAGATCAGCGCCTCCTGGCGCTCCCAGTAGCGCGGTGAAGCGCCGGACGTGTGCGCGGTGATCAGGACGTTTTCCAGGTCCCAGAGGGGAGAGTCGACCGGAAGTGGTTCCGGCTCGGTGACATCGAGGCCCGCACCGCCGAGATGCCCGGACTGCAGGGCGGAGACAAGGGCATGGGTGTCGATCACGGCACCCCGCCCGACGTTATGGATCATTGCGCCCGGCTTGCACGCCGCGAACGCCGCGGCATCCAGGAGATTGCGTGTCCCGAGCGTATCGGGCAGCGTCACCACGACATGATCCGCCTGTGAGAGGGCGTCGGCCAGGTCGTCCCGCGTCCAGATGCGGGCAAAGTTGGGTGGGACGTCCGCCCCCGTGCGGCGGCGCAGCCCTTCAACGCGCATCCCGAACGCTGCCGCCCGGCTGGCTAGTTGAGAGCCGATCTCTCCCGTGCCGATGATCAGGAGGGTCTCTCCACCAAGTTCGCGCACCTCTCGGTGGGTGTCTTCATCTCGCCAGGCGTGGGCAGCCTGCTCTCGCATCAGCCGGGGAAAACGTCGCGCCAGCGCCACCATCATGCCCAGGGCGTGTTCCGCCATATTCGGCGCCGAAACGCCGCGCGAGTTTGTGAGCATCACCTGGTGGTCGCGAAGCGCAGGGAGATCGAGGTGCTCCACTCCAGCGCTTCCCGCATGGAACCAGCGTAATCGGGGGGCCTGATCGAGTTGCTCCGCGGAGATTTGCCAGCCAATGATGACATCCGCCTCGGCCAACTCCTCTTCGGATGGCGCCACCTCGGCGATCCGGTAGCGGCCATCGCTGTCCGTTTCCTCGCCGGGCACCACGAAGCGCACCGACGGAAAACGGTGGCGCAGATTGTTCAAAGCGTCGATCGAGATGCCCATGATGATCAGGACGTTCGGGGCCTTGACGTCGGACACTGGATGAGCCACCTCGAATCTCCCACAAGATTTCCACGCGAAACGGTTGTGACAAACCGTGCGTTAGCACTATTAGGACTTGAGGCACAACCTCGGGCAAGGGGCAATGCTCATTGCATGCCCCTATACTAGGGGCCAGGACGTTAGCGGTTCACGGAGACGGAATGCGCGTTCTCACCAGCGCCCGCGTTCCAAATCAACCCCGCACAATCATCCGCATCGTGCGGCGGGTAGCGCTTGCCACGCTGGCCGCGACGATGGCGGTCTCGTTTGGGCTGCATGCCACAGCGTACGCCCAGGATGCGAGTTCCACCAGCCGCACGCACTCGCTCGGCGTTAACCTGGATTTCCCGGACGACGGCCTGGTTGATTCCGAGCAACTCTGCGTTGCGCTCTTCAGCGGTACCACTCCTGATCTGCAGAAGCCACCTCTCTTGTCGCGATGTATCGACCCGGGGGCCGATGCGGTCACCTTTGAGGGTCTGCGGCCCGGTGACTTCAGCGTGCTCCTGCCCGGACCTGGGTCGGACGTCGAGGGGCAGCGCTACGAAGGGCAACTCGTCACGACCAACATCCCGGACGATGAGCAACTCGACGCATTCGGGATAGATATCAACGTTGGCCTTTCGCCGGAATTCTCCGGCACGACCGGGAGCGTGCAGGTCAGCGTCTTTGGCTGCCCCGCCGGGACGAACGCCGGTGCCGACAAGGATAGTTGGGTCAACGAGTGCAAGTCCCTTGCTGGCGGCGTACCCATGACGCTCACCGGTATTGGCAGCATCAACGACGCCGCGTTCCAGAAAGTGACCGGGGTTTCCGGCAACTCATCTGGCCGGGTCGAGTTTACCGACCTGCCCGCCGGAGCCTATGAGATCGGTGGGGTCCTCCCGTCGAACGTTTCGGATAACCCCGCGCTCTTCGCCGAGTCGAGCATCGATGGGAGTCTCGGCGCAATCAGCCCGGCTGAATCTCTGGCGCTGCGGCCGACGGAAACCGTGGCGGTGGATGTCTTCCTCGTGCTGGACGACACGCCAGACAGCGCGACGACGGTCGGCACAACCGACCTGGAAATTACCGGCGCGCTTCCCGGCTAACCACCAGCAGCCTGCAACGCAAACAGCGGCAGCGGATTTCCGCTGCCGCTGCCACTTTGCTAGGTACGGTCCGCTTCAGCCGCCTATCTGCGACATCCCGCGCACCGTGCTGCGCTCGCCGTCCGCCAGGCCGTGGCCCCACGGCTTGCGCCAGATCGCACTGCGAATCGCCTGCTCCAGTTCGTCATCACTGGCGCCTGCCCGCATCACGTCCCGCAAGTCGCCCTCGTCTGGTCGCAGCAGGCACAGGCGCAACTTGCCGTCCGCCGTGAGCCGCACCCGGTTGCACGTCTCGCAGAACGGCTCAGAGACCGGGGAGATAAAGCCGATGGTGCCGGCTGCGCCGGGAATCCTCCAGCCACGGGCCGGATCGGCCGGGTTGACCTCCAGCGGTTCGAGTGGCCCAAAGCGCGCCTCAAGCCGGGCCTGGGTCTCTTCAGACGTCACGAGGCCTTCATCATGGACGGCCCCGACCCCTTCCATGGGCATGATCTCCAGAAACCGCACTTGCCAGGGGCGTTCCAGGGTCAGCGCCGCCATGTCGACAACTTCTTCGTCGTTCTGATCCTTGACGACGACCGTGTTCAGCTTGATGGGGGTCATACCGGCGGCCTCCGCCGCTTCGATGCCCCGCCACACCAGGTCGAAGCGTCCGCCACGCGTCATCATCTTGAAGCGCTCGGGATCGAGTGTGTCGATAGACACGTTCACGCGATCGAGCCCAGCCTCCGCCAGGTCTCCGGCCATGCGGCCGAGCAGCAGGGCATTGGTCGTCATCGACACTTCCTCGATTTCGGGGAAGGCCTTGATCCCGCGCACCAGTTCCACCAGCCCGGGTCGAATCGTCGGTTCGCCACCGGTCAGCCGGATCTTCGTCACGCCCGTCCTGGCGAACAACCCCACCAGGCGCAGGAGTTCCTCATCGGTCAGGTGCTCCGACTTTGGCTGGAACTTCATGCCGATTGCCGGCATGCAGTAGAGACAGCGGAAATTGCACCGGTCGGTGAGCGAAATACGCAGGTAGGTCATCGCCCGGCCGTAGGCGTCTATGGCCGTGCCACGGGTGGGCGCGGCTGCTGATCCCGGCGGAAAGAGGCGGATGGGACTGATTGTGGCGCTCGCTGCCACCATACGAAATCTCCCGGCGTGCCAACGTGAGTTGCTCAAACATCGCATAGTCAATGATTGAGCAAAGTCGAACCAGCGTAGCATTTTGGGCCTGCGGCGGCCACCTGCCGCATCTCCAGGCAGGGTCATTGCCTTGACGGTCGCGAGTATCGTGAGCATCATGCGCACGTTTGCTGATCCCGGAGGAACCGTGACCACGACCGAACTCGATCCAACTGTCCAGAATCTGCTGTCCCCTGGCCCGCGCAATGTCGCAGCCCCGTACCTCCCCCAGGCTCGTGAGACGCTGCATGCGTGGGTGGAAAGCGAAAGCCTGCGCAAGCACTGCGAGGCAGTCTCCGCCTGCATGCGGCACTTCGCGCGTGAAACCGGCAACGACGAAGATCTCTGGGGCGCCATCGGCCTGTTGCACGACATGGACTTCGAAAAGCACCCCAACCTCGAACTTTCGGTCGATGGTCACCCGTTCGTCGGGGTTGCCTTTCTGCGCGAGAACGGCTGGGGCAGCGAGGTTGCGCGGGCTATCCTGAGCCACGCGGACTACAGCGGCGTCGAACCGGAAAGCGACCTCGAGAAGACGCTCTGCGCGGTGGATGAGTTGAGCGGATTTGTCATCGCCGTGGCGCTCGTGCGCCCAGACAAGAGCGTCCACAACGTGGCAGTTTCGTCAGTTCGCAAGAAGATGAAGGACAAGGCCTTTGCAGCCAAGGTCAATCGCCAGGACATCGTGACCGGCGCAGAGCGGCTGGACATGCCCCTGGAGGACCTCATCGCGCAGGTCATTGCAGCGCTTCAGGCAGAATCCGACCGGCTCGGCGTTGCGGGCGTTCCCGCCGAATAGCAAGGCAAACGGCGTGCGTGAACTTCTCGACCCTTCAGCCCTCGTCGCGCCATTCTTCGCCACGCTGGCGCTTGTCCTCGTTCCAGGTCCAGCAGTGCTGTACATCATCACGCGCAGCGTGAACCAGGGGCGAAAGGCCGGCCTCGCGTCCGCCGCAGGCATCGCGACCGGTGGTCTGGTGCATGTCGCCGGGGCAGCGCTCGGGCTCTCAGCGCTCCTCGCCTCTTCCGCAACTGCCTTCTCACTCGTGAAGTACCTCGGCGCAGGCTACCTGATCTACCTCGGAGTGCGCACGCTCATGACCGCGCCTGCGCTGATGGATTCCCCATCGGCTCAGCGGCAGGGTCTGCACCGCCTGTATACGCAGGGCATTGTGGTGCAGGCGTTCAATCCCAAAGTGGCGCTCTTCTTTCTCGCGTTCCTGCCGCAATTCATCGATCCGCATCGCGGCAGTGTCGTGGCGCAGTCCCTGATCCTGGGCTCCATGTTCATCCTGATCGGGCTGTGCACCGATTCAACCTACGCGCTGGTGGCGGGCACACTTGGCGCATGGCTAAAGCAACAGCGCGCCTTTGCCGCAGTGCGGCGCTACGTGGCCGGAACCGTCTTTGTCGGGCTTGGGCTGACCACGGCGTTCACGGGCCAGCCCACCAAATAGCGCCTACATCGTCAACGCGAGCTGCATGGCGATGATGCGGCGGGCGCTCTCCATGATGCGCTCCTCGCTGATCTCCCCTTGGGCAACCTGGCTGACCACGTGGTCGACCAGCGCATCCGGCGTGTCTGGCAGATCGACGTACAGCAGCAGGTCAACCCCGGCCGCGATAGCCAGGCTGATGATCTCCAGCGGTGGCCAGTCGCTGAGCGCGCCCATGTTGAGATCGTCTGTCACGATCACGCCGGTGAAGCCAAGGCCGCCCCGCAGTTCCGCCACCGCCATGGGCGAAAGGGACGCCGGCAGGTCATCCCACATGGGGACGGCCAGGTGGCCCAGCATCACCATCGGCACGCCATCGGCAACTGCCGCTGCGAACGGCAAGGCGTCGGCGCGGACCCACGTGTCGGGATCGACATCGAGAACAGGCAACGCCTGGTGAGAATCCACGCTGACCCGGCCATGTCCCGGGAAGTGTTTGACGCAGTGGATGACCGGTGTGCTCTTGACCCCGTCGAGGTATGCCACCACGCATGCCGCCACCCAATCCGGGTCGCTGCCAAAGGTGCGGCCAGCCATGAAGCTGTCGGGCGCAAACGCCACGTCTGCGACTGGTGCGAAGTTGAGATCGAACCCGTAGGACGCAATCAATTCGGCGCGCTGCCGCGCGAAGTCGCTGATTGCCTCCAGCGTCACTGCCCCCATGGTGGGTGCGTCTGGCGCGGGGTCGTCCCACAGGCGGGTCACGATGCCTCCCTCCTGGTCCAGCGAGACCATTGGCGGCAGCGTGGGTACGCTGGCTTGAACTGCCGCCGTGAGCGCCCGAGTCTCCTCCGGCGTTCCGAAGTTGCGCTCGACCAGGATCACGCCACCTGGCTGCAGGTCCGCCAGCCACGCTGCCTCATCCGCAGTCAGTGCTGGGCCGCCGACCGGGAATACGAACATCCGCGCCACGCGCTGCCGTAGCGTCATGCCTGCCAGCAGATCGTCCACCGCCTCCTGAGCGACACTCGAACTGCCATGAGCTGCTAGTGCGGCAGCCCCCATCGCCAGCAAGGCGCGTCTGCTGTGGCGTCGTCGGGGGAACACGATCACAGGGTTTCGACCACCTCACCCGACAAGGGCTGTCTTCGCCACACGGGGACCGCCCCGCGCATCTCGCCGGATGTGACGCGCGGGTGCCGGCGGTAGTAGCCGACAAACACACCCATGGCGATGGCGGTAAAGACGATGAGGTCGAGGAAGGTCGCGGCATACCCGACGTGAACGATGAGAAAACCTGCCACGAGGCTGGCTGCCGAGTAGCCGAGATTCCAGGCCGCCGACCGCAAGCCAAAGACGCGGGAGCGCGCCTTTGGCGGCAACACCTCCGAGATAAAGGTGGAGTCGATGGGCCACGCCATCGAGATGCTTGTTTGCCGCACGATGTGCGTCAATGCGGCCAGCGGCAGGGTAGGTGTCAGGATCAGCGCCAGGTAGAACGGCACGATGGAAAGGCGCACCGCCGCCACACCGTAGATCGAGCCCAGCCGCTGCGAAATCAGCGGAGCTGACAATCCGATCACCGCCGCACTGAGGCCGCCCACGGCGAAAATGAACCCGACCTGGTTCGAACTTGCGCCAAGATCGGTCAGGTACACGTTGTAGAACGGGAATACCATCCCCGCCCCGATGGCCATGAGCCCGCCGACTAGGACAAAGACTGACGTGTCCCGGCGAACCTGGCTGCGTTCAGACGCATCCGTAGCCTCGCGCGCCGCTGTGGGATCGGGGAGTTCACGACCGCGACGGGCCTGCCCCATGAGGAACATGGGGACCAGCCCCAGCGCGGCAATCGCCGTGCCGGCCACCAGGGTCCAGCGATAGACCTGAAGATCGTTACCAGGCAGCAGGTCGGGCAGGAAGCCGCCGACCAGGGACCCCAACGTGGTTGAAAGCGAAACGACCGAGAACGAGAGTGCGGAAACAAATTGCCGTTCGTCCCGCTTCGTCCATGCGATGATGAAGGGCATCGTGGTTGTGAACAGATAGGCGAGGCCCAGGCCCGAAATCACCGAGAGCAGGAGCAAGGCTGCCGGGGCTTCGGCGAACGCCATGATCAGCGTAGCCACCAGGAAGATGACGACGCCGCCAACCGTCGCACTCCAGATGCCCAGCTTGTCCAGCACTGGGCCCATCGTCGCAGCCCCGCCCGCCATGGCGAGTGTTTGGGCGGCATTGAACATTCCCATGTCGTTTTCGCGCAGGCCCAGCTCCCGCAGATACAGGTTGAAGATGAGGACAAACACGCCCCACCCTACGTTAGCAAACAGGTTGTACAGGAGAAAGAGGCGGACATCGCGACTGAAGCTGAATTGCCGCCTGATCATGGCGGCAGACGTCGCGAACGAATATCTCACGTGTGGCGTTGCCTCCTGCTTCGCCTCGGAGCGTGCTGCGCAGTATATGCCGCGCAGCAGCGTGCGCGGCGGTAAACTCGCGACAGGTATTTCGACGTAGAAGGGGAACCGTACGGGAATGGGTGCTTCGCAACGTGTGCGCGTGGGCCTGGCCGGATTGGGGCGCTTCGGGAAGCTCCACGCCTCGGTGCTGGCCAGCCTGCCAGGGGTGGAACTGGTTGCAGCGTGTGATCCGGTGCGGGATGAAGTCGCGGCGCTGCAGGCGCAGCATCCCCAACTTCAGGGCTTCGCGGATGTCGCGGAATTGCTGGCGTGCGCCGAGATCGACGCGCTGTTTATCGTGTCGCCTGAGCCACTGCACGCGGCGCAGGCGCTCGCCGCGCTGGACGCAGGAGTGGCGGTCTTTGTGGAGAAGCCGCTGGCCTTGACGGCAGCCGAAGCCGAGAAGGTCGCGCAGCGAGCCATTGCGGCGAACCTGCCCCTGCAAGTCGGCTTTGTCCTCCGCTTCGATGTCCAGCACGCCCTGCTGAAAGCCGAAATCGCCGGGGGTGGCCTGGGCGAAATCGTCTCCATACGCACGAAGCGAAATTGCTCCCGCGCCTGGTTCCCGACCTTTGGCGATCGCGCCCACCCGGTGCAGGAGACATCGATCCACGACATCGACCTGCTGCTCTGGCTGCTGCAAAGCCCGGTGACCCGCGTGCAAGCGACCGAGCGCAACCGCGCTGGCATGACCTACCCGGATGGCTCCTGGGCGCTTTTGGAATTCGCGAACAACGCCATCGGCATTGTGGAGTCAAGCTGGTTTGTACCCGACGGCGCGCCAGCGAACGTGGTCACACCTACCTGGCGCGGCACGATCGACGCCGAAATCGAGGTCATCGGCACGCGCGGCAGTAGCCGCATCCGGCTGCTGGATGGCCCGCTCTCGTTCTGGACCAGCACCTATGACGCGATTCCGGAAACCGGCCTCTGGCCAGAGCTTGGGGGAGCCGTGGTCGGGGCGCTGCGAGCCGAGGACGCACACTTCATCGAGCGCGTGCGCCACAAGGTGCCGGAAACCACAACGTCGGTCGCGGATGCCATCGCCGGGTTGCACATCGGCGAAGCCATTGTCGCGGCATCCGCCGGGAACGCTATCGAACTCGCCTAGCCCCAGATCGTCGTCGAAGGAAAACCTGGAGGAGTCCTCAGTTGATCGATCTCTCAAGCGATACCCAGACCCGCCCCTCGCCAGCCATGCGCGAGTACATGGCGGCCGCGCCCGTCGGCGATGAGCAACTGCGCGAAGACCCAACGGTAAACCGGCTGCAGGAAATGGCTGCGGAGCTTACCGGCAAGGAGGCCGCGCTCTTCCTGCCCTCTGGCACGATGTGCAACGCCATCGCCTTCTGCCTGAACGCGAATCGCGGCGAAGCGGTGATCCTGGACTGGTGGTCGCATCCGAATCAATCTGAAACGGGCGGCCCCGCCTGGCTGGCGAGCGCCATGTTGCGCCCGGTCCATGGCGAGCGCGGCATCTACACCGCCGAACAAATCCGGCCCATCATCAACAAGGGCGGTACCCACGCGGCGCGCACAGCGTTCATTTCGGTCGAGAACACCACGAACCGGGGGGGAGGCGCCATCTGGCCGCTGGAGCGCCTGGCGGAGTTGCGGACCCTCGTGGACGAGCACGGCATGCGGCTGCACATGGACGGTGCACGGTTGTTGAACGCGGCCGTCGGCGCGGGGATTCCGGCAGCGACCTTTGCGTCCTACGCCGATTCCGTATGGATCGATCTCTCCAAGGGTCTGGGTGCACCGGTCGGGGCCGTCCTGGCCGGGGATCGCGAGTTCATCGAGAAGGCGCGGCTCCTGAAGCACACCCTCGGGGGGGCGATGCGGCAGGCGGGCATTATCGCCGCTGCCGGCATCTATGCCTTCGAGCACAATGTCGAGCGGCTGGCCGAAGATCACGCGAATGCGCAGTTCCTGGCCAATGGCCTGGCCACGATCCCCGGCGTCAAACTTGTCTACGACACAACACCGACCAACATCGTCTTCTTCGACATCAGCGAGACCGGCATCTCACCGGACAGGCTCGACGCCGGAATGCAGGCCCGTGGCGTGCGCGTCGGCGGTGGCTACGACGGCTCACGGGTGGTGCGCGCCGTGACGCATCTCGACGTGTCACGCGAAGACTGCGCCACGGCGGTTGAGGTGATACGGGAGGTGTGCGCCAGCGCGTAGCGTGCTGGCGCGCCCGTCATTTCCTACTCGGTCGGGAAGCTCCCGGCATCGATTGGGCTGGTTCCGATGACGACTTCGTCGCCATCGAGCCAGCCGTCACCATCAGTGTCAGCGATATTGGGATCGGTGCCGAAGACGCTCTCGTCCGCATCAAGGATGCCGTCTCCGTCCGTGTCAATCTCCTCTGCCGGCGCGGCGTCCGCCACGAGCGGATCCGTCCCGGCCACAACCTCGGCCCCATCCAGTACGCCATCGCCATCTGAGTCCGCAATCGTCGGGTCTGTGCCGTACGCCGCTTCATCCACATCCAGCAGACCATCACCGTCTGTGTCGGCCGCCGCGGTCACCGTCGGCGCGATCGTCGGGATTGGGGTCGGTGCGGGCGGCAGGTTGAAGACATCGACGTTCGCCACCGGCGCGTCGCGGCTGATACTGACGACGTAGCCAGCACCGTTATCCGCCAGGTTCAGGTTCGGCGCGTAGTAGGTCGCCGCGCCTGGCAGCATGGCCGGGACCTGGAGCAGGTAGTTGTCGAGTGGCAACCCCTTCCAGGTGAGCGTGCCATCCGCCGAAATCTCGGCCTGGTCCTGCGAGACCACCTGGCCGTCTGCGGTGACCAGTTGCACGGTAAATCCACTCGCCGCCTGAGCACAGTTTGCCGGATTGAACTCGCCGATACTGGAATTGCAGCCGAAAATGCGTACCTCAACCGTGCCCGTGCGCGGCTGCGCCACCGCCGTACTCGTTACCAGTGGTCGCGGCGTTGGAGAGGCGGTCGATTGCGAGATTGGGTTCGGGCGCGGTGTCGCGGTCGGCTCAGCGCCAGGCACAGGTGTCTCGATGGTGATCACCGACGGGATTTCGGTGGGGCCCGCAGGTGTTGTCGCCGGTGGCTTGGGCGTCGTCTCCTGGCCAGCCTCCGGGGTCTCGATGTCGATGACCGACGAACCCTGAGACGCGCCGGGGGTCGCTGTTGGTGCAACTGTCGCAGCCGGCCTGGCGTCGTCTCCGGCGGCAGGCGTCGGCGAAGCAGCGTCGTTGGCGGCACGGGTCGCGGCCAGGACGAAGATATCCAGTCGTTGGTCAGGGGCTTCCGGGGTTAGTGGCACGATCACGCCGTCGATTCCCTCGGCGGCCTGGAGACCCCGCACGGCGAAACGGCCGAACCCTTCACCGTACTCTGCGGCACGCAGAATGTACTCACCCGAGCTGAGCCCACTCCACGTTGGCAAGCCATCTCGCTCGCGCGATGGTCCAACACCCTCACCCGTATCTTGCGACGCAAGTTCGAACAGCGCCGCTGCCTGATCGATCGGGCACGTCTCCGGGCTCGCGTCTCGCGGCCGCAGGTCGGCCGGGCAGGCATGAACCGCAAGCTGAATCGAGCCCACTGCACCGGCGACGGGAGACGCGCCGGGAGTCGCACCCGCAGCCGGTGGTCCGACCTCACGGCCAATAACGGCCGCGACGAAGGTGGCAGGTGCTTGCCCAGCGGCGGTGATCACCACGTCACCGTTGAGCGTCGTTGCCTCACCGACCTGCAGGTCAGCAGTAGTTCCATCGGCGGCCTGCGCACTCACCGCGCCAAGGGTGACAAGCACGAGAACGGGCGCTTGCGCCCCAACCACGGTCGTGGACTCGCCCGGTTCCAGTCGATCGCGCACCAGGTCCAGGTCGCGGGTACCGGCAGGAGCGGCAAACGGGTCGCTGGCAAAAACCGCGATACCCGTGCCCGCATCGCTCGCCTGATCGGCGGGTACGGTCTCAACCGTAAAGACACCCGCAGCCCGGTTGCCAACCGCGGTCAGCGAGACGTCAGCCTCGTCGACGAAGGCCGCTTCGGCGGGCGCCAGCAGCGTCTCCTGGCCGTTGATCGTCGCCACTACCCCGCCGGTGTCTGTCAGCAGGAAGCCAGCACCCCCGGCGGGGAGTGCCGCCGGTGTGCCGGGAGCCACAGAATGAAACACGACTCGCCAGACTGCGTTCGAAGGAAGTTCTCCTACCCCTTGGGCAATGACCTGGGCGTGGCCACTGGCCGGAGAAAAGATTTCCGCGTCTTGCCAGGCGCGGACAATGCCGGCCACAGGCAGGAGTGCCAGTGCCAACACGAGGACAAACGCCAACGTGGACCGCTGGCCGAAACGTCGCAACATCGGTCGATCCTGAGGCGAACTGCGCTCCAACGCGCAGGCCGAAAAGTCGCGGGACCATCACCATGCTAACGCATGGCCATGGTTCACGCGTTTCGGCCACCCCGCCGCGAGTCCCCTTCTGGGGCGTGTCACGGCGTGTAGACGATCTTCCGGACCTCCCCATCACCGAGCGCCGTGTAATACAACGCGCCGTCCGGACCAAACGCAAGGTGCGACGCCCCCTCGCCAGTGCCAAAGGTTTCCCGCGTTGCACCCGGGTTGCTGTCCTTGATTGCAAAGATGGTGTCGCAGCCCAGATCTGCGTACAGGTACTGCGATGTACGAGCAGAAGGCCAGTTGCTGTTGTCAGGAACAAACGCGCCGCCCGTAATGACGCTGCAGTTGTTGGTGTGCTTATAGGCGTGTATGGGTTCGACGAAGCGCGAATCCGGCGAACAGTCGCTCGTCGATCCGACCTTGCACGGCCCTTCACGCAAGTTCCAGCCGTAGTCCGCCCCGGCAATTCCGTTGTCGATCTCCTCCCAGGCGCTGCCACCCACATCGTTGATGAAGAACCGCTGTGGCCCGGAAGCGTCGTCGGGATCGAAGGCGATGCGATAAGGATTCCGCAGCCCGGTCGCGAAGATCTCGCCGCAAGTGGAGCCGTTCGGCGGCTTCTGGTGACGCCGCTCTCGCCGCTGCTTCCGCTTCTTGCGCTTCTTCGCCCGCTTCTTCTTGTGCTTTTTCTCGGCGTGGACGCCAACGTCTGCACTTCGTGCCTGTCCATTGGCCGCGCAGGTGGTCGAATCCGTGCCAACAAACGGGTTGTCGGCCGGTATCGCGCCTTCCGGCGTTACTCGCAGAATCTTGCCGTTCAGGAGGTCCATCCGCCGCGCGTTGCCGTTGTTGTTCTGTCCGTTCCCCGTGTTCAGATCTTGCCCGCTATCGCCGACCGAGACGTAGAGCATCCCATCCCGGCCAAACTGGAGATCGCCGCCGTTGTGGTTTCCGCCGCGAGCCGCGATGTTGTCGATCAGCACCGTTTCGCCCGAAAGCGTGAGGTTATTGCCCATCGTGAACCGCGAGACCCGATTTGCCCGGTTCGCCGGCGCACCACACGACTGCGAGTTCTTGTGGTGGGTGTAATAGACGTAGACGAAACGCTGACCTGAGGAGAATTCAGGATCAACCGCCAGGCCGAGCAGGCCCGTTTCGCCGCCGCTGCAAATGGCGTTCAGGGTAAGGATGCTGGTCGCGCCTGTTCCATTCTGCCGGAAAACCTGACCACTTTGGCTGGTAGCGAGCAACGTGCCGTTCGGGAGCCAGGCAATTGCCGTTGGCGAACTGACCCCGCCCATGACGAGTTGATCGTCAAAATCATTCGGCAGATTGGTGAACTCCGCCTCTGCAACCTCAGCCGGAATGACGAGACCCAGGCAAACCATGAGGATCAGAAGCACCGAGCGCCAGGTCTTCATCGAGCGGAATCCTCCACTTCAGGTGCGATTGAGGCGCAACGTGACGTGGATTGAAACACACGAGAGGATTCGCACGCCGGAATCAGGCCGCCCGTTCAGCAGTCAAACCCTGAAAAACCGAGCGCACGCTACATCGCGGCATTGAATTTGCGACACATGCCGTTGCCGAGCGGGCGTCGCGACCCTAATCCGCCATGATCGAGGCGAGGTGCTCGTCCACAAAGCGCGTGTGAATCTGCCCGGCCCGGAACTCCTCGCGGTCCAGGAGCCGCCGCAGGAATGGCATGTTCGTCTTCACCCCGTCTATCTGCGCGGTATCCAGCGCCTGCTTCAGGGTGGCGATGGCGCAGTCACGGTCAGCGCCCCAGGCCGTCAACTTGGCAATCATCGGGTCGTAGTACACCGTCACCTTCGAACCGCTCCGGAAGCCGGTATCCACCCGCAGGTGTTCGATTTCGGGAACAACCATGTCAGAAATTGTCCCAGGTGAAGGCATGAACGCTTTCGAGGGGTCCTCCGCGTAGATGCGCAGTTCGATCGCGTGACCGCGGGGGGCAATGCCCTGCTCCGGTATCGACATCGGGAGGCCTGCCGCAACGTGCACCATCTCACGCACCAGATCGACGCCCGTGACTTCCTCCGTCACCGGGTGCTCCACCTGCAGGCGGGTGTTCATCTCGAGGAAGTAGAACTCCCCCTGGTCATCGACCAGGCACTCGATGGTCCCGGCGTTCTGGTAGCCGACATGCCGTGCCAGGGCCACTGCCGCCTCGCCCATCCGCGCGCGCAGGTCAGGGTCCACGGCGGTACTCGGCGTCTCCTCGACAATCTTCTGGAAGCGGCGCTGGAGCGAGCATTCCCGTTCGCCCAGGTGCGCCACATGGCCGTGCGCGTCTGCGAGAATCTGGATCTCGATGTGCCGTGGCGCTGGTGAGAAGAACTTCTCGACGTAGACCGTCGCGTCGCCAAACGCACGCCCGGCGTCGCGGCGCACGCCTTCGAGCGCCGCCTCCACCTCGGATTCGTCCTGGACGACGCGCATCCCGTAGCCACCGCCGCCGCCGGAGGCCTTGATCGCGACCGGGTAGCCCAACTGCGCGGCGATCTCGGAAATCTCGTCCGCGTCGGCGGCGGCCGCCTCAGTCCCTGGCACGATGGGCACGCCAGCGGCGCGTGCCGCTTGCCGCGCCGCGATCTTGCTCCCCATTGTCTCGATGACGCTGGCCGGCGGCCCGATGAAAACGATGCCTTCGTCAGCACAGCGACGGGCGAAGGCCGCGTTCTCCGAGAGAAAGCCGTAGCCAGGGTGAATGGCGTCCGCCCCGGCTTCACGCGCAATCGCGAAGATGCGATCCTGGTTCAGGTAGCTCTGCGCCGGCATGGCGCCGCCAAGGTGAAACGCCTCGTCCGCGGCCTCGACGTGCATCGCGTCGACATCGGCATCGGAATAGACAGCGACCGAAGGAATCCCCATGTCACGCAGCGTGCGCGCGATGCGCACGGCGATCTCGCCACGATTGGCGATCAGGACCTTGCGAAAAAGCGGCCCGCTGCGTTCCATGGCCTCCCCTACGCCAGCCGGGCGATCACCGCGCCCGTGTCGATTTCATCACCTTCGGCCACCAGGATTTCGGCCACCTCCCCGGCGGCCTCTGCCGTCACCGGAATCTCCATCTTCATGGATTGCAGCGTGACCACGGGGTCACCCTCGGCGATCGAGTCTCCGGCGCTCACGTGGATCGTTGCCACCAGGCCCGGCAGCGGGCTCACGATTTCGGCCATGACATTGTCCTCCCCTGATGTGGTCGACCTGCGCCGGCTCTAGGCCGTGATCGGCGCAATCTCGACGCCAGCCTCTTCCAACCGGTCACGCACCGTGCGGGCGACCGCGCCAGAGTTTGGCGCATCCCCGTGAATGCAGATCGTGCGCACAGTCAACGGCAGCGTGTCGCCCTCGACCGTGCCGACTTCCGCCGTGGTCGCCAGGCGTACCGCGCGCCGTGCGACCTCTTCCGGGTCCCAGGCGCCCTTGTTCCGCTCCAGCACCAGGTTGCCCTGGTTGTTGTAGTTCAGGTCAACGTACCCCTCGCGGATGTACCCGACCCCCGCCTCCGCCGCCAGCTCCGGCTCGACCTCTCCCATCCCGAAGAGCACAACCCCGTCACCAAGCGCCTTGACGGCGCGAATAAGGGCCGTCGCCAACTCCGGATCGGCGGCGCACATGACGTAGAACGCCCCGTGCGGCTTGACGTGCTGCAAGCGGCTCCCGGCGGCGTCGGCGAACGCGCGGAGCGCCCCCGACTGGTACATGCAGTAGTCGTAGATCTCGTCTGCAGTCACTTGCATCCGGCGGCGGCCAAAGCCCAGCAAATCGGGCAGGCCCACGTGAGCGCCGATGCCGACGCCTCGTTCCGCTGCCATCTCTACCGTCGTGCGCATCACCGCCGGGTCGCCGCCGTGCCAGCCACAGGCGATGTTGGCCGAAGTGATGACCTCCATCAGTTCGGCGTCGTTGCCCAAGCTCCAGCGCCCGTAGCTTTCCCCCATGTCCGAGTTCAGATCGATCTTGATGGGCTCTGCCATGCTAGACCCGCTCCAGACTGGTCTCGCTCACCAGTGCGTCCGTGGCTCGCGCCAGGTCCGCCGCGTCGTCGATGCTCAATTCCTTGAAGCGAATCGTGTCGCGGCCCGGCACCATCTGGCCCAGTTTCCACATCGCACCGTACGCCACGCCTGCAGCACAGACAAATCCACCAAGGGTCGGGCCATCTACGCACAGGATGATCGGCTGGTCACCTGAGATGTTGACCGCGCCAACGGCGTAGCCGTTGTCCAGGATATTCGAGGGGTGTCCACCGGCAACCCCGCCCGTCTTGCGCGCCCACTGCCACGAGTGCGGTTCCAGGCGATAGCCCATGCGGTTGGAGTTGCGGTCCAGCTTCCAGGGGTGGCTGAAGAAATGGTCGTAGTCTTCCCAGGTCCAGTAATCCGGGGCTGTCTGTGGCCCCGGCACGGCCTCCAGCACCCATTCCGAAGAGTAGTCCGGAATCACGTCCGCCTTGACGGCGCGGCCGGCGAGATCATCGAGGTTCCCGGTCGCGTCGCCAAGCGGAACCTGGTCGCCCTTCTTCAGCGCCCGGCCCTCGAATCCGCCAATGGCGCCCGGCGCGTACGTCGCCTTGCTCCCGAGATAGTCGGGCACGTCGAACGCGCCACTCACAGCTACGTAGGAGCGGAAGCCGGCGCCCTTGACGGTTCCCAGCGCCAGCGTTTGCCCGGCCCGCACGCGATAGGATCGCCAGAGCGCGATTGGCTCGCCGTCCAGCTTTGGTTCCATGTTCGCGCCAGTGACCGCAATCACGGCATCCTGGGTAAAGGCAGCCTTGAAGTTGCCGGCGGTGATCTCGAGCGCGGCGTCCCCCGGCGCGTTGCCCACGAGCACGTTGGCCAGGCGGAACGCCAGATTGTCGAATGGCCCTGCCGGGCAGATACCCTGGTCGAGCAGCCCCTGGCGGCCCGGAAAGTCCTGGATGGTGGTCTGGATGCCCCCTTCGAGCACCTCCATCATGGTTTGTTCTCCCGTCGCTACAGCCCACTCGCCTGTTGCGGTGCGCGCCGCGTGCTACGGCACCGGGGTGCGCTCGGCGGCCTCTTGCTGTCGTCGTTTGAAGGCCTCCGTTTCCGGCTTGATCGCCTCCAGTTGCGCGAGATATTCCCCGACGTTGAGCGTGCCATCCGTGATCTGGTACTCGTAGCCGCCCGAGTAGACCTCCTCGCGCAAGAGGATGAGTTCTTCGTCATTCGTGCGGGTAAAGGACACGCGGTCACCAGGCTTCATCAGGATCGGGTTGTCGGCAAAGGCCGGGTTACGTTGTTGCGCGTCGTAAATGGGAATGGTGCGCCCGATGAGCTGGTAGCCGCCCGGGGACGGCACCGGGTAGATCGCCAGGCATGGCCCCGCGATCCCCACCGCGCCTTCTGGCGTCCACGGCCGGGTCGGGTTGTACTTGGGGATCACCACCGCGTACCGGGGGTCCAGCGGAAACATGAAGGGCAGCCCCGGGAAGAAGCCGTTCGCGGCGTTCCACCACGGTGTGGCCATCACGTATTCCACAAACTCCTCGGCGTCGCGCAGTCCGTTGTACTCAGCGGCGTAATCGATGTTGTTGCCGTTCCGGATGTTTGGCGCGTCCTTGCGGATGAACTGCACGTATTTGGCGATATCGGCACGCGACCATTGGTCATTCACGGCCATCGGCAGCGTGATCTCCCGGCTGGGAATCGAGAGATCCTCGACAGGCGGCAGCCCGGCGTAGTGCGTGTTCACCTCTGTGATGAGCTCAGACGGTTGAAGCTGTGTGCTGTCGTAGTGAATCAGGATGGAGCGCAACGCCGGAATCGTCTCGATAACGCCCGGAATCGCTGCGTCCTTGAGCGCCTGGTTCAGCCCCAACACACGAAAGTTCAGCGTCAGGTCCAGCTCCATTGGCCCAAATTCGACCAGCAGGAAGCGATCCCCTGCCGAGCGAAAGACCGCCGCTGGCCGTCCGTCCTGCGCTGGAGTCTCGGCCAGGAGCGCTGCGTTCGCTCGTCCATTCGCCTGGCTCACTGTCACCTCCCTCGGGTCAACACGATGGTCACTGGTAATCATCGCGGATTTCCCCGTGTTGCGCGACCTTGTGCATGCGTAACGAAATGCGTATTGACAACGACGCACAATGCATCGCATGATCGCAGCACGTCGGTATCACCAATGAATACGCGTAGGCAACTGCGGGAGGAACCGTCATGTCCCTGCACACACGCACGCAACGATGGGGCAGCCTGGCGCTGGCAACGCTGCTTGGCGCCAGCGTCATGGTGGCAGCCGCCGGCAACGTAGGCCTGGCGCAAGACGCGACTCCGATGGCTGGCTCGGCCGATGATCTCGCCAGCGAGAACTGGACATGGCCCGTGCAGTACGTGGTTGATGGCGAGAAGCAGCCGATCTCCATGTACGAACCAATTGCAACGGGAGATATCACCCAGGCGTGGAACATCTGCGTCGCGTTCCCCCACCTCAAGGATCCATACTGGCTGGGCGCCAACTACGGCATCGCTGAGGAAATCCGCCGCGATGGCGCCACGATGCAACTCTTCGAGGCAGGTGGCTACACCGAGCTCGACAAGCAGTTGAGTCAGATGGACGACTGTGTAGCCCAGGGCGCACAGGCAATCATCCTCGGGGCCATTAGCGCTGACGGCGTCAACGCCAAGGTCGAGGAGATCGTGGCCAGCGGCATCCCGGTGATTGACTTCGTGAACGGCGTCAATTCGCCGGAAGTCTCGGCGCACGCCCTCGTCAGCTTCTACGACATGGGCTACACCACCGGCACCTACATGAAGGAGAACCTGGCCGATAGCGACCAGGAAGAGATCCAGGTTGCCTTCTTCCCCGGCCCGCAGGGCGCCGGGTGGACGGACACCGCCTACCAGGGCTTCCTGGATGCCACGGCCGACACCAACATCAAGGTCGTCGCCACGAAGTGGGGCGACACGGGCCGCGATATCCAACTCGCCCTGATCGAAGATGAATTGCAGGCCAACCCGGACATCGACTTCATCGTGGGCAACGCGCAGGCGGCGGTTTCCGCTGTCTCCGCCGTGCGTGAGGCTGGCCTGGAAGATCAGATCCAGATCCTGGCCTTCCACCAGAACCCGCCCGTTTACGACGGGATTGCTGCCGGCGACCTCACCGGATCCGCGAATGACCACACGGTCATCCAGGGCCGCCTCGCTGTCGATGAGGCGGTTCGCCTGCTCGAAGGCCAGACGCTCGAACCCAGCAACCGCGTGGGCCCGGTCATCACCATGATGACGCCGGACAACCTCGGAACCGAGTTCGTCTGGGAATCCACCTTCGCGCCGAAGGACTACCAGCCCGAATTCACGATCGGCGAGTAAACCCGCCGCTGCGCGCGAGGCCGGGTCAGTGACCCGGCCTCGTTGCTGTCACACAGCAGTTCCGGAAGAGTGCCGTAACCCATGAGCGACGTTCTGCCATCTCCCGGTGACACCGGATCGCCATCCGCAATTCTCCGGCTCTCAGGCATTTCCAAGCACTTCCCCGGCGTCAAGGCGCTGAGCGACGTCGATTTCGACCTCCTCCCGGGTGAGGTGCACGTGCTCTTCGGCGAAAACGGCGCGGGCAAGAGCACGCTGATCAACATTATTGCCGGCTCCTTCCCGCCCGATGCGGGAACCATGACGTTCCGAGGTGCGCCGCTCCGCTTGAGCTCGCCGCACCATGCCCGGGAACTGGGCATCAATGCGGTTTTCCAGGAGTTTTCCCTGGTGCCCACCCTCTCCGTTCAGGACAACCTCTACCTCGGGCGAGAGCTCAGGCGCGGCGGAATCCTGGACAAGAACGCCATGGCTCGGGGAGCCACCGCGACGTTGAACCAGCTCGGCTTCAACGTCGATCCGCGTGCCCAAGTCAGCCGGCTCTCTCGGGCGGAGCAACAGATGGTGGAGATCGCCAAAGCGATCCAGAGCGAGCCATCGGTCCTGATCCTGGACGAGCCAACCGCATCCCTGACCGAGGCCGAAGCAGAACAACTCTTTGCGGTAGTGGAAACCCTCAAGGCAAGCGGTATCGGCATTGTCTACATCACCCACCGCATGCAGGAGATTCGGCGCATCGCCGATCGCATTACGGTGCTCCGTGATGGCCAACTCGTCACCACCGTCGCGGCCGGAGGCGTCTCCGAGCAGCAACTGGTCGAACTGATGACGGGACGAACAATCGAAGCCCTCTATCCAACGGTCCAGAGCAACCCGCAACGAACGATGATCGAGGTCAAGGGGCTGACTCTGGCGAGTGGGCGCGTCCACGACGTCTCGATCACGGTGTGCTCTGGTGAGATCGTCGGCCTGGCCGGGCTGGTCGGGTCAGGTAAGTCCGAAGTCGGGCGAGCGATATTCGGCGCGGAAGACATCTCGCACGGCAGCATCGCCATCGACGGCCACATTGTCGGCAATCCTTCGCCGGGCGAGATGCTTGGCCGTGGCGTTGTGTACATCCCGCAGGATCGCCGGGCAGAGGGACTGGTTTCCACGCGTTCCGTGCGCGAGAACATGTCACTCGCATCTCTGGACCGTCCGACCTTCAGCCGCATGGGCCTGCTGCGGCGCCGCGAGGAACGAAAGATTGTGCGCGATGTCGCGCAGCGGCTAGGCCTGCGGCCCCTCAATGTCGAACGGCAGGTTGCCTACTTTTCAGGCGGCAATCAGCAAAAAGTGGTGCTGGGGCGCGGTCTGACCCGCGATGTGCGGGTATTCATCTTCGATGAGCCAACGACCGGCGTGGATGTCGGGGCAAAGGTTGAGATCTACGGCTTCATCAAGGACCTGTGCGAGCACGGCGCGGCAGTCCTGCTAATCTCCTCCGATTTGCCTGAGTTGCTCCATCTCTCCCATCGCGCCTACATCATGCATCGGGGCGAGGTACGAGCTGAACTTGCCGGGCATGACCTGACCGAGGAAGCCGTTCTGGCGAACTTCTTTGACCGAGACGAAACTCCAGCGATTGACGCCGCCTGACCGAGTGACGATGTCCCGGAGCGCGCGGGAGCGACCGGAAATGAGGAATACAGCGTATGTCTGCAACGACCGCCTCCCGGGAAACGACCTCTGGTAACCGGCTGGCCGAAATCGCCAGATCGATATTCACCTCAGTCGGCATCCTGCCGATCCTGCTGGTCGTCGCCATTCTCTACTTCGCGTCACAGGAGGCGCGTTTCTACGGCCCACAGAACATCACCAACGTCCTGCGCCAGTCGACGTTCCTGATCATCGTGACGTTGGGCCAGGCAATGGTGCTCATCAGCGGCGGCTTCGATCTGTCTGTTGGTGCGGTGATTGCGGTGACCAGCGTGGTCTCCGCCCGCTTCATGTCGAACGCCTATGCAAGTAACCCGGAATCCGAGTGGATGGCCGTGCTCACGGGCATCGCGGCAGGCCTCTTTGTGGGGCTCGTCTTCGGGCTCATCAACGGTATCGGTGTTGCGCGCTTCAAGGTATCGCCGTTCATCATGACGCTCGGCATGGCGTCGGTCGGCAGTGGCTTCGCGCTCTATTACACCGGAGGGTCGCCCGTCAGCGGGCTGCCACCGCTCTTTACCAAGGAGATCGGCACCGGCCGGTGGCTGGGAATTCCCTTCCCCATCTTCGTGGCCATTGCGGCCACCATTCTCGTTAGCTTCCTGGTGAGTTCAACATCATGGGGCCGCTACCTGTACGCCATCGGCGGCAACACCAAGGCGGCGTATCTCTCCGGCATCTCGGTCGGCGTTTACACGGCCTCGGTCTACATCCTGTGCAGCGTGCTGACGGCGATTGCCGGAATCCTGCTCACGGCACGCACCTCGTCCGGGGAGCCGAACCTGGGCCCTGAGTACCCTCTGGAGTCCATCACCGCTGCGGTCATCGGCGGAATCTCCTTGCGGGGAGGCGAGGGCCGGATTCTGGGAGCCGTGCTCGGCGCGCTCTTCATCACCATCCTGACGAACGGGATGAACCTGATCCGCATCGAATCCTATTTCCAGACAATCGCCATCGGCGTCATCCTCATTCTGGCCGTCGTCGTTGACCGCCTCAAGGATCGCTGGCGCGCCTGACCTTCCCGTGCGCAATGGCCACACGAAACGGGGGAGGCGACATTCGCCTCCCCCGTTCTCAGATACTCTTCCGGTAACAGTCGAGCGTTAGTCCAGCACGTCCTGCGTGGCGCCAGAACCCTCGTCCTCATCACGCAGCGGCAGGGCTGCCACTGGCGCGTTGAACGGAGCCGGCTGCACCGGCGCCGGGACATGGCCGACACCCGTGGACGGAACGCGGACCACCCTGACCTTGGCGCCGCCACCCTTCGGTGTGCTGCGGGTCACCGGGACCACGACCGTCTTGCCAGGCTTGCCTGGCTTGGCCGGGGCTTCCGGCACGTACACCGGCGCCTCAGCGCCGCCGCAGACACTCTCGACGTTGATGGTGTTGCCTTCGTTGCCACCCGAGTTGATCTCATCGATGACCACGATGCCGCCGTCCGCGCTCGAGCCCGCCTGGCCGCCGTTACCCGCCGAGGCCACGTTGCCGCCGTCACCATTGTTGCCACGGCCGCCACGCAGACCGTACATGCTGCGGATCGGAGCTCGGACCTTGTCGTCCTTGCCGTTGCCGCTGGTCATGGCCAGGTTGTCGCTGCCGCCCGAGGCGTCCGCAATGGCCGTGCCGCCGCTGGCATCAATGTTGAGGTTCGTGCTGTTGTCGACCGTGCCCCCATCGATGTAGATCGGCGCGCCGTTGCAGTCATACCCGCCAATCGTGCCGACGTTGACCGTGTTGCCCTTGTTGCCGCCAGAGTTGATGGCGCCAATAACCACGATACCGCCGTCCGCACTGGCGTTGGCCCGTCCGCCGTTCCCGGCCGAGGCCGTATTGCCTGCGCCAGCGCCACGGTTCAGGCCAGCGACACGGCTTGCGGCCAGGCCCATGTGGTGCTTGTTCTTCTTGTCACCGCCATTGCCGTTCTTGTTGTTGTTCTTATGGTTATTGTTGTTGTTGCCGTTCTTGTTCCGGTCTTCCTTCTTGGCCGCCTTGCGGTCAGCCTTCTGCTGCTCCACCACGCTGACGTCGCCGTCGCCGTCAATATCGGCGTCCTGCTCAACAACCGTGGTGTCGTCCGCAGCGTCCTTGTCCGCAGCGTCAGCGTCGGTCTGATCGACCTTGTCTTCGTCTGCGTCCTTCGCGTCAGCGTCGGTCGAGTCATCGCTGGCCGCATCGGTCGTGGTCTGCGAGACCTCGGTCTGCTCTGCGTTCGACGTTGAATCGTTCGAGGACGTCGAGGCGTTCTCTTCGGAACTGGAGTTGGCATCGTCGTTGTTCGATGAGTCCACTGCCTGGTCATCGCTGCCCGAGCTATCAGACGCATCCTGGCCGCCGCTGCCACTGTCAGCGTTCGCCTTGTCGTCCTTGCCGTTTCCCTTGTCGCCATTGTCGGCGTTCCCGGAATCGGCGTTGTCCGACGAGTCGGACTGGTCGACGACTGGCGTCTCCTCAGCAGCCGCAGGGTTGAAGGTTGGATCATCGAAGATGTTGTAGTCGTCGTCGCCCATTGTCGGAGCCGGTTCGGGCGCTGTCTCTGCGACTTCGCCGGTGCTACCGTCAGACTGCGCAGCTTCTCCGGAATCACCCGCTCCGTCAGAGCCGCTATCTGCCGGCTGATCGGCAGCCGGTTCCTCAGATTGCGCCGGTTCCGGCTGGCTCGGCTCCTCGGTTTGCCCGAGGGCATTCTGCGCCGCAGCGGTATCCATGATCGGATTGTTGTTCGTCACCGCCGGGACGACAGGCGCCACGGGATCGAAGTACGGAGTCTCGGCTTCCGGCTGTGCAGCATCCGAGCCGCCGCCATTCCCGCCACCGTTGTTGCCGTTGTCGGTCTGCCCCTGATCCCCACCAGAGGTCTGATCGGCTACCGGCTCGGCCACAACGTCCTGAACCGGCGCCTCCGTGACGGCTGGCGCCTCTTCGGCCGCCGGCACGTCCTCGACCACCGGCGCCTCCTCGACGACCGGTGCGTCCTCGACGGGCGCTTGCTCAACCGGAGCTTCTTCAACAGGAGCGACATCCTCGGTGGACTGCTCCACCACCGGCTCGCCCTGCCCGTTGTCCTGCGCGAACGCAGGGGCGACTGAGCCCGCCACGCTGCCGCTTATGAGTGCCAGTGCGATTGCCCACCGCATCCAGGCACGCGGGGCGTTCGCCTGTTCGGTCATTTCGAAATCCCTCCCCTTTTTCCGATCGAGCCTCAGACACTTCCAGGTTCGGGGGCTGCAGGCGGACCCAGTCCCTGCGGCACACCTGGCGCGTCGTCTGTCTCGCACCTTCATGACGCCCGGAGAAGGGTTGCGGTTTCGCACGAGGCCGGGTTTCATGCGCCGATATCCAGAACAGATTGGATATGATTCCGGCCTACGCGTGCGCTGTCGGCGAACATCGCGAACAGCAGCGCACGAATGCCCGTCCGTACGGAACGTCCGTATGCTCACACAGGGGATGTCATGTCCAGCGATCCCGATCTGATTATCTGGGGCGCCAGCATTCGCACGCTCGATGATCGGCAGCCATTTTGTTCGGCTGTCGCCATCAAGGACGGGCTCATTGTGGCGGCAGGAGACGATGACTCCGTCCGCGCCACCCGTGGTACGGGCACCGACGTCGTCGACGGACGCGGCATTGCGTTTGTGCCCGGCCTCACTGACGCCCATATCCACCCCATCTCCAGCTCGATCGCAACCCGAGGCGTCGATGCCTTTGATTTCGTCACGCTGGACGAGTTGCAGGCGAAGCTGCGCGCAGAGGCCGCCTCACTCGGGCCGGATGACTGGGTGATCGGCTGGGGCCTGCACTACGAGATGTTCGGACCCACCGGCATTCGCGGGAGTCTGCTGGATGAGGCAGTCGGCGGCCGGCCCACCTACCTGCGCTTCTTCGATGGCCACAGCGGGGTGGCGAACCAGGCCGCCCTCGCGCTTGCCGGGGTAACCGGCCCGGTCGAGTTCGCTGAGGCCTCCAGTGTCACCTGCGAGGATGGCGTGCCGACGGGCGAGCTGCTGGAACAGGGCGCCATGAGCCTGGTCTGGGATACCGTGCCGCCGCTAAGCCCGGAAGCCGAGTACGCCCGCTACCGGGAGACCTTTCGCCGCTACGCCGAGGTGGGCCTGACCTACGTTCACGCCATGGAAGCCACGCCAGAGGAGTTCGCCATCTATCAGGCGCTCGAGGACCGGGGTGATCTGACATGTCGCGTCGTCGTTCCACTCTGGCAGCATCCACAACTCACCGTCGCCGAAATGCGTGACCAGATTCCGTTGCGCGATGAGAAGGGCGCACTCTGGCGCGGCGGAGCGGTGAAGTTCTTCATCGATGGCGTGATCGAGACCGGCACAGGCTGGCTGACCTATCCGGACACGCGCGGCGACGGCATCAGCCCCTTCTGGCCGAACCCAGAAGCCTACGCTGGTGCGGTCTCGCTCTTCGCCGAAGCCGGGTTCCAGTGCATCACCCACTCGGTTGGGGATGGCGGCGTGCGCTGGGCGCTCAATTCGTACGAGGCCGCCCAGGTCTTCCCGCAAAACGGCCTCAACGGCCCGCACCGCATCGAGCACGACGAGCTGGTCGAGCCAGTTGACGTGCCGCGCTTCGCGGCGCTGAACGTGGTGGCCTCCATGCAGCCGCTGCACATGGCGGCGATGCAGCCAGACGGCTCCGACGAATGGGCCGACCGCGCTGGCCCGGAGCGCACCGCGCGCGCCTTCCCGACCCGCTCGCTCCTCGACTCCGGCGCCATTCTGGCGCTCGGTTCCGACTGGTCCGTTGCTCCGTTCGACCCACGGTTGGGCATGGCCTGGGCTCGCTTGCGCCGCACGCCGGGTCTGAAGGGGATGCCACCGCGCGCAGCCGACCAGGCGCTGACCGGGCTGGAGACGCTCCACGGTTACACCACTGGCGCTGCGGCGGCGATCGCCGAATCAGACCTCTCTGGCCGCATCGCTCCGGGCTACCGGGGAGACCTCACCGGCTTCGCGGCAGACCCGGTCGAGACCGACGCCGACACCCTGGTTGATCTGCCAATTCTGATGACGGTCATGAACGGCCGCATCACGCATCGGGCGGTGTAACGTGACGGATACACACCGAGCCACGGTTTGCCTGACCTTCGATTTCGACGCCATCTCAATCTGGATCGGACCACTCGGAGCCAAATCGCCGAGCATGATCTCGCGCGGGGAGTTCGGTGCGGTGGCCGCCCGCCGGATCCTGAAGCTCCTGGACCGCGAGCAGATTCCCGCCACGTTCTTCACCACCGGCCACACAGCGGAGACCTACCCGGATGTCGTGCGCGATATCGCGGCGGCGGGGCACGAAATCGGCCACCATGGGTATCTCCACGAGAACCCGCTCTCCCTGGAGACCAGGGACCGCGAACGGGCAGTGCTGGAGCGAGGTCTGGAAGCCCTCGACAAGGTTGCAGGCGTACGCCCGGTTGGCTATCGCTCCCCGTCGTGGGACAACAGCCCGTACACCACCGACCTCTTGCTCGAGGCCGGTTTCCGGTACGAAAGCTCCCTGATGGGGAACGACTTCCGGCCATACTGGTGCCGCAGCGGCGACGTTATCCAGGATGATGGCCCGTACCTCTTCGGCGATCCGGTTGACCTTGTGGAAATGCCGGTGAGCTGGATTCTCGACGACTGGCCGCACTTCGAATACCTCTCCATCCGCAGCGCGGGCATCAATGCCACCGGGCACAGCGCGCCGTCCAAGGTCGAGGAAGTCTGGCAGGGTGAGTTCACCTTCATGTACCGCGACATCCCGGATGGCGTCTTCACGCTGACCATGCACCCGCAGGTCATCGGGCGCGGCCACCGGTTCCTGATGCTCGAACGCCTGATCTCGTGGATGAAGTCGCACGAGGGCGTCCAGTTCACCACCCTCGGCGCGGCGGCGGATCGCTTCCGCTCCGAACACCCCATCGGGTCATGAGCAGCCGCACGACATGGCGCTATGACCGCGACGAGGCCACGTCTCCCCGCGGGATCGTGGCCGCCAAGCATGTGCTCGCCGCGGAGGCCGGCGCGGAGGTGCTACAGGAAGGGGGAAATGCCGTCGATGCCGTGGTCGCCGCTGGCTTCGTGGCGGGGGTCGTCGAGCCCTTCATGAGCGGCCTCGGGGGAGGAGGTTTCCTGCTCGCCCACTTCCCGGAGCGGGATGAGCGCGTGCTCGTCGACCACCCGATGGTCGCGCCGGCCGCTGCTACCCCAGGCATGTACAACCTGGCCGCGAGCGGCCACGACGCCGACATGTTCGGCTGGCAGAAGGTGGAAGGCGACGCCAACATCCACGGTCACCTGGCTGCCGCAGTGCCCGGCGCCGTCGCTGGCCTCACGCTCGCACTGCAAGAGTTCGGCACGCTCTCACGGCAGCGAGCGCTCGCCCCCGCCATCAAGCACGCGGCAGACGGCTTCGACATCTCCTGGCACACGGCCCTCATGATCGGGCTGGACCTGGCCCTCCTGAACCGCTTTCCGTCGACGCGCGCCACCTTCACCAACGACGGGTACGTCCCGACACCCTATCCCGGCTGGCGCAAACCCCTGCGCCAGCCGGAGCTGGCTGAAACGCTGCGTCTGATCGGCGATCAGGGCGCGCAGGCCTTCTACGAGGGCAGCCCGGCTCGCGCTATCGCGGCCGAAATGCGCGACCACGGCGGCCTGATCTCGGAAGCTGATCTGGCAAGGTATCAGCCAGTGGTCATGGAGCCCCTGCGCGGGATGTACCGGGGCCACGAAGTGCTGACATCCCCACCCGCCTCCGGCGGCCCGACCGTGCTCGAAACGCTCAATCTCATGGAGCAAACGAACCTCGCCAGCCTGGGGCACAACTCGGCGGAGGCTCTGCACTGGATCGCGGAATCCTGCCTCCAGGCCTTCTCCGACCGGCTTGCACTCCTGGGCGATCCCGCGTTCGTGGATGCGCCCTGGGAACGGCTGATCTCCAGGCACTATGCCACCGAACAGGCCAGGACGTTCGCTCCTGACAAAATACGAACACCAGCACCTGGACTGCCCTCGCCAGTTCCCCGCATGAACACCACGCATGTGTCCGCAATTGACCGCTGGGGGAACAGCGCTTCACTCACCTCCACACTCCTTGGAGGTTGGGGCAGCGGCGTCACGGTTCCGGGCACCGGCGTCCTGCTGAATAACGGAATGATGTGGTTCGATCCCGTACCGGGCCGTCCAAACTCTATCGCCGGGGGGAAAAGGCCATTGGCGAACATGGCGCCCATGCTGCTACTGGCAGGAAATCGGGCTTTCATCTCCGTCGGGGCCATGGGCGGGCGGCGCATCCTCAACGCCCTGCCCCAGATCGTCGCTAATGTCGTGGACTACAACATGGGAATGCAGGCAGCTATCAGCGCACCCCGCATCGATTGCTCGACGGGCACCCTGCAGGCGAGCAGCCGTATCCCGGCAGACACGATTGCAGCCCTGCGGCAGATCGGTCACACCGTCGAGGTTCTCGAAGAGGACGTGCTCAGCTTCGAGTTTGGCAGCCCGGTTGGCGTGCAGAACGACCGCGGCACGCTGCGGGGCGGAGCCAACCTCTTCTACCCAGCCATGGCCGTCGCGGTACCCTGAATCAGCGAGCTTCAGCACGCCGCGGGCGCCACCGCCTCTGGCTCGTCAGTTTGGGACGCCGAAAACCCCGCCGAGCGGCGTGAACTGCACGTCGGGATAGCCAAATGCGGCGGGGCCAATAACGTCCAGGGCTTCCGGCGTCTTGAGCAGCTCCGGGGCGGGAATGCCCAGCACCACCACGCGTAGCCCGTAACGCAGAATTTCGGTGGTGATCGGCTCAGCGGAGTCTTCATCTACCAGGCAGATCAGGTCGGGCACCACGGCCAGGATTTCGTCATCACCGGTGCGCGCAACCAGGTTCTCATTCTGGAAGTCGATGGTCAGTGTCTGCCCGGAGTTCGGTCCCGCGCCCTCGAGGCTCACGACACCACGAGCAAACCCACCCAGCATGCGGCGCTCGACATCGGCAATCTTCCCCTGGAACAGCCGCTCTCCGCCCGATACGGCAAGTGCGGCATCGACCGGATTCTCGTGCGATGCCCGCGCCGCGAGTACGGCATCGCCGATAGCAATCGCCAGCGTGACCGTTCCGGGAACAGCAGTCCGCCGCACCTCGTCCGCGGTCATCGGCGGAAATGCGTAACCGGATGCCCCGCCCATCTGGATCGTGACCACTCGTGCGTACCGCTCGAACGTGGTCGGATCGGGAATGCGGTCAAAGATCACCTGGTGACCACGGGGATCAGCCAACGCGCCAGGCGTCAGGGGCACGCCGTAAATGCTGAAGGTATCCATCTGGAGCTCGGGGAACGCGCGGCCCATGCCGTCGCCGTCGATCACGGGCAGCCCCACCTGCGCGGCGACAATCATCGGCCGCATCGAGTTGGAGCCGCCAATCTCGCCGGGGATCACGTGGGTGAATTGACGACCGAGGTGGCGCTCCAGCGTCTGCATGGCCAGCAGGCACTCGTCGCCGCGTCCAACTCGCTCGATGCTCACCGTCGGTGAGCCCATGCCGCCGACGGTCGTGACGAAGGCGTCGTCTGGAAGCTCGTCCATGGAAATGACCTGGATTGTCCGGCCCGCCCGGAGCTGCTCACGCGCCTCGATCCGGCCGAGGTAGGGGTTCCCACCGCCCCCAGTGCCCAGGATGCCCGCGCCAATCGCCAACGCCTCCAGTTTCGCCTCAGTCATCTCGTACATGTGCTGTGATGTTCTCCGCCTCACTCGACGTGCCGCGCCTGGTCTCGCCCCTGAAGATAGCGAGTCCCGCCAACTTGCACCATCTCCGCCGAGGCACTCGACGGCATCACGCGGGGCGCCGCACTCCTGGGCACCGGCGGCGGTGGCGATCCCGACATCGGCAAGCTCATGACGCAGCCTGCCATGGCCACCACGCCTGACCTGATCTCCATGCTCGACGCGGAATCCGGTGACCCCATCACGACAGAAGGGCTGCGATACGGCTTCCGGGTGGCCGTCGTGGCAGAGCCCTGCAACCTCCGCTGGCGCAGGGAAGCAGGGCTCTGCCTCGTCGGCCCTGGCTATTTCGGCTACGACATTCCCTACGTTCCGACAGATGAGCGTGTGACAGCTTGAACGCGAGGACCGGCAGCTCTCCATGCCGCCGGTCCTCAACTCCTAGCCTCGGCTCCCGCCGTGATTGATCCGCATGGATCAGACTACCAGCCGGAAAGTGCGCCAACGTCTGCCACGCGTGAAAGTTGGCATAGTTGGCATCCTTTGGTCTGGTGTTCGGGCCGCGCCGTTACGCGGCGACCGGCGCAACCGATACGGCGTCGGTCGAAATCGTGCCGTCCGAGACAACCAGGCCCACGCCGCCGGCTGCCAGCGGATCAACGGCGTCCGTCGCTTCCAGCACAACCTTGCCGTCGATCGAGCCAGTCAGCGTGTCGCCGGTTACCGATAGTTCCATCCGGTAATAGCGGTCCAGTTCCACCGGGAAGTCTTCTTCCGCAAGCACCGAGACCTGCTCTCGGTCCTTGATCAGGCGCACCTTGCCATCATCGCAGAGCACGAGCGCGTACCAGCGACGCATGCCGCCCACGCGAACCGCAAGGCCACCCTGGCGGGCCAGCATCAGCGAGATGTCGGCGGATGCCGTGTAATCCTGCCAATCCGCCGTGCCTTGGCTAATCAACCCGGTGCCGATGTTGTTCGAGATGCGGAAGCTGTCCCACCAACGTGACTGAAACTGATTGACGCCATCCACCCACGCCTCGCGCCACTGGTCGCCGGTGCCATCGGGGCGGGTGAACGTGACGCTCGGTGCGCCCTGCCAGGTCAGCCACTCCAGGGTGACTTCGCCGGCGCCAGCGCCTTCGGGCGCGATCTGCAGGCCGATCGACGCCACCGGCAACCCCCCAAGGTCCGGAACCTGCCAGGTCAGCGTCTCGCTGCCGCCCGGAGCCAGGCTCACCGCTGGCGCAATTTCGGCCAGCACCTCGTCGTTGGGGCCGTAGTAGGTCAGCGCCAACGCGACGGACACCGGGCTGCCGTTGCTGTCCGCCGCAACGACCTGGGCGGTGACGTTCTGGCCCGAGTAGAGCGACGGGTTAGCCACCATCTTGTAACCCTTCATGCCAATCGCTTCGAGGGGCGTGAAGGTCGGGGTCGCGACCTGGATCGGGCTTGTGGCATCGGCGGACCACCGGATAGCCAGCGCGCCTCCGCGCTCAGTCGCCGAGGTGTTTGCGACTTCAACGCCAGCGGCGGCGGACTCGAAGCCCTGGACCGAACCAGGGAGCGAGAAGTGGAACCGCGCCCCGTTCTTCGGCGCCAGCGCCGCTGCGCCAGTCAACGCCCGCGCAGCGTTGACGACGTGATAGGTCTCGATGACCGCGTCCGAGATGGCCCGGCCACCGTCGGCGGTCGAGAGATACAGGCGGTCTGCCACTGGTCCCCGCCAGTCGTAATCCGAGGTGTCGATGCCGGCCAGGCCGTTCTTTACGCCGAGGATCGCGCCGACGTTTGCGGCGTTGCAGTCGGTATCCCACCCTGCCGTGTTGACAATCATCTGGGCCCTGCGGAAGTCGTCGCCGCCGTAGAGCAGAGCCATGATGATGAGCGCATGGTTCGGCACCATGTGACACGCGCCGCCGAATTTGTCGTAGCCGTAGTTGGCCTGGATCTGGGCCAGCGTCGCGCGCCAATCGTCCGGCGCGGCGGCGTGCCAGGCGCGGACATCGCGGATCACCCTCGCAATCGTGGAGTCTGCCGGGATGAAGCTGACGGCAGTATCGAGCAAGGCGTTCAGGTCCGAGTCGACAAAGGCTTGCGCCAGCATCGCGGCAATCACCTGCGCGCCGTAGATCGCCTCGCCGTCATGGCTGACGCTGCCCGCCCGCCGCGCGAATTCGACTGCTCGCTCGGGATCGCCCGGAAAGAGCATCCCCCAGCCATCGATGAAGATTTGCGCCCCGATCTGTTCGGCAATCGTCTTGCCGTTGAGCGCCATCGAACCGCTAGCTGGCGCGGGGATGCCCTCCTTGAGGCGGATGTACGCGGTGTGCTCGGTCGAGTTGCCCAGCCCGCCCCACCACAGGATGGTGCGCTCGTTGATGAGGTAGTTGAGCCAGGTGTTGCCAATCTCTTCCGGGGTCAGGTCCGGGTTATTGCCGTGGTCCGGCAGGGCCCGCAGAAATGTAAACGTGCCGGAGATATCGTCGTCCGTCACGACGAGCGGCATGTCCCGCATCTCGTTGATGTAGTGGTCGACTTCGCCAACTTCGGCCGAAATCTTGTCGTACGTCCAGCCCTCGATGGGCCGGCCCAGGTACACCCCGATGATCTTGCCGAGAACCCCAGCGTACACCCGCTCCAAGTAGTCAGCGGGAAACGTCGTGTTGATCGTCGTCATGAAACGTCTGTGCTCCGTTCGTTCTGATCAGGCCGTGAGTTGCGCGAACATCGAGGATCGGGCGGCAGCGGCCTCGGCCTGTTCGCGCTGCAGGGAAATGACCAGGGCCGTGAGATCCCGCGCCAGCGGATCGAGATCGATCCGGTTGGCCTGGTTCACCTGCTCCGCCCAGCCCTCGGGGATGACCCCGTCGCCGTGCAGGGCGCCGGCAATCGACCCCGCCATGCCGGCGATGGAATCGTTGTCCCGCCCGTAGTTGGCCGCGCCCCGAATCGCCCCTGGGAAGTCGCCCTTCGCGACGACCAGCATGCCGAGCGCAATCGGCAACTCTTCGATCGATTTGCGCCGGCTTGGCTGCCAGTCATCCGTGCCATTGCCCCGGTCCTGCGTGCCGTCCTCGGCGCTGCCGTCAAAGGGCCGCATCGCCTCCCGCAACGGGACGATGGCCTCGCGCCAGTCGTCGTGGCGGCGCGCCTCATAGATAACTGCGCCAATTGCTTCGCGCGTGCCCTCTTTCGCAAACTCGAGCGCCGTAGCGACGACGTCATCGACGGTGGCGCCCGGGACGAAGGCGGCCGCGACGCTCGCAGCCATCACCCCGGCTGCTTCCAGGCCATAACTCCACTGGTGCGCCGTGAAAATATCGATCGCTTCACGGTAGGCCGCGCCCGGGTCTGCGGCGTTGACGATGCCAACCGGGGCCGCGTACATCGCCGCGCCGCAGTTCACCATGTTGCCGACCCCGCCCAGGCGCGGGTCAGCGTTGGCCAGGCGCAGCCGCATCAGCAGCCACTTTTCCGGGTAGAAGAGCCGGTCGACGAGCGGCATCTCGATCCCGCGTTCAGCCAGCCAGCGCGGCTCATCCGCAATGAGCGGCACAATGCGCTGCGCGAAGATGAACGGGTCCAGGTGACGCTGCTCTTCGGCGTAAATCTGCCCGAGCAGCATCGTCATGTGGGTGTCGTCCGTGAACCGGCCATCTCCCTTGCCGATGTCCGATGGGCCATCCCACGGCTCCACGAACTCCAGGATCTCACCGTAGCGCTGCCAGATTTCCGGCGGGAACTTCCACTCGGCCGGCGCGCCCAGGGCATCGCCGATCGCTCCGCCGTAGAGGCAGCCACGCACCTTGTGATAGAGCGGCGATTCGGCCGCCGCGTCTGCGTTGCTCACGAATGTCTTACCCCTTGAGTCCACCTTGCGTCAGCCCTTCCACGAAGCGGCGCTGGAGGGCCAGGAAAATCACGACCACCGGGAGAATCATCATGATGGCGGCAGCACTGGTCAGGGACCAGTCCCGGCTGAACCGCGTCGAGAAGTTGTAGTAACTGGTCACGACGGTGAAGAGTTCCTGCTCTGTCAGGAAGACGGATGCGAGCAGGAATTCATTCCAGACGCTCAGCGCCACGACCAGGCCGACGGTCAGGAACCCGGGCCAGGACAGCGGCACCACAATGCCCGTGAAGATCTGCCACTCGCCCGCGCCATCCACACGCGCCGCGTCCTCGAAGTCGCGCGGTAACTGCAGCATGTAGGAGCGCAGCAGGAACACCGCGAAGGGAGCGTTGGTCGCGACATAGATGATGGCGAGACCATGCAGCGTGTTGACCAGGCCCAGCTCCTTCCACCGGAAAAAGAGCGGCACCAGGAAGAGTTGCAACGGCAGGCTCGTTCCGATCAGGAGGTAGAGTGTGACAAACCCTGATCCGGGGAGATCGAGCTTGGCCAGGCTGTACGCGGCCATGCCGCCGAGCGCCAGCACGGCAACGACCGTCACCACTACGAGAAAGCCGCTATTGCGTGTGGTTACGGCGAAGTTCCCGACGCTCCACGCTTTGCTGAAGTTTTCCCACATGAGGTTCTGGGGCGGGCCGAGCGGGTTTCTCGCGAACTCTGCCTGCGTCTTCAGGGAGTTGAAGAGGAGGATGAGGAGCGGCCCCAGGGCAAAGCCGAGCAGCAGCAGGAGCACGAGGTAATTCGGCGCCAGGTTGACATCGCGCCGCTTCCGGCCTGGAACCGTCATCATACTCATATCTCCCATCCCCGACGGCGCAGGACCTGGAACCCGGCGATCACGCAGCCCACGAAGAAACTCATGGTGAGGCCAATTGCCGCCGCGTAACCGGCGTTGAAGTTGCGGAACGCTTCCTTGTAGACGAGGACCGAGAGCACCTCTGTGGCCCTTGCTGGCCCACCCTGGGTCAGGATCCAGATGTAATCAAAGGTCAGGAACGACCAGATGGTGGTCATCAGGATCATGAAAACAATCGTTGGGCGAATCCCCGGCAGCGTCACGTCCCGGAACTCCTGCCAGCGGTTTGCGCCGTCGAGCCGGGCGCTCTCATAGAGATCCGGCGGGATGTTCTGCATGCTGGCCAGGAAGAGCACCATCAGAAAGCCCCACCAGTGCCAGTTATCAATGAAGGCAATGGCCGGCAACGCGGTCCGCGAGTCTCCCAGGAACGCCTTGTTGAATCCCGGCACGCCCAGGTCCGTCAGGAACGCAGGAATCCCACGATCCGGGCTGAACAGGCTGCGCCAGAGCGCGGCCGAAACCACGCTCGGCAGCACGTACGGGATGAAGAGCGACATGCGGAAGACGATCGCGCCGCGCTTGATGGGCGCCAGCAGGCTTGCCGCCACGAGGGCCATGGCAATGGGGATGGTCAGGAACATCGCCAACCAGAGCACATTGTTCATGAAGGCGTGGTGGAAACCTGGGTCGGCAAAGAGGGTCTGGTAGTTCGACAGGCCAACCCATTCCGCCGTGCCAATGCCGCTCCACTTGGTCATGGAGTAGTAGACCGAGCTGAGAGCCGGTGCCGCCACCACGACGATGTTGATCGCCAGGATCGGCAGGACAAAGAGCCACGGCACGACCTTGCGCCGGAAAAAGGCCCGTCGCTTGTCCGCCTGGCTTGACGCAAGTGCTCCCTCAGGGAGCGTCAGGCTGTGCTGCATATGAGTCTCGCTTCCGGGTCGCGGAGGCGGGTCAGGGGCACCCCTGACCCGCGTGCGGCCTACCGCTCCGGAATCGGCGGCACGGCGCCTGCCGTCCGCTCCGCGTCAAATTTCTCCTGGTGACCCGCCAGATACTCCTCTGGCGTAATCTCGCCGGCCCAGACCCGCTCGATCTCCTCGATCAGGTACGTCTCGCTGGCCGGGGGCCAGAAAGTCCAGGTCGTGTAGCCGTAGTTGCCTTCGGCAAACGCTTTGTTCATCGCCGCCAGAATCTCGGCCAGGTTCGGGTTGACGCCCGTCAGGTCCTGCCCGGTCAGATCGACAGCGGCAGGCACCGTGCCGCACTCGACAAGCAGCTTGGCCTGGTTCTCGGGCGAGAACCAGAAGTCAATGAACTTCGCGGCCTCGTCCTTGTGCTGAGAGTTGTTGTTGATGGAATAGGTGTTGCCAATGCCGAGGTCAAAAATGGCGTCGCCCGAAACCGAAGGCACCGGTACCCAGCCAATTTCGTTGCTGTTGCCGGCCTCCTCGCCGAAGTAGGCGGCCTCGTCAGCGAGGAACCACGTTCCCTCGATGTTCATCGCGGCCTCGCCGGCCCCGAGAATGGCTCCGGCCTCCGGGAACGTCGTGGTGTAGTAGCGGTCGAGGCCGCCCATGAACCAGCCGTTCTGCTGCATCTGGTTCAATGCGTCGATCGCGGCCACGAAGTCGGGATCGGTCCACTCCACGTTGCCAACCAGCGCGTCGTAAACCTTCTGGGGACCACCGGCGCTGTGGTTCAACATCTCGCCAACGAACCACTCGTTGGCCGGGCGCCACTCGGCGTTCGCGTGCGAGAACGGAATGATGCCCGCCTCCTGGACGGTCGCCGCGAGCGTCATCAGCTCATCAAGCGTCTTGGGTGGCTCCCAGCCGTGCTCCTCAAAGAGCGTCTTGTTGTAGTAGAGCACCAGCGTCTCGAGCTCGGTCGGGATACTGTAAAGCTTGCCATCGGCCATACCGAGATCGAGCGAACCCGGAGCAAAGCGTTCGTCCCAGCCAAGATCTTTGGCGTAGTCATCGAGCGCTGCAAGCTGCCCCGCCAGGGCGAGTTGCATCGCAAACGACGGCCCAGGCGTGCCCACAATGTCGGGCCCAGCACCGCCAGCAATTGCCGTGCGGGTGGCATCCCACGCGTTCGCCTGCATCGTGGCGTTGACGGTAATGCCATTCCCCTGCGCATTGAAGACATCAATAGCGTTCGCCTGAACGCACTCGGCGCCTTCAGAACCGCCCGTCGTGTCGAGCCACATCGTCAGTTCAACGTTGTCCTGCGCCCGCGTGACAGGCGCCAGCATCGCCAGTGGCGTCAACGCCGCCATGCCAGCAAGGGCAATTGTGCGAAGTGAAGGTCGCATCACCATCTCCCGTTGATTGACCGCCGCGTCGTCGCGGCATCACGCACGACGCGCCCGCGCCGTCCGCTGCGAACTGGTTCGTCGAGATTCCTCGGCGTCTTTCTTCTGCACCTCCTCCAGCAACAAGGCCATCAGGCCGATTCACGGACCACCAGTTCGGCAGGCATCACGAATTCGCGGCTGTAGGGTGGTCCTTCCCCACGCAGCCGCTCCAGCAGGAGCTCTGCAGTCCGCTCGCCAAGACGATCCGGGTACTGCGCGACAGTTGTTAAAGGTGGGGCCAGCAGCCGGGCTGCCGGGATGTCATCAAATCCGACGATGCCAACATCATTCGGGACATGCAGCCCCATCTCATGCAGGGCCGCCATGGCGCCCATCGCCATCAGGTCATTGGCGGCAAAAATGGCTGTGGGTCTCGGGCAAAGCCGCAGCAGGTCATGCGCTGCGCGATAGCCACCGTCTTCGTTGAAGTCTGCACCACGCAGCAGCAGTTCGTCAGCGCGTAAGCCATGCGCCTCGAGGGCTTCCAGGTAGCCCAACACCCGGTCTTCGCGAGGAGGAGTGCCCGCCTCGCCGGCAATCATGCCGATGTGGCGATGCCCGCGCGCAATGAGGTGCTCTACCGCCTGCCTCGCCGCACGCACACTGTCAACGTGGACAGTGTCGACGGGAGCACGCCCCACAATGGGCCTGCGCGAGGTGAGCGCCACCACCGGGATGTTCATTTCGGCAACGTCGGCAAGCTCATCCAAGGTGATCTGGAACGGGCTGAGAATCACGCCGTCAACGCGCCCAGCGAGGGCCGACTGCATGAACTTGCGCTCGCGCTCAAGCAATCCGTCACTGTTGTAGGCGATCAGGTCGTACCCCTCGCGCTCAGCGACATTCTGGATGCCGCGCGCGAAGGCGGGATAGAACGGGTTCGTGATGTCCGGAATGATGGCGCCAATGGCCAGCGCCCGCCGCGAACGCAAGCTGCGCGCCGCGTGGGATGGCACGTAGCCCAGCTCAGCGATGGCCGCCATCACGCGTGCCCGGGTTTCCGGGGCAACCGGCGCATTGGGGTCACCACTGAGAACATAGGAAACCAGCGGCTGCGACACCGCTGCAAGCCGGGCCACATCGGCCTGGGTGGGCCGTCTGCGCCTAGCAGCTTCATCCGACACGTCGTGACACCACGGGTCCCAACTCCATAGGTTCCATGTAGCAGTGTTGATACGTATAAGTATCACCTTGCCAGACCGCGCGTCAACGCCCGGCCCGCGCCCCGTGGAGCACGTGGCGTGGATGCGGACGGTGGTTTGACGGCGGGAATTCTGTCGACTACATTCCGGTATACGGTATACACACGGAGCGACGCGCAGTGAGAGGAACCTCTGGCACGCGTGAGCCTACCGGCAGTTGATACGGGGCGAACCGAACAGATTCCGCTGAACCACGCCACCCTGGCGGAGCAGGTGTACCAGCGGCTGCGGGACGACATTCTCAGCAATGTCTATCCCTCGGATGCCGCCTTGCCCGAGAAGGCCCTCGCCGCCCAGCTCAATGTCAGCCGCGTGCCAGTGCGGGAGGCGCTGCATCGGCTCGCTTCCGACGGCCTGGTGACGCTGCGGCCCCGCCACGGCGCCGTCGTCAAGTCCCTTTCGGCGCAGCAGTTCCTGGATGCCTACCGCGTGCGCGAAGCCCTGGAGGAACTGGCGATTCGCCTCGCCCTGCCAAATCTCACGGCGCACGACCTGGAAGAACTGGCGCAACTGCAGGCAGACATGCGTACCCACGCCGCCGCGGAGGATGCCGAGGCGTTCTTTACGGCAAACCGCACCTTCCACGCCCTCTTCGTTGAGCGTTCCCAGAATGACTACCTGAAGAACATCTACTATCCGCTCATGGACCAAATGAGGCGGCACATCTCGTCGTCGCTCGGTTTGCGCGGCGGCCTGGAGCGCTCCATCGACGAGCACCAGGCAATTCTCGATGCGGTGCGCGCGGGCAACGCCAGCGAAGCAGGTCGCTTGCTGCGAGAGCACATTCATGTTCCCCAGCGCGCGCTCGAGGAGAGCGCGCCCCAACGCCTGGCGAGAGGAGCGCGATAAACGTGGCAGAGGTCAAGTTCGGAGTCAATCTCAACAATCGGGAACCGCTCATCGCGCCCGACTACTCGCTGCAGGACCTGTTGAACCTCGCTGAGCGTGCGGAAGAACTCGGGTTCGATTCGGTCTGGGTGGGTGACAGCCTGTTCTCGAAACCACGCTGGGAACCGATCAACATTCTCTCCGCCATCTCGCAGCGCACGAGCAAGGTCAAACTGGGCACCGCCTGCATCGTCTCTGGCACGCGGCACCCGCTTTATCTGGCGCTGGAGTGGGCCACCCTCGACGCCCTGTCCAACGGCCGCACCATCCTGGGCACTGGCATGGGCAACCCGGAGGACGGCGTTCGCCGCGAGTACGCCTCGGTCGGCCTCGACTTCGACAAGCGGGCCCGCATCTTCGAAGAGGGCCTGGCGGTCCTGCGCCAACTCTGGACCGAGGGCAAGACCAACTTCACCGGCGACACCTACCAGTTCGACGACATTGCGTTCTACTCCGGCACGGAGATGGGCCCACTGATGCCAGTGCAGTCTCCTCCTCCGATCTGGGTGGTCAGCAACCCCCGCCTGACGGTAGGCACAAAGCAGGAAGACAAGACGGCGCGCGTGGTGAGCAAGGCCGCCCGCCGCATCGCGGCGTACGGCGACGGCTGGATGACCTGCTGCCGCGCTCGCCACCCGGACGAGTTCCGGGCGCAGCGCGAACAGGTCGAGCAGGCAGTCGCCGAGGCCGGGCGCAGCCGCGACGAATTCGTGATGTCATACCAGGTCACGATGAACATCGCAGATACGCGCGATGCCGCGCAGGCTGGCATCAACGCCTACATCAGTCAGTACTACCCTGAACTGAGCAAGGCCATGGATCTCGGTGAGTGGGGGCCAGTCGGCACACCCGACGATATCGCCGAGTGGTTCCAGACCTTCATTGATGCCGGTGTGGACTACTTCATCTGCCGATTCGGTTCCCTCGATCAGTTTGGACAGGTTGAGCAGTTCGCGCGGAACGTGCTGCCCCGCTTCACGGCCATGACGGCCGCACGCGCCTAGGGCGACGGGAGAAAAACGATGAGCGAGCTTTCCGAGAGTTTGCGTCGCGACGCCGAACTGGTCGCTGCCGTCTGCATGTCGGTGGAGCCAGACGACGTCGTCACGATCATCACCGACAACGCCCACATGAACGAAGCGAACGCGCTGGCCCAGGTGGTCGTGGAGCGCGGCGGGTTCCCGGTTATCGCCAACAACGAGCACCAGGTACGCCGCGGTAAGGCGGACACCCGCTTCCCGATGGCCCCGCCACGCAACCTCCACGAAGCGATGGTCAAGTCAGACGAAATCATCATTATCACCGACCTGGAGTGGGCCAATCGTTTCGCCCACGTCTCGGCGGTGCGTGAGTCCTGCGACAACAACGCCAAGATCGCTTCAGTCGAAGAGGGAATCGGCTCCTGGGATCTGAGCGAGGCTGACATCCGCGACGCCACTGACCGCGCGAAAGCCGCCATCGAGGCGCTCAAGGGCGCAAAGTGGTGCCGCGTGACGTCGCCGGCGGGCACGGATGTCCGCGTGTCAATCGAAGGCCGCCCGGCGCTGGAAGTGACGCCGATCAAGAAGCGCGGCCAGATGATGGGCCCGGTGCCGCTGTGGAGCGAGGTCGCCTTTGCGGCGGTCGAAGACCGTACTGAAGGCACCATCGTGGTCGATGGCATCATGCTCGGCATCGGGCTGCCGGGCCAGACCCCGAACCCCATCACCTGGAAGGTGGAGCAGGGCCGGGTCACCGAGATTACTGGTGGTGAAGAAGCGGAGAAGCTGAAGAAGGTCATCGACGGCGTCCCGGGCGCGACGGTCATTGGCGAGTTCGCCTTTGGCACGAGCGAAAAGTCCCCGACTGGCTCACCTTCGGAGAAGGGCCTACTCGGCACGGTCCACTTCGCGCTCGGTGACAACCACAACGCCTACCCGGGCGGCCAGAACGTCAGCACGCTGCACCTGGATGGCAACTGCCTCAATGCGTCCCTGCTCATTGAGGACACTGGCGTCTACATCGTCAAGGATGGCAAGTGGGCACTGTAGAACCGGGCGCCACGATCAGCGTCATCCCGCTGGAGGAGGTCTCGGCAATTCCGCTGCCGAACGGCAGTTGGAGCCGCATGGTCCTGACGGAGAAGACCGCGCCCGGCACGCTCAGCTCACTGGGTTACTCCGTCTTCACGCCGGGCACCACAACGGCCCTGGTCAAGCATCAGGTCGAAGAGATCGCCTACGTGCTGGCCGGCATCGGCGAGCTGCAAACGGAGGGTGACCCAGTCCCCTTCGCCGCGCATCAGGCGCTGCACATCCCACCGGGGCTCTGGCACGCCGTCTCCAACACCGGCGACGATGACCTGATCATGGTTTTCGGGTTTCCGTACGCGGATTACCCGCCGACGGAGCGACAATGACGAAGGACGTGCGGGCACTCACCGACAGCGACCTGCGTGAGCAGGTGGCGTGGTCGTGCCGCATCCTGGCGCTGGGTGACCACGGGGATTACACCCTGGGGCACGTCAGCGCGCGCTCAGCCGATGGGCAACACCTGCTGATGAAACGCTACGGCCTGGGGTTGGAAGAGGTCACGCCGGAGGATGTCCTGCGGCTCGACCTGGACGGGAACATCCTGGAGGGCCGCGGCCGCGCGCACCTGGAGTACGTGCTCCACTCGGAGATTTACCGCGTGCGCCACGACGTCCAGTCGGTCATCCACACACACCCGCCATTCGCCACCGCCTTCGGCGCGACGGATGCAGAACTACAGCTCCTGAACCACGACGCGGTGCTTTTCAAGGATGGCCTTGCCTACTTCGACGACACGGCGGAACTGATCGTGAATCCAGAGCAGGGCGCGAGGGTAGCATCCGCCCTCGGCGATCGGCGGGTAGTCCTTCTGCGTGGGCACGGTGTGCTCTTCACCGGGGACTCCGTGCCGTGGGCAACGTACACGGCGCTTACGCTCGAACGCGTGTTGCGCATCCAATCGATTGCCAACTCCTTCGGGAACCTGCGCCCCATGACACCCGACATGGCCAGCCGCGTCTACCCGGACAAGTACCGGGATGTGCATGTCCACTCTTACTGGGATTACCTGATCCGGGGTGTGCAACGCGCCGGCCTGGATCAGGGCATGCCGGTGCGGGAGGCAGCACATGCTTAGGTCTCTCGCGATCCACCAACCGGCCACGGTGGCCGAGGCATCCCACCTGATGCGCGAGTTCGGCGACGACGGAGCCTTCTACGCCGGGGGCACCGAGTTGCTGATTGTGCTCAAGGAGCATCTGGCCACCGTCGACCACCTCATCGACATCAAGCGGATTCCGGGTCTGAACGAGATATCGCTTGCAGACAACGCCAGCACGCTCGTGGTCGGGGCCCTCGCGACGCACCGGGCCATCGAGCAGAACGCCCTCGTGCGGGAGCACCTGACCGCGCTCTCGGCGCTCGAAGGCAAGATCGCCAATGTGCGGGTGCGTGCTGCCGGCACCCTTGGCGGCAATCTCTGCTTCGCCGATCCGCACAGTGATCCGGCGACGCTGCTTGCGGCGCTCGGCGCAACGCTGACGCTCGACAACGGCCATGCGCAACGCACGGTCCGGGTCGACGCCTTCACGACCGACCTCATGACCACCGACCGCAAGCCCGACGAGGTGCTCACGCAGGTAGTGGTGCCGATCCCGGGCAACGCCCATGGCGTTGGCTACGAGCGAATCAAGCTGCTCGAGCGGCCGACAGCTTCGGCGGCGGCGATTGTCGGTGTTGATGACGGTTCGATCGCTTCAGCCCGCGTGTATATCGGATGCGTCGGTCATGCTCCGCAACGTCTGTGGGACGTCGAGGATGCCCTCGTCGGCCTTCCTGCAATCGTCACAAGTGCCGACCAGGTGAAGTCAGATATCGCGCAGTTGGTGGTGACGCACGACACGCCGTTTGAATCCGCCGCGTACAAGCGCCAGCTTGCATCTGCCGTCGGCTCCCGGGCGATTGCGGCCGCGATTGCTGACGCCCTAAATCCCCAGGAGGCGCGCCATGTCGCCTGAGACCGTGACGCTGTTGCGCACCACCGTCAACGGCCGTGAACTCGAACTTGAGATCGAGTCCCGCGAAATGCTGATCGATCTTCTGCGGGATCGCCTGGAACTCACCGGCACCAAGCGCTCCTGCGACTCGCAGGTGTGCGGCGCGTGCACCGTGCTTCTGGACGGCCAGCCGGTCAGTTCCTGCTGCACGCTGGCGTACGAGGCCGATGGCAAGTCGGTCCAGACCATCGAGGGGCTGGCGCAGGACGGACAGCTTGACCCAATTCAGGCGGCGTTCGTCGAGCAGGCCGCCATTCAGTGCGGGTTTTGCACGCCCGGCTTCGTGCTCACAACCAGGGCGATGCTGGCCGAGAACCCGCACCCGACGCGCGACGAGATCAAGAGCTACCTCGGGGGAAACCTGTGCCGTTGCACGGGGTACTGGAACATTCTTGATGCCGCTGAAGAGGCCGCTCGCCGTCTGGCCATGGCAAAGGAGGCGGGCTGATGACGCTGACGGCCGCCACCAGCACGACCTACCGGGTCATCGGCACGAACGCCCCCCGCACGGATGCGCTGGCGAAAGTGCAGGGCGAAGCGCAGTTTGCTGGTGATCTGCGGTTCCACGGGATGGCCTACGGCCGGGTATTGCGCAGCCCCTTTGCCCACGCGCGCATCGTCTCCATCGACACCAGCGCGGCCGAGGCGTTGCCGGGCGTGATAGCCGTCATGACCGGGCGCAATCTGCCTTCATCAGACCCGTTCTACGGCCATGCGCTCAAGGATCGACCAGTGCTCGCGATGGAAACGGTTCGCTTTGTCTGCGAGCCGGTTGCGGCCGTGGCAGCAGAATCACCCGCGATCGCCGACGCCGCGCTCGACCTGATCGAGGTCGAGTACGAAGAGTTGCCGGCCGCCACGACGATCGCGCAAGCCCTCGCTCCGGACGCCCCGCGCTTGCACGACGCCCCGCAGTTGCGAGCAGGCCTCTTCCACGGCCTGGGCGAAATTCGGCTGGACGAGGGCAACATCTGCTACCACCACGCGTTCGCGCGCGGCGATAGCGAGGGCAACTTCGCCAACGCGGACATCGTCGTCGAAGGGGAATACACCTTCCCGGCGGTCTTCCAGTACTCGATGGAGCCACATACCACCATCGCCGCCTGGATGGGCGACGACGACCTGACAGTGTGGTCCTCTTGCCAGCACCCATTCCTGGTCCGCGCGGAACTCGCCAACCTCTTCAGCCTGCCAGTTGGCGGGGTGCGCGTAGTAGTGCCCTATCTGGGCGGCGGCTTCGGCGCCAAGTCCTACACCAAAATGGAACCGATCACGGCCTCCCTGGCACGCTTGGCGGGTCGCCCGGTGCGCATCGCCAACAGTGTTGACGAGTCGATGGTCACTACCCGCCGTCACGGCATGAAGGCGTGGATGCGGACGGCTGCCACCCACGAGGGTAAGCTGCTGGCGCGGGAGGTCCGCGCGTGGTTCGACACTGGAGCCTTCGCCGACAACGGACCGCGGGTGGTCGCCACCGGCGCCGACGCTGCTCCCGGCCCTTACACCTGGGAAGCGGTCAAGGTGGACGCCTGGGGCGTTTACACCAACACCTCCCCGGCTGGCTCCTACCGCGCGTTCGGCGCAACCCACCTGCAGTGGTGCGGCGAGCTCCAGATCGACGAGATTGGCCGCCGCTGCGGGCTGGATGCCCTGCAAATGCGCGAGCGCAACCTGCTGCGGCACGGCGAATCGGTGCGGCCTGGCGGAAAGCCACTCGATGCCGACCTGATTGGGGACATCCAGCGTGTTGCGCAGAGTCTCGATTGGGACACCCCGAAGCCAGAGGGGGTCGTCGGCCGCGGTGTGAGCGTCGGGTTGCTGGCGGCCGGGGCACACCCGGTTTCCACGGCGTCCATCCGCATGGAAGCTGACGGCAGCCTGACCTTGCTGGTGAGTTCCACAGAAGTCGGCCAGGGCGCACGCACCGTCTTTGCCCAGATCGTGGCCGAAGAACTTGGTGTGGCGCCCGAGCGCGTGCGCGTGCCGGGCGGGGATACCCGCCTGACTCCCTACGACCGCTCGACTGGCGCCAGCCGCTCCACGACCCTGGCCGGGATGGCCGTGCTGCGTGCAGCGCAGGATATCCGCCAGCAGTTGCTGGAGATCGGCAGCCGCTATCTTGATCTGCCAGAGGTCGCGCTGGAGATCAGGGATGGTGCTGTCCGGCACGAAGGCGAGGCGGCCACCTACCCGGACCTGATCAAATTCCACTTCGGCATGGTCGGCGGCGAGTTGATGGGCAACGGCACAGTGCGCCCGGAAAAGGGCAGCGGCTCCTACGCCGAGGGGCCGGTCTTCTGGGAAGTCTGCATCGGGGGAGTGGAGTTGACCGTCGATCCTGAGACGGGCATCGTTACCCTGAACAAGGTGGTGAGCGTGGCCGATGTCGGCAAGGCGCTGAACCCCCGCCAGGTCGTAACCCAGGAGATGGGCGGCGCAAACCAGGGTCTAGGCAATGCCCTCTTCGAAGAGATGATCTACGACGAGACAGGTACGCTACAGAACGCAACGCTCTACGAGTACCACGTTCCCACCATCGCGGATATGCCGCTGGCCTTCTCCTCCAACATCGTGGAGAACGAGGACGGACCGGGACCCTACGGCGCAAAGGGCGTCGGCGAGGGCGCCCTGGCCGGGGTAACCGCGGCCGTTGCCACGGCGCTTGCGGACGCCGGCATCCACATCACCGAACTTCCTGCTACGCCGGAGCGCATCTGGTGGGCCATGCAGAACGAGCAGACAGCCGGGTCGATGGGCGATGCTGGCGCAAGTGACAGAGGAGGCGACGACCGATGAAGGTTTACCTGCTTGACAGTGGCACCCTGCAGCTCGACATGTCGTTCGCCACCTGGAACCATAACCAGGGCGTCGAGTTCCGCTTCCCGGTCTTTTCGATCTACATCGACCACCCCGATGGCAAGGTGCTCATCGACACTGGCTTCGAGAAGGGCTGGGTCGAGCGCAAACTCCCGTTCGAGAAGCCGGAGCAGTCAGAGGATCAGCAGATCGTCAACCAGCTTGCCAGGATCGGGGTCAAGCCCGAGGAGATCGACATAGTCGTCAACTCTCACCTGCACTTCGATCATTGCTCGAACAACAAGCTCTTCCCGCAGGCGACGTTCATCTTCTCCACCTCGGAACTGCGTCACTCCTATGTTCCCGATCCCTGGGAGCGCCTTGGCTATGACCCCGACCTGGTCGTGATGCCGGGCATGAAGACCATCATGCTCGACCTCGGTGATTTCGAGTACGAAGTTCTGCCGGGCATCACGCTGGTCGAGACGCCCGGGCACTCCGCAGGCCACCTCTCGGTCATCGTTGATCCGGGTGGAGACCACCGTCCGATGGTCTTCCCGATCGACGTTGCGTACACCGAGCACAACCTGAAGGATCGCGTCCTGATGGGCCTGCACTCGGACCCGGCCGATCTGCTTGACTCGATGATGCGCATCGAGAACATCACGAAGAAGGTCGGCGGCGATATCTTCTATTCCCATGATCCCGAGAAGTTCAAGGGCTACAAGCTGGCCCCAGATTTCTACGGCGAGTAGAAAGCGACGATTCCTGACGTGAGCGCGGCGCTCGAGACACGACAACCGAACAGCCAGCCGCTGGCGACACCACTGGTGCAGATGCGCGACATCACCAAGCGCTTCGGCCCGGTGCTGGCGAACGACCACGTCTCACTCGATCTCTGGCCCGGCGAGATTCACGCTGTGCTCGGCGAGAATGGCGCCGGCAAGACCACGCTGATGAACATCCTCGCCGGCATGTATCAGCCAGACTCCGGCACAATCCGCATCGACGGGCAGGAGGTGCACATCACGTCGCCGGTCGATGCGCTGAAGCGCGGCATTGGCACGGTCTACCAGCACTTTACGCTGGTGCCGAACCTCTCCATCCTGGAGAACGTGGCGCTCGGTGGCGACACTGGCTTCGTACTGAACCTGGGCGGAATCGAGGCGCGGCTGACGCAGATGTTGGCGGAATTCGGCCTCGACGTCAGCCCGCAGACCGAGATCCGCTACTTGGGTCTGGGTCAACGTCAACGCGTGGAAATCATCAAGGCGCTGCTGCGCGGCTCGCGCGTTCTCCTGCTGGATGAGCCAACGTCGGTCCTCACGCCGGGTGAGGTCGAGTCACTGCTGGATCTGCTACGCCGTTTGCGCGGCCAGGGCGTGGCGGTGGTGCTGATTACCCACAAGCTGGGCGAGGCCCTGGCCGTCAGTGACCGCGTGTCGGTGCTGCGTGCCGGGCGCAACGTGGGCGAACTCGGCCCGGATGCCCTACGAGGGACGAGCACGGAGAGCGTGCGACGGCGCATCGTGGAGCAGATGTTCGGCGGCACCGAGCCGGTGGCCGCCTCCCAAAGCGGCCGAGCTGCCATGGGCGACGTTCTCTTCTCGTTGCAAGGTATCTCCACCGCGCGCGAACAAGGGGTGGCGTCGCTGCGCGACATTTCGCTCGATCTGCATCGGGGCGAGGTGTTCGGCGTGGCTGGCGTTGATGGTAATGGGCAGAAGGAACTCGGCGAAGTCATTGCCGGGCAGCGCAAGGTGACCTCGGGCAAGGCAACGTACCAGGGCCGTGACTTCACGAATCGTGGGGTTGCAGCATCGACGAGGGCCGGGATCGGCTATGTCACGGACGACCGCCTGCATGAGGGCTCGGTGTCAGCATCCAGCGTGGCCGAGAACGTGGCGCTCAAGGCGATTGGTCGCAAGCCATTTTCCAATGGTTTCTGGCTCAACCGCCGCGCCATGGATGACCGCGCGCGGCAGCTCATCACCGATTTCTCGGTGAAAACGCCGGGCGCCGCCACACCCATTGGCATGCTCTCAGGCGGCAACATCCAGAAATTGCTGCTCGGTCGCGAACTTTCGCTCGATCCACAACTGCTGGTCGTGAACAAGCCGACCAATGGTCTGGACCTGCGCACGACGGCCTTTATCTGGCAACAACTCAGAAACCAGGCGGATGCCGAACATGCCGTGGTCCTGATCTCCTCGGAAATCGAGGAACTGCTTGAGGTCAGCGACCGGATCGGCGTCATGTACAACGGCGAGTTGATTGCGGTTCTGCCGCGCGCCAAAGCGACCCCCGAGGTGCTTGGCGAGCTCATGCTTGGTCACCAGGTGCAGGCGCCCGCATGAGCACCAAGGCTAGCTCGCAACCGCTGACGCAGCGCCTCGCCCCGCTCATCACCTCGCTCGCGGCCATCGTGGCGGCGCTGTTGCTGGGCGGTGTCTTCCTGCTGCTGCGCGGCAAGGACCCGGTCGCCGCCTACGCCATGCTCTTTTCGCGTGGCCTTGGCACCTCCTATGGTATCTCCGAGACGCTCATCCACATGGCCCCGCTGCTCATCGTGAGCGCCGGGCTGGTCATCTCCCTGCGCGCTGGGGTCTGGAACATCGGCATCGATGGGCAGTTGCTGGTCGGCGCCCTGCTTGCCGGAGTGACGGGAGCCGCGCTGGCCGGGCAGGCTCCCCCACCGGTGCTCTGGCTGGCAGCGGCGGTGGCGGGCATGGTGGGTGGCCTGCTCTGGGCGCTGGTCCCTGGCATCCTGCGGGTGCGCTGGGGCCTCAACGAGATCATCACGACCCTGATGATGAACTACGTCGCCCTGAACGTGACCTCCTGGCTGGTCAAGGGGCCGGTCAAGGACCCGAACGTCGTCCCGCCGCAAACGCAGCTCATTCCGAAGGAACTCCGCCTGCCCGCCATCGGCGACTCGGGCGTCCACATTGGGTTGCTGGTTGGCCTGGTGGTCGCCGTCCTGGTGTGGGTGCTTTTCCGCAACACGGTTCTGGGCTTCATGCTCGATGTCCTCGGCCGCAACCGCCAGGCTGCGTTACACGCCGGGATGCCCGTGGGGAGGCTGACCCTGGTCGCTCTGTTGGCAAGCGGAGCCATGGCCGGGTTGGCTGGCGCCAACGACATCCTCGGTGTGAAGGGCCTCTTCCAGGGTAACTGGAATCCCGGGTACGGGTTCGCCGCCTTCGCGCTCGTGTATCTCGCGCGCCTCAATCCGCTCTGGATCATCCCCTTCGCCTACTTCCTGTCGTTCCTGAGCATTGGCGGCGAAATGATGGCGCGGCCGCTCGGTATCCCGACGTATTTCGTTGAAATGCTTGAAGGGCTGATGCTGCTCTGCTTTGCCGTCGCCACGTGGTTCGAACGCCGCCGTTCGCCCTACTCAGCGGAAGACGAGGTGGAATTGGGAGCCGCGAACGCTGGCGAGCCGCCGCAGCCACCAATCACGGATGCCCTGCTGGAAGGCGTAGTGCGTGAAGCAGGAGGCCGCGCATGAACAGCGCGTTTGTCACGGCGATGGTGGCTGCGGCCCTGGTTGCAGCGGTGCCGCTGGTCCTTGCGGCGTTGGGCGAAGCGGTCGGGGAAAAGGCGGGCCTGCTCAACCTCGGCATTGAGGGCATGATGCTTTCGGGCGCATTCTTCGCCTTCCTGGTTGCCTACAACACCAACAGCGCCTGGCAAGGCATCCTGGGTGGGATCGTGGCCGGACTCCTGCTCGGGGTGCTCTTCGCGATCCTGACTATCTCGCTGCGCGTCGATCAGGTCCTGGTGGGCCTGGCCATCACGATTTTCGGCGGTGGGTTGACCGCGTTTCTGTACCGGGATGTCTTTGGCGGGCAGAATCCGTCGCTGCCTGTGAGTACGCCACGCCTGGCCATTCCCGGGCTATCGCAGCTCCCCATCGTCGGCAGTTCCGTGTTCAATCAGCAAGCACTCTTCTACGTTGCGTTCCTGCTGGTACCAGTCTTTGCCTTCCTGCTCAATCGCACCCGCTTTGGGCTGGAAGTGAAAGCCGTGGGCGAGAACCCATTCGCCGCCGACGCCGCCGGCGTGAATGTGATCCGCATCCGCTACGTCGCCGCCATCATCGCGGGGGGCATGGCCGGATTGGCCGGCGCGTTTCTGTCCGTCTCCGACCTGAAAATCTTCCAGGTCGGGATGACTGTGGGCACCGGCTTCATTGCGCTGGCGCTGACCATGGTCGGCGGCTGGAACCCCTGGCGCATCCTGGTCGCCTCGGTCCTCTTTGGCTTGCTGCGTTCGCTGGGCAATGGTCTCCAGATTCTCGGCGTGGACGTGCGCACGGAGTTTGTGACCATGCTTCCCTACATCGGCATCATGGTGGCGCTCGCCGCGCTGGCAGGACGCACCGCACTCCCGGCGGCGTTGGGGATACCCTACGCGAGAGGCCGCCGTTAAGCTGGATCCGCGCGAGACCGACAAGGAGGTGATGGACACGAGGCCAACGATGGAATCACACTCGGTCAGGGATCGTCTCAAGACTGGTCTTCGAGGAGGAGGAACTCACATGCGTTTGCATCGCCGAAATCTGGGCGCGCTGACTGCGGCGTTGCTCGTACAGGCCAGGTTCGGTGGCCGCATCATGGCCCAGGACGCAACTCCGGGCGCTGGCGCCGATGTGACCCAGATCGCGCTGGTGACGCCGGGCGCGCGCACAAACCAGGGCTGGGACCAGCAAGGGGCTGACGCGGCTGATGCCGTCGCCGCGGAACTCGGCATCACATCGGCCGTCGCCGAAAACGGCGGATACGACGACATCACCCCGATTCTGCGGGACCTGCAAGCGGGCGGCGCCAGCCTCATCATTTGCCACGCCTCCGGGTATCAGACGGTGTGCCCGGAGTTCGCGAATGAGACCAAAGTGCCGGTAGCGGTTATCGAGAATCCGGGCGCCATTTCGCCTGGCCTGGTCTCGGACATCGAGACCCAGGCGCAGGAAGTCGCCTACCTGGCTGGCGTCCTGGCCGGCAAGGAGACCAAGAGCGGCACCGTGGGCATCGTGGTCTCCGGTGAGCCACCAACCTGGAACTACATGACCGTCGGTTTCGCAGAGGGCCTCAAGGCCACGAACCCAGACGCCAAGCTGCTCTACAGCGTCATCGGGGAGGCCGCCTACGATGACGCTGCAGGCGCCAAGCGCGTCACCGAGCAGGAAATCGCTGCCGGCGCCGACATCATCTTCGGCATGGGCGACGGCGCATCGTTTGGCATGCTGCAGGCCATCGAGGATCACAACAGCCAGGCAGGCGCAACGGAAGTGCGCTTCATCGACGTGATCGGCGACAAGAGCGCCGAGCATCGCGACGCCCTGCTGACCTCGGTCCTCTTCGACTACACGGGCATTTACCGTGACATGGTCAACGATCTGAAGAACGGGGCGTTCGGCAAGGTCTACACCATGGACGTGAAGAACGGCGGCGTCCGCCTGCTGGATCTTCCGGATACGGTCGCGGACGACGTCAAGGCCGCAGTCGAACAGGCCAAGACGGACATTGTCGATGGCAAGGTCACGGTGTCGGCTATTTCCGACGCCGAAGGCATGAAGGCGAAGCTGGCGGAACTCTTCCCGCAGTAGGTGCCAATTGGGGAGGACAGGCCCACCTGTCCTCCCCGCTGTACTCGCTGAACCCGCGGAGCAAGCCATGACGCGTTCACAAACCTGGCCCCGCCTGAATCTGGCTGCTGGTCCTGTGCAGGTCATGGACCAGACGCTCCGAGACGCGGCGCGGCCAGTGCTCTATCACTACGATCCGGCATTCATCGACCTCTTTGCGCACACGAGTGACTTGCTGAAACAGGTTTTTCGCACTGACTACGACGTCGTCATCATGCAGGGCGAGGCCATTCTTGGCCTGGAGGCGGCGGCCGCGGGGCTGCTCTCGCCCGGCGACAAGGTGCTCAATCTCGTATCTGGTGTATTTGGCAAGTGGTTTGAGGATTTCATTCACAAGTACGGCGGCGAAACGATCGAACTGGCAGTTCCCTACAACGACGCCATTGATCCGGAGGACGTGCGCAAGGCCCTGCAAGCCAATCCCGGCATCAAGTTCCTCTCGGTCGTGCATTCAGAAACACCATCTGGTACGCAGAATCCTGTGCGCGAGATCGGCCAGATAGCGCACGAATTCGGCGTCCTGACCATGGTCGATACCGTTTCGGGGCTGGGTGGGGAGCTGCTCAGCCCGGAAGAATGGGGCATGGATATTGCCATCGCCGGCCCGCAAAAGTGCCTCGGTGGCACCCCCGGCCTCTCGCTGATGTCGGTCAGCCCGGCGGCCTGGGAAGCACTGCATGCCCGCAAGCCAGAGCCTCTCCGCGCCAGCTTCCTGTCGATTCTTGATTGGCAGAGCGCCTGGCTGGAAAACCAGCGTTTCCCCTACACGCCATCGGTGACTGAAATCTACGCGCTGGAGTCGGTACTGCAGCAGGCCCTGAACGCCGGCATGGAGACCTTCGCCGGCCGGCATCAGCAGATCGCCCACGCCTGTCGCGCCGGGGTAAAGGCGCTGGACCTGGAGCTCTGGGCTGCCCGGGAGGAGATCGCCGCCGCCTGCGCCACCGCCGTCAAGCTGCCGGCCGGGATCGACGACAAGGTGCTCATCGGCAGGATGCGGCAGAACTACGGTGTCACGATTTCACCGGGGTATGGCGACCTGAACGGAAAGATCTTCCGGCTGGGGCACATGGGTCCGGCGCAGGTGCATCCCACAGTGCTCGCGGCGCAACTGGCGGTTCTGGAGCGCGCCCTCGCCGACCTGGGATATCCGGTGCAACTGGGTGCAGGCGTCGGCGCGGCCATGGCAGAACTGGGAACGTGGAACGACGCGATCTGAAGGATGCAGGGAGTGAGAGGGTAACTCATGGCAATTTCGGTCAAGGACAAAGTCGTCATCGTCACCGGTGGCGCGGGCGAAATGGGCAGCGTCATCGCGCGGCGCCTGGTCGATGAGGGCGCCAAGGTCGTCATCGCGGATATCGCCGACGGCAGCGCCCTCGCCGATGAACTGAGCCAGCGCGGCAACGCCATCTACGTGAAAACTGATGTCACGTCCGAGGAATCGACGCAGGCCATGGCGCAGGCGGCGCTGGACGCGTACGGCCGCATCGATGCCATCGTCAATAACGCGGGCCTCTTCACTGCCAAGCCGTGGGACGAACTTTCCCTGGCGGATTGGAAGGAGCGCTTTGCAGTCAACGTCGACGGCACCTTTCTCGCAACGCGCGCCGTCGTCCCGGCCATGACCGAGCAGGGCGGCGGCAAGGTGATCAATATCGGCTCCGACACGGTCTGGATGGGGACACCGGGCTTTGCGCACTACGTCGCCAGCAAGGGCGCAGTCCTCGGGTTCACCCGCGCCATTGCCAACGAGCTTGGTCCACGCGGCATCACCAGCGTCTATGTCACGCCGACCCTGCTCGACACCCCCGGAACGCGCGCCGGCTTCGCGCAGGGCCACTTCGACTTTGTGCTCAGCCACACGCCAATTGGCCGTTTCGAGAAGCCGGAGGATGTCACGGGCCTAATCGTGTTCCTGGTCTCGGACGACGCCGCGTTCGTCAACGGGGCGGCAATCAACATCGGCGGTGGCATCAGCATGCACTAGGCGCAACGGGAATCGTCGTTCGACACGCAGCGGAACGCCGCATCGCAGGAAGAGAAACAGGCAACTTCATGACAGACGCACGCAAGGTCGCCGTGATCGGTTCGGGCACGATGGGGCCCGGCATGGCCGCCACATTCGCCCGCAAGGGATTCGAAACCACCCTGTTCGACATCAAACCGGAACAACTGGAAAAGGCGAAGGGCGCCGTCGATTTCGTTTACACGACCCTGACCAGCGGCGGCTTCATGACAGGTGAAGAGGCCGACGCAGGCCGGGGCCGGCTCACCTTCACCGACGATCTCGCCACCGCCCTTGACGGCGCGGAGTTCGTCGTGGAGACGGTGCCAGAGCGCAAGGACATCAAGCAGCAGGTGTACCAGCAGATCGAAGCGCTGGTTGGTGACGATGTCGTCATTGCGTCGAACACCTCTGGCATCCCCATCTCGGACATCGCCTCGGTCACGAAGCAGCCGGGCCGTGTGGTGGGCATGCATTGGTCGAATCCGCCGCACCTGATCCCCGTGATCGAGGTGATCCGGGGCGCGCAGACGAGCGACGAGACCGCGAATGCGACGGTCGCCATGGTGGAAGCCATCGGCATGGTGCCAGCCATCGTGGACAAGGACATCGCGGGCTTCGTCGAAAACCGCATCCTGTACGCCATCATGCGTGAGGCATTGCACCTGCTTGATGAAGGGGTGGCCAGTGCCGAGGCAATCGACACGATCACCAAATGGGGCATTGGTTACAAGCTGGCCGTGATCGGTCCGCTCGAACTGCTCGATGTGGCCGGTCTGGACATCTACAACAGCGTGGCCAGCTATCTGAATGCCGACCTGAACGCTTCGTCGGAGATCAGCTCCACCGTGACCAGCAAGGTCGCTGAGGGCAAGCTGGGGATGAAGACGCAGGGCGGCCTCTTCGAGTACACCCCGGAGAAGATCCAGCAGTTGCAGCAGCAGCGCGGCCGCAAGCTGGTGGCGACCCGCAAGGCACTGTCAGACAGCTAGGCGCGATACCGACGGAGCCGATCCTCGTCCGGACGAGGATCGGCTCCGTACGTGAACCTGGACGGTTGTTTCAGCAGTCCGGTGGTTTCCGGCGAGATTGCAAGCTTTCCGGCAGCATCCTCCACTTGAGGCGGCCTGTTGCGCTTCGGTCGCCGGCGCCACAAGGCAGACCTAGATGTCCCTGCAGACGTTGTTCTGGCATGCGCGCCCAGCATCGCACGTATCGTTCAGGCAGCAGACTTCGTCGCTCCTCCCGCATCGCTCGCAGCGACCCTGGAGGCAAATGGCCAGGGCCTGACAGAAATTGTTGGCACAGCACGGCAGGTCAATCGCGCCACAGAATTCACACGTACCATCGACGCATACTTTACCTGATTCGCATTTCGAAGAATCGCACTCGCATCGGCCATCGGCTGTGCACGTCTTCCCCTCGGCACATGTCGTCCCGGGAGCGTCGCGCACACATGTTCCCTGATCGCTGCAGCGCGAGCAGACCGGGCAGCTATCACCACATTGCACAGCCGTTCCGCAATTGTTCGCTACGACGCCGCAGCGCCCTTGGCAGGTCGTGGCTCGAGCATCCGGGGTGCACGGGCGCTTGGATTTCTTCTTCTTACGCTTCCTGCGTTTCGTTAATGCCTGATCCGGCTCACGCAGAACAACTCCAAGCAATCCGGCACCGGCCATCACGGCTATCAGGGATCTCCGGTTCGCGGCCGAGTTTACATATCGAGCAACCTTGTCGAATGAATCGCCGTCCATTGCCAACTCCCTGAAATGAAGTGCTGCACGTCGCCAGATGCACGCAGTGATCGAGTGAATGCAGCGTACATGCCCTGGCGCCAGATGCCATGGGGTAAACACCGTAATTCTCAAGCGGCATGTACGTAGAATTGCACGGCGAACTGGCAACGCGTGACTGCGCCACACGGAGGAATTCGGGTTGATGCGACGATGAAGCGCGGGTGGGTTCGCCCACTTTCTGGTGGATTACTTTGGACGGTCCTGGTCTGTCTGGTTGCTGGGACGCTGTATGGGCAACAGGCGGAAGCAAGGGACTCAACGTGCCGTGTCGCACCTCGTAGCTTCACGGACATTACATCTCTGCTCGAAACATCCCCACCGGCAACTCCACCGGCCACCACAGATGGAGAAACACTGGAGCCCGGTTCTCCGGCATCTGAAACCGAACGCAAGGAGATGCGCACGGTGGTCGAAGAATGGCTAGCCTGCCAGAATGCGGGAAATCTCTTCGGCGCGTGGTCGCTGTTCAGCGACGCGTATCTCTATCGCCTGATCTCGCAGCAGCCGCCGATCTCTGAAGCGCTCTATCAGGATTGGGCGACGCCAAACCCCACAGACGTCGCGACAGCACATTTGCTTGAAATCTCTGGCGAGCGGCGGCTGAGCGATGGGCGGCTCGGCGCAACCGTTTGGATCAGCTACGCGTCTGTCCCGATGCCCAAACAGTTCTTCTTCTACTTCGTGGACCAGGACGACACCCTGCGGATTGACAGCATCCTGGGAGAGATTTCCTTCTCGGTGCCGTAGGAGCTAGTCCCAGCGCACGCCGCAGACCAATGCCCGGCCTTCGCTGTCGGTCCAGCGCAACAGTTCGTCCAGTTCCTCATCATCCACCACGAACTGGCTTGAGCAGACGGGGCAAACTACGGCCTGCGCGCAGTCTCCGCGCGCTTCGCACCACTCCAGGATGCCGCCGAAGGTGTGGCACGATGCGGAGCAGAGATGCTGCAAGATCTGAAGGACGTTTGGACTGATCTCAGCGAAGACAATGAGTTCGTCTTGGTGCAAATCGGTCACGGGACACCTCCGCGTTGAGATGAGTGCCCACGCGGGATTTTCATTTCACTTTCAGGAAACACTCGGTGGGCACGTCCACCATGTCACGAAACGCGGTGATTGTCAACGGGAGCGACGCTGCTCCCGCTACGCCGCGATGTCCCCGAGCCCCCCAAATTCCGCCAGGAACGCGGCTCGGTGCTTGCAGACCGGATCATCGTGCTGAGCCGCGGGGCAAGCGCAACCGTGGACCAGACCACCCGTCACTTCCAGCTCATACGCTGAGTGGCGATCTCGCCCGCTGGTGGCAATCCACCCGCCCGAGCCGACCAACTGGCGAATTTCGATACCCTCTTTTTCGGCCCGACTCAGCGCCGCCCGCCACCGCTCTGGCGACGCTTCACGCTTCGGGCGCGGTACTTGAGCAACCATGGAATCCCTCAATCAAGTCCATCTCAAGCCGGCAATTCACCACCGACTTTGCAGGCAATTATAGCACACATGTTCTTATTCACCCGACGATTGCAGCCAATGGCAACGAAAAGGATGTCGATCAACTCACCGGCGTGGAATCCAGGAGGTCGGAGACGATCTCCAGCAGGGTCTCCGGTGTTCCGACATTGCCCGGGAACACAACGTAGGCCAGGTCCGGATACGTGCTCTCTTTGCCGAGCCGCCACACCGGCACTCCGGGCCGTACCTGCCCCAGGACCAACGCGCGCCGCACGCCGAGTCCATGCGTGCCAATGTCGCTGGATGTGATGCCGCCCTTCCCAATGATGAAATCCGGACGCACGCTGAGCCCCTGCACCAGGCGCACGAGCGCGACCGAAACACTGCGCGCAATGTCAAGCTGAGACAGAGCCGCCGGCTGCTCGATCTTTCGCGATGTAAAGACGACCGGCGTCTCATAATTCATCAACGCGTCATGCATGCTCGCGGTGACCCGCGTTAGTTCTGCGGCTCTTCTCTCCTCGCTTGCGAGGAGTTCTGGCACCCGCACCTCAAGCGCAACGGTGCGCGGGTGGGACAGCAATCGGGTCAACTGTTCGCTGCTGCGTCGCACATGGGAGCCCACGACCACCAGGCCCCTGACCTGCGCGGGCAACGGGGAAGGCAGCAACTCTGCCCTCGTTAGGAGCGGCCTCCCGGTGATGCCCGCCCGCGCCCGCACAAAGGATGCTCCGGTGCGGTACAGGAACCGCTTTCCCGCTGCCTCTGCCTGCAGGATGCCGAGCACGGCCGTCCACAGGTCCGGGTAGTCCACGGCGTTCACGATCACCGGTTGCCCGCCGTGAATCTGCATCAGGCATTCCGCCACGCGCTCGGCGCCCCCGGTGCGGACATCGTCCAGCGAGATGCTCGCCACCTCGGCCGGCTGGATGCGGCCCCTCGTCTTCTCGGCCACCCATTCTGGCAACGTCCGAGCCGTGTACCCGAAGGTGGCATCGCGAGCGAACTCGGTTTCATGCACGGGGATGGCGCGGCCATGTTCCAGCAGGAAATGCCTGTCATCCACAGTCACGCGCCCGCCCTCGAAGAAGGCCGGGCAAATCAGCACTCCATCGACACCGCCCAGGGCATCCGCCAGCGCGTCCGTTTCGGCCGGGAAATGACCACGCAACGTCGAGTCGCTGCGACTGACGATGGAGAGCCCCCGGTTTTCTGCCAGCGCTGCCTGCCGCAGCCGTTGTCCTATTTCCCGGTTCTGTGCGCTCGCGTCTGCCTCGGTCAGGCTACGGCAGTTGGTCAGCACGAAGAAGAGCGGCTCCCGGCGGGCCATCTCCCGTGACAGCGTCGTTTCGCTCCAGTCAGCCAGCACCGGGACGTCGTGGACCGTTTGCACTCCGGTTGGGTCATCGTCCAGAACCACCACCGTCTGGTTGGAAGCGTTCACTCCGGCACGGACCCGCGCCTCCAGGTCGGGATCGGTGATCCCGGGTGGGAGCGGATGACCCACGGTCCGCTCCAACAGCGCCGCAATGTCATCTGGCATCGATCCCCTCCTCAATATCAGCCGTGATCACGCCACCCAACGAAGCCCTGATGGCTCTGCGGTGGACAGCGGCGAAACACCCCACAGGTGAGAACCTTCGACGCGATCGTCACGTCTCACAGTGGGTTAGGCAAATTCACCACGCTGCTGTGATACCGTACCTGCTGGGCGCTAGAGCCATTCAGGGCGTTCGCATTCTGCGCCCATATGGGAATGGGGAGGACACGTGGACGTCAACGACACCTTCCGTACACCTGGCCGCTGGAACCGTCTGCGCCGGCCGCTTGGCGCTACTGCTGTCGCGCTGGCAGGCGCCTGCCTGATTGGCACCGGCATCGTGGCAACGGCGCAAACCCAGACCCCGGCGGCCACTACCTCGCCGTCCATCTGCGGCACGCCAGCGGCATCGGGTGATCCTTGCGTTGGTATCGGCATGTTCGACATTTACTTCAATCCCAACACTGCCACCATCCCATCGGAGAAGGCGGTTGAGGTTGCGTTGAAGAACAGCGGCGTCACCGACCACAACTTCTCGGTTACGGACCATGGCAACGCCGGCCTGAAGAACCTCAACATCTCGGTCACGCTCAAGGCTGGCGAGTCTGGCACGGCCAGCATCAATGCACCGGAAGGGGTCTACTACTTCTTCTGCAATCAACCGGGGCATGAAGCCGCCGGCATGCGGGGCTACATCACGGTGAAATCAGACGCCTCGATCACTACGGCGTCGGCGACCGTCACGCCGCGTCCCGAGTAGTCCGCTCGCGCCGTGCAACGGGCCGGACTGTTGGAGACCGGCCCGTCTTTCTACTATCCGCTCAGCAATTCACCTGGCCCCATGGCAAAATAGCGGCCTGACCGTGCCAGCCACTGGCATGACCAAGGGCCGCCATGTCTGATCCGCTGCGCGCGGCGACCGCGCATCCTTCGCTCGTCCCGGTTGGCCGCCGTCGCCTGCTCGGCGCCATCGCTGGCGGCGCGCTTCTGGCGGGCCTGCAGGCGCCTGCCTCGCTTGCGCAACCAGCGACGACCACCGCAAACCCACTGACACAACTGACATCACTCTCGAAATCCCTGTGTGGCGGCGGCATCTTCGACGAGGCGCGCGTGGCGCAATTGGCCGCCCTGATCGCAAGTGATCCCGCCATTGCCACCGGCGTCGAGGAGTTGCTGCACGGCGCTGCGGCAACTCCTATGCCGGGATCCCGCTCACCTGCCGCCCAGGCGGCGGCACAACAGATTCTGCTCTACTGGTACACCGGCGAGTTCAACGGTGAGCCAATCGCAAACCACGCCGAGGTTTACACCGAGCTTCAGGCGTGGCAGGCGATGTACACCTCGGCCTGTACGGTCTGCAAAGTCTATGGCGCGTGGGCCGATCCCCCAACGATGATGCCCCAGGAGCCGGAGAACGCATGATGAGCCCCGAGGGAACGTGCTAGATGCAAATGGACGGCGAGTTCGACTGCGACGTGGCAGTCGTGGGCAGCGGCATATCCGGTGCGCTCATTGCGTGGACGCTTGCCCGGGCTGGCGTCAAGGTCATCATCCTGGAGGCCGGGCCAACGGTCAATCGCGTCAAGGGCCTGAACCACGCGCTGGCCACCAACATCGACTCCACGCCCGACGCGCCATACCCCCAGCACGCGTGGGCGCCCTCGCCCGCAACACTCGATCCCAGAAACTACCTGGTGCAAACGGGCCCCGACCTGTTTGCCAGCGGCTACGAGCGCGTGGTTGGCGGCACAACCTGGCACTGGCTGGGAACCTGTGTGCGCCTGGTGCCCAACGACTTCGTCATGAAATCGGCGTACGGGGTCGCAACCGACTGGCCGATCACGTATGACGACCTTGAAGTCTGGTATGTAGTGGCTGAACATGCCGTCGGCGTGGCTGGCAACAGCGACGAGAACAACGGCGCTCCCCGCTCAGCGCCGTACCCCATGCCCGCGCACCCCCTCACCTACGGCGACACGGTCTACGCGAAGGCCGTCGAACCGCTTGGCCTGCAGGTGACCGCCACGCCGCAGGCAAGGGTCAGCATCCAGGAGGGCTACAACAAACGTCCCCGCTGCTGCGCCAATGCCTTCTGCATCCCGATGTGCCCCATCGGCGCCAAGTACGACGCCACGGTGCATATTGACATGGCCATCAACGCGGGTGCGGAACTTCGCGAGAACGCCGTCGTGTTCAAGATCGATCACGACGCCGAAGGCCGCATCACCTCGCTGTCATACCGCTCCCCGGACAAGCAGGACACCACGCTCAGGGCCAGGCAAGTCGTCGTGGCGGCGCACGCCATCGAGACGCCGAAGCTCCTGCTCATGTCGCGGTCGGAGGCCATGCCCAATGGCCTTGCGAACAGCAGCGACCAGGTTGGCCGCAACTTGATGGATCACCCGACGCAGTTAACGTATGGGCTCGCGCCCAAACCCGTCGGCCCCTACCGCTCGCCGCTTTCTACGGCTGGCATCGAGATGCTCCGGGACGGCGACTTTCGCAAGCGGCGCGGGGCGTTTCGCATAGAGCTGGGGAACGACGGCTGGTCCTGGCCAGGCAAGGACCCGGTCGATTGGTCAGGTGTGCTGATCAAGCAGGGTCTGGAAGGGCGAGAGCTTTACCGGCAGGTCATGGAGCTGAACTCCCGGGCCTTGCGCACAGCCGCCCTCGTTGAGCAGTTGCCGAACCCGAATTCCCGCGTCTCGCTCTCGGACCAGGTCGATGCCATCGGCATCCCGCGCCCAGGGGTGCACTACGTCGTCGACGACTATGCGAAGGCAGGGTTGGCCGCAGCGCGAGACCAGTTCGCCGCCATCTATGAGGCAGTAGGCGCGACCGAAGTGACCCAGGTCCCGGATATCCAGGGAGCCGGCCACATTATGGGTACGGTGCGCATGGGAACCGATGCAAAGAGCTCCGTCACGGATTCCTTCGGCCGCACATGGGATCATCCGAACCTCTGGTTGGCTGGTTCTGGCCTGTTTCCCACGACAGGCACCGGCAATCCAACGCTCACCATTGCCGCTCTGGCGCTGCGGAGTGCCCCGGAAATCCTGAAATCGCTGGGCAAGGCAGGTTGAGCTGCCACTGACGCACATTGCGCTCCGCAGAGGCAACCGCCTATGTTTGCCCGCAGGCTCCAGGGGATTGACCTCCCGGATCGCCCGAGGACACATGGCGCATCGATCACTCGCAAACCAACCTGCACCGGGTTCAACCGCAGTAGGAAGTTCAATGCGCGTCTCCCGGCGGAGCTTCGTCGCTACGGCAGCCTTCGCCGCGCCCGCGTTGCTCCGGCAGCCGGCTGGTGCGGCCGGCGAGCGGGTGATCGTCGTCGGTGCCGGAATTGCTGGTATCGCCGCAGCGGTCGATCTGCAGGCAGCCGGGCTCGACGTGGTCGTGCTGGAGGCCCGCAACCGGATTGGCGGCCGAATCTGGACCGACCACCGCTGGGGCTTCCCACTCGATCTCGGCGCATCCTGGATACATGGCTCGGCGCCGGCCAACCCCATCTGGCGACTTCGCAATGAACTGGGGCTGCGCACGGTGCGCACGGACTGGGATGACCTTGTGGTCTACGACATCGACGGCGAGCAGGTCTCCGCGACCCAGTCGTCCACCGACGCGGCTCGCTACCGCAGCGCCTATCGCAAGGCAAGGCGCTGGGGAACCCGGCAGGAAAGCGACACGACCCTCCAGGACGGTATCGACTTTGCGCTGCGCGCTCGCGCCATGTCGCCCTACGACGAACGCGCGCTCGACTTCCGCCTGAACTTCGAAGTCGAGCAGGATTACGGCGGAGACGCGGAGTCGCTCTCCAACTGGTGGTACGACCAGGACTCCTGGCTCGGTGGCCGCCAGGATTCGTACCTGGTCGATGGCTACGGCGAGCTTGTCGATACCCTCGCAGACGACCTCGACATTCGGCTCAGCACCGTGGTGTCGGCCGTGTCCTACGGCAGTTTCGGCGTCCGCATCTCCACAAACCGGGGGGTGCAGCAAGCGGCCTACGCCGTCATCACGGTACCCCTTGGCGTGCTCAAGGCTAACCAGATCACTTTCAGCCCAGCCCTGACCCGCGCCAAGCGTGGGGCAATCGGCCGTCTTGGTGTCGGCACGCTGAACAAGCTGTACCTCGGCTTCGGCGAACGATTCTGGGATGACCGCGAGGCCATCGGCTACCAGTCCGCCAACCGGGGCGAGTGGTCGCTCTGGATGGACCTGGAGCACATCCTGGGCGAGCCGATCCTGCTGGCCTTCAATGCCGCCACGTTTGGTGCGAAGCTGGAAACCTACAGCAACCAGGAGACCCTGGATGCCGCCATGGATGTTCTGCGCACCATGTATGGCCGGAGCATCCCCGATCCGCAGTCCGCAATGATCACGCGCTGGAACCAGGAGGCGTACTCGCTGGGCGCCTACTCGCATATTCCCGTCGGCGCTACGGGTCGCGACTACCGAATCCTCTCCCTCCCGAGCGGAGACCGCGTGTTCTGGGCAGGTGAGGCCACGAACAGGAAATACCCGCAAACCGTGGCCGGCGCGTACCTCTCCGGGCAACGAGCCGCGCAGCAGATCCAGGAAGTCATCTGAACCCACAGGCGTTGCTGGGCTGGCGATAGCGCATGGGGCGAACGGCGCGTTTCCGACCTGGGTACGAGTGCCAACTGTGCCAGAAACGCCAACCTGGGCGCCCGAGAGTGCCCGGATTGGTGGCTTGAACTACAGTGTGGGCGGGTTCACGCTCAGTGCCTCGTCGTCTATGAGCCCAGTAGTGACAAGGCGTTCCAGTGAGTCGGCTTGCGGGGCATGGATCCACCCCTCTGCCTCAGCGTCCCCCAGCAGGTCAGCCGGGGGAAGGTGCGTCAAACCCAAGGCAGCCGCGCGGGCCACGAGTGCGCAAAGCAATGCATCGAAGCAGTGCTCATTTACCAGCAACTCGCTCCGAAGACCTGGAGAGAAGCAATTGAAGGGGCATGCTTCCAGAATCTGGTCCAACGCGGTGGCATTGTCGGTCTTTCCGGACAGTTCCCAGACGATCCGTGCGACGGCTGGATAGACCTCGTAGAAGCGGCCATCACCGGCCCGGTTTACCAGGCCAAACTCCCGAGACAGCGCCGCCCAGCGCATTGCGGATATGCCGATCTTGTCGGTCGACACTGACAACGGCGATTTTGGAAAGCGTCCTCTAATGAAGCGGTCAGTTGCGCGCAGACGCTTCTGCTCCATGCTGGACACAGGGAGTGGAGCAGTAATTTGCATCTGCGCCGAAACAAATGCCACAAAGTCCTTGGGCCAGCCAAACGGAATATCGACGCCGATTGCATGTAGGCTCGGGCCTGCGACAAGTTGACGGATTTGGGCGTCAGTCACGTTCTTTGACAACTGCACCAAGGTGGCCGACGATCCCTCCCAGGCGATCTCACAGATAGCGGTTTCTCGCGGTTGGGCGGCGAAATCAATGCCGATCGTGCGCACCGTGTCTAACCCCGCAGGAACACCTCTGCCGCGTGCCAGCCAATCATCGTCGAGGCGGCGTTCGTATTGACGCCCACTATTTCCGGCATGATGGAGGCGTCCGCCACACGCAACCCTTCGATGCCGCGCACCCGCAGGTGCGGATCGACTACCGCGTCGTCACCAATCCCCATGCGGCAAGTTCCCACCGGGTGGAACCAGGTGCTGACATCCTTGCGCACGTATGCATCGATGGCATCATCGCTTTCGGTGTCGACTCCGGGGAAGAACTCTCCGGCGTTCCAGTCCTCCAGCGCAGACTGAGCGCCAATCTCACGGCTCAGCCGTACTGCGCGAATCATGCAGGCCATGTCTGCCGGGTCGTCGAAGTAGTTGGGGTCGATCGCCAGGGGAGCGTCAAGGCCGGCGCCAGTCAGGCGAACGGTGCCCCGGCTCTTCGGCTTCGTGATGCCGGGGATGATCGTGTAGCGCGGCAAGCCGTCGTGGGCCTCCGGGGCAAAGTGCGGCTCCTTGGCGAAGGAAATCTCGATGTCGCAGTCTGCACGATCCGGGGTCGAACGCACGAAGGCGCACCCTTCTGTGGCGTACGCGTTCTGCGTCGAAATCGGCTGCCGCGAGGTGTAGACGATGCCGATCAGCAGGTGATCGATCAGGTTGTTCCCCACCGGCAGATCGAGCAGCGACGCGATCCCACGCTCTGCGAGGTGGTCGGCCGGGCCGATGCCAGAAAGCATGAGCATTCGCGGTGACTCGAACGCACCAGCCGCGAGGATCACCTCACCAGCGACAATACGCTCGAGCCGCCCGTTCCGGACAACCTCGACGCCGATCGCCCGGTAGCCCTCAGTCAACACCCGGCTCACACGCGTCTCGGGAATCACTGTGAGGTTCGCGCGGTCCCGGATTGGCTCCAGGAACGCCCGGTTCGCATTGTGCCGTTCGCCATTCAGGATGGCCGACTTGTTCCACCCTGCTCCATCGAGGGTGCCGCTGTCAAAGTTCGGGTTCAGCGAGAGCCCGGTCTGCACCGCCGCGTCCCGCATCGCCACGGAGACCGGGTTGTGCGGCTCAAGCACCGCAGGTCGCAGCCAGGCTTCCATCGCCTCGAACGACGGCTCAACGTCTGCCCAGCCCCAGCCGGTACACCCTGCGTTCGCCCAGGCGTCGTAGTCGGATGCCGCGCCCCGCAGGTAGACCATGCCGTTCAGGCTGCTGGTGCCGCCCAGCACCTTGCCGCGCGGCATCACATGCGTGCGGCCGTCGGTTCCACGTTGCGCGGTCGAGATGTACTGCCAGTCCACGTCCGTGCCCCACAGGGAGAAGTACTGGTGCGGGACGCGGATCGCCTCGCGCGAGTCATCGCCACCCGCCTCCAGCAGCACCACGCGCAGTGTCGGGTCGCTCGACAGCCGGTTCGCCAACGCGCAGCCGGCCGAGCCCGCGCCGACGATGACGACGTCACAGGACTGGCTCATGCGCTAACCTGCCTGCTCCGGCAAAAAATGCCAGATTTCATTCAACTCGCGGGAATCGACGACGCCGTCATCCCGGTAGTGCATCATGGGATTCATCAGTTCGCCCCAGCGCTTGTGAACGTCAGAGTCCCAGAGCCGAGTCCAGGCGTCGGCGTCCCGCACCTCGGAGACGAGGATGACCATGTCATCCAGGTTGTAGAGCGTAATTTCGGCGATCCCCTGCCCGGCAATCTCGGCCTGCAATTCCGGCCAGATATTGTCGTGCCAGTACACATACTGATCCAGCGCGCCAGGTTTCAGGCGCAGCAGGAAGGCCTTGCGCATGGTGTCGGCCATGGTCACCTCCGCCAGAAAAGGAAAGGCCAGCCCCGCGCGCGGGGCTGGCATACGAATGCACGACTCAGGAGCCGGAGGCCGCCTTGATGGCGTCCGCGGCGGCCTGCACGTTCTCCGCGTTGTAGACGCTGAACGGGCCCATCAGCACGCGCAGGGCGTCCACATCCGGCCGGGTCGGGTCCTTGGTGATCTCGTAGTCACCCAGGCGGCCCGCCGTGAACTTCTGGCCTTCCTCCGCGGTGATCTGGCCGGTGGCCAGCAGGTAGGAGGTGTAGTACGTCAGGTACCCGAGATCGATGAAGCTCCAGAGCGCGAACTCCGGCGCAATGCCGTTCAGGGTGTACTCAACCATCTCGCTGGGATCACCCAGGCCGGAGATCTTGATCTCGTCGCCCAACCCCTCGTCCTGGACGGCCTTGGCTGCCGACACGATACCGACGGAGGTTGGGGCCATGATCAGCTTCATGTCCGGGTGCTTGTCGATCAGCGCCTGCGCCTGCTCGTAGCTCTTCTCGGACTGGTCATCACCGTAGACCGTTTCCAGAAGCGTGAGTTTCGCGTACTTCGGATCCTTCAATGCATTTTCCATCGCCGCGATCCAGGCATTCTGGTTCGCAGCATCCGGGGACGCCGACAGGATCGCGAATGGCCCACCCTCTTCGCCGAGAATGGAGAGGGCCATGTCCGCCATGACAACGCCGGTCTCCGTGAAGTCCACCTGCGCCACGAACACTGACTCACCACTGCCGTCGGGGATCGGTGAGTCCCAGGTCACGACCAGGGTCCCAGCCTCTTGCGCGGCCTCGGCGGCCGGCACGATCTGATCACCCGAGTTGTTGGAGAGCATCACGACCTGGTAGCCCCCGGCAGGGGCGTTGGTCACAAACTCGATCTGACCAGCGACGCTGTTCTCGGCCGTTGGGCCCACAAAATCGGGACCCACCGAACCCAGCTCGGCCGCAGCCTCCTGCGCGCCCGCATTGGCCTGGTCGAAGACAGCGATGCCCAGGAACTTGGGCAGCAACATCATCTTCACGTCGCCGCCCGCCGCTGGCGTCTGCGCCAGGGTCAGCGAGCCCTTGTTGACGATGAGAACACCAGCGCCCAGCGCGCCGGCCAGCAGTTCACGCCTCTTCACGTTGTGCTCCTCTTCTGCGTCGAAGACTCCGAACCGGCATCATCGCATGCCCACGCTGATCCTACCCCGGCTCCGTGACCCACGGCGTATCACCGGGCGGCGTCTGCTGGTTGCGCGCCACGGCGTCTGCCTGGCGGCGTCGCAGGCGTTCGCGCACCCGCTCCGCCAGGTTGGGCAAGAGGACGGAGAGAATCAGCAAGAGACCGATGATGCCGGTCTGGGTGTTTCCCGTCACCCCGGCAATAACCAGGCCATTCCGCAGGTTGAGAACAAGGTAGGTGGCCAGGAGCACCCCCACCATCGAGCCAACCCCGCCGAAGATACTCACGCCGCCCAGTAGGACAACCGTGATGATGTCGAGCTCGAAGCCCTCGGCGGTGCTCGCGCGCACCGCGCCGAGGCGCGCGGTCATCAGCACCCCGGCCAGGGCCGCAATCAGGCCGCTCATCATGAAGATGATCAGGCGAGTCCGCACCACGGAGACACCGGAAAATCGTGCCACTGGCGCGCTGTTGCCGATGACGTACGTCAACCGGCCGAGACCGCTGAAGTGCAGGACGATGACGGCCAGGACGGCGAGAACGAAATAGATCGCGATTGAGAGCGTGACCGGCCCGATCAGCCCACGCTGGCCCAGGTTCGTGAACCACTCCGGGAAATCGCCGACAGACCGGTCCTGAACGAGCAGGCGGGCCAGACCCCGAAAGCCGATGTAGCCGGCCAGCGTCACGGCCAGCGAACTGAGCCCCACCACCGCGACGAAATAGCCATTCATTAGCCCAAAGCCCAGACCGAGGCTGAGTGCCAGCACGATCGCGACGGGCATCGGCACGCCGGCTTCGAACGCAGCCGCGGTCACAGCGGCGGAAAGCCCCATCATTGAAGCGACCGACAGGTCGATCTCGCCGCTGATGATCACGAACGTCATCACGAGGATGACGATCGCCTTCTCGATACCCAGTTGGAACAGGTTGATCTGGTTCCCGACGGTCAGAAAGTTCGGGACGCGGGAAATGTTGTAGGCCAGCACCGCCAGCAGGCAGAGCAGGAGCAGCCCTTCCCAGCTTCGCAACCGGCGCAGCAAATCACGCGCCATGAGCAACTCCACTCTCATCCAGGGGTACGCCCTGAGCCAGATCCCGATCGCGGCGACGCACTCGCACCCACATTTCCCGCAGGCGGCCGAGAATCACGGCGTCGGCCGTGATCGCCACCAGGATGAGCAACCCGAGGATGGCATCCTTGACGAATTCGCTGATGCCAGCCCAGCGCAGCAGGCTCTGCTGCAGAATTTCGATCATCAGGACGCCCAGCAGCGCACCGATCATGGAGCCGGAACCGCCAAAGATGTTGACGCCGCCGACCACAACTGCGGCGACCACCTGCAACTCCAGTCCCTGCGCCGCCGTGACCGTAATGTTGCCGAAGCGCACCAGGAACATGAACCCGGCCAGGCCCGCCAGCATTCCGGAAAGGGTGAACGCCAGAAAGACATCGCGCCTGACGGGCAAGCCGGCCGTACGCGCTGCATCAGGATTCGACCCGATGGCGTACAACCTCCTGCCAAAGGGAAGGTAGCGCAGAGTCAACTGGCCCAGGATCACCACAACCAGGGCAATGCCTACCATCAGGCGCAGGTCGTAGCCGCCCGCCGAGACCAGCGTGGCACTCGGGACATCATTCATCCAGTCGGGCAAGTCTGCGGTAGTGACCGTCCTCGCCCCGGAGAATTCCACGAGCACCACCCGGTAGAGCGCCAGCGTTCCCAGCGTCGTGATGATGGAGGGAACGCCGCCGTAGGCCACGATCAGGCCATTGACGGCGCCGAGCACCACGCCGATCAGCATGGCAATGATGAGCGCCAGTACCGGGTGCAGATCGTTCTGGCGCGTGAGCAAGGTACCCACCATATAGGCGGACAACCCGCAAACGGAGGACACTGACAGGTCAATGTTTCGTGTCAGGACCACGAGGACCTGCCCAACGGCCACCACCAGCGGAATCGCCAGACCCGTGGTCAGGCGGTTGACGCTCCGCGCATTGAAGTAGTCGTTGATCTGGAACGAGAAGAACACCAGCAGCCCGATGACCACCAGGAAAAGAATGACTTCCCGAAATTGCTCTGGCCGGATGCGCCGCAACAGGGCGCTACTCACGGTCGGCTCCTGCGGCGATCGTGTCGCCACTGATCACGGCGTCCATCGTCGCCATTGCCTGGGCCGCCGCAGGACCCAGTTCCGCGGCAATGCCCTCCTCGGACTGCCCCATCGCCGCGGCCAGCACGCGCTCCTGCGTTGCCTCCCGCCGATCAAAAATCGCCATTTGCCGCCCTTCGCGCATCACCAGGACCCGGTCGCTCATGGCCAGCACCTCTGGCATGTCGGAACTGATCATGATGATGGCCATGCCCCTCGCGGCCAACTCATCAATGAGCTGATGCACTTCAACCTTCGCGCCGACATCGATGCCACGCGTCGGCTCATCCAGGATCAGCACCTGTGGGTTCGTTTCCAGCCACTTGCTGATCACCACTTTCTGCTGATTCCCACCGGAGAGTGAGCCAGTTGGCGCGTCGACCGACGGCGTGCGGATGCGCAGTCGCTCCCGGTACTCCTCGGCGGTCGCGCGCTCAGCCTGCCACTTCAGTAACCCGGCCCGGCTCAGGAAGCGTGGCAGTGATGGCAGTGTGATATTTGACGAGATCGAAAGCGGCAGGATAAGGCCGAGTTGCCGGCGATCCTCCGTGCTGTAGGCGATGCCCATCTCCATCGCCGCACGCGGGTTGCTGATCGTCACCACCTTGCCGTCCAGCTCGATGGCGCCCTCGTCAGCAGGCGACACGCCAAACAGCGCCAACCCGACATCGGTGCGGCCTGCGCCGACGAGCCCGGCAAAACCCAGCACCTCCCCCGCGCGCAGATCGAACGAAACGTTGCGGAAACGCCCTTCGCGCGCAAGCTCGCGTACCGAGAGCCGGACGGCCCCTGGCTCGCGCCGCTCGCGCCGGAAAAGCTCCTTGACCTCGCGGCCGACCATCTGGCGGATCGCCAGGGCAGGGGTCATCTCGGAGCGTGGCATGGTCGAGATCCAGCGCCCATCGCGCAAAACGGTGATGGTGTCAGATATCTCGAACACTTCTTCCATGCGGTGCGAAATGAAGAGTACGGCCACGCCTTCCCGCTTGAGGCTGGCCACAATGCGGAAGAGCCGCCTCACCTCGTGCGCCGACAGTGACGCGGTGGGTTCGTCCATGATCAGGACGCGGACATCGAGTGAGATGGCCTTGGCGATCTCGACTGTCTGCTGCTCGGCGAGCGTCAACCCGCGCGCCGGCTCCCCCACATCCAGTTTGACATCGAGCCGCGCCAGGACCGCCTCGGCCTCGCGCTCCATCCGGCGGCGGTCGACAATCTTGCCCCGGTTCGTATGACCAATGAAGATGTTCTCCGCGACCGAGAGGTCCGGAAAGATCATTGGCTCCTGGTAGATCGCCGCGACTCCGAGCCGCTGCGCATCCTGCGAAGAGGCCACGCGCACCTGCTGGCCATCAATCCGCATGTCCCCGGCATCCTGCTGCTGAATGCCGGTCATGATCTTGATCAGGGTCGATTTTCCCGCGCCGTTCTCGCCCAGCAACGCGTGGATCTCGCCGGTGTAAAGCTGGAGCGACACGTCTTCCAGTGCCTGGGTGCCACCGAAGCTCTTGGAGATGTGGACCATCTCCAGGATAGGCGTTGCGCTCACCTGCTCGGTTGCCGGCGGCTGCGAATGCACAGCCGGGTCCATCGTCATCCGCGCTCTCCGCGCCAACGGCGGCCACCATGCCGCCGGAGCTGCCGCCCCTCGTCGTCTCTGACACCGTGAAAGAGGCGTCATCAAACCACAGTGCGCGCTCCTGCGCAACT
>DAOUDE010000038.1:0-1661 GCA_034431475.1 Thermomicrobiales bacterium | reverse complement strand
CATGAGTAGTCCTCGTCAAAGTTGCAGGGCACCGTCCACTGCTTGCCGCAGCGGTGGCACTCCACGATGTCGTGCTCGTCCACCACGCCGCAGCAGTCAACGGTGCGCGGCTCCGGGCAGCGCTGCAGGTGCTTCTGGCAAAGCTCTGGCTTCTCGGCATCGTGCAGCGAGCACCCGCCCTTGATCCGGCCGCCTTCGTACCGCTTCGGCACGGGCCGCCCAACAGGTCGGTCAACTTGAGCGCCAACGGCGGGTTGCTCTTGCTCGTTCATCGTTGCTCCTGCGGCGCCGCTTGGCGCCAAGTTACCTTTGCGTTAGCCCGCAATGCTCTCGGGCCACAGTTCCCGCAGCACGTCCTCGCGGTCTTCGGTGCTGTAGCCGTAGCCGCAGTCCTCCAGCCCGGCGCCAACGCCGTAGCCGCTCCAGCCGTGCCACACGTTGCCGTCAGGCTGCGTCAGTTTCGCGTACTGGTAGTGGTTGTCCTCGATGCGGAAGAAAACCTCCAGGCGCCAGCCGTCCACCTCGAACACGCAACGGTCGCCGCTGCTCTTGAAGTGGTCTGTGTTCAGGATCCGGCCGCTCTTGCCGTCCCATTCCCAAGTTCCCACGGCCTCGGGCGGCATGTCCTTCAGCAGCGCCAGCTCGTCTAGGCGCTCCGGGCCGCGATGGATGCTGATGTAGCTCTGTTTGTAGAGCACCACGTAGATCGGGCCATCGCCCAGCACCGCATGGCCGCTCGGCCAGTCTTGGCGCTTCTCGTACTCATCCTTGCCGCCGGCCGCGTAGGCGGCGAATCCAGGCCACATGCCAGGCGAGCCGAACACGTCCCCATCGGGGCTGATCGTGGCGTCGCTTCGTGCCTCCACGCGCTTTCCGTTCTTGTAGGCGTAGCCGCCGTAGTCACTGTATGCCATCGTTTCCTCTTTGTTGTGGGTTGCGGGCTAACACGTCGGTCAGCGCGACGCCCTACGGCGCTCCGCGCCTACGGTCGCGCGATACCTCTGCGTTATGTTCTGCAATCCTACCACAACGATCCTGCGATCGGTCTGGCCGGGAGACTCTTGGGATGACCTCCACCAACCACCGCTAGCCAAAGAACGCCCCACCGAACACCCGCACAGCCGCCCACATTGGCCAGCGTCGCCACCATGACACCCCGGCCGCCTCAAGAGCTTCCAGCAGCACCCCGTCAGCCTCGCGCCTCGAAAGCCAGCGGGCCTTGTACAGATAGTCGTGGATCACCGCCGCCTCGTGCGCGATGTCTCCGAATAGCAAAAAGACGATAGGCATGCGGGGAACAGACGCGAAATCCGTCAAGAACCCCGTTGGCACGGTGATGGTGTCCTTCAGCATGGGCGAGTAGTACGACAACGGATCGGTCAGAACCCATCCCCCGACAACCTTCTCTACGTGCAGACTGGATAGGAATGTCCCGGTCACGTCATCACCACTTGAGATGGTCCTTGACCCAGATCGCCGCTCCGATGAGCGCAGCAAAGACCGGAATCAGGATCTTGAATCCAGACACCACCAACTTGCTGCCGCGCCACAGCAGGATCAGCTCATCGATGGCCGCCTTGGTCTCGCGCTCCTCGGCCACGTGGGCCACCACCGTATCGTGTGTCGCCCTCGCGAGATCTTTCGTGTCCATGGCGATCCCC
>DAOUDE010000037.1:0-135464 GCA_034431475.1 Thermomicrobiales bacterium | reverse complement strand
CGCAGCCGTGCAAAGTAGTCCGCCTGGATGGGGTCTGGCTCACCCGAGCGGTACCCCTGCGGGAAAAGGGAAGAGGGGAACTTGAGCACCGTTGGCCGCGGGTGGAACGCAAACCGCGTCCCGGCAAGCGCCGCGCGGCGCATGTAATCGAAGTCGACCGGCCAGGCCAGGTCGGCTGGGTCCGACCACCTGCCAACCCGCGCGGCAATCTCCCGGCGATAGAGCCAGCCAGAGGGCGGTACGTGGTGCTCGGCATCTCGAACGCCCGGCTGCGGCGGTCCCGTGCAGTGCCGAATACCGTCCGGCCCGATGGCGACGACGAGCGGGTAGGCCCAATCAGCGCCGGCGGCGTCGATCATCTCCAGCAACCCGGAGAGATGCCACGGCAGCCAGAAATCGTCGTGCCCCAGGTGTGCGACAAAGCGGCCGCGCGCCAGGTCTGACCCGACATTGTTCGGGATCGATGGGCCGCCGGAGTTCGTGGGCAGATTGCGCCAGAGCAGGCGCGGATCGCCGAAGGAAGCGACCACTGCGGCGCTGTCGTCGGTGCAACCGTCGCCAATTACCAGCACCTCGAAGTCGGCGAAGTGCTGGGCCAGGACGGTAGCCAGGGTCAGGCGCAACATCGACGCCCGGTTCCAGGTCGGGATGATGATGCTGACCGTTGGTGGAGGCAGCGTGACGGGCGGAGACCAGGAACCTGGGTCACTATCCTCCGACACCTGACGTCCGGCGGCTTTCTCAGCGCCCACGACCATCGCCGAAATCGAAGGGGATCAGATCGTTCGTGAGGGGCAGACGGAACTTGTCCGGGTCCTCGTAATGGTAGGGACGGCTCGGCAGGTTGATGAACACGCCGTCCACTTCACCGACGTTCTGCACGCCATGCCAGACGCCACTGGGGATGCGCACCATCGCCCGCTGGTGGTCGCTGAGGGTGAAGACGCTGAGCATGCCCCGCGTCGGCGAGTCCTCGCGGTCATCATAGAGTCCAAAGCGAAGCCGGCCGCGGCTCACGAAAAGGCGATCGTCTTGCCGCAGGTGCATCGTCCAGGCGCGGACCTGCCCCGGCCGCGTGCTCACCTGGTAGACATGGACGACCGGAAAATCGAGACCTGGCCAGGTTCGATTCCATATTTCGACGACTTCTCCGCGCTCGTCCTCCTGCGGAGGCACGCGCTGGATGACGACGCCGTCGATCAGCGGCGCGACGGAGACCCCATCGGGCGTGACGGTCTGCCTGTCCTTCTTCGATGCGATTGGCGCCACCGACCCCTCCCCACCTCTATGCCGCACAACCTCAGCGGGCCCTGTGGCAACGCGCCCGGCAAGCGCAAGGCGCATGCGAGCGGCAGTGACCAGGTTGCCTGCGTGACCAGCGTTGACACATGAAGGATGAAAACCGCCCCGTCCTCTTGTCAACCCTCACCGTCAGTCACATCGAAGAAACGGATTGTAGAAGGGAGCAACCAGGTTTTCCGCGCCGCGTCCCAGGTCCTGAATCTGGTTGGGCAGCCCGGCGGGCTGCGGCCCGGCACGACCCCAAAATGGTTGCTGGTGCGTCTTTGCCTGAGCGGGGTCCGGCGCGGGCCCAGGGATACGGGAGAACCGGAGCCATGCATATCGCCACGTCATTCGCGGCGGCCGGGCGATCGCCATTCCGGCGATGGGACGTCCTCGGGGTTGCTGCGCTCGCGCTGATCATCGCCGTCGGCGTTGGGGCGGAGCACGCGACTGCGAGTGTTCAGGATCATCATGCCGGACGGCCAGTGAACACGCATCAGGCAGCATCACCAGGTCTTGCCACGCCGGTCAGTGAAACCCTGCTCAGCGGCTGCGTGATCGGCTCCTGGTTGCACTCGTGGGAAGAGGACACGGCGGAGTTGATCGTCTTCCGGCCGGCGGATTATCCCTTCGGCCCCTCACGTGGCCGGGACGGCTACGAGTTCCAGACTGGCGGCATCCTCATCTACCACGGCTTCGGTCCGGCGGATGCGCCCCTCACGGCGACCGGCGAATGGGGCTGGCACTCCGGGGATGAGATTCACCTGGTCGTCAACGACCCGCAGGGCGCCTACATCGACGAAACCCTGCGCATCGTGTCCTGCGACGCGGATTCGCTGCAAGTGGAGCGAGTGGTGGCCGGGGAGGCGTAGCAGCGTCTGCTGATCCGACGTCCCGGCCGATACACCCCCCAACGCGTCCGGCGAGTGTTGCTGCGCCATTGCGCTGGCAGATGTCCACGCCTCCTGCAGGAGGTCTGTGCGCGCGGCACGCGCGCCACTCTTGACAGCACCGTCACCGTCTCATACGATGAAAGAGTAGGCTAACACTGTTAGTTACCTCTATCGTATCTAGGGTGGAAGCGTAGAGCACGCGGGAGAGATCATGACGCCGCCGGCGGCCGAACCAGCCTCGTTTCCGTCTCCGGCAGAACGCCGGCAGCGCAACCGTGAGGAAATGCAGGGCGCGATCCTGGAGGCGGCTCGTGCGGTGATGCGCGAACAGGGTGTTGCAGCCCTGAGCCTGCGTGAGGTGGCCCGCCGGCTGCGGATGCAAGCGCCATCGTTGTATGCCTATTACCCCAGCAAGATGGCCCTCTACGACGCGCTCTTTCTCATGGGAGTTCGGCTCCGCGCCGGGTACCGAGATCGTGCCAACGCGGGTCGCGAGGACTTCTGGGATCGACTCGAGGGACTATTCGAAAGCTACATGCAGTTCGCCCAGGAAAACCCCGACCTCTATCAACTCGCCTTCGAGCGCCCCGTTCCCGGCTTCGTGCCCTCCGCGGAAAGCCTGGAAGAGGCCTTCCGTGCTCCCGCAGGCTTCGAGCAGATGCTTGCCGACGCCGTCACCGCGGGCGAGCTCGTGCTGGACATGCCGGTTGCCCAGGCGCGCGACCTGCTCATCGGGATGATCCACGGCCTCACCGCACACCACATGGCCAACGAGCCCGAGCTGCCGATCGGGTCGGGGCGGTTCGGGAGTCTGATTTCGGCCGCGGTCGAGCTCTTCCGTGCGAAATGGGATCCGCGCTACGTCAACCCGGATGACCCGGGAAAGGAGGCGTTTGAGCGCTAGCGGTTCGGGAGAACCAGATGTCCACGTCCCCAATGTTGATGCCGTGGAGAAATGGAGCGTGCCATGTCCAGCCCAATACGTCCCGGTCTGCACCATATCGCCCTTACCGTCACCGACCTCGACACCAGCATCCCCTGGTACGAGCGGGTGTTCGGGATCACGCTCAAGATGGAGGTTCCACATCCTGGGGGGACCGGCAAAATCCTGGCCGACGATGACATGAACCTGGTTTTCGCGCTGCACCGGCACGACGCCAATGAGGGCGAGACGTTCGCCGAGACACGGACCGGGCTCGACCACATCGGACTGGCCGTGCCGAGCCGCGCGGACCTGGAATCCTGGCAGGCGCATCTCGACACTCAGGGAGTGAGCCGCTCCCCGATGGCCAATCAGCCCTGCACCCAATCACCCATCGAGGACCGTTTCTTCGGCTCCATTCTCGTCTTCCGTGATCCAGACAACGTTCCAATTGAGTTGTTCGCCCCGCCCAGCGCCGAGTAGACGCAAGCTGCAGCGCGCGAACGCACCGCTGCGTGGAGACATGACATGCAAACCACTGATCTCAACCACCTCGAACTCCTCGATGTCTGGTACGAGCAAGATCCGGGTATGCGCGTCCGCGTGAACTTCCCCTTCTTTGCTGCAACGGGCACCGAGCACTCAGCCGTTGTCTATTTCGAGATCGCGCCCGGGCATCACCTGGGCACGCACACCGATAGTGCCGAGGAGATCGTGCTGATCCTGGCTGGCACGGTCCAGGCGAGCCTGGGCGAGGAGCGCGCAACGCTCTCAGCGGGGCAGGCAGCGCTCATTCCGGCGATGGTTCCGCACGGAATCCGCAACACGGGCAACGCCACGGCTCGCTGCGTTGGCTTCTTCGCGGCGGCCGAGGTGGTCTCGACGTTTGATCAACCGATGATGCCGTTCGGGCAACGGGCCGTCGGCACCCCGCCAATGGCTGTCTCCGTGAGCCAATGATGAGCCAAGGTTGAGAGTGCCACGTGCCGGTGTCACAGCGTGGCGCTCTCAACCTTGGCATCTTCTGCGAATCTGATCGGGGTCAATGTCGGGCGTCGCTCTTCGCCGGGCCCTGCTTGATGAACTCGACCAGCAGCTTCACCGAATTCTCGATGTCGGTCTCATCACACGTCTCGAACGGCGAGTGGGTGTAGCGCGTCGGGTAGGCGAGTAGGGCCGAATCCACTCCGCGCTTGATCAGCGCCGCACCGTCGCTGCCGAAGTGCTGAACCACCGCCGGCTGCACCGGGATGCCATTCGCTTCAGCGGTCTCGATGAGCGCGTCGGAAAGGCGGCGCGAATAGTGGCACATGGCATCCTGGTACACGACGATCGGGCCGCCGCCGAGCCGTGGTGGGTAATCGATGGGATCGACACCGGGGATGTCCCCGACCAGTCCGACATCGAGCGCGATCGCCAGGTCGAGCCGTAACTCGTCAGCCAGGCTGGACGCGCCCAGGAGGCCGTTCTCCTCCTGGACTGTGGAAGCCAACCACACCTCATAGGGGAGGTCTTGTCCGGCCAGTTGCTCCCCCAGCGCCGTGGCAATCGCCAGCGCGGCCCGGTCGTCCATCGCCTTGCCGGTGATGTTCTGCCCAATGCGCCGGGTCTCCGGATTCCAGATCACCCGCGCTCCGGGGCGGATGCCCAGCGCGCTAGCCTCCGCGCGGCTGCGCAGGCCCAGATCAATGAACCACTCGTTCCACTGCACATCCTTCTGGCTGTTTGGCCCGCCGACGACATGACCGGTGGCGGTAGCGAAGAGGCCAGGGTAGTTGCCGCGCGACGTCATCACCAGTGCCGGCTGCCCGATCGGCATGAACCAGCGTGGGGGGCGGCCAAGGCCATCATCGTAGGGCCAGACGTGCAGGAAACCGTCCTCGCTGATGCTCTTCACCAGTAGGCACAATTCATCAGCGTGGGACACGATGGCGAGCCGCGGCCCGGAACCCCCGACCTTCGCCAGGACGTTGTCGACGCGGGTGCGCCGCACGTCAGTACAGAAGGCGCCCCAGCGCTCGACAAGCCAGTCCTGGACGGCATCCTCATGCCCGGTCGGGCCGGCCAGTTCGCTTAGCTCTTTGACGAGTTCGTACACGCGGGAGACCTCCAGAGATGCTAGATGTTCTGACTGGCGAGACGTCGTGCTGCCAGCTCGCGTGGTCCGCGATTGGCCACCATCTCAAGGTGTCGTCCTGAGCTTGTCGAAGGACCTCGTTCCCCAGCCAGCACCCTTCAGGGTCACCCCACTCTCGCGTGTCATCTCGAGCGAAGTCGAGAGATCTTGGCGTCTCAGACCAATACGCTGCGAGTTGGTCACCCACCTTGGCTACAGGCATCTTACCCAGCGGTTGATGAAGGCCGAGATCTCTCGACTTCGCTCGAGATGACACCTGAAGTTGAGCGCCACCTCGTACGGTGACGCAGGCGAACGAGGTCCTTCGACTTCGCTCAGGATGACACCTGAGGGTGCACGACACCTCTGCACTGCGCGCAAGGGAAGCGCCGTCACACAAGTTGCCATTGCGCAGGTCGCACATTGACATCCCGATTGACGGCGCGGCTCGCTCAGTGCCTAGATCTTGATCACCGAGCGCAGCGTTTCGCCGCGCTCCATCGCGTGAAATCCCTCTTCCGCCTCCTCCAAGGAAATGATCCGGGTCACGACCCGATCCAGGTCGAGCTGGCCCTGTTGGTACCAGTCGGCCAGCAAGGGGAAGTCACGCGTGGGTAGGCAGTCGCCGTACCACGAGATGCGGAGGTTACCGCCGATATCGAAGAACTTGCCGAGCGGGACGTTCTCCAGGGACGAATTGGGTCCGGCCACACCAACGATGACGCAGGTGCCCGCGAGATCGCGCGAGAAGATCGCCTGCATGGTCGTATCCGGCCGCCCCACGGCCTCGAAGGAGTAGTTGACGCCGTGGCCGTCCGTGATCGCCTTGATCGCCTCGACCGGATCGCCATCCTTCGGGTTGACCGTGTGGGTGGCCCCGAACTCGCGCGCCCACTCCAGCTTGCGCGGGTCGATATCGACGCCGATGATCGTCGTCGCCCCGGCCAGCTTCGCGCCCATGATGATCGAGTCGCCGACGCCACCGCAGCCGAAGACCGCGACCGACGTGCCCGGCTTCACCCCGGCGGAATACAGCGCCGCACCGACACCGGTCATGACGCCGCAGCCGATGAGGCTCATCTGCTCGGCAGGCAGGGATTCGTCGTACGGGATGCACTGCTTGCTGTGAACCAGCGTGTGTGTGCAAAACGTCCCGATGCCCAGGATCGGAGTCAGCGTCTGGCCGTCCATCGTGCGCATGCGCTTCTCGGCGTTGAGGCTGGCCGCGCAGAGATGCGGCTGACCGACCTTGCAAAACCGGCACTCGCCGCAAGGCGCGCGCCAGGCGAGGATGACGTGATCCCCCGGCGCGACGTTCGTCACGCCTTCGCCGACCTGCTCGACGATGCCCGCGCCCTCGTGGCCGAGCAGGAACGGGAAGCCCTCAGTGCCAAAGACGCCGTTCTTGGCCGAGAGATCGGTGTGACAGACCCCGCTGGCCAGGATGCGCACCAGCGCCTCGCCCGGCCCCGGTGCGTCGATGGTGAACTCCTCGACCACTCCGGGCGCACCCGGCTCGCGGGCAATCACCCCCCGCGCCACAATTGAACCAGAACTTCCCGCTGCCTCAGTCATGGCACTCCTCCTCTGCGAGCGATGCGATGGCGTGTCGTCTTTCACGGGCAATCGTAGATGGTGCATCGTCAGGGTGCGTAGCTGTTCCGTCAAGAGGAGTGCCATTCCCAGCCCCACTACCGTTTCGAAAGCGAACAGTGGCCCCAGGGCATCCCTGCTGGCCGCGGCAAAAGGCCGCCGGTGGTTTGCACCACCGGCGGCCTTCGCAGGGATTTCGGTGAAACGATCAGCGGTCAGTACGGATTCGTGTTCGCGCACTCGGGGACACACACCTGCCCGCAAGCGCCACCATCGGCTGCCTGGCAGAAGAAGTGGAAGCCAACGCTGTCCCGGCAATCCTGCGTGCTGGTGCAGGGCCGCAGCGAGGCGCAGCTATCGACCATGCCGCCGCAGAAGTTGTTCCCTTCCGTGGCACGGTGGCAATCACAGGTGCCGCCGCCCGGCTCGCTCCCGCACACCGGAGCGTTGACCTTCGCGGAAACCGGACACATATCCGGCGGGCGGGTGGGTGGATTGGTCCCGCCACCATTGCCACCGCCGCCATTGCTGCCGCTGCCCTTGCCCTTTCCTTTCCCCTTGCCCTTGCCCTTCTTCTTGCGCCGTGCCTCGCCGGATTCAGTACCGAGCGCGGTTGCTACCACCGCCGCCGTGGCGATTCCCGCCAGTGACCGCAGCGCCTGCCGCCGCGTGCCCGAAGATGCCATCGCGAACGTGAACTGATCGAATCGTGTCGTGTCCATGGTCCGTCTCCTTCTGGGTGAATCGCTCGTTCCGGGCTCCCCGGTTCGATGCGTTCATCCTGAAGCAACCCGGCCCGCGCCACGACCTCACCTGACACAGCGTGCCTGTGTGCTGCCACACAGGTTCAAGTGGGCGAGAAGGAAGGCGCTGCCTTGCGTGGCAGCCCCTCTCGCGTGTCGTCGTGAGCGCAGTCGCAGGACTTCGTACCAGGCCACCACATCAAGGAGTGTCATCCCCCTCCTGGTGTCATCCCGAGCGACGTCGAGGGATCTCGGCGCGGCCCACCTCTATCCCACAATGCCCGCACCCGAGGAGCGCAACCACCCCCACCGTGGCGGCCGGTGGCAAGATCCCTCGATGTCGCTCGGGATGACACATGATGTTGGCGGTGGCACGGTGACCAGGTGGGTGCGATGGCCCCTGCAGGCGCCGGGCTGGGTCGAGACTCATCGCCTGCGGGCTCAGGATGCCATCGCAGGGTAGATGACACCTTGAAAAGGTCTCATCGCGCGCACGTTCCCGAAAGCCGAGCCCCACGGGCTCACCAGTTCGTGTAGCTGCCGTCCCGGCGCTGCCAGTGCGGCGCTTCCCACGGCTCGAAGGGGTGGTTGGGAACGGCCGCCGGGTTGAACTCCACGCCCAGGCCGGGCGCGGTCGGTAGCGGGTAAACCGCGCCCTCCAGGACCGGCATCAGCGGGAACAGATCCTCTGGATACGCTTCGGCAATGCGGTGCTGGTACTCCAGTTGCGCGAAGTTGGGCAGGGCGGCGGCAAGCTGGATCGTCGCGGCGGTTGTGACCGGCCCCAGGGGGTTATGCGGCATCACGTCGATGTAGTGCGTCTCGCACCATCCTGCCACTTTCTTCGATTCGGTCAGGCCGCCCACGTTCGAGACATCGATGCGCGCGTAGTTGAGCAGCCCCTGCTCGATGAACGGCGCGAACGCCCACTTGCTCGAGAACTCCTCGCCGATGGCGAACGGCACGCCGGTCATGCTGCGCAACTGGCGGTACGCCTCGGGGCTCTCGGCGCGGATCGGCTCCTCGACGTAGTGCAGGTGCAACGGCGCGACCCGCTGGCAGAAGAGCGCGGCCTCCGCCACGGAGAGCCGGTGGTGAAAGTCAATGGAGAGTTCGACACTGGCCCCAAGCGCACGTCGGATTTCCCCGAGCCAGTGCACAGCCGCCTCGATGGCTTCGAACGGTTCGAAGGTCCCGTCTGTTTCGCCAGACCAGCCCTCTTCCGGCATGCCGGGCACGAAGCGCATGAAGCGCCAGCCCTCGTCCGCCAGCGCCCGCGCCTCCTCCACACACTGCGGGCCATTCAGCACCCCGGGTGTGGCAAAGCACTCCACATGGTGACGGCAGGCGCCGCCCAGCAACTGGTAGACCGGGACACCCAGGGCCTTGCCCAGGATGTCCCAGAGCGCGATATCGATGGCCGAGATGGTCGCGGCCACGATTTTCCCGCCCTCGAAATACGCGCCCCGGTACATCGTCTGCCAGAGGTGCTCGATGCGGCGTGGGTCTTCGCCCACGAGGAACCGCGCGAAATGCGCGGTCATCGCCTGCATCGCGAGCTCGCGGCCAGAGATGCCGCCCTCGCCCACACCGCTGATGCCCGCGTCGGTCTCCACGACCACAACGAATTGATTGCGATGTCCGACCTTGACCGGATACCCGGTAACGGCGGTGATCTTCAACGCGGCCCCCTGCTCGGTACTGGCGGATTCGATAGCAAGCACGGTGCAAGAGTGCGGCAGGCGTGGCAGCGGCGCAAGCGCTCCTTTGGGCTCAGCTAGCGATGGGTCTCCCTGGGCAACGTTGCAATTGATGCGAACGACACGGCTCCGGCCGCGTTTGACGCGACCAGGGCCGTATCACGTTTCCAATGGTGAGACTCAGCGAATCAGGCGCAGCCTGCCGCGCCCGAAGCCATGCAAGCCGTACCAGTGTCGACACAGTTGGCGCAGATGACACAGGCTGCCCCAGCGCCGCACGTGCTGGCGGTCTGGCAGTCTGCGTCCTTCTTGCAGGCAACACACTGGCGGTCAGTCGCGCAGAAGCCGGCGCTGCCGGTGGTAGTGGCACATAACCCTTTGCCACCTCCCCCGCCTCTGCAGCTCGTATCTGTGACTCCATCGGTACAGAACACATTAGACTGCCCTGTTTGGCAGACATCGACATCATGCGACCGGCAGGCGGAATTCGTGCAGATGCCAGAGCAGCATTGGTCCGCAGCTTCGCAGAAGGCCCCGACATCGACACAACCAAATGCGTTGAACTTCACCACCGGTGTTGGCGTATTGTGATCTCCGCCCTTCTTTTTCCTCCGCTTCCTCCGCTTCTTCTTCGCATCTGCCACCTCGGTGGCACCGAGTGCAGCTATCCCCAGCAACCCGGCCAGGCCGCGCCGGGTTAGGAGCGGCGAAAGGGCGCGCGTCACATCGTCAAACCGGGTATTGTCCATCAGGTCTCCTTGCATCAACTGCCCGCGGCTTACATTGACCATGCTTACTCAGAGGGAGACGCCCGAGTTCGGCGCCGCAACCTGAGAAGGTAGTTCAGGCGGCGAGCACTCCCGCCACTTGGGAGCCACTGGGCCAGCTCGTCCCGCCCACCTACGGTATGCAGTGCAGACCGGGTCCGCAATCACACGCTTTCCGCCCGCCGCGAATTGCATGCAGGGACTTCTCCGGCTGATGGCCAGATTTCGCACCTGGCGGAAAGGCGCATTGCAGTCCCGCGCGCAGCCCGCTACGCTGCGCATACGGGCCGCAGACAGACAAAACAGACGGTGGAAAGATGACCACCTCAGGCTTCAGGACCGCGGCGGGACGCGATCAGATTGCCTCTGAACGCCGCATTCTGGCCGTGCTCGAAACCATCGCCACGCAGCCAGGCGGCGTGACCCCGAAGGCGATCAGCCAGGCACTGCAGATCCACCTCAGCACCTGCTACCGGCTCCTGAACACGCTTCTCGCAGCGGGCTATGTGGTTCGCGCCGCTAACGGCCATTTTTCCCTTGGCCGTCGGCTGGGCTACCTGTATCACCGCTACACCGCGTCGGTGCAGTCATCCCCGGAGGTGCGGGCTTTCCTGCACGCGCTGCAGCTTGCCAGCGGGGAAACGGTCACGCTGATGCGATTGGAAGAGCATGAAGTCGTCGTAACCACGATTTTGGGAGGCAGCCGGCCGGGCTCACATCCAGGATTGTACGTCGGGCTCTCAGGCCCGGCCCACGCGTTCGCCGCCGGCAGGGTGCTTCTGGCCGGCCTTCCGGCGGCACAGCGTGAGGACGCTATCGCCCGCAGCCATCATCCATCCGCCCTGGCGTGGTTCCCGGCGTGTAGCGAGCAGGCGCTGCGCGACGACCTGGCCCGTATTCAGCAGCAGGGATATGCGGTTGATCATGGTGAAGGCAGCCAGGGCGTTTGCTGCCTGGCCGCACCAGTTCGCTGGACAGCCGGAGAAACCGTCGCCATCGCCATCATGGCTCCGTGTTCGCGCTTCCTGCGCGATGAAGTTCGACTGCTGCCGGTGCTGCTGGAGGTGGCGCGGTCGATCAGCGCGCTGAACGCCCTGCCCGCGCCTGATCCTGGCTGGCAGGCGAGTGATCAGGTCGCCCAGAGCACCATCGAGGCGGCGCAGGCAGCGATAGCCGATGCCATGTCTCGTGTCACGTAAGGCTCGCTGGCTTTCCAGCGTGCCGGGGAGTCGGGTCAACTGCCCGGGTACATGTACTCCTCGCAGGCGATGGTATCCCCATCGGGATCAAGTTCCACCTGCTGGCTGGGATCGATCGAGGACTCCAGCGCCAATTGGGCGTCGTACCAGGTTGGAAAATCCGCGCAGGTCTGCACCTGGGGCGCAGAGCCAGCATCGGTCGCCGGCGCCGAACCCTGGGTGGGGCCATTGGCAGTCGCCGAGGTATTCCCGGCGGGCACCGTTTCGGTGGTCGTTCGGTTGCGCCCGTTGCCAGAGGTGAGCGTGCCCGGCGTATGCGACACATTGGCGGACCCACTCTGCCCCACACCGGTTGGGGAAATGACCGGCGGGGTGATTCCCACCGGCGGGGTCAGGTTCGCGCCAATAGGCACATTCGGCGCCGTACTCGTGCTAGCTGGCGCTTCCGAAGCTGGCGCACCATCTTCGGCGGTCGCGGATTCTGTCTGCGCCAGCGCTCCCTGCGCACCGAGCCCCAACGAAAACGTGAGCGCCAACGCCAGCGCCAGCCTGGAAATGTGCGTCATAGCATCCCTGCCCTCGTCGTTCCTGTGATCAGCGCCACAGTAACTCCCTCACAGGTTAGACGAAGTGACAGGCGCTTCGGTTTCATCAACAGCGGTGGCAAAAACACCACCAGCCATTGGTGCAATACGCACAAACACCCGGCACAAAGCCGTTCACGGTGCACGATGAAGGCCGGGCCAGCCCTGACTAGACTGCGCTAGTTCGCGGACAGGCAGACCCTGCCCGGTGGTTCCGGCCGTCAACAGCCGGATAGTTGCGTGGAAGGAAGTCCGAGCGTATGACGGCGACCGCTGAGGCGATTGGCAAATCCGAGCTCCACAAGAAAATTCTTGGTGAGGCTCCAACCAAGGAAGCAATCCTGGCTCGCATTGCCGAGGATGGCGTCGAGTTCGTTGACCTGCAGTTCACCGACGTGATGGGCCAGGTCAAGAGCGTTACCGTCCCGGTGGATGTCATCGAGCACGTCATCGACGACGGGCAGTGGATCGACGGCTCGTCGATCGCCGGGTTCACCCGCATCTCCGAGTCGGACATGTTCCTCATGCCTGACCTCTCCACGTACGCGGTCATTCCCTGGACTCGGGGGAACGGCTACACCACCGCCCGCTTCATCAACTGGGTCTACAACCCGGATGGCACCCCGTTCGCGGGTGACCCGCGCGGCGTGCTGCTGCGCCAGGTCGAGCGCCTGGCCGAGATGGGCTATACGTTCAAGACTGGCCCGGAACTGGAGTTCTTCCTCTTCGAGAAGGAAGGCGACGACGTCAAGCCGCTGCCGCACGACAAGGGCGGCTACTTCGACTTCTCCATGGACCTCGCCTACACCGTCCGCAAGGACATGGTGAAGGCGCTCAAGGATATGGGCATCGATGTCGAGGCCAGCCACCACGAAGTCGCCATCGGCCAGCACGAGATCGACTTCGAATATGGTCTCGCCATTCCGACCGCCGACCGCGCCACCACCTTCAAGACCGTCCTGAAGGCCACCGCGCAGCAGCACGGCCTGCACGCCACCTTCATGCCCAAGCCGATCGAGGGCATCAACGGCTCCGGCATGCACGTCCACATGAGCTTCGGCTACCTCGACAGGAAGGGCAACGCCTTCGTCGATGAGGATGCGCCGTACGGCCTCTCGGAAGTCGCCATCAACTTCATCGGCGGCATCCTGGCTCACGCCCGCGGCCTCTCCGGCGTTCTCTCGCCACTGGTGAACTCCTACCGCCGCCTGGTGCCGGGCTACGAGGCCCCGGTGTACGTTTCCTGGGCGCGCACCAACCGCTCCGCGCTCATCCGCGTGCCCTCGATCCGGGGCGGCCACACCGCCGCCACCCGCGTCGAGCTGCGCTGCCCGGACCCCTCCTGCAACCCGTACCTGGCCTTCGCCGTCATGCTGGCGGCGGGCATCGACGGCATCGAGCGCGGCCTGACCCCGCCGGAGCCGGTCGAAGAGAACCTCTACCACTTCACGGATGAGGACCTCGAGCGCCGCAGCATCCCGACCCTGCCCGCCACCCTGGGTGAGGCCGTGGCCGAGATGAAGGCCGATCCACTGATCCGCGAGGCGCTGGGCGACCACGTCTTCGAGCGCCTGACCGACGCGCAGACGGCGGACTGGGACGCCTTCCGCAAGCACGTCACCGGCTGGGAGCGCGACCGCTACCTCGAGGCCTACTAGGCGCGAACCGGCTACGCACAGGCACACCATCAGGGGCGGCCATCGCGGCCGCCCCTGTGGCATGCTCCCCGGGAATCAGCGCAGCACGTATCCTCTCCGCAGGAATATCGCCGCAGGCCACGCCGGCCTCACTGCTGATTTCACGGAGCAACGCATGTTCCTGCGCAATACGCTGCCCGAGTACCGTCAGCCGCTTCTCCCCGCCGACGCCGAGACGCTCGGTGTCGCGGCCGCGAACGAGGTTGAGCGTTTCCTGAGCTTCCGTGACAACCACCGTCCGACGCCGCTGACAGCACTCCCGGCGATGGCCGAACACCTCGGCGTCGCGTCGATCCAGGTCAAGGACGAGGGCCAGCGGCTGGGGCTGGGCAGCTTCAAGGCCCTCGGCGGCTCCTACGCCGTGATCCGGCTGGTGCTGGAAGCGGCGAGCGCGGACCTCGGGCGGGACGTTGATATTGCCGACCTCGCGATGCCGGACGTGCGGGAAGTCGCCGCGCGCATGACCTTCGCCTGCGCCACGGATGGCAATCATGGCCGCTCCGTCGCTATGGGCGCGCAACTGGTCGGCGCCATGTCAGTCATCTTCGTCCACTCCGGGGTCAGTGCTGAGCGCGTTGCAGCCATCGCCCGGTACGGCGCGCGCATGATCCGCGTCGAGGGCAGCTACGACGAATCGGTGCGCGAAGCCGCCCGGGTGGCCGGGGAACAGGGCTGGACCATCGTGTCCGATACGACCTGGCCCGGCTACGAGCGCATTCCCGGGCTCGTCATGCAGGGGTATCTGGCACTCCTGCGTGAAGCCCTGCGCGAGATGGCGCAGCCACCTACGCACGTCTTCGTGCAGGCAGGTGTGGGCGGGATTGCCGCTACGGTGGCCGGGCACCTGGCACTCGTGTACGGCGACGACCGCCCAACCTTCGTGGTCGTTGATCCGGCCCGCGCCGCCTGCGTCGTCGAGAGCGCCCGCGCCGGGCGGCCGGTGGTGGTTCCCGAGGGGGAGCCGACCGTGATGGCTATGCTCGAATGCTACGAGCCCTCGCTCGTAGCCTGGCGCATCCTGGCGCGGGCAGCAGACGCCTTCATGACCGTCGACGAGGACGACGCCATCACCGCCATGCGGGCCCTGGCCGCGCCAGTTGGCGCTGACCCGGCCCTGGTCGTCGGCGAGAGCGGCGGCGTCGGGTTTGCCGCCCTGTGCAGGGCCGTTGCCTCGCCGGCAATCGCGGCGGCGCTGGGACTCGATGCTGGCTCCCGGATTCTGCTGGTCAACACCGAGGGCGCGACTGACCCGGCGCGCTACACCGAACTGGTGGGCGTAACGCCAGAGCAGGTCACCGCCCGCGCCAAGGCGGTCAGCGCCGCGTGAGCGCACTGCCACCCAGGGCGTAGTCAACGGCCGTGCGTTCCCGGCCGGGGCAGTATTCGTCCCGGCCGGTGTTCCTTCCGGGTGCGCGCTATGCGCAGGTATCCATCGACCAGCCGCGCTCGGCCAACCAACCGCCCAGTTCCTGGTTGAACGCCTCCATGACCGGCCGGAACGCTTCGCTGTCAAGCTGCTCCTGCATTGGCCGCACGACAGTGATCTCTTCCTTGCCAAAGTGCAATTCGGTGCGGATGCGCAGATCCTCTGCCAGTGGAATCAGGGCGCTCGGCTCGGCCTCGCCGGCCTCGACCGCCTGCAACGTCTCCATGTAGCGCGCGATCCCGTCGTCAATCGTCTGGTGCTCGGCCTCTACCAGATCCGCCGATCGCGTCAGGTTCGGATCGCCGATCGAACGCGCCAGGTCCCACATCGTGGCATCTTCGGCGCGGGCGTGTGGTTGCAGCACGTCGGTCCAGAATGTGGCAAGGGCCCTCCCCTCTTCCAGCGTTGGGTCCGACGCGAGCGCGAGATACCCGTCACGCATCGCCTGGATACTCAGGTTGTGCATCTCAAAGAAGGCGGCGAAACACCCCTCAGCCGCGATCGGGCGGTAGGTGGGCTGCTGCAGCATGACGTGGTCCATCGCGCCGAGGTGGATCTGGACCAGCCACTGCGCGGTGTTGGCCTCGTTCAGCAACTCCGCGGTCGATTTCTCTTCGTCCGCGATCTCATTGCCGACCTGCTGGCAGGCTCTGGTCTCTCGCGCCTCCAGCTCATCGATCGGCATACCCGTCAGCCCGGAGATCATGGGCGGCACCTGTGGCAGGACTCCGGTGCTGACCAGGATGCCCGCGATCAACTGGAGATCGGCGCAGGATGTCTGTTTGGCGGCGATCAACTGCGCGCGTAGCTCCTCATCGGAGAGGTCTCCCTCGGGGAGCAGGGGCGGCGGTACGTAGCGCGGACTGGCTGCCTGGCGCTGAGGCGTTGCCTCCTGGGCCCAGACAGCGAAGGCCGTGAACCCGCTTGCCAGCAAGCTTGCCACGGCCACGATCGAGAGGAGTCGAGATAGGCGGGAAAGCATGAAGTCCTCCTCGGACTGGGTTACCCACTTCCGGCGCGGAACACGCATCTCGCTATGGCAGCCTCCGGTTCGTTCGCCAAAATCGCAGCTATTGTACACGATGTTTACTAATCAACGTTTATCCATTTGCCTGAAGGCTGTCAACCAGCCTGGGCCTGTGCGACCATGTCACGGGAGGTCCGAATTGATGAGCCAACCGATCGCTGCCGGCTCAGAGGTCAGGGCGCAGCCTGGCCAGGGAGGCAAACGCCGCGCGCAGGCCGCCCGCCGGCGCGAGCAATTGCTTGAGGCCGCCCTGGCACTCTTCTCCGAGCGTGGCTATCGCGGCACCTCGGTACGGGATATCACGCGCCGCGCGGGGGTGACGGAGGCCGTCCTCTATCACTACTTCGCCAACAAAGCTGACCTGTGGACGGCCGTGCTGACGACCTACGCTCCGTTTTCGCGCGTCTCCGACATCCTGGCCGAGACGGACGCAGCGCCCGTGGAAGAATCCTTGCGGGCGCTGGGCAACGAGTTGCTGCGGCTCCTTCGCGCACGGGAGAAGCTCATGCTCGCCCTGGTCAGCGAGGCCCCGACCGAACCAGATGTCGCCAGGGTGCTGGACGGGTTTTTGCGGGGTGTGACCGATGAGATTGGGAGCGCTCTGGCCCGGCGCCAGGAGCGCGGCGAGATCGCACCGGATATCGACACCCTGGCCGCCGCACGGGCCCTCCAGGGCGCGCTCCTGGTGCGCTTCCTGCTGACGAGCCTCATGCCTCCTTCGCCAGGCGAGACGCTGGATCAGGCGATGGCCGATGCGCTTGTGGCCACGCTGGTCCGTGGTCTTGCCCCGCGTGACGCAGGGTAAGGCCCTCCACGTCGAGACAGGTGCACCAGGCGCGCGTTGCCGAGTTCTGCCGGGTCCGCCCTCCCTGGCGCCGTCAGGCAAACCGCCGCGCGCCGGCGACGCAGAGCACAACGATCGCTGTCGATGCCATCATCGTCCAGGCAATCGGCTCGTGCAGCAGGAGCGCCGCCAACGTCAGCCCGAAGAAGGGTTGCAGGAGCTGCAATTGCCCCACGGCCGCGATACCGCCCATCGCCAGGCCGCGATACCAGAACACGAACCCCACAAACATGCTGAAAACCGAAACGTAGGCCAGCCCGGCCCACGCGGAAGCGCCGATCTCGCTCCAGTCTGGCGGCAGCGTGGCAAACGCGATCATCGCCATCACCGGCAACGCGAGCAGCAGCGCCCAGGAGATCACCTGCCAGCCGCCGAGGCGGCGAGAAGTGGCCGCGCCCTCGGCATAGCCCAGGCCGCAAACCAGCACGGCAGCGACCATCAGCAGGTCGCCCGTCAGCGAGCTGCCCTCGCTGTGGAGTAGCGCAAACCCGGCGACTGTCGCCGCCCCGAGCACGGAGAACACCCAGAACGCCGCGTGGGGTCGCTCGCCGCCGCGCAGCACCGCGAACGTCGCCGTGGCTAGCGGCAGCAGTCCGATGAACACGATCGAGCGTGCCGCCGTGATGTGCTGTAGCGCCAGCCCGGTCAGCAAAGGGAAGCCCACCACCACGCCGAGCGCGACCACGACCAACGACGCGATATCCCGAGTTGCTGGCCGCGCCTGTCGTAGTGCCAGCAGGCAGAGCGCCCCGAGCAACGCAGCGATCAGCGCCCGCGCCGAGGTCAGGAAGAGGGGCGAGACGTCCGCCACGGCCAGCCGTGTTGCCGGCAGCGACCCACTGAAGATGACGACCCCGAGCAGGCCGCTGCCCCACCCCGCGTTGCTGTGCGTCATGTATCCCCGGCTCCTTTGCGATCTCTCCACCGTGATACCAGTGTGAGACCGGAACAGCCAGAGACGATTCCGTACACTTTCACCAAACTGTATGGCTATCACGACCCACACGGTGAGTCGGCGGAGAGGATGCGGCGGTGAACGGAACACGCACCGAAACCCTGATGCAGGCGATTCGGTCCCGCATCGCCACCCGCGCGCTTGGCCCCGGTGAGCGCCTGCCCTCCATCCGCCGCTTCGCCAGCATGATGTCCGTCTCGCCCTCAACGGTGGTCGAGGCCTACGCCCGCCTGGAGGCCGAGGGCGTCATCCGCGCCCAGCGCGGCTCAGGGTTCTATGTGGCTGGCGGCAACCTGCCCCCCATGGCGCTGGCCGAGATGGGGCCACCCCGTGACCGCGCCATCGATCCCTTCTGGGTCTCCCGCGAGTCCCTGGACGCCGACCCCGCCGCGCTCAAGCCGGGGTGCGGCTGGTTGCCCGCCACCTGGATGCCACACGCGGAGCTGCGCAAGGGCCTGCGCGCCCTGGGCCGCGCCGACGACGCCCTGCTCGCCGACTACGGCGCCACCCGGGGGTCTCTGACACTCCGGCGCATCCTGCTCGCCCGCTTCGCGGACGACGGCATCGTCGCGCAGCCCGAGCAGGTTCTGCTGACAGCCTCAGGCACGCAGGCCATCGACCTCATCTGCCGCTTCCTGCTTCACCCCGGTGATGCCGTGCTGGTGGACGACCCTTGCTACTTCAACTTCCAGGCGCTGCTGCGGGCCCATCAGGTGCGCATCGCAGGGGTACCCATGACGCCCACCGGGCCGGATGTCGCGGCGTTCGAGGCCGCCCTCGCGGCGAACAATCCCCGCCTGTACATCACGAACTCGGCGCTGCAGAACCCGACCGGGGCCACCATTTCGCCGCGGGTGGCGCATCGCCTCCTGGCCGCAGCCACCGCGCACGGCCTGACGATTGTCGAGGATGACATCTTCGCGGACTTCGAGCCCGCGCCGTCGCCGCGCCTGGCGGTGCTCGATGGCCTGGACCGCGTCATTCGCATCGGCAGCTTCTCGAAGACGCTCTCCGCTTCCGTGCGCTGCGGCTACATCGCCGCCCGGGCCGACTGGGTCGCTGGCCTCGTCGATCTCCAGGTGGCGACGAGCTTCGGCGGGCCCAGCCCGGTGGCAACCGAGCTTATCGCCGGCGTCCTGGCGGGCGGCAGTTACCGCCGGCACATGGCGCAGGTGCGGCAACGCCTCACCGCCGCCAGGAAGAACGTCGCGGAGCGGCTGATAGCGTTGGAAATCAGTCCCTGGCTGCTGCCGCGTGGCGGGTTCTACCTCTGGTGCCGCCTGCCGGGCGGCATCGACTCCGCCGACCTGGCGCGGCGCTGCCTGGAGCACAACGTCATCCTGGCGCCCGGCAACGTCTTCAGCGTCTCCTGCACCGCCGCCAGCTACATGCGCCTCAACGTCGCGCAGATGGAGGACCCACGCGTGTTCAGCGTGCTCCAGCAAGCCCTGGCCGCACAAGGTCAGCACCGTGTTGCAAGACCGTGATAATTGGCGCCCCTCATCTGCGCCGTCATCACTCTGGCAACTGCCTCCGCTGACCCTCGGGAAGCCGTTGCGCCGTCCGGCCCAGGTGGCGGTCGAAGAAGGCGAGTGTCGCCGGTCCAACCCGGGGCCACTCCAGCCCATCGTGGCCGGCGCCGGCAAGCTCCAGGTACTGCACATCGACCTCGGCGGCGCGGAGCGCGGCCACCAGGCGACGTGACTGCTCGAGAGGCACGACGTTGTCCTGATCTCCGTGGATCACCAGGAATGGCGCCGTTAGCCTGTCGATCCAGGTCAGGGGAGACCCATCGCGGTAGCGTTCGGGGACTTCCAGGGGTGTGCCGCCCAGCAGGGCGACAACCTCGTGCAGCGCGGGTGGCTGCGTGTAGGCCATGAGGTCGACATCAGGCGCGAGCGCGACGACACACGCCACGCGACTGGAATGCGTCGCCAGTGGCGCGGTGGCGTCACGGGTCTCCCGCATCCCGAGGAGCGCCGCGAGCTGTCCCCCGGCAGACCACCCGAAGGCGCCAATGCGCGTTGCATCAACCCCGTACGCTCCTGCGTGGGCCTGCACCCAGCGAACGGCAAGCTGGACATCGTCGAGCTGGGCCGGCCAGCGAGAGTGCGCGGAGGCATCGACGAGGCGGTAGTCGATGCTGAAAGTCACGAAGCCTGCCTGGGTGAGCTGCCGCGCGGCAGGCTCCATGTGCGTGCGGCTGCCGGTCCACATGCCACCACCGTGGATGAGCACGACAGCGGGTCGAGGCGCTCCGGGAGTCAACGGCCGCTGGACATCCAGCAGCAGCGGTTCATCGGCCCCCTGGCCGTAGACAACGCCGCGTTCGACAGCAATGGTGTCCTGGTCCAGGCGGGACATCGGGCCTCTCCCTGACCGCAAATCAGACGCCCGCGTGGGGTCTCCGCCGCTCTCGCAGCGAGTCCAGCACCTCACGCCGCCAGAGCCGCACCGGCGAGCGGCGGCGCAACCTGAGCCGGCAAACCCGGAGTTACACCGAGTGCGGGCGCTCCAGCTCCTTCGCCCGGATGGCGATCTCCTGTGCCTTCAGTTCCTGCTCCTGGGCTTGCCACGGGAAGCGGCCATCGACTTCGATGTCGATGCTGATGCTGAGGATCGTGCGCACGATAACCAGCAAGGCCAGCACCGACACGCTCTGGAGTGTCGGCTCGACCGCAACGGTCTTGATGACATCGCCCGCGACCAGCAACTCCAGACCAAGCAGCAGCGATCGGCCCAGGAAGGAACGAACGTTGGAGTACGCCTCCTCCCGGCTCGTGGCCGGAACCACCAGGTCACGGATGAGGCGAATAATCGCCAGGCATGCGCCAACGGCTATGACGATGACGCCGGAATAGTCGATGAGTTCGCTGATCCCGTAGATGAATGCCTTGTCGATCATCGGGACTCACCCTCATCGTTGCAATTCACTATCCTGCACGGCATTGTGTCCTACTGCCGGAAGGCTGCCAAGGCTCGTCCGTCATGTTTTTGGAGAGTACGATGCCCGACCGCCCTGCACTCGATCCGTTCGGCCAGGCCTATGCGCGCCTCTCGTTCGGCCTGGAGCGCCATGTCCCCGGATTCATCGACGCCTGGCTCGGCTCCGATGCCGACCGCGCGGCGCTTGACCCAGCCTCCGCCCCGGCCGCTGCCGACCTTGTGGCCGAGGCGGCTGCCCTGAAGACACAGGTGGCCGCGCTGGAAACCAGCCCTCAACGCCGCGAGTACCTGCTGAAGCAGATCACGGCCATGGAGACGGTCGCACGCACGCTAACCGGTGAGCAATTCCCCTACCGCGAGGAGGTGCGGCTACTCTTCGATGTCGAGCCCTCCGCCAAGCCGGAGGCCATGTTCGAGGACGCGATCCGCGAGCTGGACGCGCTGGTGCCGGGCGATGGGCCGGTGCTGGAGCGCCTGGCGGCATGGCGGGCGCAGTACATCGTCTCCCCGGAGACGGCGCGAAAACTCGTCGATGTCATCTTGCCCGAACTGCGCGCACGAACGCGCCAGATCGTCGCGCTCCCGGAAGACGAAGCGATCGAAATCCGCATGGTCAACGATCAGCCCTGGAGCGGGTACAACTGGTACCTGGGGCACGCACGCTCCCGCGTGGACCTGAACACCGACCTGCCCATCCATGCCTACCGCCTCACGGACCTTCTGGCGCACGAGGGGTATCCGGGCCACCATACGGAGCACCTGCTGAAGGAGCGCCTCTACACCGAGGAGGGCTTTGGCGAGCACGCCCTGCAACTCATCAACACGCCCGAGTGCCTGATCTCCGAGGGTATCTCCACCACGGCGGAGGGCATGGCCTTCTCCCCGGAGGACCTGGCAACCTTCCGGCGTGAAAAGGTCTACCCGGCCGCTGGCATTGCGGGCGACCCGGAGCGCGAGATTGCGATCAATGCCGCCCGGGCGCGCCTGAGTTCGGTGCCCAGCAACGCGGCCCTGCTCCTGCACGAGGCCGGGGCAGACCCGGAGGAGGTGGTGGCCTATCTGCGGCGCTATGGTCTCTCCACGGAGGCCGAAGCGCGGCAGCGATTGCGCTTCATCAGCAACCCCCTGTGGCGCGCCTACATCTTCACGTACGATGTTGGGCGAGAGTTGGTCCTGAATTGGCTAGGAGCAGGCTCAGAGGCGACCCGGCGGAAGCGCTATGCGCAGCTCCTGACCGAGCAGATGACACCGTCGCAACTCGTCGCCTCGGTGTAGGCTATGCGCCTCATGCGAAACGTCTCGCCTGATTGCGCCAACCCGGCGCGGCAGGACACTATTTGGATGCACTTCGTGCGCAGCCCGGGAGAGGGAGCATGGCAAAGGAACGGCACAGCACCGCATTTCTCGTTGGCGCAATACTGGGTGGCGCGGTTGGCGCCGTGGTCGGCCTGATGAAGGCTCCACGCCCCGGCGCGGAGACGCGCTTTGATCTCAGCGAGCGCTGGCACGACGTCGAGGAGCTTGCCGCGGAAGAACTGGTCAATATCGAATCCGAAGTGCGGGACCGGTTGGCCAGCGAGTGGACACCGGGACTTGCCCGCGTCTAGCGAAGACCGGCGCCGGAGGGCACTGACCCATGATCCCGATTGGCGATGAAAACGCCGGTAGCGTGCTCAAGCCGTACGTCAATTTCACACTGATCGGTATCTGCATAGCGGTCTTCCTGTACGAACTGATCCTGCCGGAACAGCAATTGAACGCGCTCTTCTTCGAGTGGGGGGCCGTCCCGGCGCGCATCACCAGCGGCGAGGGGCTGATCACCATCCTGACCTCGATGTTCCTGCACGGCGGGTGGTCGCACATCATCGGTAACATGCTCTTCCTGTATGTCTTCGGCGATAACATCGAAGACGCCATGGGCCACGTGCAGTACCTGCTTTTCTACCTGCTGACGGGCATCGCTGCGGCCGGGTTGCAGATCGCGCTCGATCCGAGCTCGACGATCCCGATGATCGGGGCGTCTGGCGCCATCTCCGGTGTGATGGGCGCGTACCTCGTGCTCTTCCCGCAGGGCCGCGTGCGGGCGCTGGTCTTCTTCGGCTACTTCGGGCAGGTCATCCTGGTGCCCGCCTGGACCATGATCGGGCTCTGGTTCGGCCTGCAGCTCCTGAGCGCCTTTGCCTCGCTCGGCGCGGGCGGCGAAGGCGGCGTCGCGTTCTGGGCGCACGTTGGCGGCTTTATCGCGGGCGCGGTGCTGGTCTTCCTGTTCCGCGACCGCGATGCGGTGGCCCGGCAGAACGCCGTGCGCGAGCAGCACCTGCCGCCGCGCCAGATGCGCAGCCGCACTCCGAGGTAGGTACGGCCCTCACGCCAACCCTTCTCCCTGGGTACTCGCCAGGGAGAGGGGCTTCCGCATCGACAGGGAGGTTTTCCCATGACATCACCGTTCCGCATCCAGGTTGACCTGGACGCCCTGACCGACGCCATGTTCGAGTTCGTGAGTGATCCACGCCCCACGCGCAACAATCTGCCCGTCGTGCAGGAACTGAGCGACCTGCACCCGGAAAGTGTTGACGTGATGGAATCGATGCTGCTCGACGGCACCGAAGAGCGCGCGGACGTGGCGGCCTACGTCGAGACGGTCTTCGGCCACGCGCGCCTGCGCCTCAGGTAAGCGCCGCTCCCGCGTCGTCCTGAGCGCAGTCGAATTCCCTCGTCCCGCACACGCCTCGGTCAGAGGTGGCATCTCCATCCAGGTGTCGTCCTGAGCTTGTCGAAGGACCCCGCTCCCCGCCAGGTTCCGTGGTCTCATCCACCTTGTTGTGTCATCCTGAGCCCGCAGGCGAAGGATCTCGGCCTCCCCACCCCTAATCCCCGATACCCCACGCATCACCGCCGCCGCGAACCGTCGCGACTGACAGCGCCGAGATCCATGCTGCGTCGGGATGCCAGTGGAAGTTGGACGCCGCCTCGAACCGCTTTTGTTGGGGACGAGATCCTTCGACTTCGCTCAGGATGACACAGGGGATGGCTCAGGATGACACAGGGGATGGCTCAGGATGACACAGGAGGGCGCAGGATGCCGCAGGAGGCCCGTCCCTAACCCAGCGTCTCCGCCGGAACGTCCGTCATGCGCATGGAAAGCACCTGCGAGACGCCATCCGCGCCCATGCTCACCCCGTAGAGGGTGTCGGCAATTTCGATGGTGCCCCGGTTGTGCGTCACGACGATGATCTGCGTTTGCTGCGCCAGTTCCTGTAATCGCTCCCGAAAGCGGACGACGTTCGCTTCATCCAGCGCGGCGTCCACCTCATCCAGCAGGCAGAAGGGCGCCGGGTTCACCTTCAGGATGGCGAACAGTAGGGCCGCCGCCGTTAGTGCCCGCTCGCCACCGGAGAGCAGCGACAGGTTCTGCAGCCGCTTGCCGGGCGGCTGGGCAATGATGTCGATCCCCGGCTCCGCGATATCGTGGCCGGTCAGCTCCAGGCGCGCGGTGCCGCCGCCGAAGAGCGTCGAGAACGCGGCGGCGAACTCCACCGCCACCTGCGCGAAGGTCTCCTCGAAGCGCGAACGCATCGTTTGCCGCAGGTCCGCCAGCAGCTTCCGCAACGCTGCCGCCGCGCCCTGCACGTCCTCCAGTTGCTCGCGCAGGTGGGTCTGCTGCGCCATCTCCCGCTCGTAGTCCGCGACGGCGTCGTCGCCGACGTAGCCGACGCGGCGCAAACGCTCCCGCAGGCGGGTGATCTCGCGCTCCCGCTCCGCCTCGGGCGTCTCGGAGGTGGTCACCTCCAGCGACAGCACCTCGTCCGCGCCGGCGAGATCGAGGTCCTCCCGGATGCGCGCGCCCAGCGCCTCCCACTCCTGCTCCGCCCGCTCCCAGGCAAACCCGGCGTGGTCGCGCTCGCGGTCCCGCTCGACTGAGGCGTTGCGCGCCGCCTGCAGCGCGTGCCCAAGCCGCGTCGCCTCCTGCTCAGCCCGGGTCACCTCGTCACGCAGCGGCTCGCGCGCCGCGTCCTCGGCCGCCAGCGCGCCTTCAGCGACCGTCACGTCGCGGGCCAGCGTGTCGAGCTGGGTTTGCAGGGTCTGCCGCTCGCGATCCACCTGCCCCAGGCGCTCCGCGCGCAGGGCCAGTTCATCGGCCAGCGCCCGCTGCTGCGCCCGCAGCCCGGCCTCGCGCCGGCGTTCCCCGCGCAGGCGCTCCTCCAGGCCCGCCAGCCGGCGGCCTTCCTCGCTGGCCGCACGCTCCTGCTGGCTCGCCTCATCGGCCAGGCGGCGCAATTCGGCATCAAGCGCCTCCTGCTGCCCAGCAGCCTCGCCTATCGACGTGTGCAGGCTGGCCAGCGCCTCTGATGCGCCGGCCAGCCCCTGCTGCGCCGCCGCGTGCTCATCCGCCAGGTCACGCTGCCTTCGTTCGGCGCGCTCCTGCTCCAGCGCCAACTCGCTCAGCCAGAGCCGCAGGCGCTCCGCCTGGCGGCGACGCTCTTCCGCCGCTGCACGGAGCCCGCTCAGTTCGCCCTCGGCCTGCCGCTGCCGCTGCAGCACCGCTGTGGCCGCCTCTTCCGCCTGGGCGGTCACCTGGGTGGCAGAGGCGGCCTCGCGCTGAAGGCGGGCAATCACCTCGGGGAGCTCTCGTAACTCGCGCTCCCGGCCCAGGGCGCCGCTCTCTCGTACCGCCGAGCCACCCGTGACGGACCCACCTGACCGTGCGATCTCCCCGCCGAGCGTCACCACGCTCCAGCCAGTCCCCAGGTCACGCAGCGCCTCCCGTGTCGTCTCCAGGTCGTCCACAACCAGGGTCCGCCCGAGCAGCGCCAGCACCACGATCTCCACCCCTCCCTGGGCTGAAATGAGGTCCGACGCTACCCCATAGCACCCCGGCAGGCGCTGTACCTGGGCCGGCACCGAGCTGCGGCTGGCGCGCACCGTATCCAGCGGCTGAAAGGTGGCGCGGCCGGCGTTGTGCCGCTTCAGCCAGGCTATCGCCTGCTCGGCGTCCCGCCAGGAGGCCATCACCACGTCCTGCAGGCGGCCCCCCAGGGCCACCTCCACCGCCACTTCGTACTCGGCGGGCACCTCAATGAGTTCGGCGACGGTCCCCAACACGCCCGGCACCCGACTTTCGCGGCCGGCAACGGTGATCGCCTTCACGCCCGCGAAGAGCCCCGCGCCGCTCTCGTGCATGCGGCGCAGCACCTCCAGCCGCGTACTGGCGTCACCGGTGGCGTGGCGCAGCCGCTCCTGCTCGCGCTGGCACGCCTGAACCTGATCCCGCGCCTGCGCCAGCTCGACCTCCAGCATCGCGATGCGCTGGCTGACCTCCGCAATTTGGGCGGCGTCTGCCCGCTGCACCTCGGCGGCGGCTTCCGCGTCGCCACTCACCCCCGCCATGCGTTCGGCCCGCTCGGCAATGGCGCTCTGCAACCGCTGTTGCTCCGCCCCCAGGGCGGCGGCCCGCTCCTCCAGGCCAGCGCGTGTGCGTTGCAGCTCACCTTCGCGGCGGCTGGCGTCCTGCTGCGCCCGGCCTGCGGCGGCCAGTCGCTTCTCCAGGCCCGCCCGCAGTTGCCGCCCCGCCGCCTGCTCCCGCGCCAGATGCGCCGCATGTTCGCGCGTTTCCGACGTGGTGCGTTCCAGATCACGCAGATCGACCGCCAGGCGCGCCAGATCAGCGGCCACTGTCGCCACCTGCTCGTCCAGGCCCAGCCGCGTGTCGTCCATGTCGGCCCGGCGGCGGCTCAGTGCCTCGATGCGGGCGGCGGTAAGATCACGCTCGTGGACCGCCCGGTTCAACCGCGTGGCAATGTCGGCGCGGTGCGCCTCCAGGTGGGACAGGCGCGTTCGCGCCTCATCCGCCGTCTCGCCCGCCTGCTCGAACTGCTGGGTGAGGGTGATCACCTCGGCTCGCGCCGCTGCCGCCGCGCGCTCAGCAGCCGCCGCGCTCGCCTCGGCCGCCGCCCGCGCGGCGGTCATGCGCGACCACGCAAGCTGGTAGTGCGCGCCCTGCAGCGCCAGGAGCCGGTCTCGCAGGCCCTGCCATTCGCGCGCTTGCTTCGCCGCGCGCTCCAGCGTGCGCAGGCGTGGCTCCAGTTCCAGCAGCAGGTCGTCGAGGCGCGCCACGTTGGCATCCGTCTCGGTCAGGTTCCGCTCGGCCTCGGCCACCTTCAGGCGCAGGCCCGTCAGGTCCGCCGCGTGCTCGAAGAGCCCGCGCCGCTCTTCGGCACGCAGACTGAGCGCGGCATCGACCAGCCCCTGCCCGACCACCACGTGGCTCTGCCCGAGGCTTGCGGTGAGCTGCGCCACGTCCTTCAGGCGAACGCGGCGACCATTGATCAGGTACTGGTTTTCACCGCTGCGAAACGCGCGGCGGGTGACGGCAACCTCGGTGAACTCGGTCGGCAGCCAGCCCTCGCTGTTATCGAAGACGAGTGTGGCCTCCGCCATCCCCGCCGGAGCCCGGCCGTGCCCACCCGCGAAGATCACCTCTTCGGTCTTGCGCGCGCGCAGCGCCGCTTGCCCCTGCTCACCCAGCACCCAGCGCAGGGCATCCGCGACGTTCGATTTGCCGGAACCATTCGGGCCAATAACCGCGGTGATCCCTGGCTCGAAGACCAACGTCGTGCGGTTCAGGAAGCTCTTGAACCCCTGCACTTCCAGCCGGGTGAGGCGGGGCGCGCGGAAGTGGCCGGCGTCAGCGGTCATCGCGGGGGAGCCTTCCCGTCGCGCAGCATAGGACCAATGGGGAATCTATCGGGCACAGGGGCGGATGGTACCATCGCCCCCTGTACCGAACAACGCGGCCTGGCCGCGTGTGGCAGGAGGGAACGCCCCGTTGACTGAAGCCCGCACAGCTCCGCGCACCGGGCGACGTGGCACATTGCGTGTGCTGGAGCCTCCCCGCCTCCGCCTTGGCCTCTCCACTGGCGCCCTGTACCCGACCCCGACCGAGGACGTGCCGGATATCGCCGCCAGCCTCGGCCTCTTCGACCTGGAAATCATGCTCCAGACCCCCGGCGAGTACGGCTCCAGCTTCCTGCGGGAGTTGGCTATCCGCTGCCGATCCGCCGGGTGCCGCGTGCACAGCGTCCATCTCTGGCAGGATCTGCACCCGCTCCTTTCGCCGTACGCGCGCCGCGCCCGCGAGGGGCGGACCCTCTTCAAGCGCGCCATCGATGGCGCGGTCGAGCTCGGCGGCAGCGTCATCGTCTGGCATGGTCCCCGGCGCACGGAGATCCAGACGGAGGCCGACCACGCCCGGTTTATCGACGCCGTGGCCGAGCAGGGCCGCGCCTGCTCCGATGCTGGCATCAAGCTGGCGCTGGAGAACGTTTCGTGGTGCGCCCTCTCCTCGGTGCGCGAGGTGCACAGCCTCGCCGTGCACCTGAAGGAATTCGACCCGCGCGCCGAGCGCATCGGCTTTGTCTTCGATCCCTTCCAGGCCGCCGAGTCAGAGGCCAACCCGTTCATGATCCTGGCCGCCATGCAGGGGCGCGTCTTCGATGTCCACCTGAGCGACCGCCGTGAACTCGACCCGCACGAGCGGCACCTTTCACCGGGAGAAGGGGATCTCCCCTGGCCAGCCCTGCTGCGCGCCATCTCCGGGGTGTACCGGGGACCGCTGATGCTGGAGGGCGTCGTGGGGAACGATGTTGGCCGCATTGAAGCAACGCGGCATCTGCTCGATCCCATGTTGCGCGAGGTGCTCCGTGAATCAGACGATGTCTGCGCCGCTGCTCCACCGCCCGGCGTCCTCGAAGGCATCCGCCTGTTCAACGAAGGCGAGTACTACGAGTGCCACGAGGTGATCGAGCACGAGTGGCACGCGGAAACACGCCCCATTCGCCGGCTCTACCAGGGCATCCTGCAAATCGGGGTCGGGTTCCTGCACGTCAAGCGCGGCAACCATGCCGGCGCGCTCCTGTTGCTGAAGGATGGCATCGAGAAGACGAGTGAGTTCGCGCCGGGCTGCCTGGGCATTGACACCGGGCGGCTGGCTGCCGAAAGCCAGGTCGCGCTGGAGATTCTGCGCGACCTCGGCCCGGAGCGGCTTGATCAATTCGACTTTGCGGATGCACCCCAGGTCCATTTTGTGACGGTGCCCCGCTGCGTGCCGAGACCGCACGCAGCGACGTGAGCGAACCGGGAACGTCTGTACCGTCGGTCGTCGTCGTTGTCCCGACCTACAACGAGCGGCCCAACCTGCCCACGCTGGTCGAGGGCGTACTCGCGAATGGCCCCCGCTATCACCTCGTCATCGTGGACGACAACTCGCCAGACGGCACCGGCCAGCTCGCGGATGATCTCGCCGCCGCCCACCCGGGCCGCATCGATGTCCTCCACCGCCCCGGCAAGCGGGGGCTGGGCCCCGCCTACGTCGCCGGGTTCACGCACGCCCTGGGCCTGCACCCGGATCTCATCGCCCAGATGGACGCCGACCTCTCGCACGATCCCGCCGCACTCGCCACGCTTGTGGCGGCGGCGAGCCAGTACGACCTGGTGATCGGCTCCCGCTACGTGCCCGGCGGCGGCACCCACGGCTGGCCCCTGTGGCGACAGCACCTGAGCCGCACGGGTGGCCGCTACGCGCGGGCCGTGCTTGGCGCGCCAGTCAACGACCTGACCGGTGGCTACAAGGTCTGGCGGGCCCCATTGCTGGAGCGGCTCAACCTCGCGGCGCTGCGCTCCGATGGTTACGCGTTCACCATCGAGGCCACCTGGCGCGCCTTGCAGCAAGGCGCCAGCGTCACTGAGGTCCCGATCATGTTCACCGACCGCATCGCCGGGGCCTCCAAGCTCTCCCGTCGCATCGTCGTCGAGGCCGCCCTCCTCGTCTGGAAGCTCCGCTGGGAAGCCCGCCGCAGCGCGAAGTAGCGCCTTGCGACGAAACACCCACTCACGCACCGGCCTGAGCCAGTCGAAGCACACTTTTCTCCTGCCGTCGCATCCGCCCGGTTCCCTTGCTGGCGCCCTCTCTCGCGTGTCGTCCTGAGCGCAGTCGCAGGACCTCGGCTCCCGGCCAACCCGTTCCCTCTCCACCGCTTGATCTCGCGGCCCATCGCAAGCGCAGGTGCGTGCGACGTACCGAGCTCCCTGTGACGTCGCGGCCGGAGACGAGATCCCTCAACACGCGCATGATGACACACGATGGCGGACAGCGGGATGGGACCGGGGGATGCAATGCGAAGCCCTTTGCGGACGGTCTGCGTCCTTCGGCCGTTCACAAGCGCCGTGACTACCTCATCCGCGTAGACCGCAGCCGGTGCATTTGGTACGCTCGGGACCGGATCATCCGGATCATCCGGATCAAGACGGGGGCAGGCGCTGCCCCCGCATTTTGTGTCAAGGAGCCCGCTTGTGAAAGTCGCCTACGTTTTCAGCACCTCCGGCCACACCGCCTCCTACAAACTGGGCAAGATGATCCTGCCGCAACTCGAGCAGGGCATTCACGGTGCAGAAGTCGTGGGCATGATGTTCTTCGACGACAACACTTACCTCCTGCGCGAGGGGGATCCCATGGGGGAACGCCTGGCGAAGGTTGCGAAGGAGCAGGGCATCCTGCTCATGATGTGCGACCAGTGCGCCATCGAGCGCGGCCTGGCCGAAGGCACGCCGGGCGCCGTCCCCTCTCCAGTAACCACCAAAGGCACCGTCGAGGGCGTCGCAGTCGGCTGCTTCCCCGATCTCTACGCCGCCCTGGCTGGCAGCCCGCCGGACTACGTCATCACGCTCTAGCCGCGCCCTGTGGAAACACCCTGGAGCCCGCGCCTGCGGCCTCTCACCGTTGGGCTCCTGATCGTGGCGACCGCCTGGGCCTTCGAGTCCCTTGCGGTCGCCACCATTCTGCCGGAGGCAGCCACCGAGCTGGGTGGCCTCAACCTCTACGGCTGGGCGTTCAGCGCCTTCCTGCTCGCCAACCTCGTGACCGTTTCCATCGCCGGGAGCGAGGTGGATCGCGTTGGCCCACTCATCCCCTTCGCGCTGGGAATCGGCTTCTTCATTCTCGGCCTGGCGCTGGCCGCCATCGCGCCCACCATGCCCCTGCTCGTCGGCGCGCGAACGGTCCAGGGCATTGGCGCAGGGATGCTTTCTGCCGTCTCATTCGCCGTGATTGGCGGGTCATATCCGGACTCGGCGCGGCCCCGCATGTTGGCCCTGATGTCCACAGCCTGGGTCATCCCCGGCCTCGGCGGGCCCGCCGTTGCCGGCATCGTCGGCGAGTTGGCGGGTTGGCGCTGGGTGTTCGCGGGCGTCATTCCCTTCCCGCTGATTGCCGCTGCGCTGGCGGGGCCAGCACTCCGCGCGTTGCCCCAGGGCCGAGGTGGCGCGCCAGACCGCTCTCGCTTCATTGGCTCAGCGCTGCTCGCTGCCGGTCTCGGCTTGCTCCTCGCGGGCCTGACGCAGGAACAACTCGTCCTGCTGGCGCCGCTGAGCCTGGTTGGCCTGGCGCTGCTTGCGCTCGCCCTGCCCCGCGTCCTCACGCCAGCGGCGCTGTGCGTGGCGCCGGGCGCGCCCGCCGCCGTGCTGACCATGATCCTGCTCAGCCTGGGGTTCTTTGCGGTCGAACCCTTCATCCCGCTGCTGCTCATCGAGCTACGCGGGCAAAGCATTGCCTTTGGCGGACTCCCGCTCACGGCCGCCGCCGTGACATGGACAACCGGCGCGTGGCTGGTTGAACGCCGAGCGGCCACCGCCAACCGCACGCACGTGGCTCGCGTCGGGTTCGTGCTGATCGCCATCGGGGTCGGGCTGGTTGCTGCCGCCGTGCAGCCCGCGATTCCACCAGCGGTGGCGCTCCTGGCCTGGGGCTTCGCCGGCCTGGGCATGGGCCTCGCGTTCACCGCGATGCAACTGGTGACCATGGAGCAATCGCCACCTGAGACGCTGGGCCGCGCGACCTCTACCCTGCAACTCGTGCACACCGGGGCCATCGCCCTGGCCGCCGGCGTGGGTGGAGCCATCATCGCCAAGGTCACGCCGCTTTCGCAGGCTCTCCTCACGCAGGATGCCCTCGCCATCGTCGCGCTCGTGCTCGGCTTTGTGTGTGCCGGGCGGCTCCATGTGCCGCGCCGGGCGGATACATCGTAACGCGCGAACGCGCGCCAGTTGACGCGCGCTCTACACTAGTGAGGTTGCCGTCTGAACCGCTGGCCGCGCGTGCGGCCACGCGACGGCGTGTGCGCGCCACCGGGGCTGTTAGGTGAGGCCCTTCGGCGCCTTGCGGAACACCGCGCGGAGTCCCGTGCATGCCCTCTTCTTCCCGCTATCGGCCACCTCGGCGTCCGGCGCCACTCGCTGACGACGACCACTCGCCGAATGGCGTACCTGGCTACGACGACGCTGCCGGCCTCGCGGATGACCACGCGCCTGACCGTGAGGACGAGCCAACGCTGCCCGCCGCCGGGATCGGAACCAGCCTTTCCGACGCGCCTCCAGACGCCGTCCTGCCCGATTCGGCGCACCGCAAACGGGAGCGCGACAAACGCGTGCGTGCGCCCCGCAAGCATGGACCGCGCGCCCAGGGCGACCTGGTTGGCAAGGAAGACATGCAGGGCCGCCGCCCGGGAGACCGCTACGTCCGCGTCCACCGCGTGCAGACCGCCGACTTCCAGCGCGCAGCGCCCGGCTACCTGGTCGCCACCGAGGAGGCGCTGGAAGCGCGCAGCGGCGCCGGCCGCGCCTTCGGCCGCATCAAGCGCACCCTCATCGGCGCGCCGCTCACGACCTCCGCCGCAGCTCACGAGCGCCTGACCAAGCTCAAAGCCCTGGCGGTCCTCTCATCCGACGCGCTCTCATCCGTCGCCTACGCGACCGAGGAAATCCTGCACGTCCTGCTGCTGGCGGGCCTCGGCGCGCTCTCGCTCAGCCTGCCTATCGGCGCGGCCATCGTCGCCCTGCTCATCATCGTCGGCCTCTCCTACCGTCAGACGATCAAGGCCTACCCGAAGGGTGGCGGCTCTTATATCGTGGCCATCGACAACCTGGGCGTCATCCCGGCACTCACCGCGGGCTCCGCGCTGCTCTTTGGCTACGTGGTCACCGTTGCGGTCAGCATTGCCGCTGGCGTGGCCGCGCTCAGTTCCGCCGTGCCCGGCCTGCGCGATCACCGGGTCTTGCTCGGCCTGGGGTTCATTCTGCTCGTCACCGTGCTGAACCTGCGCGGCATCCGGGAATCGGGCACAATCTTCGCCGTCCCCACCTACCTCTTCCTGTTCGGCATCATGGTGATGCTCGCCATCGGGATGGGGCAGGCCGCGATGCAGGGCTTCGTCCCGCGTCCCCCGACCGTCGGCGCGGACGAACTGACGCACGCCACGCAGTCGGTCGGCATCCTGCTGATCCTGACCGCGTTCAGCCGGGGGTGTGCCGCCCTCACCGGCGTGGAAGCGATCTCCGACGGCGTGCCCGCGTTCAAGCCGCCGGAATGGAAGAACGCGCGCACCACCCTTACCTGGATGATCGGCATCCTGGCGGTCACCTTTGCCGGTATCACTTTCCTGGCCAACCAGTTCGGCATCGTGCCCAAGGAACAGGACTATCCTGGCGGCTACGAGACCGTGGTCTCCCAGATCGCCCGAACGGTCTTTGGCGGCGCCACCATTCCCTACTACTACATCCAGTTCGCCACGCTGGCCATCCTGATCCTGGCAGCCAACACGGCCTACTCCGACTTCCCGCGCCTCGCCTACTTCCTGGCGCGCGACAAGTTTCTGCCCAAGCAGTACACCTTCCGGGGGGATCGCCTCGCCTACTCGCGCGGCATCATCACGCTCGGGGTCCTGGCCGCCGTCATGGTCGTGAGCTTCAACGCCGAAACCACGCGCATGATCCCGCTCTACGCCGTCGGCGTCTTCACCGCTTTCACGCTCTCGCAGGGCGGCATGGTGATGCGCTGGCTGCGCCTGAAGGAGCCAGGCTGGCAGATGGGCCTGGCCATCAACATCGTTGGCGTCGTCACCACTGGCCTGGTCGCCGTGGTGGTGGGCTTCACGAACTTCACGCGCGGGGCCTGGGTGGTGCTGGTGCTGATCCCCCTGCTCATCATGATCTTCCGCGCCATCAACCGGCACTACATGACCGCCGCCGGGGAACTGGCCGCGCAAACGCCGCTCAAGCCGGAGGATATCGAGCACACCGTCATCGTCCCCATCTCGGCTATCAACCGTGTGGCGCGGCAGACGGTGGCCTACGCCCGCTCCATTTCCCCGAACGTGACCGCCGTCTTCATCACCGATGACGAAGCCGAAATCGAGGAGATGCGGCACAACTGGGAGAGCCTGAACTCGGAAGTGCCGCTGGTGATCATCGAATCTCCGTACCGCAGCATCGTCGGCCCGCTCCTCTCCTACCTGGACGAGATCGAGCGCCAGCGCCCCGAGGACACCATCACCGTCGTCCTCCCGGAGTTCATCGCGCGGCACTGGTGGGAACAGTTCCTGCACAACCAGACCGCCCTGCGCATCAAGGCCTCACTCCTCTTCCGCCCCGGCATCGTCGTCACCAGCGTGCCCTACCACCTGGAGCGGCGGCCACCACCCAGCGTGGCGCGGGACGAGGCGGCGTAGAAGCATTCGCGTCGGTGACCGCGAATCCCGTACTCGGTACGGGTCCGCCCCAGCCTGCCCGCAGCTATGCTGATCCCGTCTCAGTAGCGCTTGAAATCAATACGTGAGCGCAAGTCTTCACGTGTGGTTGGCATCTCCACGTGGATCGCAGCAGGCAGGCCCATGAACGTCGAGGAAAGTACCCATCTCGTCGTCCGACTCCTCCCGCGTACTTCCCGCCGCCGTCTTGGCATGATCGCGGCGTCGCTCTGCCCGGCGCTGGGAATGTGGGACGGCGCAGCATACATCGCTGATGCGCGGAAGAAGAAAAAGAAGAAGAAGAACGGCAACAAGAAGAAACCACCAGTACCTCCCACCGGCTGCACTCCTGCTTGCACCGGAATGCGTACCTGTGTCAATGGGGTGTGCACACTTGGCTGTGGCCCGGAAATGGCGGACTGCCCTCGCGAAGACTTCTGTGTCGATCTGGCCACGGACGCTCTGAACTGCGGCGCATGCGGGCGCTCATGCTCTGGAGGAGACGTGTGCCTCGACGGAGTGTGCGGGTGCTTGCCGCCATCCGTCGATCTTTCCACCGTGCTTCAACGGGCCAGGCCAGGCGCGACGGTCCGACTCTGTGCGGGAACCTGGGATCTGCCCGGAACCCTTGAGCTTCCCTCGGTCCTTCATGCCCTTGTTGGTGCGGGCAAAGGCGACGGAGGATCCACACTTCGCGGAAAAGCCATGCGGCGAGCGGTCGTGAGTCTGAACGGTTCGATTATCACGCTGAAGAATCTTCGCATCACCCATAGCACAAGCGACGATAGAGAAACGGTCTACAACGAGGGCACCCTGACTCTGGATAACGTCGCGATCGAAGACACTGGCTGGGTCGCGGTGTACAACCGACGCCAGCTGTACATGGACCAGTGCGAAATTCTGCGTAGTGCCCGCACAGGGCTGTATTCAAGCGGAGTAGCATCGGCCCAAATCTCAAGGTCTCGTATCTCCGGCAACGCCCAGGGGATCGAAAACTATGGTGATCTCACCCTGCAGGACAGCGAGGTGAGCGAAAACCATGTCCCGATCGACCGGGTGCTTTCAGGAGGAGGCATTTACAACAACTCTGGTGATGTGACGCTCACCGGCGTCACAGTCATTCGCCGCAACTCTGCCGATTGGGGCGCTGGCATCAGCAACGGTTCAGGAACGATCTCGATCGGCGCGTCATGCGAAATAACCGGCAACACGGCGCACGGAAACGGTGGCGGTATTTCAAACTATGAGGGCACTATCACGCTTGCCACCGGCGCAAAAATCACTGGTAACACCGCCCAGAGCGGCGGGGGCATCATCAATCGAAATGGCAGTATTACCGGAGACACCAGCGGCGTTACCGGCAATACTCCTGACGATTTTTGCGAGTTTGACGATGCTACGTGGAGCTGCCTCTAGCCCCGCTACCGCATCACCATGCCCTACACGACCTCACGGGCCAAGCGGAAGAGAGGAACTGGGCTACCATGCCTGGAACCCCAGACATGTCAGCCCGTTTGCATACAGTGTTCCACCGCTGAGTTAGTTTGCGGCGCGCCCGCTCCCGGCCGCCCTGTCAGCGAACGGTGAGCTTCCACTCGACGCGCGGTGCAAATAGGTCCTTGTCGAAGCGTCCCAGGTCAACGTTGTCCTGGGCGGTTTTCGAGTCGCCGCCGAAAAACGCCTGCTCAGGGATGATGCTGTCGCCTAAGTTGCCCATCTCGGGATCGAGGTTGAGACCTTTGGTTACACCGCCACGCGGCAACCAGAGCGACACATTGCGCACATCCGCGTAGATATCCTCCCCCTTGGGCAGGCACTTCTTGATGAGGACACCGACACGGACGCGGTCTGGATCGTAGCGATACTCCGATTTGCCTTCGATCGTCTGTGTCCCATTTGCGATGGGAGGGCCAAACTCGTCCAACCCGGTCTTGATCCGATAGTAGAACGTGCACTGCAACGGCACGTCCCACGTCTGTCGCCAGTTCTCAACGATCAGCGCGGAGGAGCGAACGGGGCCGTTTCCGCCCCGCGGGGCATCGTTCTGGCGCTTGTTGTTCTTATGGTCATGCGGGCGTCGGTTGTCCCGGCCCTTGCGATTCTTGCCTCGGCGCCCACCCTTGGCGCCATCGTACACGCCCCGGCGCGCTTCCGCTTCCTGGCTGGATGAAGGGAGCAACAGCCCATTCGCGGCCAGGGCAAAGCCAGCGGCGGTTCCCACCAGAAGGAGGCGCCGGCGCTCAATCGTCAACACCTCTGGCGCCCCTTCGACGCCCTCCTGCCAACGTTCTACTCGCTCCTGATCTTCTGTAGCCATGGTCATCCTCAGCACTCCAGTTTCGCTGCGACGCACGCCCGTGCCGATCACACGCCCGTTCTCACCCCTAGACCTTCCACGCACGAAGCCCTGGCGGGCGCTTCCCTTACCTGGAGTCATGGGGCAGGCAGTACGTCCGTGCTCATCAATCTATGGGCACGCAGAAGCAGCGTCACCTCGGGAAACCACGTGATCGTGACCGTGATTCGCGTCCCAGACGAACTGGGGTCTTGACCAGCGGCCGTAGGGCTGCCCTGGTCTCCGCCTGTCGCAAGTGCGCGAGCCGCCGCACTCCGAGTTCTCCCAGGAAATGCGTATTTCTGCCAATGTGCATCGCAGATGACAGATGCAGACTACCCGCATGGCAGAACATGCCGGAGGAGGAACTGCGATGGATACCGAACACCTGGATGCCATAGCGCGCCGCCTGGGCGCAGCCACCCGCCGCACCGTACTCGGGCTGGGAGCGGGAGCCAGCCTTGCGGCCTTGTTGGCAACGGAGAACGTCGACGCCAGGAAGAAGCGAAAGAACAAGAAGAAGAAGACGAAATGTCAGGATGGGACGAAGCTGTGCGGCGCGACCTGCATCCCGACCGGCACATGCTGCACAAACGCGGACTGTCCCGCCGGCAAAGGCCAGACCTGCCAGGCGGGCACGTGCAAATGCCCACCGGGTCAGAGCCAGTCCCAAGGGGTCTGCGGCACGATACCGATGTGCCTGGAGCCGCAAGTGCCCTGCAACGAGGGAACGTGTTGTTCTGGCCAATGCGGGTCTGGCGTCTGCCTGCCCGGTGCAGCGGGGACGCCGTGCGTTCGCACCGATTTCTGCGAACCTGGTCTCGCGTGCGTGGGCTTCATCTGTCGGTCTACGTAGTCCTGGCGTAGTCGCCCCTGTTCATCCAGGAGCACAAAGCAGGGCTGCCCTTTGCAGATTGCTTGCGCGGCATCGTACGCGCAGGCCAGCGCCGCCATTCCACCATTGTGGCCAACGCAGACGGCACTGGCATGGCCCATGCTGTTGATATGTCCGACACGTCGCGCCGCGCGAAGGAGGATCCACGCATCGCTGCCAGCACCTTGATCGCTCAAGGACGTGACCCAGAACCTCCGCCTGATGAACGGGCCGCAGCAGCCAAGGCGCTGCGGGATGAGGCGCCGCGCTCGTCTCACGGCGCCTGGTCGCCCGCCCCCGATCGCCCTGATCCCGTGGCGTTGCTGGAGACTTCGAATCGGGGTCGTTTACCCAGCCTGGCGCCACTCCGCATTGGACGCATGCTCGAATCACCCTTCGCCTTTCTCCGGGGCGCAGCAGTGGTCATGGCCCACGACCTGGCCGCCACTCCGGTGACCGGGCTGCGGGCGCAGCTCTGCGGTGACGCTCATGTCGGCAACTTCGGTGGTTACGCTACCCCCGAGCGCAACCTGGTTTTCGATATCAATGACTTCGATGAGACGCTGGTTGGTCCCTGGGAGTGGGACCTCAAGCGGTTGGTCGCCAGCATCGTCGTGCTGGGGCGCGTCAACGGCGTGGCGAAGGCAGAGGCTCGCGCCGCCGCGCTGGCTGCGGCGCGGTCGTATCGCGAGCACATCCGCGACTATGGCGCGCTGCCGTACCTTGAGGTCTGGTACAGCGTGATTGACGCCGAGGCCACGATGGCCCAATTCGCTCGGCACCCACAGCCAATGGAGGAGGCGTTCAACAAGGGGAGGCAGCGCACGAACGAGACGGCGCTGCCGAAGCTGGCGGAACACGTCGGCAGCGGGTATCGCATCGCGGACGACCCGCCGCTGGTGACGCACCCGCGCGATGTGCTCGCCAGCCGGCTCCCGGAAGTCCTCAGCGCCTACCGTGCGTCACTGCCAGAAGAGCGGCGTCTGCTCCTGGATCGCTACGGCGTGGTTGATCTCGCCCGCAAGGTCATCGGCGTCGGGAGCGTCGGCATGCGGTGCTACGTCGCCCTGCTCTTCGGCGCGGACACCGCAGACCCGCTTTTCCTGCAACTCAAGGAAGCCCGGGAGTCGGTCCTCGCTCCCTTCGCTGGTACACGGGCACGAACCCATCAGGGTAAGCGCGTCGTCGTCGGACAGCGCATCATGCAGGCCGCCAGCGACATCTTCCTGGGCTGGACACGGAGCGGACACGTCGACTACTTCGTGCGTCAACTACGCGACATGAAGACCAGTGTTGCGCTGGAAGACCTTGATGGCGGGGATCTGGCAGCGTACGCGGCGCTGTGCGGCTGGATCCTGGCCCGCGCCCACGCCTGCTCCGGGGACGCCGCCCAGATCGGTGGCTACCTGGGGAAGGGTGACGGCTTCGATCATGCTGTCACGGCCTTTGGCGAAGCCTATGCCGACCAGACCGAACGCGACCACGCCGCGCTGGTCGCCGCGGTGAAAGCCGGCCGTTTGCAAGCGCAGACCGGCCTATAGATGAACAGGCCCCGGTGTCGCCTTGAGGTGCGCTACGTTCGCACCGCCACATGCGGCACAACCTCGCGCGCCAGCAACTCCATCGTTTCCGTGTCCACCGAGTCGATCTGCAGCACGAAGTACTGCGTACCGACATCGACCAGCGCCTGGTAATACGGAATCACCTGCTCGGGCGTCCCGGTCACGAAGGCGTTGGGCTGCGCGCGGCGCGTGGCCGGGGAACCGGACTTGCCTTGCCCAATGGCAGCCAGCTTGTCCCGCACCGCCTGGTCATCCGGGGCCAGAACCAGGCGCAGCGTGAAGTGCGTACGCAGGATCTCATCGTACGGGCGGCCAAGGTCCTCACAGTGACCGCGCAGCACCTGGTACTTGTGCTCGATGAATTCCGGACCGCCCAGCCGCTCCAGACCCCGCTCGGTGTGCCCGACGTCATTCACGTTGCAGGCGTCAGCATATTTGGCGACGAGGTGCAGCGACTTCTTCTCACCGCTGCCGCCGATCATGATCGGCGGACCGGGCTGCTGAAGCGGTGGCGGCGAAATCTGGACCGGCCCCACCTGGTAGTACGTGCCGTCATACGAGAATTTCTCATCGCCCCACACGCCAGGAATGATCTCCAGCGCCTCCTCCAGCGCGGCGAAGCGCTCCGTGGCGGACGGGTACGCCAAGCCCAGCGCCGCAAACTCCGGAATCAGCCAGCCGATGCCCAGGCCCAGCATCAGCCGGCCCTTACTGATGTGGTCGAGGTCGGTCGCCAGGCGGGCAAGCATGGTGGGATGGCGGTAACTGATGCAGTTCACCGCTGAGCCAAGGCGCACCCGGCTCGTGACCCCGGCCAGCGCCGAGAGGCAGGTCCAGGGGTCGGCCTGGATGGACGGATGATCGAAGATGAAGCAGCCGTCATACCCGAGGTCATCCACCAGTTTCCCCGACTCCAGGACCCGTCGCAAGCCCTCATCGCCGAGGACCAGTTGAACCGCCCAGCGGATGCCGTTGTCCGCCTCTGCCACCCAGGGGTGCCGTGCCACGCCGTGTGTTCCTTCCCGTAGGTACGAACCCTCACCCCGACCCCTCGTCCTGCGCACAGGGCGAGGAGAGCCGCATGCCTGGCGGCGGGTTCAGGGCATCGCAATGCCGTTCGTAACCAGTGACCTCGTCTACACGTGCCCCTCTCCCTGCGCACAGGGAGAGGGGTTGGGGTGAGGGTCGTTCTCCGCCTATTCTCGCAGGCTCGCTACCGGTTGGCAGACGATGCTGCCAGCGCCCGCAACGCCTCCACCGCCTTCTCCACCCGCTCCTGCACCCGCGCCTTCCCGATCACCCGCAGCGTCTCGAAGAGCCCCGGCGACTGCGTGCGGCCGGTGGCGGCCACGCGGATGGGCATGAAGAGATTGCCCGCCTTCAGGCCCAGCTCGTCCGCCAGCGCGCGCAACCGCGCCTCGGCTGCCGCCTCGTCCGCGAGGTCAAGCTCCGGCAGCAGGTCCGCGACCGCCTCCAGCGCGCGCAGTGACTCCGCAGGGTTGCCCTTCTTCGGCACGAGGAGCGCCGGGTCGTATGCCTCCAGCTCATCGCGCAGGAAGTAGGTCATCAGATCCGGCGCTTCCGCCAGGGTTTCGAGGCGGTCCTTCAGCAGCGCCGTGGCCTCACGCACGCGGGCAAAGTCCTCATGCCCGGCGGTATACGGCCCCGGCTGGATCAGGTCCGCCGCCGCCAGGAAGGGCATCACCCGTAGCGTGAGGTCATCCAGGTCCAGGATGTGGTTGATGTAGTACTGGTTGAACCAGCGCAGCTTCTGGTAGTCAAAAGTGCCCGGCGAGGGGCTGACCCGCTCCAGCGTAAATTTCTCCAGCAGGTCCTGCCTGCTGAAGATCTCGGTCTCGCCATCGAAGCTCCAGCCGAGCAGCGCCAGGTAGTTCATCAGCGCCTCGGGCAGGTAGCCCTGCGCCCGGAACTCCTCCATGGAGGTGCTGCCGTGACGTTTCGACAGCTTGCCACCGCCCGGCGCCAGGATAAGCGGCATGTGCGCGAAGAGGGGGACATCCCAGCCAGAGGCGCGGTAGAGCAGCACGTGCAGCGGCGCGGTGGGGATCCACTCCGCGCCGCGCAAGATGTGCGTAATCTCCATCTCGTGGTCATCCACCACGTTCGCCAGGTGATAGGTCGGGTAGCCGTCCGACTTCAGCAGCACCAGGTCCTCCAGGTGCGCGTTCTGGAAAACCATGTCGCCGCGCAGCAGGTCATGCACCACCGTCTCGCCCTCCAGCGGCGCGCGGAAGCGGACCACGAACGGCTTGCCCCCGGCCAGGTTGGCGTCGATCTGCGCCGCATCCAGATCCCGGCAGTAGCGGTCGTAGCCGGGCGGCTCCTTGCGCGCCACCTGCTCCTCGCGCACCTGCTGCAGGCGTTCCGGCGTGCAGAAGCAGCGGTAGGCATGGCCCGTTGCAAGCAGGTGCTGCGCGTGCGCCTGGTAGAGCGTGGTGCGCTCACTCTGGCGGTAGGGCGCGTGCGGCCCGCCCACGTCCGGCCCCTCGTCCCAGTCCACGCCGAACCAGGTGAGCACATCGAGGATGCCCGCCTCCGCGCCTTCGACCAGGCGGTTGCGGTCAGTATCCTCGATGCGCAGCAGGAACGCGCCCGACTTGCCCTCGCGCGGGGCCTGCCCGTTCGCCAGCAGCCAGTTGAAGAGGACGGTGCGCACGCCGCCAATGTGCAGCAAGCCGGTGGGGCTGGGCGCAAAACGCACGCGCACCTGCTCGGGCGCGAGGAAAGCTGGATCACTCATGGTGGAACTGATTGCCTCGGGTTTGTGTGACGAATGCGACACGATTCAGCAGGCCAGTATACGCGGGGTGTGATCCAGCCCAGAATGGGACTCCGTATGGGTTGGTGTACGCAGCGAGCGGTGAGTCCGGAATCACCCAGCCTGCTCGAACGCGACGATGCACAGGCACCTGGAGGATCATTTCATGCGGCCACTGCACGAACTGCTGCTCACGGAGATTCACACCGAACGCCGCCGCCTCTCACGACGCGGCCTGCTCACGGGCAGCGCCAAGCTGGCGAGCGGCGCGGCCCTGGCCATGGCCATCGGGGTTGACCCCAGCCCGGTCAGCATCCGCCACCTGGCCGCCGCTCAGGGCATGACGGGCATGGACGTCCTGAACTACGCGCTGACCCTGGAGCACCTGGAGTACAGCTTCTACCGCGACGGTATCGGCCTCTTCACCTTCGGCGACGACAGCCGTGGCGCATCCATCGACACCAACCTGGCGGCCATCCGCGACCACGAAATGGCCCATGTCGATGCGCTGACCAAGGCGATCACGGACCTGGGTGGCGAGCCGGTGGCCGAAGCCACCTACGACTTCGGCGACGCCTACACCGACCCCACCGCCTTCCTGGCCACCGCCATGGCCCTGGAGAACACCGGGGTCAGCGCCTACGACGGCGCGGGGCAGTACATCGACGACCCCGATCTGCTGACGGCGGCTGGCTCCATCGTGGCCGTCGAGGCGCGCCACGCTTCGTACCTGAATCTGCTCAACGGGCAACTCCCCTTCCCGGACGCCTTCGAAAAGCCCCTGACGCAGGATGAGGTACTTGCCATCGCCGGCCCCTTCATCAAGATGTAGTTCCAGGTCCGGTCGCGATTTCATTGTCTGACCTATTTCTCACGGAGGATCCAGATCATGCAGGACACGATGAGCACCCCGGACACCATGATGGAGTTGAGCACGCCCCTCGACGTGCTCAACTACGCGCTGACCCTGGAGCACCTGGAGTACGCCTTCTACCGGGACGGCCTGGAGACCTACGACGCGGACGCGTTCGCCGCTGACGGCTACGCCTCAAACGTCTTCGACTACTTCGCGATGATCCGCGACGATGAGAAGGCACACGTCGATACCATCACCCAGGTCATCACCGACCTCGGCGGCGAGCCGGTGGCCGAAGCGATGTACGACTTCGGCTACAGCGACCTCGAAAGCTTCATCGATGTCGCCAAGGCGCTGGAGAACACGGGCGTCAGCGCCTACCAGGGTGCGGCCAAGGATCTCATCGGCGAGAACGAGCTGCTCACCGCCGCGCTTACCATCCACGGCGTCGAGGCGCGCCACGCCGCCTACCTGAACGGTCTCACCGGGGAATCCCCCTTCCCCGACGCTTTCAACCCGACCTTGACGCCAGATGAAGTCCTGGCGATTGCGGGGCCGTTCATCAAGATGTAGCCCTGCGTTATCTCTGGCCCCTCTCGCTGCGCGCAGTGAGAGGGGCGTTTTCATGTGTCCCGGCCAGCCGCTTCTCCCACTGCCAAGCTGCCAGGCTGTCAGTGCTTGCCTCCATGGCCGTGACCATGGCCATGCCTGGGCGGCTTCCTGTCCTTGACGCAGCGGCCATTGCGGCAATGCTGCTTCTTGCCGCAGCACACGCTGCCACAACCAATCTGCCCTTTCCCACACGTGGAGCAGGTTTCTGGCCCGACACAGGCCTGGTCCGCGCCACAGCAGGCGAAGCCGCATTGCTGGTTCCCGTTTGGACACCCGTCACGACACACACTTCCCGGCAGACAGACCTGCCCCTCCGCGCAGCAGGCATCACCGCAGCAGCGCGTCCCCGCCGCGCAGCACGTGGCGCCAAGCACCCCGGTGCAACAGTGCGTCCCTGTGTCGCAGCACGTGGCGTCAGCGCCGCTTCCACAGCAGGTCGTGTTCGTAGCGCAACAGGTATCGCCACACACCGTATGGGTCGCCGGGTCACACAGCACCGCACAGGCGCCACCGATGCAGGCCTGTCCTGATGGGCAGCAACGTTGGCCGCACGTCGCTGTGCCGGCGGGACAGGCCGCAAGACACTCCCCCACCCCGCCCCCGGACGGGAGGTGGCAGACCTGCGTATCGAGGCAGCACACCCCATTGCAACAGGTCGGCGCGTTGCCGGCGCAGCACGCCTGCTGGTCACCCGGCCCGTGACAGACCTGCCCGGTGCATGTACATGTTCCATCCACACAGCTTTGCCGGGACTGGCAACAAATCAGTCCACACGGCGGGTTCAGCGCCGTGCAGGTTGGGCTGCAGCAACAGTACGAGCCATCGGCGAAATAGCCGCAGTAGCTGGGGTAGCAGACGAATGTTGTGCCCGGGCAGAAGTGGGGATCGTCGACGGCGGCCGACCGTGACGGCGCCACAAGCCGGGCGCCAGCCGCCATCGCGCCAGCCAGGACCTGGCGCCGCGGCACACGCTGCGCCAGGCGGCGAGTGAGCGCGTCGAAGCGTGAACTGTCCATAGAACCCTCGCGGTGAGTGGAGTGCACAGCTGAAGCAAGGGACGTCTGTGATAGCACACTGCGGAGCGCCTGTGAAGAACAGGTACAACGCAATGTATCGAACAGCGCGCGCCCTGTCGCTGCTCCGATCAGAGCGAGCGCCTGCTCCAGCCTCTACGAGGATGCCTGACCTGCGCCACTCCGAACGCTGATCCCTTTTCACTGGTTGCAGCGAGAGGGGCTTTTTTGGCGCTACCTGGCTGGCGGCCTCTTTCGCACCGGCCAGTTCCGCGCGTTCTCCATGCAGGCGCCGATATCTGGCGCGCAATTGTCTGGAGCATCGTTCCGGCCTATGTTGCCGGTCACTGTGCTCCCGGTATCGAGGGTAACGGCGCTCGCAGAGGAGGAATAGATGCCCCCACCGGCGATCGTTGCCCGGTTTCCTGTCACACTGCTTCCTGCAGCCAACCGCACGGTGCCATTGAAGTTGAAGATGCCGCCGCCGACACTGCCACCAGCCGGATTGTTATTCTGCTGCACCGCGTTGCCACTGACCTGAGAACCTGCCTGCGGCTAGAGTTTGCCGGTGCTGACATAGATGCCGCCACCAATGTCGGAGGTGCTGTCAGTGACTGCCACCCGCTGGAGGGTCAGGTCCCCACTGGTCAAGATTCCCCGCCAAAACTGTGGTCAGCATTCCCACGCGTGATCGTCAGGTCCTGGAGGAGCAGGTTGTCCGCGCGATATCGAAGCCCGATGTTGCACCGTGCGCGGTGCGCGGGCGTTGCGCTCGGCTTGACGCCACCCGCCCCTCGCTCTATCGTCGCAGCCTCATCGGTTCGCGCGAACTCCGCGCGAGGCAACAGGGAACCTGGCGCAAATCCAGGGCTGTCCCGCAGCGGTGAGTGGGAACGACCACCGGCACCAGGCACTGACCCACAGGGATCGGGAAGCGCCGGTCAGTAGGCAACCGTGGCCTCCGCCACGACGCGCTCACCAGCCCGAAGACCTGCCGCTGAGCCGCGCCACGCTGGCGCGTGCCCAACCCGAGCCCTCGCGGAAAGGGGCTGGCGGGTCTGTCGCCGCATACCCAGGCACACCCTCGTGGCCGGGCTCGACGGCGCTCCCCGTGCCCTCTCGCCACCGGGCTCGCCAGCAGCGAGCGCCACGGTGCGCCCGCGCACGAGGAGCACCACGATGGCCCTGGCAACCATTCCCGGTTACCCCCGCATCGGCAAGAAACGACAGTTGAAACGCGCGCTGGAAGGTTTCTGGAGCGGCAAGCGCACCGCCGCCGACCTGGAGGCCACCGCCGCCAGCGTGCGCCATGACGCCTGGGCCACGCAACTCGCCGCCGGGCTGGATCAGGTTCCGGTCAACGACTTCTCGCTCTACGACTCCATGCTCGATGTCGCGGTCATGGTTGGGGCGATCCCGGCTCGCTTCCAATGGGACGGCGAGCCGGTCGATCACGCGCTCCTCTTCGCCATGGCGCGTGGCAGCCTGGGGCACCACCCTGCCGCCGCCCTCGACATGACCAAGTGGTTCGACACCAACTACCACTACCTCGCGCCCGAACTTGCAGCCGGCCAGCAATTTCGTCTCACCTCCAACACCCCGCTCGCGGCACTGCGCGAGGCGCAGGATCAGGGAGTTCCCGCCCGGCCCGTGCTGATCGGCCCGCTCACCTTCCTATGCCTCAGCCGCATGACCGACGGCTCGTCGCCCCGCGTGTTGCTGGATCGCCTGCTGCCGGTCTACGAAGAAGTCCTGGCGCAACTGTCGGACGCAGGCGCGGCGTGGATTCAGCTCGACGAGCCGATCCTGGCGACCGACTGCACCGCCGCGGACCAGCAAGCACTCTACGAGGCTTACACCCGCCTCAGCGCGGCTGCCGGCAGCGCAAAGCTGCTCGTACAGACGGCCTACGGCGACGTTCGAGATGCCTACACGACGCTGATCGCCCTGCCCGTGGCGGGCATCGGCCTCGATCTCTCGGCACGCGGCGCCCACAACCTGGCGCTCATCCAGCAGCATGGCTTCCCGGACGATACATGGCTGGCAGCAGGCGTCATCGATGGCCGCAACATCTGGACCGCCAACCTCGGTGCGGCGCTGGACACATTGGAGCAGGTGCAGCAGCACGTCTCGCCAGACCGCCTGCTGGTCTCCGCCTCCTGCTCCCTCCTGCACGTCCCCCACGACGTGCGCCTCGAAGCCGAACTCCCCGCCGAGATCGTGCCCTGGCTCGCCTTCGCCGAGCAGAAGCTCGGCGAGATCGTCACCCTCACGCGCGGCGTCAACGCAGGCCACAACGCGATCCGGGCCGAACTCGATGCCAACCGCGCGGTCGTTACGGCGGCGGCGGCTTCCCCGCTGCGCCAGAACACGGCCGTCCGCCAGGCGCTGGCCGACCTCCCGCCCGTAGCGACCGACCGGGGCGCAACCTACGCCGAGCGCGCCGCAGCCCAACAGCAGCGCCTGCGCCTGCCGGAGTTACCCTCCACCACTATCGGCTCCTTCCCGCAGACGCCGGAGGTTCGTGCCGCCCGCGCCGCCTTCGAGAGCGGCAGCCTGTCCGCCCCGGACTACGACGCCTTCATCGCCGCGCAGATTGCGGACGTGATCGCCCGGCAGGAGCAGATCGGGCTGGATGTGCTGGTCCACGGCGAGGCCGAGCGCAACGATATGGTGCAGTACTTCGGGGAGCAACTGGAGGGCTTCGCGTTTACCCAGCACGGCTGGGTGCAGAGCTACGGCTCCCGCTGCGTGCGCCCGCCAATCCTCTTCGGGGATGTCTCCCGCCCGCACCCGATGACCGTGCGCTGGGCAACCTACGCCCAGTCACTCACCGTACGCCCGGTCAAGGGGATGCTCACCGGCCCGGTCACAATCCTGAACTGGTCCTTCGTGCGGGACGACCAGCCGCGTGAGCAAAGCTGCCGCCAGCTTGCCCTCGCCATCCGTGCGGAGGTGCGCGACCTCGACCGCGCCGGCATCGCCATCATCCAGATCGATGAGCCCGCCCTGCGCGAGGGTCTCCCGCTGCGTCACACCGAACAGGCCGCCTACCTCGACTGGGCTGTGGCCTGTTTCCGCATTGCGGCGGGCGGCGCGCGGCCCGCGACCCAGATCCAGACCCACATGTGCTACAGCGAGTTCGGCGAGATCTTCGACGAGATCACCGCGCTCGACGCCGACGTGCTGCTGATCGAGAACGCGCGCTCCGGCACGGAACTGCTGGAGATCTTCCGCACCGAGGGCTACGCCAAGGGGATCGGCCCCGGCGTTTACGACATCCACAGCCCGCGTGTGCCGGAGCGCGCCGACTTCGTGGCGGCGTTGCAGCGCATCCTCAGCGTGCTCCCGGCCGGCCTCGTCTGGGTCAATCCGGATTGCGGCCTCAAGACACGCCAGCCAGAGGAAGTCTGGCCTGCGCTGGAGAACATGGTCGCCGCAGCGCAAGAGGTGCGGGAGCACGTGCTAGCGCCGTCATGACCTCGCTGCCAGCCTGGGCCAGCGATCTGGTCTGCGAAATCTGCTGCGAGGTCTGCCAGCGGCCGGTCCTCGTCTCCGTGCGGGACATCCTGCAGGCGCAGCCCGTGCGCTGCGCCTGCGGGCACGCGTTCGCGCCGGCCATTCCGCCTGGCTTGCCCGAGACTTCCGCGCTGCTGGCGGCTCTTGAGGCTACCGTCTGCCGGGGCCGCGCTTCCCGAACGGAACTCGCCGGCGCAGCAAACGCTTGCTGATTGCCATGCAGGCGGCTCCCTGGCTGCCGGGCTCCTCGAGCCAGGCCGCCTGCATCGCCTGGCCGATTACGGGGCTGGAACGCAGCACCCTCCTGGACCCGATCTGGCGCTTTCGCAGACCTGCCCAGCGTCGCAGTCATCCGTGCTATCGCAACATCTCGCATCTACTGCGCAACAATTCGCCTTGCAGCAAAGTGGCGCCGTGGCTGGGCAGCAGGCGACCGGACAGCAAAAGGGCGTATCCACCGGGCAGCACCCGCCAAGATCGGCTTGACAACATGACTTACCGGCAGCGCAGGCGCAATCCATTCGCTCCGGCTCGCAGGTCACCCGGCAGGAATCGGTCTCAAGGTCGCAGACGGCGCTGCCACCGTTGCCGCCAACGAACGATGCATCCGTGCCGCCGGCTCCAGAACAGGCCGCCGTGCACGCGCCGGCGTCTGCCAGGTCCGGGAAGCAGAGAAAATCGGCGCCGCGCGTGCAGGAGCAGCAGGTCGAAATCACCGGGCAGATGCAGGCACAACTGTTCGGATCAAAGACCTTGTCGCTGGGGCACGACTTCAGGCACGCATCGAGCCGGGCGCAAAAGTTCGGAGCGCTGGGTTGGCAGCGTGGCGGTGTAGTCGTCCGCGGCGGGGAACACGCGCCAGCCGTATCGCCGGGCTTGAGGTGCTTCCGCTTCTTCTGCTTCGTGACCGTGAGGGTCTGGCCATTGCGGCAGATCGTGACCTTCTTTTTCTTCCTTCGTGCCTCAGCGTTATCTTCGATCTGGCTCAAACTTCCCGCTGTGGCCAATGCGGCAATGGCGTTGCGGCGGGTGAAGCCGCGGGCCAGCCGCACAACCAGCGCATCGAAGTGCCGGTCTTCCATGCTGCATCCTTTCCGCACACAACCGTGCAAGCATCCAGTATGACCGTGCCACGCCCCAGATCCATGGGGTAAATTCCGTATGCTTAGGCCAGGGCATACGTATTTTCGGGTACGGTGCGTCACCGACCGGAGCGTCACCGAGCGCAGCTACAATCGGATGCATTCCCCGCCTCGTGTTCGCACTCGCAGGACGGAGAGGACATCATCACTTTACCCGGGCCTGTGCCGGAGACCTCGCCCTCGCTGATATGATCCCGCATGATGTCCATGTCGCTGACCGGGCGCGAGCATCCATGGTCACCGCCCCCGCCTTCAGGAGAACGCGCACGTATGGCAATCCCGGACGACTACGGGCCCATTGATTGCGATATCCACATCGACGTCCCGGCGGTAGAGGCCCTGTTCCCGTTTCTGGCGGAGCACTGGCGCGCCTACATCACGGAGACCTCATTCAAGGGGCCGGTCGATACGTCGTACCCGCCCGGCGCCGAAACGTCCGCCCAGCCGCACCTGCGCGCAGCGCCGATTGGCCTGGAAGCCGTCCGCACACAGGCGCTGGAGCCCTTCCGGACGGCCATCGGCATCCTTACCTGCACCTACGCCGTGGACAGCGTGCGCAACCCGTTCGCCGCGGCGGCCCTCGCGAGCGCCGTCAACGACTGGCAGGAAACGCATTGGCTGAACCACGAGCCACGCCTGCGGGGTTCAATCGTCGTCTCGATCCAGGATCCGGTGCTCGCGGCGGAGGAGATCGACCGGGTTGGGAATCACCCCGGGTTTGTGCAGGTGCTGCTGCCGGTGCATGCGGAGGCGCTGTACGGCAACCGCCGCTACTACCCCGTTTACGAAGCCGCGTTACGGCACGACCTGGCGATTGGCATCCACTTCGGCGGCAACCCGGGGAGCCCCCCGACGGCGGCAGGCTGGCCCTCCTTCTACATCGAGGAGTACGCCGGTATGTCCCACATCTTCCAGTCGCAGGTCATCAGCATGGTCACCGAGGGCGCCTTCGATCGCTACCCCTCACTCCGCGTGGCCCTGCTCGAAAGCGGCGTCACCTGGCTACCGTCGCTGCTGTGGCGGCTCGACAAGGAGTGGAAAGGGCTGCGCAAGGAGGTGCCGTGGGTGCGGCGCTTGCCGTCGGAGTACGTGCAGGAGCATATCCGGCTGACCACCCAGCCCATCGACCTCCCCACGAACGGCGATCTGCACCCGGCTATCCTCGACCAATTCAACGCCGGCGAGATGCTGATGTTCGCCTCAGACTTTCCGCACCACCACGCGCTGAAATCACCAACAGCCTTCCTGGACCAGATGCCGGCTGCATCGACGCGCCGCATCATGCGGGACAACGCGGCGGCGTTCTACCGCTTGCCAGCCTCGTAGCTGCGCCAGGACCGCACGCGCACCATTGCTGGCCCACGCTGGAGTGGGCAACGGCAGAAGGAGGAACTCCTCATGGCGATCACGGCAACCAGGGAAGCCAGGCACACCCGGGCGCGGCTTGCGACCATCGACACCGACATCCACAACGCGCTGCCATCGCAGGCCGCGCTGATGCCCTACGTGCCCCAGGCCTGGCGGGGCTATTTCGAGCAGTTCGGGTTCCGCAACTATCGCTATGGCGGCGCGAACTACCCGCGCGTCAGCCCGGCTGCCGCGCGGACGGACGCCTGGCCGCCCAATGGTGGCCCGCCCGGATCTGATCTGCCCTTCCTCCGGGAACAACTGCTCGACGCCTGGGGCATCGAGATCGGGATTCTCAACCCGCTCATCGACGACAACTGCGCATCCCAGCTCCACTCGGAGTATGGCGCTGTCCTGGCGACCGCCCTCAACGACTGGCAGCTTGCCGAGTGGGTGGACCTGGAACCCCGCCTGCGAGCATCGATGATCGTCGCGTCCGAAGATGGTGAACTGGCCGCCGCCGAGATCGAGCGCCGGGGCGGGGACTCCCGCTTCGTCCAGGTCCTGCTGCTGGCGCGGTCCAGCGAACCGCTGGGTCGTCGCAAATACTGGAAGATCTATGAGGCCGCCCAGCGCCATCACCTGCCCGTCGGGGTTCACTTCGGTGGCCTGGGCGGTCAGGCCATTACCGGCTCGGGCTGGCCCTACTTCTACCTTGAGGACCACGTCGGTATGCCGCAGACCTTCCAGGCGCACGTCGCGAGCCTCATCTTCGAGGGCGTCTTCGAGCGCTTCCCGGAACTCCGGCTGGTCATCATCGAGGGCGGCATCGCGTGGTTACCGCCCTTCATGTGGCGCATGGACCGCGCCTGGGAGCAACTGCGCACCGAAGTACCCCACGTGCGCCGGCCGCCCTCGGAGTATGTGCGCCAGCACCTCTGGCTGACGACGCAGCCCATGGAAGAGCCACCCCGGCGCGGTGACTTCACCCAACTCCTCACCCACCTCGACATGAACGACCAGATCATGTTCGCCACCGATTACCCACACTGGGATTTCGACGCGCCGGATTCCGCGTTCCCCGTCCGTTTGCCGCTCGATCTGGAGCAGAAGTTCATGGCCGAAAACGCCAGGGCGCTCTATCGGCTCTGAACGGGCAGGCCCCGCGGGGCAGACTGGCAGCAATCGGGCAACAGCATGGATCGGGAGCCATGGGGAGATACGTCGTCGCATCAGTCGAAGAGATACCACCGGGCGAGCGCAAGATTGTCGACCTCGCGGGCCGCTCCATCGGCGTGTTCAACGTCAACGGCGAGTTCTTCGCGCTGCGCAACCGGTGCCCACACCAGGGCGGGGCACTCTGCACGGGACCAGTCGGCGGGTTCGTGTCATCATCCGGGCCCGGCGACTACCACCTGACCCGCCACGGCGAGATCTTGCGTTGCCCGTGGCACGGCTGGGAGTTCGATATCCGCACCGGGCAGTCCTGGTTCGACCCCACCCGGGTGCGCGTGCGGGCATACGATGTCACACTCGAACCGATCCCCGCTGACGAAACCCGGTGTGCCCCTCAATCGCTGGAGCTTGAGCAGGGCCCCTACATCGCGGAAACGTATCCAGTGGCCATCGAGCAGCACCACGTGGTGGTCAACGTCCCCGACTGATTGCCCGGCCGGGCAGTCGCCGCAATCGAACAGCGCCCCGAAGGTGGCGCGCACGTCATCGCCCGGCTCAGCGTTGAAGAGTTCCGTGCGGGTTCCGGTGTTGATGATCTCCCCGGCCCGTAGCCCCTGCCCATGTGCCGAAAGCGCATGTGCCAACCAGGTCAGCGCGGCCAGGTCGATTGCCTCCACGTTCATCGGTTCATGATGACCGCTTGCCACGACTTCCTGCGCGCGCCGGTTTCCACTCCTTGCGGATGGCATCCCGGATCTCTTCGTACTTCTTGCCCTGCTCCCGGGCCTCGGTGATCGCTGGCACGAAGACATCCTGGTAGAACCCGGCGCCCATGCGATCAATGATGTCATGATCGAAGGTCTCGTCGGTCTGTAGTTCGTCACCAACCGAGCGGAACCTCGGCTCCGCCTCGTGCTCCTCCGCCTTCGGGCGAGGTTTCTTGCTCCCGCCATCGCTGCTCTGGCCGAAGCGGCGTGAAGCAACCACCTTGGCCAGCCAGATGCCGTAGCCCTTGGCCTCGTCCTGGGGATATCCCTTGGCCTTGCGTTCCTGCCGGGTGAACTCAGCGAACACGTCAAAACGGCGAATCGGCTGTCGCGGATGGGTGGCTTCCGTCTCGGTGGTCATGGTCATGCCTCATCACGCAATGTCACTCTCCCGTCACCGGTGACGGGAGGAGTGGCATTGTCCATGACCAGGAGCCTCATCGGGGCGATGGACGCGACACAATCTGGCTCAAGTCCGGCTGCAAGCCCCGCTGCCGCGCACCTGGCCCTGGAGGGCCATTCGCGCAGCGGCAGCAAGACGCATCGGCGCAGGCTAACCTGTCAGCCAATGTCCGATTGGAAGCAGACATGCTGCAGCGAGCTGCAGTCGCAACCGTCGCACGGGCAGCAGTCGCTGGCCGAGCCGCAGGTTGCACCAGATAGGCCACAGCAGGATCCGTTCTGGCACTCGTGTTTGTCGGGACAGCCACCACAGGTCCCGGAGCCGTCACAGCGCCCACACGGCACGCTGCCACAGGGCGTGTCGACCGCGCTGGGCTGGTAGGTGCAGTTGCCAGCGCTGCACGTTGCGCCGGCCGTGGTGTAACACTCCGGTGGGTTCGTGCAGATCGTGGTCCCGCCCCCACAGATTCCGCCCTGACAGGTTGAGCCGCTGAGACACGGATCGCCATCGTCACATGGCGCGCCGTTGCCCTTGCGTGTTGGAGCCGAGCAGAGCCCGGTCGATGGATCACAGACGCCGGGATCCTTACACGCGTCGTCACTCGTACATGTCACCCCAGCACAGCAATTGGCGCGGCACACGCCGTTGGCGCACAGGGTCAGACCCGCGCAACACGGCGCGTTGACGGTCGCGACGCTGCCTGCCGAGGCGCAGCACGCGCCCCCTTCGCACGCCTGGCCGGGAGTCACGCAAGGGGTGCAGGTGCCGCCCCCGGTACCGCACGCGCTGGCATTCTGGATACGGCACACATTCCCATCGCAGCAGCCGTTCGGGCAACTCGTCGCGTCACACACGCATTGCCCACCTTGGCAACGCCGGCCCGCGCCGCAGGTGTCGCCGTCCGTGGTCAGGTCCGGGCGGCACAGTCCCGTCTCTGAGTTGCAGCTCTGGCAGGCAGGGCAGGCTGTGGCACACGTGCAAGCGCCGTCAACACACTGGTCTTCGCACTGGTTGCAGACGCCGCCGCCAGTGCCACACGCCTCATCTACGTTGGTGCGGCAGACGCGGTTGCTATCACAGCACCCGTTCGGGCAACTGGTCGCGTCACAGACGCAGGCGATGCCGTTGCAGTGCTGCCCTTCCAGGCAGCTCCCTGCGTCGCACGCGCACACGCCACTCTCCTGGCAGACCTGCCCCGGCGAGCCGCAGTCCTGGCCGACGAAGGCCGGGTTGGCCCAGCACTGCCCCGTGGTGGCATCGCAAATCTGGCAGGCCGGGCAGGGTCCGCAGTCGCACGGGCCGCAATCCACAATAGGGCCGCACTTGTTGGCAACCTGGCCGCAGCGGCCGACGCAGGTGCGGGCCGCCGACTTCGGCTTGCACTTCCGCTTGTGCTGCTTTTTCCCCGAGGAGTTCTTCTTCGACTTCTTGTGGTGACCCTGGCCGCGATTGTGGTGCTCGGCCTGGGCAGCCTTGCGCACAGGCTTGTGCCGCGACTTCTGGCGACGTTTCGCGTCTGCCTGCTCATCAAGGAGTGCAAGCAACAGGCCGAATACGGGGAGCGTGCTGAGGATGTGCACGATGCCGCGTCGCGTACTGGCGGAAGCGAGGGATCGTGAGAGCGCATCGAACTGACGACCGTCCATCCTGGACCTTCCTCCAGAGACCGTGCCGAGGGCAAAGTGCGTCCCCAGCTCACGGCTCCTGCGCTCGGACGGGGCGCGCCGGGGAATGCGACCGGCGGACGCTCACGTCACCCCGGGGACCACACGGGTACCGGAATACTCCATGAGGAGCATATGGCGGACGCGAGCCACGCGCATCTATCGAAAGTCATATTTCGCGGACACCTGCGTGAGCCAGGCGTCATCAGGGAGCAGCCGGCCTCACCCGATCAGCGCGCTACCGCACCGCCAGCAGCACCCGGTTGTCCAGCCGCTGCCAGATCACCCCTACCTCGCGGAAGCCCGCATTGCGCAGAGCGGCTTCGTGCACATCGAAGATCGGGGCCGGGGTGTCGCGGTCGAACGCCGCGAAGCGGCGCGTGCGTTCCGCCAGCAGCGGAGCAGCGGATGGCTCTTCGGCCAGAGCCGACCACCACTCATCCCAGTCCTCCACGCCGCCGGCATCGAACGCCTCGGCGCGCTGCATCTCGGTCGTCGCTTCCGAGAGGAGGCGCAGCGTTTCCTGGTGCGGGGCGAAGGCGAGATTGTCGCCGTTCATGAACACGCCGCCGTCCTCGCGCACCAGCGTGGGGAGGGTGTTGTAGAGGCGCACCAGCGGCTCCACCTGCAACCACTGCAGGGAGGTGGTGCTCAGCACCGCGTGGAAGTTCGACTCGCCCAACGCCTCCACCCAGCCTGGATCGGTGAGGTCCGCCGTCACCCAGCGCAGGCGGCCATCGAAGTCGCCCAGCGCGCCCTCGCCCATGGCCAGCAGCACGGGATCGACATCCACGGCCACGGCGCGAGCACGGGGGAAGCGTTCCAGCAGCCGCTGGCTGATCGACCCAGGGCCGCAGGCCAGGTCGAGCGCGACGAACTCCTCCGGGAGCAGCGCGCCCAGCACATCGAGCATCGCCGTGAAACGCTCTTCGCGGTCGGGCAGGTAGGCCGCCTGCTGCGTGTCGTAGCGGCGGAGCCAGTTCGGCCAATCAATATCGGTTGGTGGCGGGAGAACTTGCATGGAACCCTCGTCGCGTAAGGCGCAACCCATGTACGTTTGCCGACGATAGACCGGCGCGCACCGCCACGGCAACTCACCGCAACTCTGGCAGAATGGTGCAGCACGCCCCGCATGGAAAGGGAAACGGGTGTTGAGGCTGCATTGGCTCTTCCTGATCAACGTCATCTTCGTCACACTGGCGGCGCTGCCACTGATTTTCGTCTATCCGGCGGTGTTCGGGTTCCTCGGCATTCCTTCGCTGGAGAACGGCTTCTTCGTCCAGGTGGCGGGCGCGTGGCTCCTGATGGAGGGGTTCGCCAGCCTGCTGGTCTGGCAGCGGCCACTCGGCAACAACGACCTGGTCGTCAGTATCATCGGCATGAAGGTGGTCTTCATCCTGGTGGTGATCGCGTCCATGCTGGGCGGCACGCTCCCGGCGCAGGCTTTCGCCATCGGCGCGATCGTCGATGCCCTCTTCTGCATCGGGTTCATCGCGTACCTGCGCGCCGACCAGGCCCGGCCGTAGCCAGGGCATGACACGAGTGACCACCCTGTTTCCGCAGCCCAGCCGCCTGTGAAACAGCATCTTGCGCCCGAGCGGCTAACGCCGTGGATGGCGCGCGTCGTCGCCATCGTCGTCGGCGTGCTCCTCTTCTACCTGCTGCCGTCCTCCCTGGACGAGGTGCTGCGGGCGTTGGCCGCCTGGGACCTGGCCGTGCTCGTGCTGGTGGCGGAGGGCTGGGCCATCATCCTCTCCACGGACGCTGAGGAGATGCGCCAACGCGCCACCGCCGAGGATCCCGGCAAGGCCGCCATCTTCGCCATCTCCTTCGGAGCCAGCGCCATCAGCCTCGGCCTGGCCGTCCTCGTCATCGGCGCCCCGAACCTGATCGACCCACGCGATGTCTGGCTGCGCACCGCCCTCGGCCTTGGCGCGATCCTCGGGGCCTGGCTGCTGCTGCACACCGCCTACACGCTGCACTATGCGCGCCTGTACTACGCGTCTCCGGCCACGCTGGGCGGCATCAACTTCACGGAACCGCCGGATGCGCTTGATTTCGCGTACTTCGCCTTTGGCATCGGCATGACCTTCCAGGTCGCCGAAATCGCCCCCACCAACCGGGCCATGCGCCGCGCGGTCCTGCGCCACGAGCTGATCTCGTTTGCCTATAACACCGCCATCCTCGCCATGGTCGTCAACATCATCGCCAGTCAGGTGTAGCCCAGGCTCGCGTTGACACGCCTCTCGCTGCTCCGTAGACTGCCGGCCAGAGAGTTCGCATCGTCATCACGATCAAGACCATTGCCGCGGTAACGCTGCCGCGCATCCGGGAACCCTGCGCCCTGGGAGTTTTCGTGCATGGCCCAGATCCAGTCACCAGTCCAATCCCCCATCCAGAGGCAGCCAGAGTCGCCGATCGCCATGTCGGTGCGGCATGTCAGCAAGCACTACAAGACCGGCAGTGGCTCCGTACACGCGCTGGAGAATCTTTCACTGGAGATCCCAAAGGGCGAGTTCCTCTGCATCCTCGGCCCCTCCGGCTGCGGCAAGAGCACGCTGCTCTGGGGCATGTCGGGCCTGCATGACCTGACCAGCGGCGAGGTTATCCTCAACGGGACACCGGTCACTGAGCCGCGCCCGGAGATCGGCATGATCTTCCAGGATGCCAACCTGCTCCCGTGGCGCAACCTGTGGCAGAACATCCAGTTCCCCTTCGAAATCAAGAAGATCGATCCCAAACCGTACGAGGGGCGCATCAACGGCCTGCTCAACGAAGTCGGCCTGGCCGGCTTCGAGAAGAAGATGCCGCGCGAGCTTTCCGGCGGCATGCAGCAGCGCGCCAGCATCGTGCGCTGCCTTTCCTACGATCCCGATGTCATCCTGATGGACGAGCCCTTCGGCGCGCTGGACGCCTTCACGCGCGACGAGATGAACCTGCTCATCCAGAAGATCTGGATGGAAACCGGCAAGACGATCATCTTCGTCACGCACAATGTCTCGGAAGCGATCTTCCTGGCAGACCGCGTGGTCGTGCTCACGCCCCGCCCCGGTCGCCTGGCGCACATCTTCCCCATCGACCTGCCGCGCCCACGCACCATCGACATGACCTTCGAGCCGGACTTCATTCACGTCGTAAAAGAGATCAAGAACACGATCGAGACGGGCCGCTACACCCCGCTCCCGCGCGCATAGGCGGGCACACGCCGGGGCAGCAACCACGCAGCAGGGACAAGGCAACGATGGCGAGCGAACTGCGCGAAACGATCCCCACCTTCAACCAGGCCGAGCCGGAGACTGCCGGTGATGACGTCGGGCTCACCAACTGGTCGGCCCTGAGCAACCAGAGCTTCGCGAAATCGTGGGGCGAGGCCGGGCTGATCGCGCTGGTGGCGGTGGCGCTCTTCGTCGGCCTGGAGCTGGCCGTGCGCGTCTTCAACATCCAGAGCTACATCTTCCCGCCGCCCAGCGAAATCGTGGTCCAACTCGTCACCCGCTTCCCGGACCTCTTCTGGCCGCACATGCAGATTACGCTGATCGAGCTCCTGAGCGGGTTCGCCATTGGCGCGTCCATCGGCCTTGTGCTGGCAGCGGTCATCACGCAGGTGCCGCTGGTCGAGAAGATCATCACGCCGTACATCCTGCTCCTGGTCACCACGCCGATGATCGCGCTGGTGCCGCTGCTTATCCTCATCTACGGCTTCACGCTGACCCCGCGCATCATCGCCGTGGCGTTGGCGGTCGGCCCGATGGTGATGATCAACTCGGCCACCGGCTTCCGCCGCACCGACCTGGCCAAGATCGCGCTGGCGCGCTCCTACGGCGCGTCCACCTTCCAGATATTCACGAAAATTCGCTTCCCGCTCGCCCTGCCCATGATCATCGTCGGCCTGATGGTCGGCGCCATCTTCGGCATGCTCACCGCCGTCGGCGCCGAAATGGTCGGCGGCAAGAATGGGCTGGGCAACCAGTTGATGTTCTGGTCCTCCATGGTCAAGATGACCAACTTCTACGCCATCATCCTGCTCCTCGCCCTGATGGGTGTCAGCATCTACGTCATCTTCTACTGGGTCGGCAAGAAGTGGGCGGGCTGGCAAGCCTGACCAACGCAGCCTGAAAGGAGCCGCCGCCGAGCGCACGAACCCGCTATCCGCGATCAATCCGGCACACCGCAAGGCGCAACGCAGCGCCAATCTCGAGGAGGATGGAACGCGATGTCCCAGTTCGATGCGTTGATCGAGCAATTCGCCGCCGGCCGCATTTCGCGGCGCGGTCTCGTCAAGGGCGCGGCGGCCCTCGGCGTTAGCGGCGTGGCGCTGCAGGCGCTGGAGCGCAGTCACATCGTCTCCGCGCAGCCGGCGGACAACTCCGTGCGCTGGGTTTCCCCACGCGGCACCATCGACGTGCTGGATGATTACGCCTACCACGTCGCCATGAAGATGGGCTACTTCGGCGATATCCAGACGACGCTGGAGCCCGGCCCCATCGAAGCCACGGCCGGCACCAAGGCGGTCGACACCGGCCAGGCGGACGTGGCCTACCCGTCGCCAGGGGTCTTTTCCCTGATGATCGAACAGGGCTCCCCGCTCGTCTCTGTCTTCCAGTGCGGCGCCTACGATGTGTTCGACTTTGCGTTCCCGAAGGGCAAGGCTCCGGCCAGTGTCAAGGACCTGGAAGGCAAAACGGTCGCGCTCGGCTCCGCCGGCTGGCAGGGCATCTGCAACCCGGAAGTCGCCCAGGCGGGCGGCGATCCCTCCAAGGTGCAGTACGTGGACGCCGGCCAGACCTGGGGCCAGACGTTGGCGCAGGGACAGGCCGATGCCGCCCTCTCCTGGGCGGGCTTGCGCGCGCAGTGGGCCGCCGTCGGCCTCGACTTCGACTACATCCTGGGCAAGGACTGGTCCAAGTTCCCGGCCAACTCCTTCGTCATCCGCCGCTCCGACCTCGAAGACGAGGCGCTGGCGGATATCTACACGCGCTACTTCCGCGCGTGGGCCCAGGGGCTTGAGTTCGGCTGGCAGAACCCGGTGGCGGCCACCCAGATCACCTTCGAGGCGCTGCCAGCGCTGAGCGAGGTCTTCGAGAACAAGCAGATCGCCGTGGAGTCGATGTGGCAACTCGCCGAGGTCTTCCGTGGCGACTGGGCCACGCGCGAGGGCTGGGGCTGGCACTCCGATACCGACTGGGACCTGTTCCTGAAGACGGCCTACGACATCAAGCAACTCTCGAAGGACCTGAAAGCCGCCGACGTCCTCACCAACGACTGGGTCGCGGGCATCAACGACTTCGACCACGATGCCATAAAGGAGGCCGCCACGAGCTACGAGTTGAGCGCCGACTTCGCCTCGCTGAAGCAGCCAGAGGGCGCGGGGTCGTAAGACGGACCCTCACCCCAACCCTCTCCCTGTGCGCAGGGAGAGGAGCTACCGATGGCGATGAGGCTCGGAATTCTATGGCGTCGTTTGCGGCGCAACCTGGATGTTGCCAGCCCGCCTTGCATTTGAGGCGCCCTCTCCCTGCGCACAGGGAGAGGGGCTGGGGGTGAGGGGTCCGTTCCAATGACTGAAATCAGGCCCACACGCACCTTCCATCACGTCGGGCTCCGCGCCATGGAGCCGCAGCCCGGCGAGAACTTCGTGGAGGCCACGCGCGTCTGGGTCACCGACCCCAACGCGCACCCGCAGCGCATCGAGTACCTGCGCTACGAACCCGACAGCTACCTCGATGACCGCTTCAAGGACACGCCACACGTCGCCTGGGTCGTTGACGACATCGCGCCGTGGATCGCGGACAAGGAGATCGCCATCGCGCCCTTCGAGGTCGGCGAACCGCCATTTTCCCGCGTGGCGTTTGTCTGGGAAGATGGCATGATCAGCGAATACATGGCGTTCCTGCCAGGCGCCATCTGGTTCGCCGCCGATGACGCCGGAACGCAACGGGCGACCGGCGCAAGCAGCTAGCAGTCGAGCACAAGGGAAAGGACACCCACCGCACCATGGCCGATCGCCTCGCCGCCTCGACCAACTCGTATCACACCTACACGCTAGAGGAAGCACTGGCCGGCATTGCCGCCGCCGGCTTTACCTCCGTGGAGCTGACCAGCGTGCCTGGCTGGACTGAGCATGTGCTGCGCGACTCCACCGATGAGGACCTCGCTGAGGTGCAGCGCCTGCTGGACTCGTATGGCCTGACCGCCGTGAGCCTTTCCGGGCACTCCGACCTGGTCAGCGATGCCGGCATCACCGAGTTCCGCAAGGCGATCAACCTGGCGCGCAAGCTGGGGATCGACAAGATCACCACCTCCACCGGCGGCCACGACGCCTCGTCCGCCGGCAGCCTGGAGGAGCAGCGCGTGGCCTTCCTGGAGCGCATCGGCCCCCTGGCGGATGAGGCAGCCGAGCACGGTATCTCCATCTGCCTGGAGACGCACGGCGGCCTGCTCGCCACCGGCGAAATCTCGAAGAAGCTGGTCCAGGATATCGGCCGCGACAATGTCGGCATCAACTACGACCCCGGCAATGTCATCTTCTACGGCGGCGTGCGCCCCGAAGGCGATCTTCCCGGCTCGGTCGACGCCGTCACCCACATGCACGTCAAGGACTCCATCGGTGGCCCCGGAGTCTGGAACTTCCCGCAGGTCGGCACCGGCGAGGTGGACTTCCCCGCGCTCTTCGCCACGCTGAACGCGGCTGGCTTCGACGGCCCCTGCTCCATCGAAGTGGAATTCCAGGGCGAGCCCTGGCCATCCCTCGACGAAGTCAACCAGGCCGTCGCCGCCTCCTACCAGTACGTGCGGCCGTTCGTCCCGCAGGAGTCGTAATCGCGGGTTCGCCCAGGCTGCCTTGATGGTACGGACATCACCCGGAATCGCTCAGGAAGCGTGACGTTGCACAGCCTCGCTTCCCGACCGCTCGCTGGTGACGTCCACGCTCGCGTGTCATCCTTCGACTTCGCTCAGGGCGACACCAGAAAGCGGGTGCTGAACTCGGCACTTCAGGGACACGAACATCACGACAGGAGACACATCAATGGTGCGCGTCGCGGTCCTTGGCGCAGGATTCATGGGTGGCGTCCACAGCAAGGCGTACACCACCTTGCCAGACGCCGAGATTGCGGTGATCTACTCCCCATCCCCCGACCGTGGCCAACCCCTGGCTGCGGAACTCGGTGTGCCCTGGAGTGACGACCTGGCCGCCATCCTGGCGGACCCGGAGGTGGAAGCCGTCGATATCTGCCTGCCCACCCCGCAGCACCGGCCCGTCACCGAAGCCGCCCTTGCCGCCGGCAAACACGTCCTCCTCGAAAAGCCCATTGCCATGACCCTGGAGGACGCCGCCGCGCTCGTCACGCTGGCGGACGACAGCGACCGCGTCGTGATGATGGCGCACGTGCTCCGCTTCTGGCCGGAGTACGTCGAAATCGCGCGGCAGGCGCACGCCGGCGATCTCGGGCGCCTCCGTTCCGGCTTCGCCTCTCGCCGCCAGCCCTTCCCGGCCTGGTCGAAGCTCTTCAGCCGCGCCGATCTCACCGGCGGCGCGGTCATCGACATGATGATCCACGACTTCGACGCCCTGAACTGGATCTTCGGCCGGCCAGTGGCCGTCACCGCCCGCGGCGAGCAGAACAGCCGCTCTGGCGGCGGGTTCGACCAGGTGCAGGTGCTCATCGACTATCCGAACGGCGCATCCGCCCTGGTCGATGGCGGCATGACCATGCCCGAGTCCTACCCCTTCTCCTCCCGTCTCGAAGTGCTCGGCGAGGACGCCGCCGCCGAGTACACCTTCCGCGCGGGCGGACGCAGCGTCGAAATGGGCGGCGGCATCAACGAACTCGTCCTCTACCCCAACGCGGGCGAGCCCGCCATCCTCGAACTCACCCAGGCCGATCCGTACGCCAACGAATGCTCCGCCTTCCTGGACGCCATCCGCACCGGCTCCAGCCCCGACCGCGCAACCCCCCGCGATGGCCTCATCGCCCTCGCCACGGCCCTGGCCGCGCGGCAGTCGCTGGATCGGGGTGGGGAACGGGTGGAGGTACCGGTGTAATCGGAGAGAAACTCACGTCCCAAGCCCCTCACCGTGCGCGCGGTACGGGACGTGACCGCGGATCCTGGGACGTCGTGTTGAGTTTGCAGCGCCGCGGCGGCGCTGTCCTGTTGATGAGCCAACCCATGGCCGCGACGCTTGCCAGCCCTCGCGTGTGTCGCCCTGAGCTTCTCGAATAACCCTGTTTCCGATCCGCCACGGTTCGAGGTACCACCTCCTCTGCTGTGTCATCCGGAGCCTCTTACCTCGCAGGCGAAGGACCTCGGCTCAGCCGCGCACAAACAGGGACTCTGCGGCCCAGCCTGTCTCCCCTGCCCCGGCGCCCGCACCCCCAATGGGTGGAGCAGGCAAGCATGCCAATCCACCCCACCCGCGCATGTTGGCGGTCTCGGCATTCTTATCCCGCCACAAGCCAGCAAGCTCCTCCCCACCTCCCCCCCACTGGCTGGCACAGGCAGGGAGAGACACAGGAGAGACCGACTGATCTGGGCGCCAGGCCCGCGAATCCCCTCGTGCAGTTGCTGGAGCGGCTGTCTTGACTTTCTTCCGCGTGCGAGATACGTTGCACGAACTACCAAGACAACGAGTCGTGCGATCTAGCCCGGTAGGAAAGGTGGTCACTGTGGACGACCTGAGTTTCGACCAACTGGTCAAGCGATTGAGCGCGCAGAGCACGCGCCGAATGTCTCTCCAGGCACTAGCGGGCGGCGCGCTTGCATCGGGCCTGCTGGCGGATGCCTCCACCTACGGAAAGAAGAAAAAGAAGAAGTGCAAGGCCCCGAAAGTGAAGTGCGGGCGCAAACGCTGCTGCGCGGCTGGTCAGCAGTGCGTCGATGGCGCGTGTGTAACCCCGGCGACCTCAACGTCCGGTTCCACCTCGACGACCACGTCCACCACGACCTCGCAGCCGAGTGTTTGTACGCCACCCTGCGAACAGGGCCTGCAATGCGTCAATGAAACCTGTACCTGCGATGGCCCGCTCTGCGCCGCGTTGACCAACCCCGATCCCGAAAGGACGGATTGCTTTTGTGGGGAAGTTTTCACCGGGCAGACCCTGTGCCTGGCCGGCCAGCTTTGCGCTGGCGCCGTGGCCTGCGGTGCTGGTGGAAGTTGTGCTGCGGGCTTCGTGTGCCAGATGAATGCCTGCGGTACCAATATCTGCGTGAAGACCTGTAGTTAATAACCTGGCCTGGTCACTTCCAGCGCGGGCGATGCCCCGCGCTGGAGGTTGCGCTGCGCCCACTGCCTGCCCGGAGCAGGCGTCGGACGGCTGGGCAAGGCAGCCCTCTCTGGAGCACCGTGCCTGATCCCGTGCGCCAGACCGCGCGCACCGGCGCAGGCACTGCGCCAGCCGGCCGAATGTCGGATGGTGTGCGCGCGAAATCCGCACGTGGCTGGAGGATGTGGGGCACGCGGTGAAGGGCGCCGCGGCGGGCCGTGTCGCCCCGGTCACGAAGCGCCTCGCCCTGGTGACGAACCGGGGCGACCACGCCGTGGAGGTGGCGGCCCAAGGGCGGCTCGACCTTCCTCGCCTGGCGCGATGACCAGTGGGCGTCCGTCCACCGAGAGCAAAGCTTCGGCTGGATCTGGAGCGTGTAGCGCACCGGGAGAGGGTCAGGGCGAGTGGCGCTCTCCGCCTACCGGAACTCCGGCATCATGTCCCCGTGTGCCGCCAGCAGGTCATCGACCAGGCTCACGATCTGCTGCGGGTCAAGCTCGGCGGCGGTGTGCGGATCGAGCATCGCGGCTTGGTAGACGTGGTCGCGGCGGCCGGTCAGGGCCGCCTCCACCGTCAGTTCCTGCACCCCGATGTTCGTGCGCATCAGCGCCGCGAGCTGCGGCGGCAGCGCCCCAACCAGCGTCGGCTGCACGCCGTTCGCGTCGATCAGGCAGGGCACCTCCACGCAGCAGCCCATCGGCAGGTTGCTGATGGCGCCGCTGTTGTTGACATTGCCGTTGATCACGCGCGGCTGATTCGTCTCCATGCTGTGGATGATCAGCGTGCCGTACTCGCCGGAGTGGCCATCCTCCTCGGCCGCGTGCTCCGCCAGCGCCTCCGACCGCAGCCGCGCCCCCAGCGCCGGGTCCTCCTTGTCGACCATCGCGATGCGGCGCTCGGTCATGCCGTGCAGCACGCCGCGCTGCGCCTCGTGGTAGCTGGTCAGCGCATCCGGCTCCGAGGAGAGCAGCGCCGAGCGGAACTCACCCCACTCCGCAATCTGGTCCTCGCAGCGGGCGGGATACTCATCGAGCGGGATGTTGTATTTCTGGATGAGGTCGTCGCGGTTCTGCTTGATGAACCAGGGCACGTATTCGGAGAAGTGCTCGCTCGATTCCGTCACGAAGTACCCGAAGGTGCGGAACAGCTCGAAGCGCGTGCGCTCCCAGGCCGGCTCCGCGTGCGCGTCCGCAACCTTGCGCAGCAGGGGGTAGAGGTCTTCGCCGTCGCGCCGCTGGAACTTCAGGAAGAAGGCGACGTGGTTGATACCCGCGCAGAGGTATTCAACCTCGTCGTACGGCACGCCGATCCAGTGCGCCATGTCCTGCGAGGTGCCCTGCACGCTGTGGCAGAGCCCGACCGTGCTGATGCTGGTGGCGCGGTTCATGGCCATGCAAAGCATCGCCATCGGGTTCGAGTAGTTCAGGAAGAGGGCATCTGGGCAGACCTCCTCCATCGTGCGCCCCATCTCCAGCATCGGCGGGATGGTGCGCAGCGCGCGCATGATGCCGCCGATGCCCAGCGTGTCGCCGATCGTCTGGCGCAGGCCGTACTTCTTCGGGATCTCGAAGTCGATCACGGTCGAGGGGCGGTAGCCGCCGACCTGGATCATGTTGATCGCGTAGTCCGCGCCGTCCAGCGCTCGTCGCAGGTCGGTCGTCGCCTCGATCTTCGGCTTGCTGCCGGTCTGGTCGGCCAGCAGGTGCGCAATCCCCTCGGTGTCGGCCAGCCGCACGGGGTCGATGTCCATCAGCGAGATGGTGGAATCGCGCAGGTCCGGGAAGGTAAACAGGTCCTGCAGCAAGTTGCGGGCAAAGACGCTACTGCCCGCCCCGAGGAACGCGATCTTGGGTTGCGGCATGGTGTGTTGCTCCATTTCGTGAAATCAGGAAAAGGACATCCTGGTCGCCATGGTACGACGCTGCCAGCGCCGGGGCCTCGCCGCACCTACGCTGGCGACGGCGCGGCAAACTGCGGCAGGAAGCGCGCGTGTGCGGACAGTGCGGCATCGAGCATGGCGGCTGCGGCCTCGACCGTCGGCACGAGTGGGTCCGCCAGCAACGCCTGCAGGGCGAGTTGCCGGTCTCCCGTCAGGGCCGCATCGACGGTCAGCTCCTGCTGCCGGGAGCGTGCGCCGAGCATGTTGGCGATCCCTTCCGGCAACTCGCCTACACCCACGCCGTGCACGCCGCGCCCGTCGATCAGGCCCGGCACCTCCACCACCGCTTCCCGAGGCAGGTTCGCGATAAGCCCATCGTTGCGGACATTGACCGCCAGCTCCAGCAGCGGCTGGCCGGTCGTGATCGCTTCCATGATGGCAACCACGCGCTCGCCCTCGCGCGCCTCATCGAACAGGGCGCGGTCCAGTTCGGCGCGGCCCTCGGCCTGGGCCGCAATGCGGTCCCAGCGATCATCGCGCGAGGCCAGGATGCGGTTGGTCATGTCCAGGCCAGCCTGCGTGCCATACGCGAGGCCGCCATTCGCCTGCCGCAAGAAGAAAGGGAAGAACTCGGCGACGTGGCGGTCGCCCGGGGAGGGGTAGTAGCCGTAAATCTCCATCAGCCAGGCGCTGACTTCCTGGAACCCCTCGTACGGATCACCATCTGTCGCCGGCGGGGGCGAAGCCAACCAGCCGCGCTGCAGCTCGCGAAACGCCGGGTAGAGATCCTGCCCGCCGTGCCGCATGTCGAGCACCCAGGCCAGGTGGTTGAGCCCGGCCACGGTCACGCTCAGCTCGTGGTGAGGCACCCCGAGGGCATGGGCGATATCCTCGCGCGTATGGAGCACCCCGTGGCAGAGGCCAGCAGCCTTGATCGAGCTGGTCTTGTGCACCGCGCGCACCAGCGCCGACAGCGGGTTGGTGTAGTTGAACAACCAGGCGTCCGGGCACAGCTCTTCCATGTCCCGGGCAATGGCGACCAGTTCCGGCACGTGCCGCAAGGCCCGGAAGACACCGCCCGGCCCCACGCTGTCGCCCACGGTCTGCCACACACCATGAGCCTCCGGGATGCGTACGTCCTGCTCCCAGGCACGCGCCCCGCCCACGGCGATGGTCACGGTCACGAAATCGGCCCCGGCCAGGACCTCGCGCCGGTCGCTGGCGTACTCGACGCGCAGCCCAACACCCCGCTCCCGCGCCACCCGCTCCGTGTAGCGGGCCATCGTCGCGGCGACCTCCGCGTTGATGTCAACGAGGGCGACTGTGGCGTCCGCAAAGTGGCGCGAGGTAGTCAGGTCGGCGATCAAACCGGGAGTAAAGACGGTGCTCCCGGCGCCGATGATGACGATTTTCACAAAGGTCCTTCCTGCAGGCGGGACGAGCCAACCCGATGCGCGCCACCCCTACGCGTGTCATTCTGAGCCCGCAGGCGAAGAATCTCGTTCTCCGGGATTGCAGACCTCCTGACAACTCCCTCTGGTCACTCTACTCGAAATGACCGTCGTTTCAGGCTGCGCCGTCGGCCGGGAAGCGTGCCTCGTTGATGCTGCCGAGCCGGGCCGGATTGTACGTGTAGATGATCGTCCGTCGCGGGTTCGTGCTGCGGTTCAGGTCGGAGTAGTGCAGCAGATACGGATCGAAGTAGATCATCCCGCCCGCTGGCAGCGGGACCGGCACGACTTTCTCCTGGTCCACGCACGAGGGATCGATCTCGAAGCTGCTCCCCGGCTTGAAGGGGCAGATCGGCTTGCCGAGGTGGCTGCCCGGTACCACCTGCAGGCACCCCATCGTCTCATCGGCATCGTCCAGGTAGATGAAGCAGGTGATCAGCTCATCCGTGTGCGCGCGCCAGCAGCAGGCCCAGTCCTGATGCCAGGGGTAAGCCGAACCGCCGGGCAGCTTGAGGTTGAGCTTGTCCTCGAAGAGGGCCACGTCGTCCTGGAAGATCTGCCGCAACGGATCGACGATCTCCGGGTGCATGGCATAGCGTGCAAAGAGTGGGCTGAGATCGGAGACAGGTTCCAGCTTGCGGATGACGCGATCCATGCCCCGCTGGTCTTCCGACGCCAGGTGATCGGTTTCCCACTGGATGCGCTGCGCGTACCGTTGCGGGTCGCTGGCGCACAGCGCCAGCACGCGGTCCGACTCCTCCCGCAGAATGGCGAGTTCCTCGGGGGTCAGCACCGATGGTGCGGTGAGATACCCATCGCGCGCGTATTGCTCGACATCAATTTCAGACATGATCTGCATTGCCGATTCTCCGCTTGTTGCGCCCTGTGGCCCGGCCACCCATGCGATGTCCTACCGCATGCCTGCCAGCACCAATGCCTTGACGATGTGCCGCTGGAAGATCAGGAAGACGATCAGCACCGGCACCACGGCCATCGCGGCCGCCGCCATGATCAAATCGTAGCGTGTGGACTGGACCGAACTAAAGAACGTGAGAGCCAGTGGGATCGTGCTCTTGTCCAGATCGTTGATGGCCACCAGCGGCCAGAGGTAGTCGTTCCACGAGGCCAGGAAGGTAAACACCCCGAGCGCGGCCAGCGCCGGCCGCAGCAGCGGCAGCACGATGCGCCCGAAGATGGCCCACTCGCCGGCCCCGTCCAACCTCGCCGCCTCGATCAGGTCGCGCGGGATTCCGGCGGCAAACTGGCGGATCAGGAAGATGCCGAAGGCACTGACCATGCCCGGCAGAATCAATGCCCACAGGGAGTTCAGCACGCCGAGTTTGTTGGCGATGATGTAGTTCGGAATCAGCAGGACCGGAAACGGAATCATCAGCGTGGCCAGGACGAGGACGAAGAGCGGTTGCTTCAGGGGAAAGTCGAACTTCGCGAAAATGTAGCCTGCGACCGCGCTGGTGAAGACGGCGAAGGCTGTGACGGCGATCGCCACCACCAGGCTGTTCCGGTACCACAGGAAGTAGGGCGCTTCAGACAGCACCGTGCGGAAATTGTCGAGGGTCGGAGCCTCCGGCCAGAGTGTCGGGGGCGTGCGCAGGATTTCCGCCAGCGGCTTGAACGCGCTGAGGACCATGACCACCAGCGGCATGACAAAGAGGATGGTGATGACGGTGAAGACGGCGATCAGGACATACTCGCCCAGGTGTGTGCGCTCTCGCTGAGGTCTGCGGTCATCCAGCACCTCGTCCATCGTCAATACTCCCAGCGCGAGCGCAACAAGCGAAACTGAATCAGCGTGATGACCAGGATGATGATCATCAGGACCACCGAGATGGCCGAGGCGTAGCCCAACTGCATGTTGGAGAACGCCTTTGTGTAGATGTAGAGCACCAGCGTGGTCGTGGAATTGATGGGGCCGCCGGGGTTGTTGGGCATCACCTGCACGTAGGTGAACTGCTGCAGGTAGGAAATCATGGTCAGCACGGAGACAAAGAGAAGCGTGCGGCTCAGCAGCGGGATCGTGACATCCTTGAACCGGGGCCAGGCCCCGGCGCCATCCACCTTGGCCGCATCATAGAAATCGTCCGGAATCGTCTGCAAGCCCGCCAGCAGGATGAGAATGTTGTAGCCCAGGTCCTGCCAGACCGCCGTGATCAACACCGCCCACAGCGCGGTTGACGGATCGTTCAACCAGGACGGCTGCGGCAGGCCAAATGTGGCCAGGATCGCATTCAGCGCCCCGGTTTGTGGCTCATACACGAAGCGCCAGATCAGCGACACCGCCACCGCCGAGGCCACAGTCGGCAGGAAGAACGCGGAGCGGAAGACTGCCCGCAACCGGGTGACCTGGTTGAGCCCCATGGCGATCGGCAGGGCGATCAGCAGGTTCAGTGGCACGGCCACCAGCGCGTACTTCAACGTCACGGTGAGCGCGTTGATGAAGAGCGCATCGTTGGTAAATGCGTACTCGAAGTTGCGCATCCCGATGAACGGGGCAACGGGCGCAAGCTGGTTGTACTTGTGCAGGCTGAGCCAGAGCACAATGCCAACCGGGAGCACCGCGAAGATGCCGAACAGCACCAGGATGGGGATGAGGCCCGTGGCCACAAAGGCCATCTGGCTGGCATAGCCGGGAGGTCTCGAGCGGCGCGCCGCTCGAGACCGGGCTGGTAGGGAAGCCGACGGTACGGCCATAGGTCCTACTCATTTCTCTGTTGCAGTGACAGTGAAACGAAACAGGGCGCGGGGCGATCTCACCCCGCGCCCTGGCTACGGACCAGCGACCTCGTCGATCATCTGATTGATCTGCTGCTCGGCCTGCAACAGCGCGGTTGGGGCGTCCATTTGCCCCAGGGCGACCGCGGTGAACGCATCATGAATCGACCGGAAGAAGCGGTCGCGGTCCTGGACCGCGCCGATCCACTGCCCGTACGGCAGGACATTGAACGACGCCTGGAACAGCGGCGCAGCTTCCAGGATGGCGGGGTCGTCCAGCAGGGCCTTCACGGCCGGGATGGTGTACGTCGCAATGTTCCAGTCGCGCAGGTTCTCCGGCTGGGCCATGAAGTCGATGAACTTCCAGGCAGCCTCCTTGTTCTCGGCCGGAGCGTTGACGTTGACCACTTCACCCCAGCCGGATTCGGCCGCGAAGCGGTACTCGTCCCCGGCGAAGGTCGGCATGTTCACGTAGCCGAAATCAAGGTCCGGGTAGTCGGTCTGCCCAACGGCGATCGCCCAGGGGCCGACCATGCACATGGCGCCCTTGCCCTGGAAGAAGACGACATAGCGATCCGGGTTCGGGATCGAGGTTTCATCGTCAACGTGGTACTTCGTGACGATGTCCGTCTCGGCCTGCCAGGCCTTCGCGGCCGCATCGGTCTGGAAATTGACGTGAACGCCGTCGTCCGCCCAGTAGGTGCCACCCTGTTGCAGGATCATGGCCAGGAAGAGGAAGGTGATGGCGTCGTTGCCGGTCATCAGGAACCCGGCCTGTGTAATCCGGTTCTGGTCGTCGTATTTGGTGGCCTTGACGGCGTTGTCCATCAAATCCTGCCAGGTGGCCGGCGTGTCGGTGACGCCCGCCTCCTCGAGCAGGGCCGGGTTGACCAGCATCGAGCCATTTTCGAGGTTGTACTCCTTCGGCATACCGTAGTACTGGCCGTTCAGCCCGTAGGCGCCGATGGCAGCCTCGAAGAAGCGATCCGCCATACCGTCGGAGAGATGAGCCGGCACGGGATCGAGCAGGCCGAAGCCCGCGTACTGCGTCACCCAGGTGCCGAACATCTGCTGGATGTCCGCGACGGTGCCGGAGTTGTACCCGGCCTGCAGCTTGCTGATGAAGATGTCGTACGGGAAGTACTGGTACGTGATGTTGATGTCGGGGTTGGCCGCCTGGAAGCGGTCAATCATCTCGAGGTTGGCGGCAACGAACGCCGGGTTGTTGTGTGACCACCAGCTAACGTTGAGCTTCCCCTCCACCGCCTCGCGGGCCGTCACTTCCTCCGGCTCTGGCTCTGGCGTTGCGTCCTGCGCGAAGGCCAGGCCGCGCCGCTGCAGCGCCAGGCCGGCGGCAACTGCTGCCGTTCCCCTCAGGAGTTCCCGCCGCGCGAGTCCGTGCTGCTGATTCATCTGCTGCCTCCCAGTGACTGCATCTGGCCGCTGCCCAATCGTCGTTGATTGCTCGCCGTCGCTTCCAGGAACCTCCTCCAGCCTGTGCGACCTGGCGCCCATGACCGGTGCAAAAATGGCTTCGGATTATGCCAGCCTACTTTACCCGTTCAGCAGGAATCGCGCTGACATCTCCGGCCAGGGAAGAGGGGCCTGGGCAACATCACCGTATCCACTGCTGCCCGCAGGGCGCTCAGGCAAAGCGCCGCGTAGCACGGGATACCGGGCGTCTGCCGCCCGTCGAATATCCCTCGGCGACTGCGACTACCTTCGGGAGGCGACGTCATCCGGTGGGGCGCGGTGCTACGCCATCGGCACCTCCCAGAGCGCATGCCGGCGAGTTCCTCCAGTAGCAGCTCACCTCGCCGGGGAACTCGCCCCGTACGACGAAGGAGTCACGATGTCTTTGCTTACGCGACGCACCTTGCTTGGCAGCGCGACCGCTGCCGCTGCCGCCACCTTCGGCGCGCACCTGCCGCTCGCTGCCCAGCAAGCCACGCCCATCGCCTCCCCCGTCGCCATGGTGCGCGACTGGGCCAGCGAACACTGGGTCGGGTCCTGGGCGACCGCACCAGCCACGTCCTGGCCACCGATGGAAGGCTTCCCGGATTCCACCATCGCCCTGGATGATCAGACCCTGCGCCAGATCGTGCGCCTGACGCTGGGCGGTGCTCAGATCCGGGTTCGCCTCTCCAATACCTACGGCGACGTACCACTCACCATTGGCGACGCGCAGGTTGCGCTGCGCGAGAGCGAGTCCACGACCGTGGCGGATTCCGCCTTCCCGATCACCTTCGCCGGCAACACCAGCGTCAGTATTCCGCCAGGCGCGCTGGTGCTGAGCGACCCCATCCCCATGGCGGTCCAGCCGCTCCAGGAGCTGGCCGTCAGCCTCTATTTCCCGGACCAGATCACCGCTGGCACTGTCCATCCCTTCGCGCTGCAAACGAACTACATCTCTGAACCCGGAGACCACGCTGCCGCCCGTGAGTTTCCGGTCATCGGCACCACGGAAAGTTCGGCGTTCCTGACCGGTATCGATGTCGCCGCCACCCCCGCGAGCAGCGCCATCGTGGCGCTCGGCGACTCCATTACCGACGGATTCGGCTCGACCAGCGGCACGTACGGCACCTGGCCAGATGCCCTGGCTAACCGGCTGGTCGTTGCCGGGCTGCCGCGCGCCGTCCTCAACGAGGGTATCGGCGGGAACCGCCTGCTCGCCAACCCCCCGGCCGATTTTGGCCTCGCCATGGGCGAAAGCGCGCTGGCCCGCTTCGACCGCGACGTGCTGGGCCAGTCGGGGGTGGCCTACCTGATCATCTACATGGGCATCAACGATATCGGCATGGGCATGATGGATCCCAGCCAGGTCCGCACCTCGGCTGAACTCATCACTGCCCTGAACCAGATCATCGAGCGCGCCCACGAGCGCCGCATCATCGTCATCGGCGGCACCATTACGCCGTACGAAGGCGCGGACTACTACTCGGCAGAGGGTGAAGCCACCCGGCAGGAGGTGAACGCCTGGATCCGCACCAGTGGCGGATTCGATCAGGTCGTGGACTTCGATGCCGTGGTCCAGGATCCGGCCCAGCCCTCCCGTATCCTGGCGGACTACGACCCGGGCGATGCCCTGCACATCAATGACGCGGGCTACATCGCCATGGCCGAAGCCATCGACCTCGACTGGTTCGCCCAGTAAGTTACTCTCACCCCAACCCCTCGTCCTGCCTAGGGCGAGGGGCTCACCGGGGCGAGTGCCTGTAGCCACCTTGATGTGTCATCCTGAGCCCGCGGGCGAAGGATCTCGGCCCAGCCTCGCACCCCCGGCGACCGACCTGGCGAATCAGGAAGCACAGAACCAACCGACCCGACCAACGACCGGAGGCCATGACGCGTTGCCCGCCACCCTCACCCAGCGTGACCTGAACCGCGCCACCCTCGCCCGCCAGCACCTGCTGGCGCGCACCACTATGCCGGCGCTCGCCATGATCGAGCACCTGGCCGGGATGCAGGCGCAACTGCCGCGTGATCCCTACCTCGGCCTCTGGTCACGCCTGGAGGGGTTCGAGGCCGAAGAGCTGGCGGATCTCCTGCGAACGCGGCAGGCCGTCCGCGCACCGTTCATGCGCTCCACCATTCACCTCACCAGCGCCGCTGACGCCGCCGTCCTCTTCACCCTCCTGGAAGCCTTCCAGTATCAGCGCACCATGACCGGCACCCCCTTTGGCAAGCGCCTGCGCGACCTGGATCACGACGTCCTGCGCCACGCTGCCCGCGCCATCGTCGAGGAGGCGCCACGCTCCACGGCAGAGCTCGGGCCGCTCCTGGTCGCGCGTTTCCCCGGCCACGATGGCGAAGCCATGGCCATCGCCGTCACCCGCTTCCTGCCGATGGTGCAGGTCACCCCACGCGGTCTCTGGCGCGAGAGCGGCCAGACGCGCTGGACCACCGCCGAGTCCTGGCTCGGCGTGCCCCTGGCGGTATCACCGTCTCGCCAGGATTTCGTGCGGCGCTACCTGGCGGCGTTCGGACCCGCCACGGTGATGGATATGCAGAACTGGTCGGGCCTGACGAAGCTCAAGAGCGATTTCGAGGCGCTCCGCCCCGGCCTGCTCACGTTCCAGGATGCGCAGGGCAGGGAACTCTTCGACCTGCCGGATGCGCCACGGCCGGCTGCGGAGACGCCGGCGCCGGTGCGCTTCCTGCCGGTCTACGATAACGTCGTCCTCGGCCACGCCGACCGCTCACGCTTCTTCGCGAGCGACACGCCAATCCCGGAGAACGCCGGGCTGGGCCGCGATGTCGGCACGATCCTGGTCGATGGCTTCGTGCGCGGCCTGTGGAAAGCGGACCTGGCAAAGCGCACGGCCTCGCTCCGGATTCAGCTCCTCGAGGGATGTCCTCCAACCACCTCCAGGGAGATTGCCTCCGAGGGGGAGCAGCTCCTGGCATTCCTGGCGGAAACTACAGCCACGCGCACCGTGGAGATTGGCGCGCTGTAGCTGGCGCCCCTACGGCAGAGGTATCTGTGGCCGACAAACATCCCGGTCGTCTCGACCGGACCAAGCTCGGCAGCGGCGACTCCCCTGCGGCTGCGGCTACGCCTACTGGGTAGAGAACCGCCCTACAGCAGATCATCGACGATGCAGGGCAAACTAGAGTGGAGCATTCCCCGCCGGCCCTGCCAGGCACCTGGACTAGAAACGGGCTAATCATGCGGAGGTAAAGGGCACGTCGTCACAACCCGGACTCAACTCCTGAGCGCGAATTCCGCTGGGACAATGAGGGAGCGGTCCACGGCAGCCAATTGGCCAGCCCGCAGAGAAGCAAGTCGAGCGCGAACTCGGCTCGCAGCAGTTCCAGGACGTGGCGCACGCCGGCTTCTCCGCTGACCGTCAGCCCCCACAGGATCGGCCGCCCGATGAGCACCGCCCGCGCGCCGAGTGCCACCGCCTTCATCACGTCTGTCCCTCGGCGGATTCCCCCATCGACGAGCACGTCGGCGCGTCCCGCAACCGCGGCCACGATGGCTGGAAGGGCATCCAGGGTAGCCACCGCGCTGTCGAGTCGTCGCCCTCCATGATTGGAGACGATCACCGCTGGCGCCCCGTGCTCAAGCGCAGCAACGGCGTCATCACGGTGCATGATGCCCTTGGGAATCGCTGGCAGCGGCGACAACGACGCCAGCCAATCCAGATCGCCCCAGGTCAATGCCGACTCCACGATGGGAACTGCGGTGAGCCACGGCGCGGACGCACCTGCCTCTCCTGCGTTACGGGGTGCAGGCTGTTGCACATTGGCCATGGCCACCCCGGATGGCAAGGCGAAGTGATTGCGCTGGTCAGCCTCCCGCCGCCCGAGTTGTGAGGTATCGACGGTGACGACGAGTGCGGAAGTTCCGGCCGACGCAGCCCGCGCGACGAGATCCTGCGTCAGACCCCGATCACGGAAGACATAGAGCTGAAACCACCAGGGGCCGGCATGAGGCGCGATGTCCTCTATCGCGATTGAAGCGGCGGTGCTCATCGTGTAGATCGTGCCGGCGTCTCTGGCCGCGCGAGCGGTTGCCTGCTCGCCTTCGTCCTGGCAGAGACGCTGTAGCGACGTCGGCGCGATCAACACGGGCAAGGCAATCTCCTGGCCGAGGATCGATGTTGCGGTCGAGACCTCGGGGATACCCCGCAGCATCTGTGGCAGAAATCGCCAGCGGTCGAACGCCGCCCGGTTGCCGCGCACGGTCGCCTCATCACCAGTGCCGCCAACTACGAAGTCGAAGATCATCGGGGCAACAGGGCGCGCGCCGCGGTCTCGTGGTCGTGCAGATTGAGCAGGAGGGGCACCGGTGCGCCAGTCGCGGTCATCATCGTCTCTCGGTGGCGACGTTCGGCTTGCGGCATTCGCTGTGACAAGGCAAGCCAACAGTCGTCCATTGATAGACGAGCGGCCCGTGGGAGCGAGTGGCTGCCTGATCGGTGCGGCTCCTTACGCGAGTTGCGAGAGGAGACCCGTTCCGTCCCAGATTAGTAGAAGAACCGTTCCTTCTCTTCGTTCTCAACGTACTCCGCGCGCGCCTCACGCACGGAGCCGACGGTTGAGACCTCAGCGACCGGCACGTCCCACCAGGACTCGAACCCGGGCACGCGGGCGTGCTTCTGGACCGGGACATGGATCACCGTGGTCTTCGTCTCCTGCTTCGCCCGTTCCAGGGCCTCCCGCAGTTCGGCTTCGGACTCGGCGCGCATGGCGGCTGCGCCCAGGCTGGCCGCGTTGGCCGCGAAATCGATGGGGATGTATGGCCCGTCCAGGATGCCCGTCTGCTCGTCGCGGTAGCGCAACTCGTTGCCGTACGACGGGGAACCGGTCGACATCTGCAGGTTGCGGATGCACTGGTAGCCACTGTTATCGACAACCACGATGATGATCTTCTGCCCCTCTTCGAGGGAGGTCACGATCTCCGTGTGCAGCATCAGGTACGAGCCGTCACCCACCATCACGAAGACCTCGCGCGAGGGGTCGGCCATCTTCACGCCGAGGCCTCCCGCAATCTCGTACCCCATGCAGGAGAAGCCGTACTCCAGGTGGTAGCCCTTGGGGTCCACCGGCCGCCACAGCTTCAGCAGATCACCGGGCATCCCGCCCGCCGCGCACACCACCACATCGCGCGGGCCGCTCGCCTCGTTCACGATGCCGATCACGTTCGCCTGCGTCAGGTGCTCCGGGGTCTTCACGGCGCGGATGCCATCCACCGCCGCGTCCCACTCCGCCTTCAGCGATTCCACGCGGTCGCCGTACTCGGCCGCCGTGCGCGCCTTCGCCGCCACCGCGCCCTCGCGCAGGGCATCGAGCGTGGCCCGGGCATCGCCCACCAGCGGCAGCGCACCGAACTTGAAGGCATCGCGCGAGGCCACGTTGATGCTGACGAACTCCACCTCCGGGTTCTGGAACTGCGTGTGCGATGCGGTCGTGAAGTCCGAGAGGCGCGTGCCCACGGCGATCACCAGGTCGGCCTCTCGCGAGAGCCGGTTCGCAGCCAGGCCGCCGTTCGATCCCACCGGGCCGGCGTTCCACGCGTGGTTCCAGGGCAACGCGCCCTTGCCAGCCTGCGTTTCCACCACCGGAATCCCGAGCGCATCCGCGAAATCCGAGAGCGCCGCCGTGGCATCGGAGTAGATGACGCCGCCGCCAGCGATGATCACCGGGTGCTTCGCCCGGCCAATCGCCTCGATGGCACGCTGCAACTGCTCCGCCGGCGGCACGGTGCGCGGCACACGCCAGACGCGCTTCTCGAAGAAGGACGCCGGGTAGTCGTACGCCTCCGTCTGCACGTCCTGGGGTAGGCAAATCGTCACCGCGCCCGTCTCCGCCGGGTCGGTCAGCACCCGCAGCGCCTCCGGCAGGCTGGCCAGGATCTGCTCTGGACGGTTGATGCGGTCCCAGAAGCGGGAGACTGGCTGGAACGCGTCGTTGACGCTGACATCGAGGCTGAGGGGGTACTCCAGTTGCTGCAGCACCGGATCCGGCCGGCGAGAGGCGAAGATATCCCCGGGCAGCAGCAGGACCGGCAGGCGGTTGACGGTCGCCGTGGCCGCGCCGGTGATCATGTTGGTAGCGCCGGGGCCGATGGACGACGTGCAGGCAAAGGTCTGCAGCCGGTTCTTCATCTTGGCGTAGGCAGCCGCCGTGTGCACCATCGCCTGCTCGTTCTGGGGCCGGTGGTAGATGACCTCGTCCTGCAGCTCCTCGAGTGCCTGGCCAATCCCGGCCACGTTGCCGTGTCCAAAGATGCCCCACACCCCGGCGAAGAACGGCTGCTGTACGCCGTCGCGCTCGATGTCCTGTTGGCCCAGGTATTTCACAACCGCCTGGGCCATGGTGAGGCGGATCGTCTCCTCGCGGGCGCTCATGATGGGTCCTTTCTCCTCTCGGCGTCGTGAGTCCGCGCGTCCGGCTTGGCCCGGCAAGCTGTCAATCGTCGCCCTCTCCCGCGCATCGGGAGCGGGGCTGGGGGCGAGGGCCGTCCGGGGCTGGGGTGAGGGCATCTAGTCCTGTCGCCGGCCCGCCGCTCCATTCAGACGAGTCTCGATATCCTGCCAGGACGCAATGCCCTCGTTCATCTCATCGGTCCAGGTGGCGCGCACCCAGGCCAGGGTCGGGTCGTCGCTCGGCTGCATGGTGCGCACCGGCTCATCACCCGCCAGGATGTTCAGGTAGTACCCCGTGTAGCCTTGCGCCATGGCGAACGTGTGATACCCCTCGGGCACCAGCAGCAGGTCGCCATCGTGGATCACGTACGCCTCATCGACCGTGCCATCGGCCGTGTGCAGGCGTTGCAGGCCGAAGCCATCTTCCGGGTAAATACGGTAGTAGTAGATCTCTTCCAGGTCCGCTTCGGCCGGCATGTTGTGCACGTCGTGCTTGTGCGGTGGGTAGGAGGACCAGTTCCCGCTGGGCGTAAAGACCTCCACCACCAGCAGCTTGTCTGCCGGGAAAGACGGGGCAATGATGTGGTTGATCTGCCGCGCCGCGTTGCCCGCGCCACGGATTTCCACCGCCACGTCGTCTGGCGTAATCAGCTTCGGCGGGTGGGCCACCTCCGCCCGGGCAGAGGTAATGGCCAGTTCCAGCGGCGTCTCGGCAATGACCTCGAACTCGCTCTGGAGCGGCAGGTAGAGCGCCCACGGCTTGCCAGCCACCGGGCTCTCGCGCTCGCCAATCTGCCAGGTCTGCCCGGCGGCGGTGACGGAGCAGCGCCCTGCCAGCGGCACCAGCGCTACCTCATCCTGCCCGGTCGACTGCGTGTACGCCTCGCCGGAGGCCATGCGGATCACGCGGAGACCGGTGTACTCCCAGCCGGCACTTTCGACCGTGACATCGATCAGGGTGCCAGAATTGCCGTACAGGTCATGCGACTTCAGCAGGAGTGCGCGGGGGTCAGCGATGGCCATGGCGGGGGTCCTTTCCCTGCGAACGCAGAGCGGTCAGAAGCGGCTCGGAGCGACAGGCGCCCGTTCCCTGAGCGACGCTTCAGCGGCATAGGCCAGGGCCATCGCGGAGCGGGCATCCTGGCCAGTTACGGGCACGGGCTGATCATCGACGATGCAGTCGATGAAGGTCCGCAGTTCATCGATATAGGCCTGATCGAAGCGCTCCAGAAACCAGTGAATGTGGTCACTCTGGATACCCCTGGCGTCCAGGCGCAGCATCGGCGTATCGCGCGAGTACCCGATCATCAGCGCGCCCTCGCTGCCGAAGACCTCGGTGCGCACGTCGTAGCCGAAGCCAGAGCGGCGGCTGTTGTCGATCACGCCGAGCGCATCGTTGGCAAAGCGCAGGGAGACCACGCTGGTATCCACATCGTGCAACTCGGCGAAGACCGGATCCACGATGGCGCTGCCCATGGCGAAGAGCTCCGTCACTTCCTCGCCCACCATCCAGCGCACGCAATCGAAGTTGTGGATGGACATGTCCCGGTAGAGGCCGCCGGAGGTCTCCAGGTAGCTGCGCGGAGCCGGGTTCGGATCGCGCATGGTGTCGCGGATCGCCTCGATCCGCCCCAGTGCGCCCTCTGCGATGAGGGCCTTTGCCCTGGCGTACGCCTTGTCAAAGCGGCGTTGAAAGCCCATTTGCAGGCGCACGCCCGCCTGATCGACCGCGGCCAGGGCGCGATCCGTCGCCTCCAGGTCCAGCGCGATTGGCTTTTCACAGAAAATCTGCTTGCCTGCTCCGGCGGCGGCGATGATCAACGGCGCGTGGCTATCGGTTGAGGAGCCGATGACGATCGCGTCGATGGCCGGGTTGGCGATGACACTCTCCGGGTCAGCACTCCAGCCGCCTGCCCGCACCCGCTCGGCGAGCGCCTGGGCCGAGGGGCCATGCACGTCGGCGATGACGGCCAGTTCAGCTCGTGGTATCAGTGAAGCCAGTGTGGCGGCGTGGCGCTGTCCGATGCGCCCGGCGCCGATGAGCGCAACCTGCACCCGCTCCGGCATGGAGTACCCGCTCCTTCTCGTGCGTCCCTGCGGCCAGGGCCCTGCGTTTCGCTTTCGCTACGGCCCCAGCGGGTTCGTGCCGTTCACCAGCACTTCCTCGCCGTCACCGACACCATCGCCGTCCGTATCCCACGCGGTGGGGCTGGTGCCATAGACAAAGAGTTCGTCGGCATCGCCCAGGCCATCACCATCGCTGTCCTGCGACACCGGACTGGCCCCGTAGTTGAAGACCTCTTCACCATCCGTCAGGCTGTCGCCGTCGGTGTCGTTGTTGACCGGGTCTGTCCCGTAGACGTAGACCTCTTCGCCATCCGCCAGGCCATCGCCGTCGTAATCGCGGTTCAGCGGGTCCGAGCCGTAGGCTGCCTCTTCGGCGTCGCTCAGGCCATCGCCGTCCGTGTCACCCTCGGCTGGCACGGCCTGCGGAATCTCGGTTGGCACGGGGGTCGGCTCGACCACCGGCACGGCCGTCGGTTGCGGCTGCTGATTCACCGGTGGCAGAAGCTCGGTCGGCACAGCGGTGGGCTGTGTGGCCGGCTGGGTTCCCTGCTGCGCCGTCCCACCGGGCTGCTCGGCGCCGTCTACCGGCTCCCCCAGTGCCGCTACCACGAAGGCAGCCGGCTGCTGATCCGCGTTGCGCAGCATCAGCGACCCGGCGACCAGGCGGCCGCTCCCGGCGCCGATGGGAGACGCCTGCCCGCCATCGGCCGAGGCCTGGACCTGTCCGGAGGTGATCATCACGAGGGCCGGCCCCGTGTGGGCCGGCAGCTCGGAAGCTTCGCCCGGCAAGAGGACGCCCCGCTGCAGTTCGACATCGAACGTACCTCGGGGATAGTCATTGATGGCATCGCTGGTGTAGAGCACCGTGCCGCCCGCCGTCCCGGCAGCGGCATCGGGCGAGATCAACTCCAGCACCCAGATGATGCTCGGATCAGACCCGACGGCGTAGCGCAGGAACGGATCACCGGAGGGCATGAAAACCCCCTCGCCGGGTTCCAGCCGCGTGCGCCGGCTGGTCAGTTCGTTGCGCACGATCGACGCGCCGCCTCGCTGCAGGGTGAACGAGGTCGCCGCCGTTTCTGGTGCGCCGGTGGAGCTCAACCCCACCTCACGCACGCGCCAGACGACCGGACCATCAATATTGGTAAGTCCCTGGGCGATGACATCGATGTGTGGCGCGCCGGCAGTGAACTCGGCGGAGGTTGGCGCCGCCTGTGGCTGTGCCTCCGGCGCTTGCGCTTGCGGCGTTTGCTCGACCGCCACCGGGGATGGCGGCTGGGTCGGCAAATCCTGGGCGGCGCTGAATTCGCGCTGATCCACCATGGCGCTGAGAGCAAGCATGGTTGCCAGCACCATCGCTCCTCCGCGAACCGCCCTCCGTGGCAGTCCCCCCGCTTTCGCTGCGCCCTGCATCTTTCCCAGCTCCTGTGCCTGACGTCGGCATGCTGTAGCGTGCTCCGTTTGCGGGAAAACGGGCAGCCGTCACTCCTCCAGTACCCTGTGTCCCGGTTCGGCGGTTGGCCAGCAGCCCATGCGTGGCCTGAGTCAGCGGCCAATCGCGCTACGAAACGCGCCGGTGCGGAGACTATACTTTCGTTTGATCCTGAGCGTTGCCATCCGGGCAAAGCTCCATCATCAGGGACATCGCACTTGGTCGTAGATACCCCTACCTCACCTCGAACGTCCTCTCCCCCTACCCCGGCAGACGGCACGAAGCGCGTGGTGGTTGCCCGTGAGCTTGGCTATTGCTGGGGCGTGCGCCGTGCGCTCGAAATCGTGGAGGCGGCGGCTGACAGCGCCGGCCCCATCGCGCCCATTGGCGATGTCATCCACAACCCGCAGGTGGTTGAGCGCCTGCGGAGCAAGGGTGTGGAGGGCGCGATGTCCGTCGATCAGGCCGTGGAGCGGGGCTTTCGTCGGGTGGCCATCACCGCGCACGGCATGGGGCCGCACCTGGCGGTCGAGGCCGCCGATGCCGGGACAGAGTTGATCGATTGCACCTGCCCACTGGTGACCAAGGTGCAGCGGCTGGCCCAGAAGCTCGTCCGCCAGGGGTATTACCTGGTGGTCTACGGCGATCACTACCACCCGGAAGTGCGCAGCGTCATCGGGTGGGCTGGCACCTCCAAGGCCGTGGCCGCCAAGAAGGTCGCGGATCTGCCCTGGAACGCGCCGCGAGGAACCACCGCGCCGGACGCCGTAACGCCGCCACGCAAGGTTGCGGTGGTCTCCCAGACCACCAAGAACGTGGATGAGTTGATGGCCTTCGCGCAGGAGCTGCAGGCCATGGTGATGCCGGAAGGCGGAGAGTTCCGCCTCTGCAACACCATCTGTGAGCCAACCTCCGAACGGCAGCGCGCGCTGAAACGGCTGGTGGAAGAGGATCACGTCGATCTCATCCTGGCCATTGGCGGGCGCAAGAGCTCCAACACGGCGCGGTTGGCCGAGGTCGGCCAATCCATGGGCGTCACCTCCTTCCATATTGAACGGCCCGAGGAAATCGCCACCGAGTGGCTGGAGCATGTCACTACCGTCGGTGTGACCGCGGGCGCATCGACGCCAGATGATGTGATTGAATCCGTCCTGGCATACCTGGCAGAGCGCGGCTATGCCCCACCCCCCGGCGGCATCCGCCCGGTGGATCCGGACTACGTGCCCGCCTACTAGGAGGCATCACGCAGCCTGGCGCGCCACAGCTCGCGGCCTGCAGAGCGTGACTTCGCCCGCAGGCGCTGCCAGGTCCAGCCAACCGGCCAGGACAGGAGCGTCTCCTCGGCGCCGCCAGGGTGCACCTTCAAATAGAACGCGAACGTGCTGGACCGCGCGCTCGCGCGCCGGCGAGCCAGTCCATCTTGAGAACATCGGGAACCAGCCGCGAGCATTTTCACGAGCAGTTCGCTGGCAATTCATGCATTTCTCAAGAGTGGTCGCCTGAGGGGCTGTAACGCCTCCCACCGTGCCAAGTCAGGCGACACCCGTCGGTGGCGGAGAGCGTCGCGCGTCGAACACGCAAATTGACATGCGCGTGACGGTGGGATATTCTCACGGGCACGTTTCAAACAACGATCCCAGGTTGGGGTCAGGCAGCGCGCGTGGCCCGAGCGGTTGCCAGGATTCGGGGGGATGCGATGCCGCATTCGCCCGCGTACTTGCGTGACAGGCGGAACGACCGCTGTGTTTCGGATTGGAGGAACGTCCATGGATCAGCGATACACCCGGCTGGTACAGCAGCTTCAGACCGGCGCCATTGACCGCCGTAACTTCATCGTGCGCGCCTTCGCGCTCGGCATCAGCACCAGCGTCATCGGTTCCGCGCTGCGCGCCGGCGGCGCTGCCGCGCAGGATGCCTCGCCGGAGGCCGGTGGGGCCATCGGCAACCCGGACATCGAGCACATCACCACCACCGACAAGGGTGTGATCCGGCTCTACTCCTCCTGGCCGCTGACGGGCACCTACGAATTGCTCGGTGGTGATGCCGTGGAGGCCATCAAGTTGGCGCTCTCCGACTACGGCAACGCCGCTGGTGGCTACGCCATCGAGTACACGCCGCTGGACGACGGCATCGCCGCCAACAACGGCGGGTGGGACCCAGGCGCAGAGTCCGCCAATGCCAACACCGTGATCGCTGATCCGGATGCCATGGTCTACATGGCGACCTACAACTCCGGCGCAGCCAAGATCTCCATCCCGATCATGAACGAGGCCGGGATGGCCATGATCTCCTACGCCAACACCTACCCCGGTCTGAGCAAGCCCGGTTACGAAGAGGGCGAGCCGGATCAGTACTACCCGACCGGCAAGCGCAACTACATGCGCACGGTCCCGGCGGACGACATCCAGGGCGCTGCCGGCGCGAAGTGGGCCATCGAGTCCAAGGGCGCCACCAAGGCCTACGTTCTGCACGACCAGAGCCTCTACGGTAAGGGCGTAGCCCAGGTCTTCAACGACTCTTTCGCGAAGCTCGGCGGCGAGGTGCTCGGCTTCGAGGGCTACGACCCGAAGGCGCCGGACTACCAGGCCCTGATGACCAAGATCGCCGACGCCGCACCGGACATCCTGTATGTCGGCGCGACCGTCGACAACAACGCCCCGAAGCTCATGCTGGACTTCCGCTCCATCATGCCGGCGGACCAGGTGACCTTCCTTGGTCCGGACGGCCTGGTGAACCAGGCCTTCATCGACGGCTCAGGCGAGGCCGCCCAGGGTGCCTTCGTCACCTTCGCCGGTCTCCCACCATCCGCTCTCAAGGAGATGGGTGGCCCGGGCGGTGACTACGTCACGCGCATGGAGGAGATCGTCGGCCACTCCCCAGACTCTTACGCGACATACGCCTACGAGACCGCCGTGGCCGTGCTGCAGGCGATCGACAAGGCGGGCACCAAGGATCGCGCCGCCATCCTTGATGCATTGATGAGCACCGAGAACTTCCACAGCCTCCTCGGTGGCACGTGGTCCTTCACGGATACAGGCGATACCGACTCGCTGGTGATGTCCGTGAACGAGATCGCGCCGAACGACAGCGGCGCGCTGGAGATCAAGTTCCTCGAAGCCATCGGCGCGTAAGGTTTTCGTCGTCAACAGTTCGAGCGGGTCTGGGAACACCCCAGACCCGCTCGCGTTACCCGGTCTGTGGGAGTCCTCCGGGGCCATCCGACGCCGAATCTGAGGCGAGCATGGATTTCAACTGGACCCTGTTCACCCAGTACCTGATCCTGGGCATCACCAACGGCGCACTCATCGCCCTCATCGCCCTCGGGTACACCCTGGTCTATGGCATCGTGGAGCTTATCAATTTCGCGCACGGCGAAGTCTTCATGATGGGCGCGCTGTTCACCGTGACGGTGGTTGGCGCAATGGGCATTGCCAACGGCGCAGGTTGGGGACAAATTGCCCTGGTTTCCGCAGTTGCGTTACTCGCAGCCATGGTCTTCAGCGGCGCACTGAACTGGGGTATTGACAAGCTTGTTTATCAACGATTGCGCTCTGCCCCGAGATTAGCGCCGCTGATCGCGGCAATCGGTATCAGTTTTATCTTGCAAGGTATCGGCATTTACTGGAAGGGCTCGGCGAACATCTTGCCGCCACCCTTGATACCCAACGATGTGCGCTCCCTGAATATCCTGACTGAGTGGTTCGGGCTGGATACGCGCATCCGCTTCCGGGCGCTTGACCTGGCCGTGATTCTGCTCACCATTCCGCTGCTCGCTGGCCTCTCCTGGCTGGTCTACCGCACCCGCACCGGCAAGGCCATGCGCGCGGTGGCACAGGATCGTGGCGCAGCGGCCCTGATGGGGATCGATGTCAACCGCACCATCGCCACCGCCTTCCTCGTCGGCGGTGTCCTGGCCGGCGCGGCGGGCTTCATCATCACCTACTACACCAACAGCGCCCGCTTCCAGATGGGGTTCCGCTACGGGCTCTTCGCCTTTACCGCCGCCGTGCTCGGTGGCATTGGGAACCTCAACGGCGCGGTGCTGGGCGGCCTCATCATCGGGCTCGTCTGGCAGTTCAGCGATGGCTTCCTGCAGCAGTACATCCCCTGGTGGGGCGCGCAGTGGACCCCGGCCATGATCTTCGGGGTGCTGGTCCTGGTGATGGTCTTCAAGCCGTCTGGCTTGTTGGGCGAATCCGTGCCTGAGAAGGTCTAGGTGGCAACCATGGCAACCTCCACGGCGGCCGCCCGGCCGGGCACGACCCCCTCGCGTTCACCGCGAGACATCGCGGTGTTCGCCCTCATCCTCGCGCTCCTCGTCCTGTACCCATTCATCGACCAGGCGCTGGGTTTGCGCCTGATGGGAGCCCTGCTGCCGATCGGCATCTACGCCTTGCTGGCCATGGGCCTCAACATTGTGGTCGGCTACGCCGGCCTGCTGGACCTCGGGTACGCCGCATTCTTCGCCATTGGCGCGTATACCATCGGGTTCCTCACTTCCCCCGGCTCGGTCATGGTCCGCAATGGCTGGATTCCGCCATTCTTCCAGAATTTCTGGCCCGCGCTGGTGGTGTCCTTCATCGTCGCCGCCATTTTCGGCGTCCTGCTCGGGGCGCCAACCCTCCGCCTGCGCGGCGACTACCTGGCCATCGTCACCCTCGGCTTCGGCGAAATCGTGCCGAACTTCTTCCTGAACGCCACACCGCTCACCAACGGCACCGCGGGGATGAACCCCATCGCCAAGCCGCCCTCGCTGGGACCGCTCAGCTTCGGCCAGACCGACCAGCGCAACTGGTACTGGCTCATCCTGGCCGTCGGGCTCTTTTCGCTCTTCCTCATCACCCGGCTCTACAACTCCCGGCTGGGCCGCTCCTGGCAGGCCATCCGGGAGGATGAACTGGCCGCCTCGGCCATGGGCATCAACCTCGTCCGCACCAAGCTGTGGGCCTTCGCCCTCGGCGCATCCTTCTCCGGGTTCGCTGGCTCGCTCTTCTCCTCGGCGTTCCAGTATGTTCACCCCAGCCAGTTCGAATTCACGCTCTCCATCATGATCCTTTCCGCCGTCATCCTCGGCGGCATCGGCAACGTTTACGGCGCCATCTTTGGCGCATTCCTCATTGGCTCGTTTGACCGCATCCTCGCGGATCGCCTCACTGGGCCGTTGAACGCGTTCGGTGAGCAAATCGGCAACGCCTGGCTGGCGAACCACAACGTCGGAGAAGACCGGTACCTCGTCTTCGGGCTCGCCCTGGTGCTGATGATGGTGCTGCGGCCCGGAGGCCTCTTCCCGAGCAAACAACGCGCCGCCGAAATGCAACCGGACGACGAAGATATCGCCATTCAAGAACAACAGGATCTCTACGACGTGCGCACCCACAGTGACCCAACGCCCGATGAGCAGGGAGGCCAGGTGCAGTGAGCACGGCGCCAGCACACGAAGCCATGTCAGAAGAAATGCTCAGCATCAGCGGGCTAACCAAGCGATTCGGCGGCCTGGTGGCGGTTGACAGTGTTGACCTCTCGGTGCCGCGCGGCGCCATCGCCGGATTGATTGGCCCCAACGGCGCTGGCAAGACCACGGTATTCAACATGATCGCGGGCATCTACCGCCCTACCGAAGGGCAGATCAGCTTCGGCGACCAGACGATCTTCTCCGATGGTTCCCACGGCACCCGCTCCACGTGGCTGCGACCCGACCAAGTCACGGCCCGGGGTATTGCCCGCACATTCCAGAACATCCGCCTCTTCGCCAACATGTCTGCGCTGGATAACGTCCTCATTGGCATGCACACCCGGTTGCACTCGTCGCCTATCGGCGCAGTGCTCCGCCTGCCCTCCGTGAAGCGCGAGGAAGAAGCAGCCCACGAGCGCGGGCGGGAACTGCTGGAGTACGTGGGCCTGCGTGGCCAGGGACCCGTGACGGCCAAGAACCTGGCCTACGGGGATCAGCGCCGCCTGGAAATCGCCCGCGCCCTGGCCAGCGATCCCAAGCTCCTGTTGCTGGACGAGCCAACGGCGGGTATGAACCCGAATGAAACGGCACAGTTGACTCGGTTCATCGACCGCATGCGGAAGGACCTGGATCTCACGATCCTGCTGATTGAGCATGATATGAAGGTGGTGATGGGTATTTCCGACCAGGTAGCGGTGCTCGATCACGGGGTGAAGATCGCCGAAGGCACCCCCCGCGACATTCAGCGCAACCCCAAGGTGATCGAGGCCTACCTCGGGACCGGCGCCAGCGAGTCGATCGCGACGGCGGTAGAGGCCGTGCAGTCCGCCGACGGCACGGGGATCGCGTCTCCAAGCCAGGGAGCACGGTAAACCCATGGCGATGCTGGAAGTCAACGACATCCACACCTTCTACGGCAGCATTCAGGCGCTGAAAGGCGTGTCCCTGAACGTGGAGCAGGGCGAGATCGTCACGCTCATCGGCTCCAATGGCGCGGGCAAAACCACCACCCTGCACTCCATCTCCGGCCTGATCCGTCCGCGCTCCGGGAACATCGTGCTCAGCGGCAAGGTCATCAGCGACAAGCCGGCGCACGTCGTGGCTGGGATGGGTGTGGCGCAGTCGCCCGAAGGGCGGCGTATCTTCAACCGCATGTCAGTGATGGAGAACCTGGAACTTGGGGCGTATGTCCACGGCAAGCCTGACCAGGCTGACCTGGAACGCGTCTTCTCGCTCTTTCCCCGGCTGGAGGAACGCAAGGGCCAGATTGCGGGCACGATGTCCGGCGGCGAGCAGCAAATGCTGGCCATTGGCCGCGCCCTGATGGCCCGGCCCTCTGTCCTCCTGCTCGACGAGCCCTCTCTCGGCCTGGCCCCGATCCTGGTGGACACCATCTTCCAGATCATTGTGGATATCAACGCCCAGGGCATTCCCGTGTTGCTGGTGGAGCAGAACGCGCTCAAGGCACTGGCCATCGCGCACCGGGGCTACGTTATCCAGACTGGCAAGATCGTATTGGCGGGCACCGGCCAGGAACTGCTCGGCAACGACATGGTGCGCAAGGCGTACCTGGGGGAGGATTAGCGGGTCACTCACAACCAGCGAGCGAGCCCGTTCTTCGCGGCAACGTGAAGGACGGCTTCGTATGTCTGCGTTGATCGCTGCGATGTGATTTGCGTAATCGAAGACCATTCACGCGCATCGGCAAACATGCGAAGGTGCTGGACGTTGGTAGTTGCGATCAAGACCTGTTCGCGCGAATGGTGTTCCCCGATGGTCGCCGCGTGCCCGGCGAGGATCGTGTCAATATCCAGGCTATGGCGATCTGCAGTCGGTTTCCCCCTGCGTCTCGCCTCGACCCAGAAGTGCGCGGCTTGTCGCAACACCTGTGAAGACACGTCATGGAACCCAAGTCTGATGGGAAGCGGGTTCAGCCGAAGAAGTGCACGCTGATTCCCGAGCCTGACGAGCTCCCGTCGAACCTCGAAGTCAATGCTCTCCGGCACGATCAGCCTGTGCCCGGCTTGCAGCATGCTGGCGGCCCACTCATTGCACTCCCTTGCGGGTGATCTGGTAGATCGTGCGCGTGCAAGCAGTCCAACCGGGCCAGAATCCAACAACATGATCATCTACTCGGTGAGATACTTCTCGAACAGCTTCCTGCCGGAACCCCTGTTTTCGTCAATCGCTCTCGCGAATGCAAGAATTTCCGCCCAGTCTGCCACTGGGTCGTCAGAAGGCTCATCGGCGAACTGACGCAGGAGTGCAATTGCCGCCTCAGGATCATGATCGCCGCCCAAGTCCGTGGGTAGCCGCTTGGCGCCTGGCTCCAACTCGACCAGGGTCGGAAAATCGGCGCCAGATTCATTGACATGTCGGCGAGGAATGCTCATGTTTCACCTCCCGGAGGAGGGCAAGGACTCGAACGGTTGTAGCAGTGTGACAGCACCCCGCCTCATCCTCCTCACTGGTGCAGCCGGCCGCATCGGCACCGCTTTTCGCCTGGCGCACGGCCACGACTACCGCTTCCGCCTGGGCGACCTGGAGACCGCATCCCTCGCCAACACCCCGGGCGCAGCGCACGAAATCATCCGCCTCGATGTCGCGGACGCCGCTGCCTGCCGCGCCGCCTGCGCCGGTATCGACACCGTCGTGCACCTGGCGGCGGATCCCCGGCCCGATGCGCCCTGGGATTCACTTCTGGCAAACAACATCCAGGGGGTGGTCAACATCTGCGAGGCAGCGCTGGCAGCCAGGTGCCAGCGCGTGATCTACGCCAGCAGCGCGCACGCGGTGGGCGCGTACCCGCCGGAGTTGACGCTGGCGGATGACGCGCCGCCCCGCCCCGGTAATCTCTATGGCGCCAGCAAGGTTTTTGGGGAAGGCGTGCTCTCGGCGTTTGCCGCGCGCGGGCTCCCCGGCGTTGCCATCCGCATCGGCGCGTACGACGCCCCCTGGTACTACGAGGACACCGACGACAACGTCGCGGCGGCCTACCTCAGCCCGCGCGACATGAACCAGCTCCTGGCGCAGGCCATCGAGACGCCGGATATTGCCTACGCTGTGGTGGCCGGCATCTCGCACAACCGGCGCAAGCGCTTCGACCTGCGCCAGACGCGCGCACTCCTCGGCTTTGCACCGCAGGATGACGGCTTCCGGACGCGAGCGGAGCACGCCACCCGCAGCAACGCGAGCTGACGTGCTCCGCTCATCAGGTCAGGCCTGGACCTCGTCGCAGGGCACGTTCACGTAGCCACTCTTGAACGGATACACCTTGCCCGCTTCGGGTTCGAAGCGATGCCGCCAGATGCAGCCGTTGTCGATACCGAGCAGGTGCAGTGACACCGAGGTGACATCCGAGGTGGTGCGCACCCGGTGAATATCGGTTTCGGGGAGGAGTTCGTAGAAATCCCCCGGTACCAGCGCCCGGCTCTCCAGGATCGTCAGGTTCGCCTCTTCCTCGACCTCGCCGTGATCCTGGCGGGCGAAGACATCCTCATCCTGGGTACCCCGGTACAGGCCGACCAGGCCCCAGGCCAGATGGTCGTGGACCGGTGTTTGCGCGCCCGGCGGCACCACCAGCGCCGAGAGCGCCAGGCTGCCATCCGTGGTGCGGTAAAGCAGCCATGAGCCGATGCCATTGCCCATGCCTCCTACCGGCGAGGGCTCCTGGTACTGCTCCGGCAGCCACGATTTGTCCGCCAGCAGTTCGGCGAAGTGCGGCCTGATGGCCGCAATCACCGCGCGCGGCTCCTCGCCACTCGCCTGGATTTCGCGCACCTTCGTAATGAACCCACGCAGCGTGGCGTTATCGACAACGTACTCGTCCTGCACCTCAACGATGTCAGCCAAAGGGTTCTCCTTTCATGATCCACAACTCCAGTTTCCTGGAGTGCAGGGTAACATCCGCGCGCCACGGGCGGTATCCTGAGGCAACGACGTGCGACTCAATCACCGGGAGGATGACCAGTGTCCGAGGCTCCATCACTCTACGGCGTGCCCCACCTGAACCCGCCCAGCGTCGTCAAGCGCGCAGGGTGGCAGGATAGCGAGGAACTGCGGGTCAACAACTGGCTTACTCCCTGGGATGGTGAGGAGGCGCTGGATGCGGGGTTTATCGGCCTCCCCTATTCGGGCGCATCCATCAACCCCTCGGCAGCGTACGGCGCGCCGGAGGCCTTGCGCCTCGCCTTCCGCTACAACACTACCTACTCCCCGGACTGGGACACGGATATCCGCGCCTTGCGCGCCCGGGACCTGGGCGACGTTGGCGGGCACCTGACAGACGTCACAGCCGCGCACGCCAAGATCGAGGCGGCCGTCAGCGCCGCCTGCGCCCTCGAGCCCAGGTTTGTGCCGGTCATGATTGGCGGCGATCACTCCGTGACCGCCCCGGCCATTCGCGGCTTCTGCGCGGCGAACCCCGGCAAGAAGATCGGTGTCATCAACATCGATGCCCACCTCGATGTCCGCAACTTCGAGCACGGCCCGCACAACGGGACGCCCTTTCGCGCCATCCTCACCGGCGGTTTGCCGATTGCCCCCGAAAACCTGGTGGAACTTGGCATCCACGGCTTCATGAACTCCGCCGCCTACGTGCAGTGGCTGCGCAAGCAGGGCGCCACCGTCATCAGCGGGCGCGAAGTCGCCTGGCGCGGCATGGAAGCCTGCATCGGGGAAGCGCTGCGCACCGCCGGCGCGGGCACGGATCTCATCTATCTGAGCGTCGATATCGACTGCCTGGCCTACCCGTGGGCTACCGGCACCGCCGCCACGTCGCCCGAAGGCCTCAGTGCCTGGGAACTGCTGGAAGCCGTCTACGCCTGCGGACTGGATTCGCGCGTGGCGGCCATGGATCTGGTCGAAATCGACCCCAGCCGCGACCTCAAGGATCTTACCGCCCGCACCGGGGCCAGCATCGTGCTCACCTTCATGGCTGGTCTCTACCGCCGGCTTTACGGCAATCGGGGATATGCGTAACACCAGAGGGCAGGCGCCATGAGCGATATGCAGGATCTGGCCGGGAAGGTCATAGTTATCACCGGGGGGGGCAGTGGCGTCGGGCGCGCCACGGCGCTGGCCCTCGTCCAGACCGGCGCGATTCCCGTGCTCCTGGGGCGTTCCGCGACCCCGCTTTCGGAGGCGTTGGAGCATATCAGCGAAGCCGGGGGAACCGGCCTTGCGGTCCCCGCCGATGTCGCGGATGAGGCGGCGATTACCGCCGCATTCGCCCAGGCAGCCGAGGAACTCGGTGGCATCGACGCGGTCATCCTCGCCGCCGGGATCGGCAAGTTCGGCAACGTCGCCGGCTACCCGAAGGAGGATTGGGACGCCACCCTCGCTACGAACCTGACCGGACCGTTCCTCTGCTCCAGGGCCGCGATTCCCTACCTGCAGGCTCGCGGCGGCGGGCACATCATCGCCATCTCCTCCGGCGCAGGCAAGCAGGGCTACCCCGGCCTGGCGGCTTACAGCGCCTCCAAGTTCGGGCTGATGGGGCTCATGCAGGGGCTGGCCGGAGAAGTCGGGCCAGACAACATCAAGGTCAGCACCATCGTGCCCGGCTCCATCCTGACCCCCTTCGGCGACCGCCCGGTGGCGCAGAAGCGCGCGGCAGCCGCCAGCGACCCCGGCAAGAAGTACCTGGAGCCGGAAGACGTCGCCGAAGCCGTGCTCTACCTGCTCCGCCAACCCGCCCGCGCCTGGACCCAGGAACTGAACCTCTGGCCCTTCTGAACCACTCGGGCCCTATCCCTCCCGCGCGGCCCAGCTTCGGTCCTGTACCACCGGCAGTTGCAGTGCGCGCTCGCGGTCCAGGTCCAGGTTGCCGATGTGCAGCGAGATCGGCGCTTGCACCCACTTGTAGATGGAACCGAGGAAGAGGCGGGTGAACTTCTCGACCCAGCCCCGAATTTGCTCCGCCGGGTACTGCGGGAACATCTCGGCCAGCACCACGTCGACTTCCTCCGGCAGCAGCTTCTCCGCGCCGAAGAGGTGGAAACAGGCGTCCAGCACCGGGAAGGGCATCAGTTCCGCCTCGCCCTGCTGATCCGGAGCCAGCTCCGGGCCGGCCGGCCGTGCCAGCACCTGACGAATCCCCTCGTGGCCCGTCTTCTCCAGCAGGTAGTCCAGCAGCGCCATCACCACCGTCTTTGGCACGTTGGCCAGCACGCCCAGCGCGCCCTCCAGGTCACCGCCGACTGTCGTGTAGCCAACTGCCTTCTCGCTCATGTTGCCAGTTTGCAGGAAGAGCCCACCCGAGGAATTGGACCAGTTCCACATGCGCTGGCCCCGGATACGCGCTTGAATGTTCTGCTTCGTGAGTTCGGTCACGTCCTCGCCAGGAGCCAGCATCGCCTCCACGGCCGCCAGTTCTCGCTCGTAGGCCTCGTTGATTGGCACGACCTCCAGCGGAATCCCGAGGTCCCGGGCGATCGTTTCCGCCGCTGTCCGCGTCTCACTCGAGGAGTAGCGCGACGGCATGGTGAACGCATGCAGGATTGCGCCCGGATTCTCCGGATTGATGCGGCTGGCGTAGCGGTGCGCGATGAGCAACGTCAGCAGGGAATCACGCCCACCGGAGAGCGCCACCCCGATCTTCTTGAAGACCTTGTTCTTTTCGTAGTAGTCGCCAATCCCCAGCGTCAGCGCCTCCAGGATGTCCTCGAAGAACAGTTCGCGCTGGGAAGGGCGCGGCGTGGGATCGGGCAGGAAGAAGGAGCCATTGCCCGGCACCGGGTAACGCAGCGTCGAGCGCGCGAACTCGGTGCTGAACACATGGTCCGGCACCGCCACCATGGTCGACGGCGTGTGGTCGGCCAGGTACTCCTCGGCGTCGTTGCGCCAGGTCGTGTTTTCGGCGCGCAGGCGGGAGGTGCGGTCCAGGTCCACCGTGGCGGCGGCGAACCCGGCCCGCCAGCGTGGGGCTTCCAGCATCCACTTGCCGTTCTGGTTCACGTACCCGCCGCCATCGAAGACCAGGCCGTCGTTCGCGCCCAGCAGATTGGCGTACGCCAGGCAGGCCTGGTAGTCCGAGGCGCGGGTGGCGATGAGTTCGCGCCGCGTTTGCACGACGCCCAGGCGAAAGGGCGAGGCCGAAATGTTGCAGACCAGTTCCGCGCCCGAGTAACTGCGCTGGCGGATCGGCCCCTCCGGGCTCCACAGGTCTTCACAGACTTCGGGCGCGATCACCCCGAAATCGAACTGGATGATGATGTCGCCAAAGGGAACATCATGCACCGTCGAGGTCGCTCCGGGCACCCCGCGCGAAAGTGTGCGCCCTTCATAGAAGATGTTGTAGGTCGGCAGCTTCTGCTTCGGGGTCACTGCCACGATCTGGCCGCCGGCCAGCGTGGCTGCGCAGTTGTAGCGCAACCCCTCGTGCAGCACGGAGACGCCGACGATCGTCACCATGTCCAGCGTCGCTGTGGCCGAGGCAATGCGCTCCAGTTCCGTCCACTGCCGGTCCACGAAGCCCTGCCACTGGATCAGGTCCTCCACCGGGTAGCCCCCGATAGCCTGTTCCGGGAAGAGCCCAATGGTTACATGGTCCGCGGCCATCTCGGCTGCCATGGCAATCACCTTGTCCGCATTGGCGCGGAACGCGCCAACGGTGGTGTTAATGCTGCCAAGACCAATGCGAACGAGCCGCATGCAGGCGTTCCTTCTCTACTGGTTGCTACTGCCAGTTCCGGCGCGTAGCGCACCGGAAATCCCTGGCCCCGTAGTGTAGGTGACGCCGGGAACACCCTGGCTGCCCGGGCTTCACCACCGACGAGATAGGAATTGCAGAGTGTGGTATCTTCTCTTCCCGGAACAACTCCGGAGGCAGGGCGTGTCCAACGGTCAATCTCCGGATCAACACGAAGTACGAGTCATCGGCGTCGCGACAGGGCTCGGTTGCTCAATCGTCGTGGCGCTCCTGTTGTGTATTGGCGGCGGCGTGCTGCTGGACCGCCAGTTCGGGACCTCTCCCGTTTTCACCTTGCTGGGTGTGGCGCTGGGGTTGGTGACCGCGGGCTACCAGCTCTGGGAGCTGGCCAGGCTCGGCAATACGAAGATGCAAGCGGGGCCGCTGACACGGCAGATCTCCCGCTTGCCTATGGCGCGCGCGTCACGGCCAACGCATGGTCAGCGGTCGCCCGCCGAACGAGAGCACGAGGAGTAGCGCCCAGGGATGGAGATCCATATCTCGATCGCCGCGGAAACCCTCTTCAATGTGGGTCCTGTCCCGGTAACGAACTCGATGCTCACCATGTTCATCATCATGGGCTTGCTGCTCATCGGTGGCGCAGCCATCGGGCGCAACGCCAAGCTCGTGCCGGGGCGCTGGCAAAGTCTCTTCGAGGCCACCGCCGGGTTCATCCTGGAACTGGTGGAAGGCACGGGCGGCAAAACCTTCGGCCGCCGCATCTTCCCGCTCGTCGGCGCCATCTTCGTCTTTATCGCCGTCGCCAACTACTCCGGCGTGCTGCCGGGCGTCGGCACCATCGGCTTCTACCGCGATGAGGCCGCCGAAGCCTCCGCCACGCATGAGGGTGAGACGGCGGTGGTCGAGGGCGGCGAAGGCGAGGCGGTCGTCGTCGACGAGAGCACCGAGCACACCGAGACTGACGTCGTTGCCGCGACAGACGAGCACGCGACCGACGAGGAGCACCACGGCCCGACCCTGGTGCCGCTCTTCCGCGCGCCGAACGCTGACCTCAACATGACGCTGGCCATGGCGCTGGTGACCTTCACCACGATTCAGGTGTATGGCATCCGTGCGCACGGCGTCGGCGGCCGTATCAAGCACATGGCGGACCCGCCCTTCCTCTTCCCGATCGAGCTCGTCTCCGAGTTCGGGCGCATCATTTCGCTGTCAGCCCGTCTCTTCGGCAACGTGTTCGCCGGTGAAGTACTCCTGGGCGTGATGTACGCCCTGGCCAACGCCGTGAAGATCGCCATCATCCCCTTGTTCGTCCCGGTGATCTTCATCTTCCTTGAACTCCTCTTCGGCACCATCCAGGCGCTGGTGTTTGCCCTGCTCACGGCCATCTATGTCACCATGGCGGGTGGCGAAAGTGGGCACGGAGACGAAGCGCACGGCCATGACGAAGCAGGAGACCAAAATGGCGCGCACCCGGTGTCTGCGCCGGCATCAGCCGCAGCGGGCGACTGATTTCGCGAGTCTCCACACTGCGTCATCGTGGTGACGCCGGACGGAACAATTACGCAACCGGGTGGTCCGGGAGCATTGCAAGCAGGCGGCCATCTACCAGGACCGCCAGGGGAGGAAACGGGACGATGGAAGTCGATGCGGCAAAGGCGATTGGCGCGGCGCTGGCGATTGGACTCGGTGGTCTGGGCCCGGGGCTCGGCATCGGCTTCATCGGCCGTGGCGCCATGGAAGCCATCGGCCGCAACCCTGAGGCCGCCGGCGAAATCCGCACGGTCATGATTCTCGCCGCCGCTCTCGCGGAAGCGGTCGCCATTTACGCGTTCGTTATCGCGATCATCATCGCGTTCGTCGTCTAGCCAGAAGCGCAGGGGCTGCCGGGCGCAGGGGACACAGGCGCACTCCGCGTCGCCTCCCCCGCAGCCCGGGAGCCCCGAACCTTCTCCCGGAGATCGACACGCATGGGCGCACTTGGACTGAACCTGTGGGGCCTGATCGTTCAGATCATCGCCTTCATTGTCTTTGTCATCCTGTTCTGGAAGTACGCGCTCGGCCCCATCACCAACATGCTCGACGAGCGCAGCAAGCGCATTGCCGACAGCATGGCGGCGGCGGACCGGATGCGTCAGGAAATGGCGTCGGCCAGCGCCCGTAACGAGGAGATTCTGGCCGAGGCCCGGCAGCAGGCACAGCAGATCATCACGCAGGCCCGCGAAGTGGGCGATGCCACCGTCGCACGGGCGCAGAAGGAAGCGGCCGACCAGGCCGATGCCTACCTGGCCCGGGCCCAGGCAACCTTGCGGCAGGAAACCGAACAGGCCCGGCTGCAACTGCGACAGGAACTCGCGGATCTGGCCGTCATGGCGGCCGGCCGCATCGTGAAGAAGGAACTCGATCCCGCCGCGCAAAGCACCCTCATCGCAGACGTGCTGAACGAGGCAAGTGTGCCGGCCGGAGGGCGCGGCTAATACTGGCAATGAGCCGAAAGGTAAGGAATTTCGTTGGCTAGCAGTGCGGCAACTCGATACGCTCAGGCAGTTTTCAGTCTTGGTAAGGAACGCGGCACCCTCGATGTGTGGCAATCCGATCTGACCGACCTCGCCACACTCACGGGTGATTCCCGTGTCTCATCCTATCTCAGCAACCCCAGCATCACCGCAGACACCAAGCTGGCCACCCTGGAGGCGTCGTTGCCGTCCACCGTGCAGCCCGAACTGCGCAACCTGGCCAAGTTGCTGGTCGTGCGCGACCGCACGAACCTCATCCCCCAGATCCGCGAGATCTTTGAGGACCAGGTTCGCGCCGAGCGCGGCATCACCGTAGCCCAGGTGACCACCTCCGAGCCGTTGACGGCTGAGGAGGAGACCCTGGTCCGCGAGAAGCTTGCCGCCATGACCGGCAACACCATCGAAATCACCGCCACGGTCGATCCCGACATCATCGGCGGGATCGTCGTGCGCATTGGTGATCAGGTGATTGACGGCAGCGTCCGCAACAAGCTGGAACGGATGCGCACGCGGCTGGTCGCCGGCCGCTAAACGGCCGCTGATGCGGATGCGGAGTATCCCCTCACCTGTATAGAGGAGCAGACCATGGCGGTACGGCCTACAGAAATCAGCGACATTATTCGCTCGCAGATCGCCGGATTTGATGACGCCACGTCGCTGACCAACGTGGGCACCGTTGTCAGCATTGGTGACGGCATCGCCAACGTGTACGGCCTCAGCAACGTGATGGCCTCGGAGCTGGTCGAGTTCCCACGCACGAACACGACCGGCCTCGCCTTCAACCTCGGCGAAGACTCCGTCGGTGTCCTCGTGCTGGGCGACTACAAGGCCATTGAAGAGGGCGACGAGGTGCGCGGCACCGGCGAAGTTGCCTCCGTCCCGGTCGGCGATGCGCTCATCGGCCGCGTCGTGAACGCGCTTGGTGAGCCAATCGACGGCAAGGGCCCCATCGCCACCGACAAGCGGCGCCCCATCGAGATCATCGCCCCCGGCGTGATCCAGCGCGCCGACGTCGATCAGCCGCTGCAGACCGGGCTCAAGGCCATCGACGCCATGATCCCGATTGGCCGCGGCCAGCGTGAGTTGATCATTGGTGACCGCCAGACGGGGAAAACCGCCGTGGCCATGGACACCATCATCAACCAGCGCGATTCCGACGTGATCCCCATCTACGTCGCTATCGGCCAGAAGCAGGCCCAGGTGGCGCAGGCGGTGCGCATCCTGGAACAGCAGGGCGTACTGGACAAGTCCATCGTGGTCGTCGCCTCGGCGGCTGACCCGGCGACGTTGCAGTACCTGGCGCCCTTCGCCGGCACCGCCATGGGCGAAGAGTTCATGCACGATGGCCGCCACGCGCTCATCGTCTACGACGACCTCTCCAAGCACGCGCAGGCCTACCGCGAAGTCTCCCTGCTCACCCGCCGCCCGCCGGGCCGCGAGGCGTACCCGGGCGATGTCTTCTACCTGCACTCCCGCCTGCTGGAGCGCTCGGCGCGCCTCAGTGACGCGCTGGGTGGCGGTACGCTGACCTCTCTGCCCATCATCGAGACACAGGCCGGTGACGTGTCCGCGTACATCCCGACGAACGTGATCTCGATCACGGACGGCCAGATCTACCTGGACCCGGAACTCTTCTACGCCGGTATTCGCCCGGCCATCAACGTCGGCATCTCCGTCTCCCGCGTCGGTGGCGCGGCGCAGATCAAGGGCATGCGCCAGGTCGCTGGCCGCCTGCGCCTCGACCTCGCCCAGTACCGCTCGCTGGCGGCCTTCGCCCAGTTCGGCACCGCCGACCTGGATCCGGTGACGCGCAAGCAGATCGAGACCGGCGCGCGCATGACCGAAATCCTGAAGCAGGGCCAGTACCAGCCGATGCCGGTGCAGGAGCAGATTGCGGACCTGTGGATGGCCGGAAACGGCTTCCTGGACACGGTGCCGGTGAACGAGGTGCGCGAGTTCGAGACCGCCTACCTGGATTACCTGCGCACGGCGAACAGCGATCTGCTCGACAGGATCGCGCAGGAAAAGCAGTTGACCGACGCCATCACCGAGGAACTGCGCGCCGCCACCGAGGCGTTCAAGGCCGGCTCCCGGTGGGGCGGCACGGCCGCGCGCAGCGCCGCCTAAGCGCTGAGGAGCAACGCCCGTGGCCAACTCACGAGAAATTCAGCGCCGTATCCGCAGCGTCGGCAACATGTCCCAGATCACCCGGGCCATGGAGATGGTGTCCGCGGTCAAGATGCGGCGCGCCCAGCAGCGGGTGACGGCCAGCCGCCCGTACAGCGACCAGTTGCGCCAGATCATGAGTGACCTAGCCAGCCAGCAGCCGGACCCGGAGCAACTCGCCCAGTTTCCGCTGCTGCAGCGACGGCCGGTCAAGAACGTGATGATGATCGTGGTGGCGCCGGATCGCGGCCTGACCGGCGCGCTGAACACGAACATCCTGCGCCGGGCCAGCCGCTTCATCCTGGAAGAGGCCCAGGCGCCGGTAAGCCTCATCACCATCGGCAAGAAGTCGCGCGACTACTTCGTGAAGACGAAGCAGAACGTGGTCGCCGAGTACATCCAGCTCGGAGACGATGTCACCCTGGATGTCGTGCGCAGCATTGCTGATGTTGCGATTGATGAGTTCGTGAGCGGACGGGTGGACGCGGTCTACGTGGTCTACGCGAAGTTCATCAACACGCTGACGCAGCGGCCGGAAGTGGTGCAGATTCTGCCCATGGAACCACCCGCTACGCACGAGGGGTACGTCGATTACATCTTCGAGCCGAGCCCGGAAGAGGTCCTGAGCGCGCTCCTGCCGCGGTACATCGAGGCCCAGCTCTACCAGGCGATCCTCGAGAGCCTGGCCTCCGAGCACTCAGCCCGCATGGTCTCCATGCGCAGTGCCTCGGATAACGCCAAGGAGATCGTGCAGGAACTCACGCTCTCCCGGAACAAGGCGCGCCAGGCGCAGATCACCCAGGAAGTCTCCGAGATCGCCGCCGGCGCCAACGCGATGGCCGGCTAGACAGGCGGGAGTGACATGAGCACGGTTACGGAACCAACTACGGCCGCCACAAACGGCCACGCCGGAAAAGCCGGCGAAATTTTGCAGATTACCGGCCCGGTGGTGGATGTCCAGTTCCCGGCGGACATGCTGCCGGAGATCTACAACGCGCTCCACGTGACCAAGGAAGATGGCTCCATCCTGACACTGGAGACCCAGTCCCACCTCGGCAACGACGCGGTTCGCGCGGTGGCCATGAGCTCCACCGACGGCCTGCGCCGTGGCGCGAAGGTGACCGATGTCGGCGCGCCCATCACGGTGCCGGTCGGCCCGGAAACGCTCGGCCGCATCCTCAACGTCGTCGGTGAGCCGATCGACGAGGCGGGGCCGGTAGTAGCCAAGACCCACTACCCCATTCACCGCCCGGCCCCGCGCTTCGAAGACCAGGCGTCCTCGATCGAAGTCTTCGAGACCGGCATCAAGGTCATCGACCTCATCGCCCCCTTCACCAAGGGCGGTAAGACCGGCGTCTTCGGCGGCGCCGGCGTGGGCAAGACGGTCATCATCACCGAGCTCATCCGCAACATCGCGGCGGAGCACGGTGGCTACTCCGTCTTCGCCGGCGTGGGCGAGCGCACCCGCGAGGGCACGGCCCTCTGGGGTGAAATGCAGGCCTCCGGCGTGGCCGACAAGACGGTGCTCGTCTTCGGCCAGATGAACGAGCCGCCGGGCGCCCGCCTGCGCGTGGGCCTGACCGCCCTCACGCTCGCCGAGTACTTCCGCGATGAGGGCCGCGATGTCCTCGTCTTCGTGGACAACGTCTTCCGCTTCGTGCAGGCAGGTTCGGAAGTCTCCGCGCTTCTCGGCCGCATGCCGAGCGCCGTGGGCTACCAGCCGACCCTGGCCACGGAGATGGGCGCGCTCCAGGAGCGCATCACCTCCACCAAGACCGGCTCCATCACCTCCGTGCAGGCCGTCTACGTGCCCGCCGACGACTACACCGACCCGGCCCCGGCCACAACCTTCGCCCACCTGGATGCCACCATCGCGCTGGAGCGCTCCATCGCGGCCCGCGCCATCTTCCCGGCGGTGGATCCGCTCGGTTCCACCTCCCGCATCCTCGACCCCCTGGTGGTCGGCGAAGAGCACTACCGCGTCGCCCGCGAGGTGCAGCAGGTGCTGCAGCGCTACCGCGGCCTGCAGGACATCATCGCCATCCTCGGCGTGGAAGAGCTTTCCGACGAGGACAAGCTGATCGTGTCCCGCGCCCGCAAGCTGGAGCTGTTCATGTCCCAGCCGTTCTTCACGGCGGAAACGTTCACCGGTATCCCCGGCCAGTACGTTTCGATGCAGGACACGGTCCGCTCCTTCGACGAGATCATCAAGGGCAATGTGGACGATCTGCCGGAGCAGGCGTTCTACATGGTCGGTGACATCGACAGCGCCAAGGCCAAGGCGGCCGGCATGGCCTCGCAGGCGGCCTAGGCAGAGGCCAGGGAGAACGGTTCACCATGGCCGGCAAACTACGCATCGAGATCGTGACCGGAGAGCGCGTCATCTTGCAGGAAGATGACGTGGACATGGTGCTGGTTCCCGGGGCGGCTGGCATGCTCGGCATCCTGCCGCAGCACGCCCCGCTCGTCACCACCCTGTCCCTGGGCGAACTCCGCATCAAGAAGGGCAGCACGGAGCAATCGATCCTCGTGTTTGGCGGCTTCATGGAAGTCTCCAACGACAAGGTGCTGGTGCTCGCCGATACCGCCGAGCGGTTGGAAGAGCTGGACCTGGCCCGGGCGGAAGATGCGCGCAAGCGCGCCGAAGTCTCGATTGCCAGCCGCCAGTCCACCATGGACCTGGAGGCGGCTCAGGCCTCCCTGCGCCGTGCCAACCTGCGGTTGCGCGTCGGCCAGAAGCGGGGCAGCCGTGGCGGCCCTCGCGGCGGGGGCGAAATCCCCGGCTCGCTCAACTAGCGTGTGCAAAACCGCCCCGGCGCGCGCCGGGGCGGTTTTGCATTTCTGGCGATAACCACAGACAATCGCGCCAGAAGTTCCGATTTGCATGTCATCCACCATCAGGTGTCATCCTGAGCCCGCCGGCGAAGGATCTCGTGTCCTGGCAAGGGAGAAGCCACCATGAGCGAAGCACGATCCCAGGAAGACCTCGCGTATCTCTCCGCTACCGAGCAACTGGCCCTCTTCCGCAGCCGCGACCTTTCCCCGGTGGAGGTGCTGCAGGCGCAGATCGCCCGCGCCGATGCCCTGGCCGAAACCGTGAACGCCCTCACCTGGCGCTTCAACGAGCGCGCCCTGGAGCAGGCGAAAGCGGCCGAAGCCCGCTACCTCGGCCAGGGCGACGCCCCGCGCGCCCTGGAGGGGATCACCCTCGCCATCAAGGAGGAGATGGGCGTGGCGGGCGACCCCGTCACCAGCGCCTCGCTGGCCTACAAGGACGCCATCGCCGGGGAGACCGCGCCCCTGGCAGAGCGCGCCATGGCGGCCGGGGCCATCGTCCACGCCCGCACCACGCAGCCCGAGTTCGCCTGCGCCGCCTTTTCGCAGTCGAAAATGTTCGGCATCACGCGCAACCCCTGGAACCAGAATTTCGACGTGGGCGGCAGTTCTGGCGGCGCTGGCGCGAGTCTCGCGGCGGGCCTCACCACCATCGCCGGTGGCTCAGACATTGGCGGCTCCATCCGCATCCCGGCCTCCTGCAATGGCGTGGTTGGCTTCAAGCCACCCTATGGCCGCGTGCCGCAACAACCTCCCTTCAACCTGGATCACTACTGCCACGAAGGCCCCATGACGCGCACCATTGCTGACTGTGCCCTCTTCGAGAACATCATCAGCGGCCCCTCTCCCATCGACATCGCCTCGCTGCGCGAGCGGGTGGACCTGCCGTTGGACCCCGGCGGCGTCGCGGGCCTGCGCATCGCCGTCTCGGTCGATCTCGGCAGTTGGGACGTCGAAGATGACGTCAAGCGCAACACGCTCCGCGCCGCGGATGCGCTACGAGCAGCGGGCGCAACGGTGGAGAACACCGACTTCGCGCTCGACAAGGACGAGGTCTTCGAGGTCGCGCACGCGCACCTGGGCGCCATCTTCGGCGCAAGCCTGGCCACGCTGCTGGAGGAGCATCGCGATGTCATGACCTCCTACGCCATTGCCTTCGCCAAGGATCAGGCGCTCGCTCAGCCCGTCAGTTTGCTGGAAGGTATGGAGCGAGAAGGCGCAATCACCCGGGCGCTCGGAGAGTTGCTGGAGGAGTACGACGCCCTGATCTGCCCGACGCTCTCTGTGCCCGCCCTGCCGGTCGATCTGCCGTGGACCATCACGCTGCCCAATGGCACCATCAGTTCACCCCTGCAGCACCTGATGACCATGCCCTTCAACATCGCCAGCCGCTGCCCGGTCCTGAATGTGCCCTCCGGCTTCGCAGACACCGGCGTTCCCACCGGTGTCCAGCTCGTGGGCCGCACCTTCGACGACCTCACGTCATTCCGGCTCGGCAGGGCCCTGGAGCGCGCGAACCTCTGGAACTACGCGACCATGCGGCCCGACCTGGCCGTGTAACGACGATCTCCGGGGATCACCCTAATCGGAAATCGCGTCCATCTTCACGTGTCATCCTGAGCATTTCGAAGGAGCGAGGCCCTGCCTGGCTCCTTTCTGGTCTGCCGGGAGCAGAGCTCTTGCCACGGCTTGTCTCCCGGATGATTCAAGGAGTCACGACGGAGCATCGCTTGGGCAGCCGGAACCGGCCACGTTGTCGCGACGGTCATCAATGATCGTGAACAATCACGCACAGGCTTCATCAAAGAGGGTGAGCAGTATCTCAACGACTGGTCGTCGCCACTTCCAGGGGCAGGCACGCCTGCGCTGTTGGCAAAGCACCCCTCGCCATCAGCAAACCCGCTTGCGCATCACCTGGAGCGAGGAGTCTGCCGCGTCTTGCGGAACAATGCAGAGAAGCCATGCTAAACGCGAGTCACACTCCAGCGGTTTGCACAGGAGTCGTCATCCTGTTCAAGAGGAACGAGGGATCTTGCTCGAGGCTGCGAACGCATGGGAAACGTGGTCGTGGCATGCCACGTTCAGTGAACGGCGCGTCAGCCTCCCAGTTTGGCCATTAACTCGGCACGGCGCGCGGCGTAGTCGGGGGGATGAATCATCTTGCCATTCTCATCCGCGCGGAACCCGTGCGCCTCGGCCTCGGCGACGACCCACGGTGACCAGATCGGGTCTTTGCTGGCGAAGGTTGCGTGCGGCTCGAGAACGGCAAAAATCCAGGCGTCCTCCGTCTCGTCGGCGGCCACCTCGAAACCCCGGAAGAGGTGGGGCGGCAGGGTGATGAAGTCCCACGGCTCGAGGGTCGTCTCCCCGGTGGCGTGGTCCGGGTCGGGGTCTTCACCCCAGTAGAAGCGCCATCGTCCGCTGAGGACGAGGAACGACTCGACGTAGTCGTGGGTGTGGTAGGCCGGGCCGTTCCCAGGCCTGGCCTTGACCATGCCGATCTGGAAGGCGTGAGGCGCGGAAACCAGGGGATTGAACTCGGGATTCTCACTGGCGGTGTCACCGATCAGGGCGAAGTTCAACCGCTCATGGCCGGGGAGCACACTGTCGATGAACATCAACGGGATGGCGTGGCCCGGCAGATCGCGGAAGCGGACGATGCGGCCGTCCATCGGATCCGCGTGCGCCGGTGCGGGGTGGTCGGAGCCGGGCGGGGCCGATGCGCGTTGATCCATCCGAATCCTCCTGGCCCACGGGCGGCAACGTGCCGCGCCTCTACCGTAATCGCCTACGATTGTGGGGCAGGGTATGTGGGACCGTAGGGGCCTGTCAAACGGCGCACCGTTCAGGACCGCGAGGAACGCGCATCCCGTGCGCATGCACGAGCGGTGGCATGAGGGGCCGAGCCAAGGAGGAACGCATGAGCGAACCGAACGGGACAAGCCAGACCGGGAGCGGCGACGGTTCACGCAGGTCGATCGCCGAGCGCGAGCGGCCGGGCGCAGCCGCCCGTCGCGCACGTGTCGAGCAGCGCTCCGGCCGCGGCGAGCACGCCCTGGCTGGTAAGGGGTCAATCGATCACATCCTGACCGACCCACCCCAGCGTACCCAACCGCTGCGCGGGTTTGATCCTATCTACGCCGATATCGTCGACTACATCGTACGCTGTACACACCGCATCTGGGAGGAAGGCGGCATCGGGCTGATCTACACCCACTACGCCGCGAACAGCGTCGTCCACGCCGGCAACGCCGTCACCTACGGCCGCGAGCAAGTGGTGGTCAACACGATTCAGGCGCAGGCCGCCGTGCCGGACCGCAAGCTCTACGCCGACGACGTGATTTGGGACGGCGACGAGGTGGCAGGGTTCCACACCTCGCACCACTTGATGGAGATCGGTTACAACACGGGCTATAGCGCCTTCGGCCCTCCCACCGGGCGGCGTGTGGCCTACCGCGCCATCGCCAACTGCTTCGTGCGCGAGAACGTCATCGTCGAGGAGTGGCTACTCAGCGACGACCTCGTCATGATCCGCCAACTCGGGTACGACCCCGACCAGGTCGCCCGGGACTGGGCGCTGGCCGCGCTGGCTGACGACGCGGCGTTTCAGCCGGTGGGTCCCCTGCAGCGCGGCCTGGGGCAGTTGATGCCGGAGGCCATCCCGCCTGGATTGTCCGGGCAGAACGGCGATTTCGACCCGGGCGACTTCGTGCGCCAGGCGTTCCACGAAATCTGGAACTGGCGCATGCTCAACCGCGTCCGCGACTACTACGCCCCCAACCACCGGTGCCGCACCGCTTCCGGACGCCGCTACCAGGGCACGGACGACCTCATCGCCTTCAATCTCGCCATCCTGGCCGCGCTCCCTGATGCCAGGATGACGGTCGAGCACGTCTATTGGAACGGGAACGAGGACGAGGGCTACCGCGTCGCCGCTCGCTGGACGCTGGAAGGGACGCATCGCGGCCACGGCGAGTGGGGCCCGCCTAGCGGGGCCCGCGTCTCCCTGATGGGCCTGTCGCACTTTCGCATCGAGGAGAGTCGCTTCGTCGAAGAGTCAACCCTGTTCGACGAGCTTGGCATGCTCAAGCAGATTTGGCGGGCGCGGCTCTCCCATCAAGCGGGGGTCACCGTGGAGGGGTAGCGCCGCGAACGCAAGGCGTGCCGTGCCGAGTGGTCATAAGCCAGCGTCAGTCACGGAGCAGAGGGAAGGTAGGCCCATCGCCCGCCAGCAGCAGCCGAAATCATCACGGCAAGAGACTGGCGAGCCACTCACTGGGTCATGCTTCAAGGATGAAGCGCCGCGAATACCGCGTAGCATGCCGGTTGTTCACAGGTGGGAGCAGGCTGAACGAGCCTGGAGCTATGGACCGGCGGACACCCGCACACCCTTGGGCGCCTTGCGTTGGCCCAGGCCCTGGCCGAGTTTGCCGAAAGTCGAGTGGCGGGTCCAGGTGTTGGTCAGCGACGTCATGCGATTGCCCGCCACAGCGCGTGGTAGTGGCGTCGCTCGGAATGTCGGCCACGCCTGACTGGCCCTGACCGAGGCCGTTGTGATCTCACTCCCGGTAGACCGAGTGATGCGAACCGGTACGCTGGTCCCTCCGCTCTCGGGGTATGCTGGAGGCTTGAGGAACCGCGCCCGGCCACGCCGGGCGTACGCAGCGCGCCAGGAGGCACAGGTTGGCCACAACAGTCGAAATGCCACGGAGTACGGTCCAACCGGAACATGCCACCGGCGTCCGCGTACTCCGCATCACGGGCGGCCGGCCGCTCCACGGCAGCGTGAAGATCGGCGGCGCCAAGAACGCGGCCCTGCCGGCGCTGGCCGCCACGCTGCTCACCAGCGAAGAATGCACGCTCCACAACGTGCCGGACCTGGCTGATATCGAGACGATGCTCGCGCTGCTGCGCAGCCTCGGCGCGGAGACGGAGCGGGACCGCAAGCGCAAGCTCGTCCGCGTGCGGGCCGCTGCCATCACCAGCACCGCCGCTCCGGCTGACCTCGTCGGCAAGATGCGCGCCTCGTTCCTCGTCGCCGGCCCGCTGCTGGCCCGCTGCGGGGAGATGTCGGCCTCTACGCCCGGAGGCTGCCAGCTTGGGGCGCGCCCGGTCGATGTCGATGTGCGCGGCTTCCGCCAGATGGGCGCGAAAATGACCTTCCCGGATGGCGGGCAGTTCGTGGCCGGGCAGACTACCGGCCTGCGTGGCGCGGCCATTTACATGGATTACCCCAGCCACACCGGCACCGAAAACCTGCTCATGGCCGCCAGCCTCGCCGCAGGGCGCACCACCATCGTCCACGCCGCCTGCGAGCCGGAAATCGTCTTCCTCGGCAACATGCTGATCCGCATGGGTGCGCGCATCAAGGGCCTTGGCACCCCCACCATCACCGTCGACGGCGTGGATCGCCTGCACGGCGTCTCGGAGCACATCCTCCCGGATCGCCTGGAGGCGGGCACCTATGCCATCGGCGCGATCGCGACCGGAGGCGAGGTGACGCTGGAGGATGTCGACGTCAACGCCATGTTGCCGCTGACCGCGAAGCTGCGCGAGGCCGGTGCGCGTATCTGGATCGATGGCAATGACATGCTCATCCGCCCCGGCAATCGCCTCAAGGCCGTCGAAATCCAGACGCTGCCCTACCCCGGCTTCCCGACCGACCTCCAGGCCGCCTTTGCGGTCCTGATGACGCAGGCTACTGGCGTCTCGCGCATCCACGAGCGCGTTTTCTCGGACCGGTTGCGCTACACCGATCAACTGCGGGCCATGGGCGCGCAAATCGCCGTCCCGCGCTTCCTGGATGCAGACGCCAGCGGCGCTGGCTTGCCGGGCACCGTTCACTACGGCACCCAGGCCGAAATCACCGGGCCCTCGCCGCTCCAGGGCGCGGCCGTGCGCTGCCTCGACATCCGGGCCGGCGCCGGTGTGGTGCTGGCCGGGCTGGTCGCCTCCGGCGAAACGGTCGTCTCGGCACTCCACCACCTGGATCGGGGGTACGAAGGGTTTGTCGAGAAACTGCGAACCCTGCAGGCGGATGTCACCGAGTCTGTCGCCACCCCGGCGGAGATCGCCGCCACCGTATGACAGACGTTGCCCTTGATCACGCGGCCAGCGCCGAGCTCGCCGGCCGCGAGCTGACGCGCAAGGAAGCGCGCGAGCTGGCGGTCATCGCCTCGCGGCTGGACCGGCGACCGCGCCCCACGCGGGACCCGCAGGTGCAGCGGGCGCGCCTGCATGAGATGATCCGCGCGCTCGGCTGCGTGCAACTCGATACCATCAGCGTCATCTCGCGCTCGCACGAGACGGTGCTCTGGAGCCGCCTGGGCCAGTATGACCCCCGTGTGCTGAACGCGCTGTACGCCGACGGCGGCGCGCTCACCGAGTACTGGGCTCATGCGGCGGCCATCATTCCGATCGAAACCTTCCCCTACTACCGGGGCGGCATGGCGGAGTATGTCGCGAAATATGAGGCAGAAGGCAGTTGGGCGGCCGAGAACCAGGATCTGATGGCCGCCATTCATCAGCGGTTCCGCGACGAGGGTGAACTGGCCTCGCGCCACTTCGACCGGCACGATGACCGCCGCCCTGAGGCCTGGGAGTGGTACGGCGGCAAGCCCGCCCGTCAGGCGTTGCAGCATCTCTGGTCGCGCGGGGATCTCATGATCGCGCGGCGCGAGAGCGGCTTCCAGCGCGTCTACGACCTCGCGGAGCGCCTCATCCCGGAGCCGCATTTCTCCCATGAGCCAACCGAAGCGGAGCGCGCCCGCTTCTTCATCCACTCGGCGTTGCGCGCCCTGGGCGTCACGAACGCGGCCTGGGCAGCGGACTACTTTCGGACATGGGCGCGCCCGCACATCCGGCCTACCGAGAGCCAGCAGGAGCTGAAGCGCCTCGCCGGCGAAGGCCTTGCCATCCCGATCACGGTAGAGGGCATCAAGGGCCCGCTCTGGATGGACGCCGCCCTCGCGCCCCGCCTGCTCGATCTGCGGGAAGGTCGCGGCAGGCCCACCCTGACCACGCTGCTCTCCCCCTTCGACAACCTGATCTGGAACCGGCAGCGCGACGAGCAACTCTTCGATATCGACCTGCGCATCGAGTTCTACACCCCGGCCCCGAAGCGCGTTTACGGCTACTACTCGCTGCCCATCCTGCACAAGGGCGACGTCGTCGGCCGCCTCGACGCCGTGGTCGATCGCCGCGCGCACCTGCTGACCGTACGCAACGTCCACCTCGAGCCGCGCACGCGCCCCAGCGCCGCGCTCGCCACCGCCGTGGCCGGTACGCTCTGGGACCTGGCGACCTTCCTGCAGGCGGAGGAAGTGCTCGTCCTGTCCAGCGAGCCCCCGGAGTTCGCGGAGCTCCTCTCGACCGCACTCACCCAGGACTGACCGCGGCATGCAGTGGGTACACGACCAATTCGTGATCGACGACGACCGCGCCCGGCTCGATATGCCCCGCATCATGGGCTGGCTGGCCGAGAGCTACTGGGCGGGCTGGCGCGCCCCCGCGGAAGTGCGGACATCCTGGGACGCCGCCGCCATCGTCCTCGGCCTGTACGACGGCCAGGAGATGATCGGCTGCGCGCGCGTGGTCTCCGACTTCACCCGGTTCTCGTATCTCTCGGATGTCTTTGTCGATCCGCACTATCGCGGCCTCGGCCTGGGCCGCTGGCTGGTCGAAACCGCCGTCGCTCACCCAGCCATCAGCGAAAACTCCCGCTGGGTCCTGCACACCAGCGATGCCCAGGGGCTGTACGCGCAACTTGGCTTTGAGCCGGCCGGTGCGGGAGTCATGGAACGCCCCAGGAAGGGCGCCCCTCGTTCCTGACCGCTGCCGGGTGCATGATTCAGGCATTGCCCGCCGCAGAAAATGCTGCGCCGGAGCGTTGCCTGGCCCAGATCGCGGCGACAAGATCTGCCTCGCATGACATTTCAGGAGGTTGCTGATGCAGTGGTTCGGCTTCACACTGTCGATGGCGTTCCTTTGGCTGGGTACGCACGTCTTGCCCCTGCCTCCCGGGGCCACCGCCCAGGAGGCGACGCCGCCGGCCACGCGAACCGTGCATCTGGTGGAACACGCGGTACACCTGACCACCATCGATCATGGCGATCCGGGGCCGTCGGTAGGCGATGTGCAGGTCTGGGGCCCGAACCCCCTGTACGACGAGCGCGACAACACTGACAGCGGCGCGACCACGCAAGGCATCTGCACCGCCCTCAATGCAGCCTTTGACTGCATCGTGACGGAGACGATCGTCTTTGCCGACGGCAGCACACTCCAGATCCAGGGCGTTGAGTACGCCACGGCGCCGTCGCACCGCGCCATCGTCGGCGGCTCCGGAGCCTACCTGGGCGCGACCGGCACGGTCGCGGTCGAGCCAACCCAGGACCAGAGCCGCTGGGCCAAGACGATCGAGATCTTCCTGCCAGCCGGCAAGCCGTAAGGGCCGCTCAACCTTCCGCAGTCAACGCCGCCTGCTCCTCCCGGAAGCGCGCCACCCACTCGTCGGTGCGGTCGTCGGCCAGGCGCACCGTGCGCGGGTCGGGCAGGTTCAGCGGCGGGTGCGCAATGCCCATCCAGTCGAGAATCTCCGCCGTCGCCGCACTGTAACGCGGGGTGAAGTCCTCGTAGACCACGCGGTACGGGGTGAAGCCCGCCCCGGCCAGCCACGCGCCGATGGCCGCGTCTTCCGCCTCGGCCTGCTGCAGCAGCGCCGCAATCCCGGCGAAGTCAAACGCCAGTTCCCCCGGCAGTAATGGCTCGTCGCCAAGGCGCCAGGCGCGCCCCAGCCTGGGTTCCTCCGCGCCGCGCCCCTGCCCCCACACGCCCGTCTGGCGCGCCTTGAACCACGAGATCGCCTGCCGCAGCTTGTCATCGCGCGTTGCCCACAGGATGTGCAGGTCCGGGAACAGTGCTCGCAAGAGATCGCCGCGTGAGAGTGCCGCCAGCTCGGAGTCTTGCTGGGCCATCGCCTCCAGGTGCAGCAACTGCGCGTACAGCAGCTTTGCGCCAAACACGCCATTGCCGGACGAACGCCTCGCCTGCAACTGCGCCACGTAGGAGGGCAACTCCGGCGTCTTCCAGCGCTCCATCCAGTGCGCCATCTTGTGCCCGAAGAACTCGCGCGGCTCCCCCGCCACTCCACTGGCCTGCAGGCCCTGCCCCAGCAGCGTGCTGCCCGAGCGAGGCGTCGCGATTACCAGGTAGCTTTTCGTCATCCCTCATCCCTGGCCCCACCACGGCGAAACGGCTCCCTTCTCCCGCGCATCGGGAGAGGGGTTGGAGGTGAGGGCCTGCCCCATTATGCGAGAAAGAAGAAGGTCCGCAGCGTGATCAGCAGGAACGCGCCGATCAGCAACGGCCAGTAGGCCAGCACCGGCAGCAAATCCCTCCGCTGACCCAGCAGGGGAAACCGCCATTCCTTCACGGCGGCCACACCATCCAGTACCACCAGCACAATGAAGATATCGAGCAACAGGGGCACCCACTCCAGATACGTCACGCTCTGCGATTGCACCGCGTTGCGGATCGCGTTGTGATCCAGAATCACCGCGAAGAGGAGCGCGCCAACTGCGACGATGAGATCGAAGACGGTGATCCCAAGCGGGCGTACCGCCGAGGCTTCATTGGCCATCAGCATGAGCAGCAGAAAGAGCAGGATGGCAATTGCTACCTCCAGCACGCCGTGCTCCAGCATGGGGCCCAGCGGATCGCGCGTCACCATCAGGTTGTAATAGAGTTCAGGATCCTGCTCACCGCTGAACCCGTAATCCAGCCCGAAATCGACGTTGTAGTCGAGCATGCCATAGCTGAAGTAGGTCTGCACCGGGTCCCACCCACCGAAAACGAACTGCGTGTCCAGGCCGGGTAATGCCTCCGGCCGCAAGTCCCGGTAGGCCGCGAAGTCGGGAACCAGCATCACCGAGTAGTCCACCTCCGGGTGCCAGAGGCGGAGCCAGATATCCTGCTGATCGAAGGGGTAGTCGCGGTAGTCGAAGTTCTGGCGGAACTGCCCGCTGAAGTACCAGCCGACCTCCTGCACCCCGTCGTGCGTGATGTCCCACGCGGGAGTCGGTTTGTACGCATTCTCCAGTTGCTCGGGGAGCGCGATGCCTCGCCGCAGATCAGCCGGCACATCCGGTCCGTATTTCTGCCAGACAAACCCCGACATCTCGACGTTGCTGGCCGATTGAAACTCGAATGACTGCAAATACACCCCGGTGGGAATGAGGTAGTCGTACGGTGCGAACGAGGCCTCGTGCTGGGCCATGAACGCGTCGAGGTCTGCAGCAGACACGAGCGGCTGTCCGTTGGTTGCCGAGTACCGATGCGAATTGAGGATCACACTCCAGGAGAACGCGAGCGCGATCAGCATGGCCACCGACCACACAATCGCGACCGTGCGTCGCCCCGCCGGGTTTTGCGGGCCAGGCCGGCTCCAGGCGAAGGACATGGCGAGCACAGCGCCCAGCAAGGCCAGCATCAAGGCAATGAGATCGCGCCCACCCTCGCCAAGCCGCAGGCCATCCCACGCGTGAACGCGCTGCACGAGAAGCCACACGAAGAGCGCCGTGCAGCCCACAGCCACAACCCACGCCAGCCGCCAGGCAATAACCAACCAGCGCGGCGCATGTGGTGGCATGGAGGTCAGTGACGGCCGATGCGTTCCACCAGCGTCGTGCCGGTGGGGGCTTGTCCCGTCGCGGCGGCCTTCTTGTCCAGCCGCGCGAACCCTTCCTGCGCGAAGCGGATGCCCATCCAGCGCAGCGGTTCCGGCTCCCAGAGCGGCGAACGGTGGTTGACCGTTGGCAGCCGCGTGATCTCGGTTGCTTCGCCGCGAATGAGATCGGTCAGGATGCGTCCGAACAGGTTGGTGGTGGCGACCCCCTGGCCAGTGTAGCCGCCAGCACGGGCAATCCCGGTGCGGGGGTCATAGCTGGTGGTCGGCATCCAGTCGCGCGGCATCCCCAGCGGCCCGCCCCAGGCGTGCGTGAAGCGCACATGCCGTAGCGGCGGGAACCAGGCACGGGCCAGGTCGCGCAGCATCTCGTGCGTCGGCTCATGGCGGTCCAGCTCGTCGGTGATCAGCGAGTTCTTGCGGTATGGCGCGCCCCGGCCCCCGAACATGACGCGGCCATCCGCCGTGCGGTTCAGGTAATCCACCGACATGCGGGAACTGGAGACCAGTTCCCGGTTACGCCAGCCGATCTGGTCCCAGTCACTCTCGGAAAGCGGCTCGGTCAGCACGATTAGCGAGTACATCGGCACCAGGGTGCGGTCCAGCTTGGCAAGCTGCTGGCTGTACGCCTCACCCGCCAGCACGACCGACTTCGCGCGCACGTCCCCATAGGGCGTGACCAGGCGCGGATTCGCGCCGCCCTCGAAATCGGTGACCGGCGTCTGCTCGTAGATCGTCGCGCCGTCCGCCTCGATCACCCGCGCCAGGCCGCGGGCCAGGCGGGCCGGGTGGATGCTGGCCGCGGTCGGGTTGTAGAGCCCGGCCACTACGTCGGTCACGCGCACCAGGTCAGCGGTCTGCTTTGCATCCAGCAACTGGTAGTGATCGCTGAGCCCCAGGGCCTGCGCTGCCTGGTACCCGCCCTCGATGCTGGGGCGCTCGTGCTCACCGCGCGCCAGGCGCAGCGCGCCGCCCTCTTTCCACTGCGCATCGATGCCCTCGCTGCGCACCACGCGATCGATCTCGTGGTAGGTGTCATACATGGCGCTGGAAACGGCGCGGGCAGCGTCTGCACCGTAGCGCTCGGCCAGGATGCTGCCGCTGACCGGGAACCCGGGGTAGCACCAGCCGCCATTGCGCCCCGAGGCCCCGAACCCGGCGATCTCGCGCTCCACCACAGCCACGCGCAGCGAAGGATCGTGCTGGAGCAAGTAGTACGCCGTCCACATCCCGGTGTACCCGGCGCCCATGATGGCGACATCGACATTGACCGAGCCATCGAGCCGGGGCCGGGGCGTCAGGTCATCGCCGCAACTCTCCAGCCAGTACGAGTACTTCGCGTAGTCCGCAGCCGTCTTCTTCCGGTCGTCCATACCTGCCCTGCTCTGTCCACTGGTGCGATGGTTCCTCAATAGTGGGATGGTATCACCGGGAAGAACGCGGCTCGTCGCATCCCTGCGCCCGCAGGAAACCGGGCAGTTGCTGGCAGGAGCCGCGAGGGGGCTCGCCACCGCGCTACACGTGCCCAAGCCATTGGCGTTCCCGCACAGCGATCCTCCGCCGCGTGTGCTGCATCCATGCCTCCCCTTCGGTGTGCGCTCGGCTACCACTCAGTGTTTCCCGTTGCAATTGGTCTATACATTTCCTGGCGCTTTGCGGTACGTTGCGCAACGCTCGGAAGCGCGGTGCTGTCTCCCTCACTCCAGGAGGTCATCCATGGACGGCCACCAGTTCCTGCGACAGCGGCCAGCGTTGGCTGCCTCACGGCGCTCGGCGTTGAGCGCACTCCTCGCCATTCCGGCCGCAATCCCCCTGACCACCGTCGTCGCAAAGAAGAAGCGATGCGCGCCGTGCAAACGACGCAAGAAAGGCAAGTGCAAGAAGAACAAGCCGGATGGCACGGCTTGCCCGCAGGGCGCCTGCCAGCGCGGGCGCTGCCTGCCCGTAACCCGGGCGTTCACCTCACCAGGCGCCTTCACCTTTGCCGCTCCCCGGACCGGAACCGTAACCATCGACGCCTTTGGCGCGGGCGGCGGCCAGGGGGGCGCCGGCGGCACCGGCGGCGCGACGGAGGGCGGCAGCCCCGGAACCCCGGGCCTGGGTGGCCGGGTCATGGCCACCATCCCCGTGGCCGCAGGCGAAGTCCTGGAGATTCGCGTTGGCGGCGTCGGCGGCAATGGCGATGATGGCTCTGACTACCCCGGCCTCGGGGGAACCGGTGCAGGTGGCCAGGGTGGCTCTGGTGGCCAGGGTAGCCCCGGCGTTGGCGGGGCGCCGGGCGCTTCGGGAGGTAATGGCACAGCCAATGGCGGTGGCGGTGGTGGCGGAGGTGGCGGAGGTGGCAGCACGCAGATCCGTCGCAGTCCCTTTGCGCCAGCGGACACGATTCTTGTCGCGAACAGTGGCGGCGGCGCGGGGGGTGGCGCCGGCGGGTTCGGCACTGGTGGCGCTGGCGGCGAAGGTGGTGCCGGTTCCGGCGCGGGCATGGCTGGCGTTCCGAACGGGGGTGCGGGCACCGCTGGCATGGACGTCAATGGCGTCACCGGCGGAACTGGAGGCCTCCGTGGCACGGCCCTTGGCCCCCCAGGCGCCACCTTCGAGCCAGACCAACGGGCTGGCGATGGCAGCGCCACGCTGACCTTCACCCCCGCCTGATTAACCGGCAGCGCCTGTCACCATGTGCGTTGGCATGACAAAATCGTACGCACGGAACGGATAGCGCTCATTTCCGACATCCACGGCAACCTGCGAGCGCTGGAAGCCGTCCTCGCCGACATCGCGCGCCGGGAGATCACGCGCATCCTCTGCCTGGGAGATCTGGAAGTCCGGGGAGGGCGCGGGCCAGAGGTAGTCGACCGAGTACGCGCCTGCTGTGAGGCCGTGGTGCGCGGGAACTGGGAGGATGGCCTGGGAGACCTGCGCAACGATCACCCGCTAGCTAGGTGGTATCAAACGCGGCTGGGGCCGCAACGCCTGGCGTACCTCGCAGCGCTGCCGTTGACGGTCGATCTCGTACTGAGTGGGCGGCGCATCCGCTTGCTCCACGCATCGCCCCAGAACCTGTATGAGCACGTGTTTCCGGACGCCCCGGAGGAGCGCTTGCTCGCGATGTTCGACAACACCGACCTGACCGGCGATGGCCCTCTTCCCGACGTCGTGATCTACGGCGACACCCACGTTCCCTTCTGGCGGCCCTTCGGCTCGCGCGTGCTATTGAACGTCGGCAGCGTCGTGCATCCCCTGGATGGGCAAACCGAAGCCACCTACGCAATCATCGAAGGTCACGTGGGATCGGCGTTCGGCACGCTGGGATACACAATTGTCCGAACGCCCTACGACGTAGAGCGTGCCGTTCAGCAATCGGAAGAGGCAGGGCTCACTGGCTGGGAGCTTTTCGCTGCGGACATACTCACGGGGAACTTCACTGGGCAAGGCACCAGGTAGTACGCAGCACCCCGCCCCACGACAGCGGTAATCATTATCGATCGACAACCTGGACTGCACATGACTGCCAGGCGGTGACGCATCGCACGCGAACGGCCCGGCCATTACTGGCCGGGCCGTTCGCCTCGAGAATTTGGCGCTACGCGATACGCTCGGTCAGGCCCGGGGTGGGCGTGGGAATCCACCACTCCTCACCGCGCTCGGTCTGCACATACTCCGGCCAGCGCAGATCAATGGGCGGCGTGAAATCGCGCCCCAGCAGCGGCGCCACCCATTTGCTGCCGCCCACACCGCCGCCCGTGCGCTCATTGAACTCCTGGGTCGCCTTCTCCAGCTCCCCTTCCACCGTCAGCAGGTCGAGGATGGTGCCGGCGATTGTCTTGGAGGCCATGAACATCCCGGGGTCGATGATGGCGGGCACGCCGCCCATCGCGTTGTAGGCCCAGTTCGGGTACTCGTAGCCGTGATACGGCGTGCGCAGCACCGGCCGCCCGGTGAACACGCGCACCGTCGGCGCGTGCCACGTGTAATCCGTGTAGTCGTCCGAGGTGAAGTTCTTCTGCCACTCCGGCAGCAGCTTGCGCGTGGCTGCTTCGTACTCTCTCGGGTCGGTCAGGGCCGTGAAGGCGTCCGGAAACGGGTTGTCCATCGGCTCCAGGCCCAGGTTGCGCTGCAGCTCCCGCGCGAACTCCAGCGCCTCCGCGGAGTACTCCGGCGCGCCAGCCAGCTCCATGTTGCGGAAGGTCAGGTCCGCCATTGCGTTGTTGGAGAGGCCGGGCCGCGTCTTGGTCACCCACTGCACATGTGCCTGGCAGCCCGTCGCGCCCGCCGCCTGCTTCGCGTTGTTCGCCAGCACACGGTAAATCTGCTCCTGGATCTCCAGGGTTGGCGCGCGCCAGGAATACTGAATCTGGCTCCAGCGCGGGGGCAGATTGTCCGAGGTCGCATCTCCAGCGGCCAGGATGAACTCGTTGAGGGTCCAGGTCCCCGTGTGCGGGAACATCGCCTCCTTCGTGTACTTGGTCAGCGTGTACATCAGGCAGAGCGCATCGATGGCGCCCGGCGTGCGAATGACGCTGTGCGGGTTCGCGGCGCTGTCATCGTGCGCCTTCGGGGAAACCCCCTTGACCTCCCACGCCTCTGGCTCCGCGCACTCGAAGGTGAAGACCGCGCTCCAGTAGGAGCCGCAGTGCGTCTCCCACACCGTCGTATTGGCGTTCAGCGGGTGGTAGGAGATGAATGCGTCGGCATCGTCGAAATATCCCTTGGCGGCATGTACCGGCTTGGAGCCGCACACCTTCTCCGCCGGCTCGCCGAAGAACTTGAGCGTGCCGGGGATGTTGTACTTCTCCATGGTCGCCTTGGCCGCCAGGATGCCGCCCAGCGCGCCCACGCCCAGCATGGAGTGCGGGTCGGTGTGACCCGCCGCGTAGGGGTGCAGCCCCTCGCGCGGCGCCCGGTATGGCACGGCCTGCTGGGAGTTTCCCGGCACCGCGTCGTACTCGGCGTACGACCCGATCACCGGCCCGCCGGACCCGGAGGTCCAGGTCGCCATGAAGGCGGTTGGCATCTCGCCACTGCCGGCTTCCACCTCGAAGCCTTCATCACGCAGCAAATCGACGTACGCCTTCGCGGATCGGTACTCGCGCCAGGCCGGCTCGGCGTACCGCCAGATTTCCATATCGAAGTCAGACAGGCGCTGCTCGTTTGCATCGACCCAGTCGAACGCGAACTGCTTCGCCTCGTAGAGGCTGGACATTGCCGCTCCCTCCTTTTTCGTCTGGCCATTGACCTGCCGCGATTCTACCGAAACGCTGCGTCCTGCACGCAGCGCTGCATGCCCGTTCGCACACGCACCGATGTGCAGATTTCGTCTCGCGGGATATCGACACTAGGTCGCAGGAGGCATACACTGCACAGGAATTCCCGGAATGAGCTTGCCCTGAGCGCCGCTGACGCTACGTCGGCAGCGTCACTCGCGCAAGCGCCGGTTGGCCGGGAACAGGTTGTGGCCCATCGCCCGCCGGAATCATGGGCCCATGATGGTCTGGAGGTCTCCGTGCGCAAACCCTGGGATCCAATCAGCGAAATGCAGGCCGCGAACCGCGCCCTCAAGCGCGAGATGATGCGGGACCTGGAGGACATGAGCCGCCGCGAACTCATGAAGCGCGGCATCAAGCTCGCCGCCGGCGCATCCGCCGCGAGCCTTCTTTTCCAGGCGGGTATTCCCCTGCACACCTACGCGCAGACACCCACCGTCGAGATTCCCCCGCTGCCAGAGTACGACGCGATTCCCGAAAACCTGAAGGGCAGCGGCGAGGTGCGCGTCCAGTCCTGGGGCGGCGCGTTCCAGGACGCCCAGCGCGAAGCGTATTTCATTCCCTTCCAGGAGTTGAGCGGCATCAAGGTCATCGAGTCCGAGGGCCCGGACCCGTCCAAGGTCAAGGCCATGGTCGATACCGGCAACGTCGAGCAGGACATCGTCCAGATGGACCGCTCCGACATCATCCTGCTCGAGAAGCAGGGCGATTACTGGGAGGAGATGGACTACTCCCTGTTCGATGTCGACAACATCGACGAGGGCCGCCGCTACAAGTACTCGGTGGACATGCTGCCGTACGCCACGGTCATCGGCTACCGCAACGATGTGTTCGCGGAAGGCCCCACCGGCCAGGCAGGGTTCTGGGACCTGGAGGGATTCCCCGGCCCCCGCTCCACCACCGCCGGCACCGGCGGCGTGACCCCCTTCCTGGAGGCGGGCTTCATCGCCAACGGCACCGCGCTGGATGCCATCTACCCAATGGATATCGAGCAGGGCTACGAGTACTTCAACATCATCAAGCCCAGCGTCGTGAAGTTCTGGGAAGCGGGAGCCCAGCCAGCCCAGATGCTGACCGACAAGGAAGCGGTAATGGTCCACTCCTGGAATGGCCGCATGCACGCCATCCAGCAGGAAGGCGCACCGGTGACGGTGGTCTGGAACGAGGCCCAGCTCGCCACTGACGTGTGGGCGGTACCCAAGGGCGCGGCCAACGCCGAAAACGCCATGAAGTTCGCGGCGTTCATCACGCTGCCCGTGTCACAGGCCCGCCTCAGCTACCTGATCCCGTACGGCTCGGTCAACAACGCCTCCGCTGCCCTGATGACGCCAGAGCAACTGGAGAACCTGCCGACCTCGCCCGCCTACCTGGACAACATGTCGATCCTGGATATCGCCTGGTGGGTGGACAACCGCGACGCGGTGACCTCCCGCTGGAACGAGTGTATTCTCGAGTAAGAACCCTCACCCCAACCCCTCTCCCGGTGCGCGGGAGAGGGGCTTTCCGTCGCACGCCCGGTTAGCGATTTCCGTATGGCCCCGGAGCAACGTCTGGCCGGTCCCCTCATCCCGATCGGCCGTTTCTCCAAGATCAGCCGGCTCTCCGTCTCGTCCCTGCGCTACTACGACGAGCTGGGGCTGCTCCGCCCCGCGCACGTCGATCCTGATTCCGCCTACCGCTATTACCTGCTCTCCCAGGTCCGTGTCGCCGAAACGATCCGCCTGCTGCGGGCGCTGGACATGCCGCTGGAAGACGTGCAGCGCTTCGTCGCGGAGAGCGACGCCGGCCAGGCACGCGATCTCCTGAACCTGCACGAACGGCGCATGGAAGAGCGCATCGCGGAGGGGCAGCGCATCCTGGCCTACTTGCGCCGCCTCCAGGGCGATGACGGAGAGGATGCCCCACCCCTGGTGCAGGCTCACTGCTTGCCACCGCAGGAGATCCTGGCCATCCACACCCGGGTGCCCGAAACGGCCGTGCCAGGCACGTGGCGCGAACTGGCGGCGGAGCTGCGGGCCTACCTGCAGCGCCGCCAGGAGCCTTCGGCCCAGCCGGTGGGAGCCATCTTCCCGGACCCGTTCCATGACGAGCGCGCCGTCAACATGACCGTGTTCATTCCTACGCCCGAGCGTGCGCCCGGCCACGGCCGGATCGTGCGCGAGCACCTGCCCGGCGGCCTGTGCGCCACCATGCGGCACCTCGGCCCCTACACGCTCCTGCACCGCTCCTACGCGCACCTGGCCGCGTGGATGCAGCGCCACGGCCACGAAACGTCGGGCGCGCCGCGTGAGATTTACCTGATCGGCCCCGCCGAAACCGCCGACCCCCACAGCTATGAAACCGACGTCGTCTGGCCGATGCGCGAGATCGCGCGGTTGGGCTGACCGCGTTTCGACGCCGGATCAGCGGTGAGACGCTGCTACCCTGCGCCAGGGCGCTGGCTCGCGCCGCGCCGGGCCAGGCGGCTCTGGAAGATCACGACCACCAGCAGGAACGCGCCGCGAATGAGATTCTCCCAGAAGGAGTTGAGCTGAAACGTCCCCTGCCCGCGCTCGAAATTGAGAATGACGAAGATCAGGCCGAGCAGCAGGACACCGATCAGGGTGCTGCCGACCGAGCCCACGCCGCCGGTGAGCAGCGTGCCGCCCACGACCACCGCCGCGATGGCGGAAAGTTCCCAGCCAATCGCGCCGGTTGGTGAGCCCGAAAACGAGAGCGCCGCCAGGAAGACCCCCGCCAACCCCGCCAGCGCGCCGCTCATGGCATACACCAGCAGCAACGTGCGCCCAACCGGAATCCCGGCCAGCCGCGCCGCCTCCTCGTTGCCGCCGATGGCCAGCACATGCCGGCCGAAACGCGTGCGGTTCAGCAGCAACGCGCAGAGGGCATAGAGCACGGCGGTAATAACCACCGGCAATGGCACGGGACCCAGGTGAATGCTGCCAAGTGCGGTGAAGCCGGCCGCGAAATCGACCATTACCGGTGCGTTGTCCGACAGCGTCAGCGCCGCGCCCCGCGCGAAGAGCAGCATGGCCAGCGTCACCACGAAGGGTTGCAGCGCGTAGCGGGCGATGAGCCCGCCGTTGATCAGCCCAATTGCCAGCCCGATCAGCACCGCACCCGCCAGGGCTGGCGCCAGGCCAAAGCTGCTGAGGCGCGCGGCAGTCACGGCGGCCAGCACCGCCACCGACCCCACCGAAAGATCGATGCCCGCCGTGATGATCACGAACGTCATGCCCAACGCGATCAGCGCGTAATACGTGTTGTTGTTCAGGAAGGCGTCGAAAATGTTGTAGACGCTGAAGAACTTCGGGCCGTAGCGGATGATTCCAAAGAGGGCCAACACGATCAGCGCGATCAGCGCCCCCTGCCGCTGCAGGGCGCTGATCGCGCGCTCCCGGGTCAGGCTGCGCGGCGTGGCCGCATTCGTGGTGAAAACGCTCGCCACCGGCCGCTCCTTGTCTGTCAGGACGCGCGCTGGCGCTGGGCCAGCACCGCGATCACGATGGCCACGGCAATTACCATCCGCGTGATGCCATCCTGGATGTTGTGGGCGATCAACGTGAAGCGCAGCAACTGGATGATCAACGCGCCGATCAACGTACCCAGGATCGTCGCCCGCCCGCCCGAGAGCGGCGTGCCTCCCACGGCCACCGCGGCAATCGCATCCAGCTCCATGTACTCACCAACGCGATGAGGATCGGCCGACTTGTTGATCGCCACGACGATCAGGCCCGCCAGCCCCGCCAGCAGGCCGCTGATGCAGTACACCGACACTAGCACGCGCCGCACCGGCACCCCGGCCAGCCTCGCCGCCGAGGGGTTGCCGCCGGTGGCCAGCACGTAACGGCCAAAGGTGGTGGCGCGCAATGCCCACGCCGCCACGATCACGACTGCCGCCATGATGATGATCTGGAAGCGCACACCCGCCACCTGCCCCAGGCCGATGAACTCGAAGCTCGGCACCAGGGGCGAACCCAGGTTCCGGAATTCCCGCAGCTCGCCGTTGACCAGGAGTTGGGCGATCCCACGCCCACCCAGGAAGAGCACCAGCGTCGCGATGATCGGTTGCAGGCCAACCGCCGTGATCAGCGTGCCGTTGAACAACCCGCAGAGCGTCGTCACGATGAGCGGCACAAGAATCGCCAGCGCCAGCCCCACCCAGGGCGGCCCGAACTGGTTGGCGTCCAGCAGGAAGAACGGCGCAATCGTGCCGGCAATGGCCATCAACGACCCCACCGAAAGATCGACCCCGCCGGTGGCGATGACGAACGTCATGCCCACGCCGACGATAACGATGGTGGCGACCTGCGTCAGGTTGGCGTTGAACGTGTTCAGGGTCAGGAAATTCGTGGTGAAGACGATGTTGTAGAGCACGATCAGCGCGAGCGCGATGAGGGCGCTGAACGTGCGCACGCGGTCGGGCAGGGCGAAGGCACTGCGGAACCCGGGCGCGGCGCCCGGCACAGCGGGCGGAGCGGCGGCCACCCCTACGCGCCTACGCCGGCCGCAGCCAGCGCCCCGGCCGGGGCTTGGGCCATGGCGTGCACCAGCGCATCCTGGCTGGCCTCCGCGTGGCTGAACTCGGCGACGGTGTGCCCTTCGCGCAGCACCACCACCCGGTCTGCGCCCTCGCTGATCTCCTCCAGCTCGGAGGAGATCAACAGCACCCCCAGCCCGTCCGCCGAGAGCTCATCGATCAGGCGCTGGATCTCCGCCTTCGCCCCGACATCAATGCCGCGCGTCGGCTCATCCAGCAGCAGCAGGTCCGGGTTGAGGCAGAGCCAGCGGGCCAGCAACACCTTCTGCTGGTTGCCACCCGAAAGCTCGCGGATCGGCTGTTCCGGCCCAGAAGTCTTGATCCCCAGCCGCTCGATGAACCGCTCAACGATCGCGCGCTGCTCGCCGATGTCCACCACCCCCGCCCGCGAGAGCACCGGCAGCGCCGCCAGCGTCAGGTTCTCGCGCACCGACAAATAGGGGATGATGCCGTCCGCCTTGCGGTCCTCCGCGCAGAACCCCAGCCCGGCCCGGATGGCATCGCGCGGGGAATCCCAGCGCACGCGCACGCCTTTCACCACCAGCGCGCCATCGACCGCATCCGCGCCGAAGATGGCGCGCGCCAGTTCGCTGCGGCCCGAGCCAAGCAACCCGGCCAGCCCCACAATCTCCCCGGCGTGCACCATGACATCCGCGCCGTGCAGGTCGGCGTTCGTCAGATCGCGCGCGTCCAGCAGCGTCTCCCCCATCACCGGCTGCGCCCGCTCCTGGAACCCGGTCGCGCCACTGCGGCGCACCTCCCCGATCTCCTTACCCAGCATCCGCGCCACCAGTTCCACACGGGTGGCGCCCGCCATCGGGCGCGTCTCGATGGTGCGGCCATCCCGCATCACCGTCACGGTGTCGCAGATCTCGAACAACTCATCGAGCCGGTGACTGATGTAGATGACGGAGATGCCGTCCCGCTTCAGGCCGCGAATGACATCGAACAGGACCGCGACTTCCTGCTCATCCAGTGAGGAAGTCGGCTCATCCATGATCACGATCCGCGCGTTGGTGGAGATGGCGCGGGCAATCGCCACCATCTGCTGCAGCGCGATATTGAGCGTGCTCAGCGGCTGCCGCACATCCACCTGCACGCCCAGCCGCGCCAGGATCTCGCTCGCCTCCCGGTTCATGCGCGCGGTATCGAGCAGGCCCCAGCGCGTCGGCTCGCGGCCCATGAAGATGTTCTCGGCCACGCTGCGGTAGGGCACGAGATTGATTTCCTGGTAGATCGTGCTGACTCCGGCGGCCTGGGCGGCCTGCGGGCTGTGAAAATTGACCGGTTCACCCTGCAGCAGGACCGAGCCCGCATCACGGCGGTAGACGCCGTTCAGGATCTTCATCAGCGTGCTCTTGCCCGCCCCGTTCTGGCCGATCACGGCGTGGACTTCGCCGGGCATCACCTGCAACGCCGCGCTGTCCAGCGCCACGACGCCCAGGAACGCCTTGGAAATCCCCGCCATCACCAGCGTGGGAGCGGCAGCCTCAGTCAACAGGAGCACTCCTCAGACGCCCTGCGCCGGGCCGGGAAATCTCCCGACCCGGCGCAGGAGCCAACTCTGCTAGAACTGCTTGCCCTGGAACTCGGCCGCATTGTCCTTGTCGAAGAAACGGTCCTCGACCTTTACCCAGTCGGGGATATCCTCGCCGTCGATGTACTTCTGCATCGTCTCGAAGGCAATCGGCCCGAAGAACGGGCTCGATTCCACCGACGCGCCGAGGGTACCGTCGAGAATGGCGTCCATCGCCGCATTCTCGCCGTCGATGGAGACGACGATGACATCCTCGCCCGGCTTGCGCCCGGCCTCCTGCAGCGCCGCAATGGCGCCGATGGCCATCTCGTCGTTGTGCGCGTAAACGGCCGTTACGTCCGGGTGAGCGGCGAGCAGGGTCTGCATCACCTCACGGCCCGGATCACGCTGGAAGTCCGCCGTCTGCGAGGCAATGATCTCCATCCCCGGGAAGGCGCCGTTCGGCGTCGGCGTCCCCCGGAAGCTGCCCGCCAGATAGTCCTCGAACCCCTTCTTGCGGTCGATGGCCGGGTCGGAGCCCGTCGTGCCTTCGAGCTGGATGATCTTCGCCTCGCCGCCCGTGGCCTCGGCCAACCACTCGGCCGCGCGGCGCCCCTGGTCCACGAAGTCAGACCCGATGAAGGTCACGTAATCCTCGCCCGGCTTGGCAATGCTGTGATCCACATCGCGGTCGATGAGGATGACCGGGATACCGGCCGCCTTGGCCTTCATCACGCTCGGCGCCAGCGCCTGTGACTCGCGCGGCGGGAAGATGAGGATATCGACGCCCTGCGCGATCAGTGAATCAAGATCGGCAATCTGCTTCGCCGTGTCCTCGTTCGCGTTCGTCTCGATCAGCGTGTACCCGAGGCGCTTGGCCTCATCCTGCATGCTCTTGGATTCGCCCAGCCGCCAGGGGTTGTTGCTGCCGACCTGCGCGAAGCCCACAGTGTAGGTGTCCTTCTTCTCCAGCGGCGGCGGCGCGGCAGCCACCGTCCCGTAGCGGCTGGCCACGACCAGGCCAGCGGCAGCGGCGGAGAGCTTGAACGTGGAGCGGCGGGACAGGCGATGATGAAGCACGGCGCTCTTCCTCCTCGAACAGCGTGCGGGCCGACGGTGGCTCCGCGAGGTGACAGCCACTGCATCGCGGCTGCTTGCACGTCCCGGCGGAGACGGTACGCCGACACTTCGCTGACCCGGTGGAGCATCCCGACTGGAGCAGCGAGATCGACACGTTACGCTCGCGCATGGGATATGCGCCGGGAATACTACCGAAATCCTTTCTCCACGTGCAGGACCGTGCAACTCCTTGCATGGCCCACCAGCCGTGCAGCGGCAAGCTCCTCCGGGCGACCCGGCCGGGCAGCACGTCGCGTCGTTCGCCCCACACGCGCCGCCGATGCACTGGCACGCGCCCGCGATGCACACCGCACGCGCCGCGGTGATCGCGGTGATCTCCCTGCTGCAGCCAGGCGGCTCGACCGGGTGAAGTAGCATATCTCAGTAACCATTAGCACCACGAACATGTCAGGCACAGAACATGCAGCGGTCACCAGAATGCGGTTGATGCAGCGAACGGCCACCGGCGCGCCAGAGATGCCAAACCCCACCTCCCGCGTAGATGACTCCCCGGAATCGCCTGCGCGTTCAAAGCGCCTGCCACACGGGCTGCGCTCTCTCGGCCACCGCGATTACCGCATTTTCTTTACCACGCAACTCTTCTCCCTGACCGGCACCTGGATGCAGACCCTGGCCCAGAGCTGGCTGGTGCTCTCGCTCACGAATTCGCCGGCGGCGCTCGGCCTGGTCGGCGTCTTCCAGTTCGGCCCCACGCTGCTGCTGGGCCTGCCTGCCGGCGTCTTTGTGGACCGCGTCCCCAAGCGGTACTTGCTGATCTGCACGCAGATTTGCTTCGCCATCATCACGGCCTTGCTGGCGATCCAGCTCGAACGGGGCGAGCTTCAGCTCTGGCAGATCTACGCGGCGGCCCTCGGCCTCGGCATCTTCTCCGCCTTCGACATGCCCGCCCGCCAGGCGTTCGTGGTCGATCTCGTTGGGCAAGATGACCTCATGAATGGCATTGCGCTCAACTCGGCGCTCTTCAACACCAGCCGCATCGTTGGTCCGGCGTTAGCCGGTTTGCTGCTCAGTAACTATGGTCCTGGTATCTGCTTTGTCCTGAACTCGCTCTCCTATATTCCGGTCATCATCGGCCTGCTCCTCATGCGCGCCATGGGCCTGCCGCGCAACGTCAGCACGGGATCCCCGGTCGAGCGCCTGCGCGAAGGCCTCGCCTACTCTTTGCAGACCCGGGCGGTATTACTCCCCATCGTCCTGGCCGGGCTCATGGCGCTTTTCGGCATGAACTTCAATGTCTGGGCGCCACTGCTGGCCAAGGACGCCTTCCAAATTGGCGCGGGCGGGTTCGGCCTGCTGATGTCCTCGCTCGGAGTTGGCTCGCTCACCGGCGCGTTGCTGCTGGCGTTCACGGGCCGCCGGCCATCCCCACGCATGCTGGTCACCACCGCCCTGGCCTTCGGCTTGCTGGAGATCGCCCTGGCGGCAGCGGCGAAGTTCCAGGCGCCGCCCCTCGTAGCCATGGCGCTCATGGTCGGCGTTGGCTTCACCATGACCTCCACCATGACCCAGGCCAACACCACCGTCCAGACCAACACCCCGGACGCCATGCGCGGCCGCGTCATGAGTATCTACCTGACCGTCTTTGCCGGTGGCACGCCCATCGGCGATGCGCTCGCCGGTGCATTCAGCCAGAACTGGGGTGTGGCCATCGCCATCGCCATCGGCGGTGCTGTCGTGGCGGCCGTCGCCGTCCTCATCTCGCGGCAACTGGCCCGCGCCGAACGCAACCTGCCGGAACCGGCCGTCACCTGAGTTCGGCCTCACGGTGTCATTTACCACCGCATGTCATCGCGCGTGCGGTTGCAGGCTCACCTTTCCTGCCTCCAAGGCTCGCGATGTCATCCACGCTGAGGCGCCAACCTGAGCCCGCAGGCGAAGGATCTCGGCCCATCCTCGAACCTGCAGAGGCCCCAGGCCCAGCCGGTCACCGCCCCACCCACGCGTGTCATCCCGAGCGGAGTCGAGGAATCTCGGCCTGCCCTACCCCCAAGGACCGATGCCTGCACTCAAAGTTCGCGGCAACCTTTTTATGAGCTGGCCTGAGACGCCGAGATCTCTCGACTCCGCTCGAGATGACACCTGAAATCGAGCGGCAGGCGGTGACCGGGCGGGCTGAGATGACACGCACAGGTAGTCAGCAACCTCGCACAGCGTCACCCTCACGTCACCCACACCGGGTACTCTGCCGCCGGCTGTGCCAGACTTCCCGCTCTAGGCGATGATCTCACCGGAGCCACCGCATGCCGCTCGGTCCGTTCGCACTCATCAGTGTCTTCTACCTCCTGATTGGAGCGCGGGTCGTCTACCAGTTGATCCGCAACTTCCGGGGCACGTTCGACACGAACTTCACCCCGGAAGACCGGCATCTCGTCGATCAGGCCGCGTTCTTCGTCCTCATCCCCATCTCGGTCGCGCTGCACGAGCTGGGGCACGCCATCGCCATCTGGCTCTTCGGCGGCCACGTCCTGGGCTGGGGCTTCTTCGGCTTCGCGGGCTACGTCGAGTTCGACCCCGGCGAGTTCACGAACGCGCAGCAGGTCATCATTGCGTCCGCCGGCACCATCGTGAACATCGTGCTGGCTGCCCTTGCCGTTGGGCTGGTCTTCCTCAGGAAGCCGCCCATGCGCGCCGCCGTCAACGAGTTGCTGATCCAGTTCACCTGGATCTCGCTCCTCAACGCCCTGGTGCTCTATCCCCTGCTCGACTTCGCCAGTGGCATCAACGGCGACTGGATGCAGATGTACGACTTCAGCGTGCCCCTGCTGAGCGCCATCATCCTGGTCGTGCATGTCGCCATCCTGGGCCTGCTCGCCTACGCCTGGGGCAATCCCGGCATTCGCGCACGCATCGCGAAGCTCACCGGCGAATCCGCGCCCGCACGGCGCGCCGGTGCTGGCCGCCAGATGCCGCTCAGTGAGGCGACCGCCACCGAACGCACCCTGCACGAGGCCGCCTCGCGCGTTGCCAGCGGCTGGCCCACACCGGTTGAAGCCGCGCTCCAGCGCGGGCAGGCCGGCTCGTCGCTCATCCTGACCTGGGGTGATCCCGGCTTCCGCCGCTCGGTGATCGCCTCCGCGCCCGAGGCAGGCGGGGTCGACCTTTCCGGCGTGCTCCGCGTGGCCGCGCTGCCACCCGAGCAGCGCCCGCTGGGCCGTGACCCGGCGCCGCTGGACGCCGAGCGGCTCACGCTCATGCTGCGCCTGGCCATGGAGACGGTTAACGGCTGGACCCCGCGTCTCAACGGTGCTGGCGCCCCGCTGGCCAATGCCCCACAGCGGCAGGGGGAGTCATGAAGAGGATCGACGAGAGCGCGGAGTGGTCTGCCGAGGGCCTGGGCATTGCCATTCGCATGCAGCACGGCGATTTCGGCCGCGAGTCGCGCACGCCCTTCTACCTGCGCCTGGCGGCAGTCATCCTGAGCGTGACCACCCTCGCCATCCTCATGGGCGTGGCCGGTTGGTACGCCTGGCGCTCCCTCGCCCGCCGCGCAGCCGAGGAGGCGGCCACACGGGATACGCGGGGCGCCACCACGCGTGGCTGATGCCCCGGCCACACCCTCCTATCGCCTGAGCGATGCCGCTGCGAAACGCGGCCTGCTCGTGCTGCTCATCTCCACCTTCTTCGCCTGGGGCGGATTCTTCCTCGTCATCCCCATGATCTCGGTTCACTACGTGGATCAACTCGGGTGGTCTGCCGCGTCCATCGGCCTGGTGCTGGCTGCCCGGCAGTTCCTGCAGCAGGGCCTGACGCCCTTCAGCGGCGCGCTGGCGGACCGCTATGGCGCGAAGCCGCTCATCGTGCTGGGCATGGCCGTGCGCACCGCCGGCTTCGCCGGGATGGCCTTCGCGGCGACCTACCCGATCCTGATGACCACCGCCATCATTTCGGCCGTCGGCGGCGCGCTCTTCGAATCCCCACGCGCGGCCGCCATCGCCGCCCTCGCCCGCGAAGACGAGCGGGCGGCCTACTACGCCAAGACCGGCGTGATGGGCGGCCTGGGCATCACCTTCGGCACCCAGGTCGGCGCACTGCTCCTCGGGTTCGATTTCCGCTATGTGGCGCTGGCGGCCGCCAGCTCGTACATCATCCTGCTCATCCTCATCGTGGTCTGGCTCCCCGCGGTGAAAGTGGCCGAGGAGGGCGGCGCGTTTCGTGGACTCAGCCTGGCCTTCCATGACCGCTACTTTCTGCGGTATCTCACCTTCTCCAGCGGGCAGCAGTTTATGAGCGCGCAGTTCTCCATCACCTTGCCGTTGGTGGCCGTCGCCGTGGCTGGCAATACCGGCGCCGTAGCCTGGGTCTACGCGGTGAATTCCCTCGTTGCCGTGGTGCTGGGCTACCCCATACCGCGCCTGGCCGAGCGCCGGCTCGGCGCGCGCGCATCGTTGGTCGCGGGTGTGCTGATCACGGCGCTGGGCCTGTTCATGATCGGCCTCTCGCGGGAGACGATCAGCTTGCTGGTGGCGGTCTTCGTCTACTCGATTGGCGTCGTGCTGGTGCGACCCATCGAGCAAACCGTGGTGGCCAGCCTGGCGAACCCGGTCGCGCTGGGGTCCTACTTCGGCGTGGCGTCCCTGGCGGTCGCGTTTGGCGGCGGCCTGGGGAACTTCGCGGGCGGCGCGCTCTACGACGTCGGCGACCGCCTGCACCTGCCTGCCCTCCCCTGGTTCATCTTCGGCGCGATTGGCCTGGTTGCGGCCGCGGGGCTCTGGTGGTACCTGGTAGGCCCGGCCAGGGAAGCGCCCCGCCGGCAGATCGGCTGAGCTGGCTACCGCCGTCGTGTCAGGAAGCCTTTCTCGGCCGCAGGTAGTAGCCCCGTGTCACCGGGTCCGTAATCGCGCGCCCCCAGCCGGCCAGCACGTTGAGCGACAGGGCGGTGAGCAGGATGGCCAGCCCCGGGAACGTCACCAGCCACCAGGCGGTGGTCACGTAGCTGCGCCCCTCGGCCAACATCAGCCCCCACGACGACTGCGGCGGCTGGATGCCGAGCCCCAGAAAGCTGAGCGACGCCTCGGTGAGAATGGCGGTCGCCACTTCCAGCGTCGCCAGCACCAGCAGGGGGAGCTGAGGTTCGGGATGATGTGGCGGAGCATGATCCGCCAGTCGGTACACCCCGTCGCCTTCGCCGCCTCCACGAACACGCTCTCGCGCTGCGAGAGGACGAAACTGCGGGTGACCCGGGCGTAGACCATCCAGCGCGTTACGGCCAGGACCAGGATCACCTTCCAGACTCCCCCGCCCAGCACGTACAACACCAGCAGCGCCATCAGCAGCGACGGGAAGCCCATCTGCAAGTCCACGATCCGCATGATCAGATCGTCGGTAGCGCCCCGGTAGTAGCCCGCGATGAGGCCGAGCGTCACGCCGATCGTGCCCGACACGAGCACGCTGAGGAAACCGACGGCGAGGGAGATGCGCGCCCCGTAGATGAGCCGCGTGAGTTCATCACGGCCAAGCGGGTCCGTGCCCAGCAGGTAGGGTATCCCGCCATCGACAGCAGGCGTCAGCGGCGGCTTGTTCCGGAGCATCAGGCCGCCACGCTCGGGGTCGTACGGCGCGACCCACGGCGCGAAGATAGCCGCCAGGACGAGGACCACCATGAAGATCGCCGCCGCGAGCGCGAACGGGTCCCGGGCCAGCGCCCGCAGGTAGATACGCCCCTTGCTCGGCTGCCCCGTCGTCAGCGCCGATGGCATCATCACCGCCGAGCGAGGGGCAGCGGCGTTGGCTACCCCGGGCATCAGTAGTGAATCCTGGGGTCGATACGGGCGTAAATCAGGTCAACGACCAGGTTGACGGTCACGATCATGATGGCGATGGTGATGACCGCCGCCTCGATCACGGGTAAATCCCGGCGATTGATCGCCTGGATCAGCAGCACGCCCACTCCTGGCTACCCGAAGAGCGTCTCGATGACGACCGCGCCGTTGAGCAGGGCGGCAGCTTCATCGCCCGAGAGCGTGATAATGGGAATCGCGGCGTTCTTCAACGTGTGGAACAGGACGACGCTCTGCTCGCGCAGGCCCTTGGCCCGCGCCGTGGTGACGTAGGTCTTGCTCAACTCGTCCAGCATCGAGCTACGCACCACCTGGCTGACCCGCCCCAGTGGGCGAAAGGCGAGGGCCAGCGCCGGCAGAATGACGTACTGCGCGCCGCCGAACCCCGAGGTCGGCAACCACATCAGCCGTACCGCAAAGACCAGGATCAACATCAGGCCGAGCCAGAAGTCGGCCGTGGAGACGCCGGTCAGGGAGACCAGCGTGACCACCCGGTCAGCAATGGAGCGTGGCCAGAGCGCCGAAATGATGCCGAGTATCACCGCCAGCGGCAGCGCCAGGAGGAGTGTGACGCCAGCGAGATAGAGCGTTGCCGGGATGCGTTCCAGCACCACGGGCAAGGCGGGCACACGCTGCCAGATGGAGACCCCAAAGTCGCCCCGCGCCACGTTCCCCATGTAGCGGCTGAACTGCACGGGCAGCGGGTCGTTCAGGCCGAGCGAGTCGCGCATCGCCTGCACCTGTTCCTCCGTCGCCTCCGGCCGCAGCATCAGGCGCGCGGGATCTCCCAGGGAGTGGGTCACGAAAAAGACGATGATCACCAAACCGAGCAACACGAACACGGAGTGGATGAATCGTCTCACCATCTACGCAGCGATGGCTGGCACACCTCTCGCGGGCGTTCCGGGGCGGGTGTCCCCCCGTGCGGACGGCCCGGCGAACTCGGTCGATGAGCGCGGCGGGCGGCGGCTGCGCAGCCGCCGCCCGCCCTACCTGCTAGCTGGTGTACTTCATCTCCTTGATCAGCACGAAGCCGTCCAACCATTGCCTCCTGACCACGGACCACCCTGTGCCCTGTCCCGGCAGCCATCTTCGCACACGGTTTCGCAGGCACCGGGAGAACCCGCTACGATGCGGTCGCAGCGGGCTCTCCCCGTCGTTTCTTCAACCAGTCAACGATCAGGCGGCACGGGCACGAGGGCGAGGCTCTCGTACCGCCCCGTCACCGTCGGGCGGTCACGAAGAGCGCCTCGCTGGAGATGCGGATCACGTCGCCCACCCGCCGTGTTTCCAGCACCGCCAGTACTCGCTCGCGCAGGGCGTCGCGCTCGGCTGCCGGCAGTTCAACCAGCCGCGCGGTGAGCGGGTTGGTGGCGTCGGCCGTCCAGCGCTCCCACTCTGCTTCCGCGCTGGGCACGTCGTACGAGTGCGTGAACGGCTGCAAGGCGACCTCGCGGAAGCCCGCCGCCGTCACCAGCCGCTCGATCAGGCCCGGCTCGCCCAGGCTCAGCGGCGACGGTGGCGGCGGGCCGGGCGTTGGCGGCAGCGCCGCCCCAATCATGCCGGCCACCGTGAACAGGCCGACGCGCTCGGCCACGCTCCACACAGCCAGCCCCAGCGTGCCACCGGGTTTGAGCACGCGGAGCATCTCACGCAGCGCCAACAGCTTGTCTGGCACGAACATCAGGCCAAACTGGCAGAACACCGCGTCGAACGCCTCATCTGGCAGCGCCAGCGCCTCGGCGGACATGACCTCGAAGGTCACATTCGCTACCCCCGCCTCGGCCGCCGTTTCCGCCACGTAGGGCGCCCACTCGGCCACGAAATCGGTGGCGACCACCGTGCCGGTGGGGCCGACGCGCCGCGCCGCGGCGACCGCCACTACGCCTGTGCCGGTCGCGATATCCAGGACGTGCGCACCCGGCGAGGGCGCAACGAGGTCAACCAGGGCCGCCGCGTAGGAGCGGGTGTACTGCGCGCCCTCCCGGGCAAAGGTCGCGACGCGGGATGCCCACATTTGCCGGGAAGGTTCGAGCGTGTCGCTGGCGGGGCTCGGATCAGCGCTCATGTCATCCTCACTCTCTACCCAGGCCAGCGCGACCAGGAATGTCGCGGTCTGACTGGCCTGCTGTCGTACAAACCCTACCCGGAAATCCTGATAACGGGTAGAATAGTCAGTTGTCGCCGCCCTGCATTCCGCCTGTTCGCGGTTTCTCCGGCGCGGCATATCGCCCTCGTTGAAACGCCCGAGAAACCCTCCCCAACTGGCGCGGTAACACCGCGTCAGGCTGGACACTGGAAAGATTGTTACATGTCATCTCGTACATCTGATGGAACTGCTCCGGAAGCGGAAGCCATACCGGAACAGGCCGTACCAGAGCAGGCTGCACCGGTCAAGCCGAGCACCGCGCGCAGGTCGCGCAGCCGCAAGACCGTGCGCAAGCCACCGCAGGTGATGCTGCCGGTACTCGTGGTGGCGGAAACGATTCTGCTTCCCCACATGTCGATTCCCTTTCCCATTGAAGATGAAGAAGCGGCGCGCGTGGTTGAGCGGGCGACGCGTGGCGAAAGCCGCCATGTCCTCGTGCTGACCGAGCGCCCGGTGCCGCCGGAAGCGGGCTCCCTGGACGAAGACGGTGAGCTGCGCGCCCTCCTGGCGGACGCCATCATCGAGGCAGCGGCCCACTCCAACCTGGACGACGAGCCGCAGTGGATCCCCGATCCCGAGCCAGCGCCGCAGGAGTACGAACTGTGCGGCGTCGGCGTCATCGCCGAAATCGCCCAGTTCCGGCCGAGCGGCAGCCGCCACGTCGTGCTGCAGGGCGTTGCCCGTGGCATCGTGACCGAGCTGGTGCAGCAGGAGCCGTACCTCGTGGCGCGGGTCACCCGCCACGATGACCCGGTCGATTCCACCACCGCCGCCGAAGCGGCCATGACCGCCGTCATGGAGCAGGTGGAGAGCTACATCAGCATGCTTCCCAACGTGCCGGAAGAAGTGCTGACCATGGTGCGTGGCGTCGAGGAGCCGGGTTGGCTCTCCGACCTCATCGCGTTCTCCCCGGAATTCACGTCGGACCAGCGGCAGGAACTGCTGGAGATCCTGGACCCGACGGAGCGCCTGCACCGCCTGAGCATCCTCATCCAGAAGCGGCTCGATGTCATGAACCTGCGCCAGCAGATCCAGACCGAGGCGCAGGCCGGGATGGACAAGCAGCAGCGCGAGTACTACCTGCGCGAGCAGTTGCGCGCGATCCAGAAGGAGCTGGGCGAGGCCGGGACAGAAGCGGCCGTCGCCAACGAGCTGCGCGACAAGATCGAGGCCGCCGGCATGCCGGAGGAAGTGCGCCAGAAGGCCCTGGTGCAGGTGGAGCGGCTGGAGCAGCAGCACCCCTTCTCCCCGGAGATCGGCGTCATTCGCGGCTATCTGGACTGGCTGATCGACCTCCCCTGGTCGGTTGAGACGGAGGATCGGCTCGACCTGGCCGAGGCCGCGCGTGTCCTCAGCGAGGACCACTATGGCCTGGAGAAGGTCAAGGAGCGCATCCTCGAGTTCATCGCCGTGCGCAAGCTGGCAGGCGACCGCCTGCGCGCCCCCATCCTCTGCTTCGTCGGCCCTCCCGGGGTCGGCAAAACGAGCCTGGGCCGCTCCATCGCGCGAGCCATCGGCCGCAACTACGTGCGCATGTCGCTGGGCGGCGTGCGTGACGAGGCCGAGATTCGCGGCCACCGCCGCACCTACGTCGGCGCCATGCCGGGCCGCGTCATCAAGGCGCTGAAAGACGCCAAGAGCCGCAACCCGGTGCTGGTGCTGGACGAGATCGACAAGGTTGGCTCGGACACCTTCCGGGGCGACCCCTCGTCGGCGCTGCTGGAGGTGCTGGACCCCGAGCAGAACACCACCTTCTCCGATCACTATCTGGAGGTACCCTTCGATCTCTCCAAGGTGATCTTCATCACCACCGCCAATCTGCTGGAGCCGATTCCGGCCGCGCTGCGGGACCGCATGGAAATCATCGAGGTCTCCGGCTACACCGAGGTCGAGAAGATGGCGATCGGGCGGCAGTTCCTGCTGCCGAAGACGCTCGAGAACCACGGCCTGGAGCCAGACCAGTTGGAGGTCACCGACGAAGGGCTGCGCAAGCTGATCCGCGAGTACACCGAGGAATCGGGTGTCCGCAACCTCGAGCGCGAGATTGGCTCGCTCTGCCGCAAGGTAGCCAAGATCCTGGCCGGGGATAACCCGCCGGCATCCATCACCGTTGACGCCGACGATGTCGAGACCTACCTCGGCGTCCCGAAATTCGACTATGGGTTGGCCGAAGAACAGGACGAAGTCGGCGTTGCCACCGGCGCGGCCGTCACCAGCGTTGGCGGCGACCTGCTCGGCATCGAGGTGCTGATCATGCCCGGCAAGGGCGATCTCATCCTCACCGGGCAACTTGGCGACGTGATGCAGGAGTCCGCGCGCGCGGCGCTCTCATATGCGCGCGCTCGCACGACGGACTACGGCCTGCCGGCGGACTTCTTCGACCGCAACAACATCCACGTCCACGTGCCAGCGGGCGCCATCCCCAAGGATGGCCCTTCCGCCGGCATCACCATGGCGACCGCGCTCATCTCGGCCCTCACCGGGCGGCAGGTGCGCAAGGATGTCGCCATGACCGGGGAGATCACCCTGCGCGGCAAGGTCCTTCCCATCGGCGGCCTGCGCGAGAAAACCGTGGCGGCGCACCGGGGCGGTATCAAGACCTTCATCCTGCCCCGCCGCAACGCCAAGGACCTTGCCGAACTCCCCGCCGTCGTACGAGACGGCATGGAGTTGATCCAGGTCGATTCCCTGGACCAGGTCCTCTCCGCCGCCCTCCTGCCACCCGCTGCTGGCGGCGTCACGCCACTTCTGCCACCCACGGC
>DAOUDE010000036.1:0-5372 GCA_034431475.1 Thermomicrobiales bacterium | reverse complement strand
GCACAGGGCGAGGGGCTTTTGGCGGCGACATCGGAGGCCAGTTCCGCGCTCTGCACGTCCTTTCTGGCCCTGCCTGCGCCGATCGGCTCCCCTCGCCCTGCGCACAGGGAGAGGGGCTGGGGGTGAGGGTCCTCCGGCGTCACCTAGCGCCGTAACGCGTTTACCTTCCCCTGTCAGGTGTCGCCTTGGGGGAGCGCGCAAAGGCTGGGGCAAGCCGTGGAGGATGAGGCAAGGGGCGTCTGGCTTGCGTCGCCACCCGGGTCACGCTGGTGGCTGCCGCTGGCCGGAAGCGCCCGGGCATCCGGCGCCCTTACGCCCCGGCGGCGCGCTGCTGCGGCCAATCGTTGCCGCTGACCACGGCAATCTCCACGTCCACCCCGAGCGTGGCGGTGATGGCCTCGCGCAGGGCGGGTAGCAGGCGGGTGGCAATGCGGTCGCGAGCGACGGCGTTCGGGGCGCCGATGAGCAGCGTCTCCCCCTCCCGGCCAATCAGGCTGGCTGGCCGCAGCCACGTCTCCAGGTCGGCCCGGCTTACGCTGCCGCGCTGAGCCGCCTCATCGAGGACCGCCGCCCACACCTGCCGGCTGGAGAGCCCCACCTCCGCGATGGAGAAGTTGACCGGCTCCGCAGCCACTGCGGGCTCGGCTTCGCGCGCCGGAGATGGCGACCACGCCGGGGCGGCTCCCGGCTCGGGCTGGGCCTCCGGCTGCCGCGCCACTCCCGCCGCGTTCGCGCCGGGGAAGCCATCCCGCTCCCAGCGCTGCAGGATCTCGCGCAGGCGGCGCGGGGCCACGAAGGCGCTCCCGGCCTCCACTGCTTCCCAGACCGCCGCTTCCAGCCAGCCCCAGCCGCTGCCGGGCACCGCCGCTGCCAGCGCGGCGGTGCTCGCCGCAATCGCGTCATGGCGCTCGGCCAGGTCCCGCAGCAGCTTGCGCTCGGCTGGCGTTGCCGCGCGGTCGTTTGCTTGCTCGAAGGCGCGCAGGGCGGCCATCTGTGCCACCGCGTCCAGGGGTGGCTGCTCGCCCGGACCGCCTGTCATTACGGACGACGATACCGACAGCGTTTGCTCCAGCACCTGCTCCAGAGCCAGATTCGTTCGCTCGCCCGTTTCGTCGGTGTTCGCTCTCTTCGTAGTTGTACGTGATTCGTCATACGTCGTGTTGGCCGGAGCAACAGAGGTTGGGTCACCGCTGTTGGTGGCTGCAACATCGCTCCGCCGCTGGCCGCGTGAACCTCTGTTGGCCGGGGCAACATCCACTCGCGAACCAGTGTTGATGCTTGCAACAGAGGTTTCTGCTTTCTCCTGCATGGTGACAGCGGTGCTGTCATTGACCACGGTCGAGGTTGCCGCCTCGTCACGGCCGGTGGGCACAAAAAAGTCGGGATCGTTGCTGGAGGTGGCTCCCCCACTCTTGCGGGCGGCGTGCCCCGCCTTCGTGCGGGCGGAGGCGCGGGTCTCCTCCTGTTCGGCGCGGGCGGCCAGGTCTTGCCAGACCGGCGTGCGCCGCACCTCGGGCAGAATCTGCGTCCAGACATTTGCGCCGTCGATAGGCGAGAACTTCGGGGAGAAGACGCGCCGCACATAGCGGTAGACCGCGCGGTCGGCGGCCGCCAGCTCGGCCACCCGCAGCACATGCGGGGTGGCCAGGGTGAAGTCGTCTCCGTGATCCTTCACCCGGTAGAAGTTATGCGGCACCTTCCAGCGGCGGCCTTGCGGGTCCGTGCGCAGCACCATCTCCTTGCGGATCTCGATCAGGTCGAGCGCCACCAGGATCTTGTTGATGGTAATCAGCTCGGCGCGGTCCTCACCGTAGAAGTCTGCCTCGCTCTGCTGCGAGGGGAAGGCGTAGCCCCGGTGCGGCGATTCCTCCCGCCGGTCGGTCCAGACCGTGTAGGAATTGAGCAGCCCCACGCCCTTCAGGCCGATGAGCGGTGCGTACTGGGTAACCAGCGCGTTCCAGTGCCAGAACCAGCCGCGCCGCCGCGTGTCCTCGCCGCCGCGCGTGGCTTCCGGCACCGCCGCCAGGTGTTCGGCAGCGGACCCTGCGCCCTGTTCCGGGTCGTTCCGGCGTGAGGTCACGCCCGGGTGCCCCGGTACATGGTGTATTGACATGCCCGAACGGACGGGCATAGAATCGCAGTGTCGCCTGGGTACAAGCAACCCTCCCTTGGCGGGGAACATGGCGGCGAATGGCGAGTGATCTGGCGCTTCGGTGGCTCGAACAGGCGGTTTGGCGACGGTCCGTTCAGTGCCCGCTTAGCGCATCAGGTCTGGCAACAATCCGGAACCTGGGTCCGGGAGTTCACAACCGATCCTCCGGGAGAAAGGCTGGCGTTGGCGCGCTGGCCTTTGTCGTTGCCGGGGAACCGGTCTCTCTGGCAAGGGCACTCCTTTTCACTGATTGACACACGGTGCGAAACGTCGTGTCGTCTCGAGCTTGTCGAGGGACCTCGTTCTCCAGATTGGACGGACGAGATGCCTCGACAAGCTCGGGATAACACCGGTTCGGCACATGGCCCTAATGGATGGCCGGGCGGCGGAGGCGGTCGCGGATTTCACGAATCCCCACCCCCTCATCGCGCCAGCGCAGGACGGTGCGCAGGGTCTCCAGTTCGCCCTCATCGAAGAGCAGCATGCCGCTCCCGGTGCGGGCGCAGGGCTGGATGATCCCCTCGCGCAGGTAGAAATCCATGTGCGTGCGCGCCAGGCCGGTCATCGCCCGCAGATCGCTGGTCAGGTAGAGCCGCCCCAGCGGCGGCGCCATCTGCGCCACTCCGCCCGATCCGTGCTCTTCGGTGACGGTTTCGGCCACTGCGTGCGCTCCTCCAGCCTGTTTTACCCGTGCATCCTGCCAAAGCGTCCGGAGATTGACGTTTCCGGTCACTCTGCACCTGCATAGTAAGAGGGCCCAGGGGGGAAGTAAACGGTGTGTCCCGCAGGCACCTGACAAGAGGGACCATCGGGGTGATGTGCCTGTCGTGACACAGCCTGCAACCCCCCGTTGCCAACGCAGGCACGGCCTGGCAGCGTGAGTTGACTGGCAGCCAATACGCCAGCCCTGGGGATTTGCCCCGTAATTGACTGCCAGCCAATTGCCTGCACCGTCACATGTCTCCTGCGCAACACGTTATGGACAAGCCAGGCGTTGCTATTGCGTTGACGGTGGTGACAGCGGGGCAGCGTATCCTTACCGGTACCCGCTCTGAGCCCCGCACACAGACCCCGGCAGCCGGTTTTTCCCCGGGCTGACCGGCGACGCGCCGCCCTGCCTGGAAGGGACCTGGCGGCGCAGAGGGAGGGCACATGGACGCACAGCGGTTCGATAGCCTGGCGAAATCGCTTGCTGGGCGGCTGTCCCGGCGGGGCGCGCTGCGCCGCATGGGCGCCGCGGCGGGGGCTGGCGTGCTGGCGGCGGCCGGGGCGCGGGAGGATCAGGTACAGGCGCTGCTCGCGGCGCAGAGCACCGACAAGCCGCTCTACACCATGATCCGGCGCTACTCGCTGGTTGAGCCGACCGCGAAGGTGCGGCGCGCCCTGCAGCAGGGGTACACCGACGCCGCCTGCAAGGCGCAGGGCTTCGTGGCTTACCTGACGGTGGAGGATGAAGACGGCGACTTCGCGACCGTGGCCGTCTTCGACTCGCAGGATGCGCTGGAGGCCTTCGCGAAGCAGGAGGCAACCTGGATCTCCCAGAACCTGGGGAACCTGCTCCCGGCGCCCGAGGAAGTGACCTCCGGCGACACCTACATCCACGCCGTGGCGCAGAAGGGCTTCACCAATACCTGCCCGGCGCGCGCCGCCAACCAGGCGCAGAATGCCGCCACCGTGGCGCCCGCGAACGGCAACAACGGTGCGCTGCCAACGGCGGCGCCGGGAAGTCCCACCCCTACCCCCGTGCCGACCTCGACGCCGGAGCCGGAGTGCCGCGATGCCGGGTGCGTCTGCACCACGGGCACGCAGCGCGCCTGCAAGGGCGACCTGGTCTGCTGCCCGACGACGGACCTCATGGGTGGGCCAGGCGTCTGCCGCACGCAGGCGGAGTGCTACCCGAACGAGTGCCCGGCCAACGGCGCGGCCTGCCCCGATACCTGTACTGCCGGCTCGGCCTGCCCGGCCTGCTGCTCCGGCTACTGCGCGGCGAACGGCACGTGCGGTGATGAGCCACCAGCGTGCACCAGCGAAGGGTGCGACTGCAACGGCGGCGTGCAGGGCGCATGTGACAGCGGTCTCGTCTGCTGCCAGGAAGGGCAATCGATCCCCGGTGGCGCTGGCACCTGCCAGACGGAAGCGAACTGCCAGCCCCAGCCCTGCACCGGCTCCGGCTGCGCCTGCACCACGGGCACGCAGTCCCCGTGCGACAGCGGCCTGGTCTGCTGCGCCACCACCTCGACGCCGGGCGGCCCCGGCACCTGCCTCGCGGAATCAGCCTGCGAGCCGGTCGCGTGTACCGGCCAGGGCTGCACCTGCAACGGCGGGGTGCAGGGGAACTGCGACGACGGCCTGGTCTGCTGCCAGAACGGCGAAGCCGCGCCGGGCGGCCAGGGCACCTGTACCCCGCAGGCCGATTGCACGCCCGCGCCTTGCACGGGCGAAGGGTGCGACTGCAACGGCGGCGTCCTGAACGCCTGCGACGAGGGCTTGATCTGCTGCCAGGAGCAGTCGGTTCCGGGCGGGCCGGGCACCTGCACCACGGAGGCCAACTGCGCGCCGCCGGCCTGCACCGGCGCGGGGTGTAGCTGCAACGGCGGGGTGCAGGGCAACTGTGACGCGGGGCTCGTCTGCTGCCAGAGTGGGCAGTCGATTCCCGGTGGGCCGGGAGTCTGCGTGGTCGAAGGCTCCTGTGTCTCCCAGTGCGTGGCCAGCGGCGATGGCTGCGACGCGGCCTGCAACTGGGGTGACAATTGCGACAGTTGCTGCACTGGTTTCTGCAACTCCAGTGGCGTCTGCGGCGATGAGCCGCCGGGCAACCTCTGCGTGGCGGATGGCGCTGCCTGCACGGATGACTGCGTGGATGGCGCGAGCTGCAACTCGTGCTGCAGCGGGTTCTGCACTGCCTCGGGCACCTGCGGCGACGCGCCGCCCGCCAGCATCTGCGTGGCCGACGGCGATCTCTGCCCGGACACCTGTTCCTGGAGCAACGGCTGTGAGGCCTGCTGCGCGGGCTTCTGCAACGGTTCCGGCCAGTGCAGCGAGCCGGGGGCCTCGGCAGGCGCTTGCGGCGACGAAGGCTGCCAGTGCGCAGAGAACAACCCCTGCAATGAGGGCCTGCTCTGCTGCGACGACGGCTCCGGCGTGACCGGCGTCTGCCAGGTGGGGTGCTAACACCGGGTTGCACGATGGCCCGCGCTGAAGACCCTCAGCGCGGGCCGGG
>DAOUDE010000035.1:0-1532 GCA_034431475.1 Thermomicrobiales bacterium | reverse complement strand
CGCTTCCTGGCGCCGGAGCCAGTAGTTGTCAGTCTTCATGGTGCAACCTCCTCGCACTCGATTCGCAAAGGAATCGGGGCGAGCCGGATGCTACCGACCGTCACCACCGAAGTGAACTTGTGATCTCACAACAAATCTTGTTGAGGCTACAAACTGGTTGCAGGAGAGGCCATCCGGAATAGCTCTCGAGCAATGGCAAGATAGTGAGCGGCCCCTGCACCCAGTTGCGCTTCTTCCAGGTAAATGAGGTAGAGCGGATAGGCGGCGTCAAAGCCACGCACGTTCAGCTCTACCAGTGTCCCTGCTGCCAGGTCGTCCGCCGCGGCCTGGCGGACGATGAACGCGGGGGTTCCGAGGGACAACGCGAGCGACTTCGCAGCCATTGAGCTGTCCGTCTGGGCGGCGTAGTCAATCGAGCGCCCGGGTTCCCGGCTCAACCACTCATCGACCGCCATCCGGGCACTGCCACCGGCGTATCCGACAACGGGAAATGCAGCAAGTTCGTCAAACTCGATCTCCCTGCCACTCAGCTTGTGACCCGCCGGCGCAAGCACCGCAATCCGGTTAACAGCGCATTGCTCGAAGACGAAGCCTTCCATCTGGTAGGCCGGGCCGAAGCACCCGAAGTCGATTTCTCGTGCACGGAGCATGGCCATCGCCTCCGCCGGCCGGCGGCTGTGGAAATCCACGGAGATGAGCGGGCTCTCGATCCGGAGCCGCTCCGTGGCATCTGACAGGATGCCGAAATAGGAGAGGGCGCCGATGCGCACATGATGAGCACGTTGTTCGGCTCGTTGGCTAACGCGCTTCTGGTAGTCTTCGTCGGCAGCGGCGACTCGCTGGGCAAGACTATAAAGATCCTGGCCCTCAGCGGTCAGGAGCACCTCCTTCCCGGAAACATAGAACAGCTTCGCTCCACACTCCGCCTCCAGTTGCCTGATCTGCCCGTAGATGGCCGGCTGGGTGAGAAAGCGCCGTTCTCCGGCGCGCGTGTAGCTCCGTTCGTCCGCCACGCACTTGAAGCTGAGGAGTTGATCCAGGCGCACAGTTTAATCTCCTCAGTCTACGCTCGAAGAGCCTGCATTCTATCGCACCGCTCCCTTCCCGGTGGAGGCAGGCGAAGCTCAGGATTCCTCTTCCGGGTGGAGGGCGCCGAACTGGCGGAGCAGGAGCAGGTCGTACACGATTTTGAGTCCGCCGCCGGATACCAGTGGCCAGCCGAACGACGTTGCCGAGAGCATCGCCCCCGCGAGCAATGGCGAGACGGCGGAAGCAAGGCTGCGCGGCACGTTCGTGATGCTGGCCGCGGCTGTCCGGCGCTCGGGCGGCACGACCGCCATCACGTAGGACTGGCGCGCCGGTACATCCATCTGCGAGAGGGCCATTCGCACCAGCAGGCAGGCCACGGCCAGCGGCGCCGTTGGCATGAGCGCCGCCGCGATGAGGAACACGTTCGCGGGCAGGTGCGTGAACACCATCGTCCGGATGAGGCCGATGCGGCGGGCCAGCACCGGTGAGGCGAGTTGGGACCC
>DAOUDE010000034.1:0-10375 GCA_034431475.1 Thermomicrobiales bacterium | reverse complement strand
GCAAGGCGGTTCATCACCCTTATCTTGCCAACAGCGCCCCGTTTTTGTCTTCACGTACTTGCGCATAAGCCCTACCCCAACCCCTCTCCCTGCGCGCAGGGAGAGGCGCTTTCGTTTGGCGGCCATGTGTGTCCGCTGTGGCCTCCGCGCGCCAGATGCTGGCCTCGCCTGCGCCGCTCGGCTCCCCTCGCCCTGCGCACAGGGAGAGGGGCTGGGGGTGAGGGTCCTCCGGCCGCAGCCCAGCCTGGGGCTCCATACCTCCCCCGCTCCCGCGTATCGGCGGGCAAGCAATGCCCCGGGAAGCGGGACGAAGCCTCCGCCAGCAGCCCCCGGCCGTCCCCGCAGGCCGGGCGCGGCGGCCAGGCGGAGGTAGCGGAGGTCTTGCGCCGGTGTGGCGAGGGATAGACGCGGTGCAGCACGTTGCCTATGCTGCCGCCGTCTCGCACCCCCCGCCGTGCCGGGACACCAGCACACCCCCGTGGAAGGACGCGGCATGGATGCCCGGCATCTCGATTCACTCATCCGTCTGCTCGCAGCGGCGGATACCCGCCGCCGGGTGCTCGCGCTGCTGGCCACCGTGCCGCTCCTGGGCGGCTTGCCCGGCGTGCTGGCCCCCGATGATGCCGCCGCCCGCGCGCGCAAGGCCCCGGTTGCCGCCCAGCGCCGGCACGGTGGCCACAAGCGCAAGCACAAGCGCAAGCGCAAGACGTGTACGCCCCAAACCACCGCCCAGACCTGCGCCGGGCGCTGCGGCAACGTCACCAACAACTGCCAGCAGCCCGTGGCCTGCCCATCCACCTGCGCCAACCCCACGCCGGTCTGCGCCAACACCACCTGCGTGGCCTGCGAGCGCCACTCGCAGTGTGCGAGTGGCGCAATCTGCGACGGCGGCCAGTGCGCCGCGTGCGATGTGTGCCCGGGCGGCTCCTGCGCCTTCACGTCGGTCCAGGCGGCTATCAATGCCACGCCGCTCCTGAGCACCATCCATGTCTGCCCCGGCACGTATCTCGAACAGGCCGGGCCGACTGGCGCGGTGCAGATCGCGCGTGCGCTGCGGCTGGTGGGCGCTGGCTCCGGGGAAAACGACGTCAGGAGCACCATCCTCAAGCCCGCGCAGAGCGATGTGCCGGTGGTGCTTGTCGCGTCGGCCCAGGGCGTGACGCTCCAGGGCTTGCGGATCACCGGGGGCACTGGCGCGAATGGCCGGGGAGCGCAGATCTATGATTCCCGGGTCGACCTGAACGGCTGCATCATCGCGCAGAACGTGACCGATGCCCCTGGTGGCGGGTTCTCGATTGCCGTCGCGGGCACGCAGGTGACGCTGACCGATACCCTGGTGATCGGCAACACCGGCAACTCAGCCGGCGGGGTCGATGTGCAGGGTGCCGGGTCCTCGCTCACGCTCGATGCGCTGAGCCGCATCACAGGCAACACCGCCACCGGCGGCAACGGGGGTATTCGCGCCATCCCGAACACCAGTGTCACCTTGCCGGACGCCAACAACGTGACCAACAACACGAGCTTTGGCGCGGAAAAGACCTGCGGCGGCGGCGGCAGCTTTACCGGGCCGGGGGCTGTCTGCACGACCACCTGAGCGGATGGCGGAGACCGCCCGGCCCACCGGCTGAGCGGCCTGGCAGGCACGATCGTGAGAGGATCGCCGCACGATGGTTCCTGCGGGCGCCGGGTTCGGGGTGTAGGCTCGGAAGGCGCGGGGGCTCCCTCCTCCCACTTGCGGGTATGCCCCTGCGCGCCCCCAGCACACGAGACGGGTTCTGCCCGCCTCGTGTGCGTCTTTGTTGGGCTGACCAGGCGCCCAGGGGCGGTCGCGCCGGCGCAGGTGTCGCCCAGGCTGTTGACAGGCCGCGAAACCCGGCGACAATAGGGAGGTCGCTGGCGTGCGCACGCGTGGCGACCGTCGAACGCCGCCAGCGTTGTGCACTGCTGGCGGCGTTTGTGTGGCCGCGCGCCGCCGCCCGGCCTGGCCACTGCCTACCTCCCCGCTCCCCCGGTGACTGGGGCGAGCCAGCCGGGCGCATCGCCCCAGCGTAGCCTGGCGGCCGTGCCGCAGCCGCGAAAACAACGCATTTCTACGGATGCCTTCCGCCCGATTCCGCCGTACGGTCATGCCCAGAAGATGGCAGCACCGGCGAGGAGTCCGCTGTGGAAGGGGTGCGTGCCCGCAAGGGCTCTGGGATCCCATCCTCGGTGAATACTGCCACGAGGATGTCGAGTGCTACCCAGGCTTCCACTGCCCGGCCGGGAACGACCCGCGCGCGTGCGCGCTGATCCACGGCTGAGGCCGGTGACAAACGGCCTCAAGGGGCATCGAGCAGGCCTGGTGTGAACGCAGGCGCGCCAGGCGGAAAGCTCCGCAAGGAGTTGCGCACCCCGCGAGGAACCCTCACCCCCAGCGCCGGGAAGCCCTCCCCCAGCCCCGCTCCCGATTCGCGGCTGGCAGGGGGAGCGGGGCCGGGGTGAGGTTGGGCTGCGGCTGGAGGACCCTCACCCCCAGCCCCTCTCCCTGCGCACAGGGAGAGGGGTTGGGGGTGAGGGTTCCTCGCGAGCAACCCCGGCCCATTCCCCTCTCCCTCCCCCTGCCAGCCCCGCTCCCTGCCTGGGGAGTGGGGCTGGAGGTACAGGTTCCTGCTACGCGGCGGGCGTCGCCATCGCCGCCATGTCGTGACCGCGCATCTCATCCAGGTTGATCAGGCTGATCCCGACGTTCGTGCCGCCCTTGCCGTCGTCACCCAGCCAGGCCACCCCGACGTAGCCCGATTCGTTCAGGTCGGTGAGGCCGACGGTGACTTCCTGCCCCTCGCCATTCTCCCGCGCATTCACCATGCCGCCGATGTCGCCACAGGCGATGTACGTGCCGATCTCATCGGCGCTGAGGTGGATATTCACCGCGTACTGGCCGTCCAGGATCGTCTGCAGCGGCACATCGGGGATGTTCGTGTCGCTGCTCTCCACCGGGTGGCCGCCCGGTGCGCCCATCATCTCGCCCTCCGGCAAGGCCACATCCGTCAGCGGGTACACCACCTCACCAAGCTCGGCGCACGAGCCGGCGTGAATGTGGGCCGGGTGCGAGGCATGGCTGACCTCGCTCACCGGCGTCTGCGCGGTGCTGGCAGGTACGAGCAGGGCCAGCGAGGCCAGGGCCAGGGCGCTGCCGCGCAGCAACGAACCACCGAACGAGGAGGCAGAGCGGGAGCGGTTCATGTCGGTTCCCTCGCGATGCTGGGTGGGGGCCGTGCCAGCGCACGGAGACCCGCTCCGGCGCGGGGTCTGCTGGCAGAATACACCTGGCCGCGATCGTGCCACTGCGCCGCGCTACCAGGGCGCGAGCGCCCGGTCACCACACGCTCGCAGCGGGCGCGTGGCACGGCGGGGCGGCCCTGGGCACCGGTTGGGCCGCGCCGGAGGCACGCGCCTGCCCTGGGAGCGCCTGGCCACTACCGCCCCGGCCTGGTCTCCGCAAGGTGGCGAGCGGCGACGAGGAGCTCCGCCGTCGCCGGCTCCCCGAGCAGCGCCTGGCTTTCGCGCAGCACCTCGGCGGTTCGCGCGCCGTCGCCTTCGCGCTGGGCCGCATAGGGCCCCTCGTCCCCGGCGCGATCCGGCGCATGCTCGCCCTGCGTGGGCATGATCCGGTCGTAGTGGATCGCCAGTGCCAGGTCCCGCAGCAGGCGGTCTCGCGTCTGCTGCCCGGCGGGGCGGTCGTCCACGGCGCTGGCCGGGACATGCGCCCACGCCCCGTTGCGGACTTCCAGCGATGTCGGTTCCGTCATGAGATTGCTCCTTCCGCCGGGCGCACCCCGGCGTGCCGCGTGCCGACCGGCTACCCAGTTACGCCGGTACCCTGGCCGAGGGCGTGTACAGGTTGCCGGTGGTAGCCGGCGCGGGTGGCGCGGCTGCCATCTGCACCTGCTGCGTCTCGGCGCCCATGAACTTCTCGGTCACGCCCGCCGCCACGGCGTGGAGGGCGGCCACCACCTTGCCCGCACCGCCGGCGACCACCTCCGCCTCGGGCTCCTCGGCCAGGCGCAGGATCGCGTCCACCGCCACCTGGGGGTCGTACACCGGCGGGATGGGCGTGGCTTCGTGCCCGGTGTAGTTCGCGGCGTGGGCAAAGAACGGCGTCTCCATCGCCATCGGCAGCACGGTGCAAACATGGATGTTCGGCGCGTCGTTCTCCGCCAGCTCCTGGCGGAGGGCCGCGCCCAGCCCCACGATGCCATGCTTGGCCGCCACGTAGGAGGCGTAGTACGGCGCGGGAATCTCGCCCAGGACGGACGCGACGTTGATGAGCGTGCCGCCGCCCCGGGCCCGGAAGTGCCGCAGCGCGACCGAGCTGCCGTAGATCGTGCCCAGCAGGTCGGTCTGGATCACCCGGGCGTGGTCGCGCAGCGGAACCTCCTCGAAGCGCCCCAGCGCCGCCACGCCGGCGTTGTTGACCCAGAGGTCGATGCGGCCGAACTGCGCCAGGGCCGCGCCGGCGAGCTGCTCGACCTGGTCCGCATCCGAGACATCGGTGGGCACCGCCAGCGCCGCACCTCCGGCGGCGCGGCAGGCCCTGGCGACGGCCTCCAGCGCCTCCGCGCTGCGGGCGGCCAGCACTACCGCCGCGCGCGTCTGCGCGAAGGCGACGGCGGTGGCGTGACCGACGCCGCTGGATGCGCCCGTCACGACGACGACGCGGGCGGATGAAGGCTGGCTGGGCATGGGCTCCTGCACTTTCCTGACGGGGCAAAGGGTCGCTGGCTGGCCGGCATCGCCCGGCCCGGTGCGTGCGATAGCGCACGTGGTGTGCCATCCCCGCCCGCTGCCGCGCCCCGGAGCACCGTAAGCTGGTGACCCGGGCCCACCCCACCACGGGCGGACCCGGCCCGGCCTACATCACCAGGCAGACCTGGATGTTGTCGATGACCCGCAGGCAGCAAGGCTGGCCGTTGTTGACGCGGCACCGGCCAGCGGCGCAGCAGCCACCGCCGCAGCACTCCGCCCCGATCGCGCAGCAATGGTTGCCGCAGGAAACCGCCGGCGTCACCTGGCCTTCGAGGCAGTCCTCGCAGGCGGGGGCCGAGCGGTCTGGCCCGGCGCACACGTGGCGCCGGTTGATGCTGCGGCAGGTCTCGCACGCGCCGCACGCGTTGCCGCATGCCCCGCAGTTGTCGTTGGTGGTCAGGTCGGTGCATGTGCCGCTGCAGACATCGCTCGTGCTGGTCACCGGGCAGCACCCGTCGTCGGAGCAGGCCGTGCCGAGTGTGCAGCACTCGGCGCCGCAGGCCTCCTCGACGATCGGGCAACAGGCGTCGTGGGCGACACAACCGCCACTGATGCAAGGTCGCTCGTGGGGGCAACAGCCACCTTTCGCGACACAGCCACCATTGGGGCAGGTGCGCTCGGTGTAGGGGCAGCAGCTCTCGGCATGGATGCAGCCCTCACCGCATGGCTTTTCCCACGGGCAGCACGCCCCGTCCGGGACACAGACGCCGCTCCCGCAGTCGGTCATGGCGCCGGGGCATGGGGCCGGCGGCTGGGCGGGCGGGGTCTTCTTCTTTTTCTTGTGCTTGCCCCGGGTGTTCTTCCGCCGCTTCCCCCTGCCCTCGGCGTCGGGCACGCCGGGTGTGAAGCGGCTGGCGAGTGCGCCACCGGCCACGCCCAGCGCCAGGCCGAGGCTGGTGCGCCGGGTCGCGGTGGCTCCCAGGCGCCGGGTGAGGTGATCGAAACGCGCGTGATCCATGGGGCCTCCTGACGGCCGCGCGGTGCGGCGGCTGTGGGCGCCTGGCCGCCAGTACGCACTGGCGGCCCTCGCCATCGGTGCAAGGCCGCGAGTGATGGCGGCCAGTCCACGATATGCGCCGCGCCGGGCTGCCCCCAGCCACACTTCCCCTACATTCCCTCCACACCTCGCTTGTCGCTGCGGTGTGGAGGCTGGCCACGCCACAGGACCCCCACCCCGCATCCACCCCGTTCGCGGGGATCATCCACCCTACGGTGTCATCCTGAGCCTGCGGGCGAAGGATCTCGTCTTGTTCCACCTCGCCCCCAGCCCCGCTCCCTGTGGGCAAGGAGAGCGGAGTCACAGGGCGATGAGCTTGAGTAATCTGGCGTCACCATGCGGAATCTGGCGGCGGAGACCGGAAGCCCCTCTCCCGCGCAAGTCCTTCGGGAGAGGGGTTGGGGTGAGGGCCGTCCTGGCGCACGATCTCGTTCGACGCCCAGACCTCCTGCTGCCAGCCAGACCCCAGGGAGCGGCGTAGGGGGTGAGGGGGTCCTGCCGGTTACGCGCAGGCATCGGTCTCGTTGCTGCACGTCCCGGAGCAGCACCGGTCGGCGGTGCTGAGGAGGCACGGTTCGGCCTGGGGACGGCAACACGAGCTGTCGCTGCCGACCGTCTTGCACTGGTTGACTGGGTAGGCGCAGCACTCCGTGTTGGTGGTACACGGGCTATCGACAAACGTGCAGCAGACGTTCCCGGTGTCGCAATTCTGGTTGCTGGGGCAGCAGGCGCTGACGCACGCCTGGAAGCCGCAGGTGCAGCCGCACGTGCCGCTGGCGCAGGTCGCGGTGGCGTTCGGCGGCGCGCTGAGGCAGGCGATACACGCCACCCCGCCGGTCCCGCAAACGGTGAGGCTGCGGCCGGTCTGGCACTGGCCAGCGGTGTCGCCGCAGCCGGTTGGGCAGCTTTGCGCGTTGCAGACCATTTCGCCCTGGCACTGTCCGCTTGCCTGGTTGCAGGTCTGGCCAGAGGGGCACGCGCCGCAGGTTCCCCCGCGCCACAGCCATCCGGGCCACAGTGCTTGCCGTCGCAGTTCGGTGCGCGGCAGTTGCCCTGCGCATGGCACTGGTTTGCGTCGCCCTCGCAGCAGCCGTCGTTGCAGGAGATGGGCCGACGGCAACACCGATCCCCGGCGCAGCCCCTGGCCGGTGGGCGGCAGGGCGGGGTGCTGCCGCCCGCGCTGCACTGGAGCACCTTGTCGGCGCAGTGGTCGTTGAAGCAGTTGGTGGTGCAGCAGTTGCTGTCCTGCTCGCAGATGGCGCTGGTTGCCAGGCACTGGCTGCTCCCGAGGCTACCACCGTGGCCGTGGCGGTTCTGGCCCGGGTTGATGCGGCGTTTGGTGTTCCGGTGCTTGCGGCGGTGCTATTGCTTGCGACGGCGCAGGCGCTCGTGGGGCTTCTCGGCGGCGGCGTGCTGGCCGGCCAGCGCCCCGGCCAGGCCCAACCCGGCCAGCACCCCGAGGACGCGGCGGCGCGAGCCGCTGGCGCCGACCGCGCGGGCGAGCCGGTCAAACGTCGAGCCATCCAGGCGTGCGCCACCTCGCTGTGTGCAACCGGCGAGCGATCTGGCCACGGGTCCTGGCTTGGTCAACCGGCGCAGGACAGCACGGGGCAGGCTTGTTATGGAAACGAGATGGCGACGGCCGGCTTACTCCGCGAAGGGGCACATCCGGGCACACAGGTAGAACGTGGTGCAGTAGGCATAGGGATCATGCACCGCGCACGCGGCGTCGTTGGCGCACGCCAGCGAGCTCGAATTGCTCGAAATGCTGCAGTACTCCCCCGGGCCCAGCGGCCCTTGCTGCAAGGGGTTCGAGAAACACCCGGTTTGATCCAGGCAGTCGTTGCAACTGGGGCAGGTCACCGTTTGCCCACACACCTCCGTGCTGCCGCTGCAGAGGCTCTGGCAATCCAGGAGGCGCACCGTGGCCGCAATCGCGGCGCACACGCCCGCATCGCACCACTCGCCATCGGGGCAAGGGCCGTCGCAGGTGTGATCCAGGCTGCTCTCGGCGATGCACGCGCCGCCGGCACACGTTTGGCACGTCGCGCAGTGCGAATGGTCGCAACACTCCTGGCAGGTCCCGCCGCAGCAGTGCCACCCCGCCACGCAGCCGCTATCGTTGGCGCAGCTCGTGGCGCAGGCATCACCGGCACACTGGCTGTAGGGCGCGCACGACAACGGCGTATCCGGCTGGCAGACGCCCGCGCCGTCACATGCGCCCTGGGGCCGGATCGCGCCGCTGGCGCAGGTGGTGGCCGCGCCGCATGGTGTGCCAGCCTCCTGCGGCACACACGCGCCGGGCGCGCCCACCGCGCCCTGGCAGGTGAAGCATGCCGCGCAGGGCGGGGTGCAATCGCACGAGCCGCAATCGACGGCTTTCCGGCAATTGTTGAGAACGCTGCCGCAGGCGCCGGCGCAGGTCTGGGCCACGGATTCGGCCTTGCACTTCCGGCGCCTGGGGTGCTTGCGCGCGCCGGGGTTCTTGCGCCGCTGGTGGCGTTGCTTGCGGCGGCGACGGCGATCTTTGGCCGCGGCCTCACCTGGCGCGAGCAGATCGGCCAGCCCGCCCACCACCGGCACGGCGGCCAGCGGGCCGAGCAGGCCGAGCAGGCGGCGGCGAGAGCTGGCCGGCGCCAGGGACCGGGCGAGGGTATCGAGGCGGTCGAGATCCATGCAGGTGTTCTCCACGGCAACAGCGCAGCGGCATTGTTCGGTTCTGGCAACGTAGCCGGGCCGGGCCCGCCCGACGCCGGTATGTCCTGCTGGTTTCGGCCCGGATTGCGCCGGCACGCTGTCCGCACTGTCCGCGCGCCCGGCGGGCCGCGGCGAAAAATGCGTACTTCTACCAATGTGGGATGCGCCGGCGCTGCCTACCCTGAGGCTCTGATCTATGGGACTCAGGAGGCGGCAACGTGGATGGTTCGCAGTTCGATCGTCTGGCCCGCGCGGTCTCTGCCTCGCACACGCGGCGGGGGGTGGCGGCGCTGCTGGCGGCGGCGGGGGCGCTGCCGCTGCTCGGCCACGGGGACGCCGCCGCGAAGAAGAAAAAGAAGAAGTGCAAAGCGCCAAAGGTGAAGTGCGGTAAGCAGTGCTTGCCGGCGGGCTCGTGCTGCACCGATGGCAACTGCGGCGGCAACGGCGTATGCCAGGGCAACACCTGCGCCTGCTTCTCGGGGTTCCGCCGCTGCAACGGCACGTGTATCCCGAAGGGCAACTGCTGCGGTAACGCCGACTGCGGCGGCGGCGTCTGCTCCAGCGGCGCCTGCCGCTGCCTGGAGGGCACGAAGCGCTGCGGCGGCACGTGCATCCCGGAAGCGGGCTGTTGCGCCGACGCGGACTGCGGCAGCCCGTGCAAGAAATGCCAGAACAACGTTTGCAGCGCCGGGTGTGCGTCTGACGAACTCTGTCTCGACAACGGGAGTTGCGGCGACAAGTGCCCGAGTGCAGCGTGCGATAACGGGTGTTCGTGCAACGCCAACTCGCCCGGGTTCGAGTCGGTCTGCCGAGTAACGAACAACGGCGGGATCTGTGGACCCGCCAAGGCTTGTACGGCGACCTCGCAGTGTCCAGCAGGAACGGTGTGCTCGTCGTCCTGCACCGGCCAGACGGGCGATAATCGCTGCCTGCCGCTGTGTCACCCCTGAGGCGGGACGGGAGCCCGCGTCGAGCGGTCTCACCGAACCATCAGCGGGCCGCTTCCCCGGGAACATCCGTAAAACGACGGATGCGGCAGGGCCGGGCGCAGCGTACAGTGATGCCCGGTTCTGCCGTATCCGGAAGGCGTCAGCATGGATGGCTCGCAGTTCGACCGACTGGTGCGTGGGTTTGGCGCGCTGCACACGCGGCGCGGCGTGGCGGCCCTGCTGGCGGTGGCGCCGCTCCCGCTCCTGGGCTCCGTGGGCACGGACGCCAGGAAGAAGCGGAAGAAAAGGTGCAAGGCCCCGAAGGTCAAATGCGGCAAGCAATGCCTGCCGGCTGGTTCATGCTGCCCGGGGACGAAGCCCTGCCGGGGAGCGTGCATTCCCGAGGAGAGGTGCTGCACGAGCGCCGATTGTGGCCCGTGCGAGACCTGCAGTAACGCGGTCTGTGGCGGCGGGTGCGGGGCCGGGGAAACGTGCCTGGCGAACGGGAGTTGCGGCAAGACGTGCGCGGGCGGCGGTGACTGTGACGACGTAATCCAGTGTCTCTGCAATAGCGCCAACGGCGATGCCGTTTGCCGTGGCCCCGCCAGCGGCTCGGCCTGCACCGCCGCCACGCAGACGTGCATCACCACGGCCGATTGCTCCGCCGGGAAGGTGTGCTCATCCGCCTGTGGCGGATCACCCAACCGGTGCCTGAGGCTCTGTGACGTCTAGCCGAGGCAGTTGGGGACGGTGTCCACGGGCGCGCAGTTGCTGACGGTTGTCTCATCCAGCAGGTAGTTGAGCGTCACGATATCCGTGGCCGCCGGCGTGACCACGTTGGGGTACTGCGTTTTCGGGTCGTTGAAGATTCCCCCGCCAGCCTGTGCGGTGTTGCCCGTGACGCTGCTGCTAGCCGCCAGGGTCGTTGACCCGTACCAGTTGTAGATGCCGCCACCAGAGCCCGCCG
>DAOUDE010000033.1:0-28134 GCA_034431475.1 Thermomicrobiales bacterium | reverse complement strand
CGCCACCCGCGGAATTCCTGACGGAAGCGTTGATCTGGGAGAACTGGAACGAGGTCGGTGAGCGAGCCTTCGCCCTGGCCGACGCGTACAGCGCTCAACGCGTTTACCTCACCGAGCAGACGCGGGAAGAACTCGGCGCGTTCGTCACCGCGCTGCGCGTGACGCTGACGCGCTCGATCTACCCGAACCTTCACGCCGATGCGGACGCGAGCCAGCAGGCAGCGATCCGCGCCGCACTGGAGCAGGTGGCGCTGGAGCTTCCCCGAGCCCGGCGCGCGCTGGACACGGAGTACCACGCCGCGACGGAAGAGTAGGGCTCGGCCTCCGGGTGTGGAGGGGCGCCTGACAACCCCCCGGTGCCCGAGGCGCCGAGCGCCGTCGAAGGACGTTGTCCGGCTACGATCAGTTTGGAGTCAGCATCCATACAAGCGTGTCATCCTGAGCGACGTTGAAGGATTTCGCCTTCCCCACCCCCAGGCGCCGGTGCCCGCACCCGAGCGTGGGCGGTCGTCTCGCAGCCGCACCGCTGCGGAGGCCGAGATCCCTCGACGTCGCTCGGGATGACACCTGAGGGCGGGCGGTCGCTTCGAACCGTCGCGGCCGGAAATGAGGCCCGTTGCCCGTGCTCAAGCCGGCTTATGAAAGTGCGGGACGCCCCGCGTTCTCGCTGCCGGTGAACGAGTTCGCTCCTGCGTCGAGGTGACACGAGGAGCGGTGACGCGCAAAGGCGGGCGACACGACGGGAAACGACGCCGCCGTGGGCGCGTGAGGGTGCAAGCTACGCCCCAACCACGACGGAGTCGTCTTCGCTGCTCCCGCCGTTGCCCTTGTTGCCGTTGCGAGCGCCCTTGTCTCTAGCGCTGCGATCATCGTTGATGGCTTCGCCGGACAGTTCATCCTGGCCGCTGGTCACGTCGCTATCGCCTCGGTCGCCGTCGGGGTTGTCTGCGCCAGGGTCGACGTCCTGGCCGCCATCGCCCGAGGTGTCACCGGCTTCCGGCTCCTGCGTCCCTGCGGGTGTCTCGTCCACGGGCGCCGGGCTTTCCTCGACAGCCTGCTGGGTGTCGTCCTGCTGGCGGTCCTTCTTGTTGCCGCTCCCGTTGCCATTTCCGTTGCCGTTGCCGTTGTTCTTGTGCCCGTTGTTGGTGCCCTTGTCCCGGGTATCAGTTTGCTCGACCGGGTCTTGCTCCTTGCGGGACGCTTTCTTGTCGTTCTTCCCGGACCCTGAGTCGCCAGCGTTCCTGTTCTTGCGCTCCTTGCCGGATCCGTTGTCGCCACTGGCGTTGCTCGATTTCGCCGAGCCGTTCTTGTTGCGCTCCCGCTTGCGGGTCCGCTCACGTTCGCGTTCGGCCTGTTTGTCGCCGGAGGTCGCCGAGCCGTTTTCGCTCGTCGCGCCCTCCTTGCCCGAGACGCCGCGCGTGTCCTTCTCGCGGTTGTTGCCGTTCTTGTTGCCCCGTTCCTCGCGCTGCGTCGCCTTCTTGCCTTTGTTGCCCTTCTTCCCGTGGTGGTCCTTGCCCGCGTGCGCTGATTCCGGTAGGTCCTCGCGAGTTGGCACGTCGGGCGGGCTGGGGTCGGTGTGCTCGGGGACGCCAGCGGTGGTCCCGGCCGGGAGGCGCATGGCGGCGCGGCGCGGTGTGATGCCCCGGTAGCCCTCGGTGCCGGGTTCCTGGGGCAGCCAGCGTGTCGGGTCGATATGCTCGCCGGTATCGAGGTCGATCAGCGAGAAGTGCAGGTGTGGACCGGTGGAGTACCCCACGGAGCCGACCTCGCCGATGATCTGCCCGGCCTCGACGTGATCGCCGACATCGACGAACGATGCGACCCAGTGCAGATACTCGGTGGCGTAGCCGTCGTTGCGCCCCTCGTGCTGGATGATGATGCGCGTGTTGGCGACCCCGACCTCGCGGTCGTAGCCTGATTCCGTCACCCAGCCGGACGCCGCCGCGTAGAAGGGCGTGCCCTCGGGCGCGGCCAGATCGAGGCCGGTGTGAACGACCGGGCGATCCGCCGGGCAGCCCGCGCCGGGCTGGTAGAAGTGCGCGATCTGCGGCACACAACCGAAGGGCTGCGTGAAGGTGTAACTCTCCGCCGGCATCGGCCACATGCGAATGTTCGCGTCCCGCTGGTCCTTTGCCGCCTGCTCCTCGCGGGCGGATTGCTGGTTCTTGCGCGCGGGTGGCGGGCCATCGCCCGGATCCGCGCCCATGGCCTCCGGCACGGCCTCGTCCTGCGCCGCGACCTGGCGCAGGCTGACCGGCGCTTCCTGCCCGCGCTGCCGCACGCTGCTGGCGCCATCTCGCGGCTGGTCGGGTTCGGGCTGGTTGGCGGTGGCAGGTTCCGCCGGTTGATCGGCGGGTTGCTCCACCGCCACGGCGTCGAGGTCCTCAGACCACGCGAATGGGGCAGCCGAAGAAATGAAGCTGTTGGCAGGCAGGGCGGATAGCAGCAGGCTCGCCGCCAGCAGGGAAGCCCCGGCCCGGCGCAGCCGCAGGTGCTGCCAGTTCACGTTGGGACCAAAGCGCCCGTGCCGCAATCCCTTCTCCATCGTCAGACGCAGTGCGCAATGCAAGGCTGGCGCGGGTGCGGGAACCCGGCGGCACAGCGAATTATGACCACCGCCGTGGGTCTTCGCCAGCAAAGTGCGAGCCGGGCGAATTGGGCATCGTGCTACGATTGGGGGGAATCCTGAGTGACGTCGCGTACCTGAAGCAATGCGCGGCGTTGCTTTTCTCACAGGCGTTGACATTGATGAAGCAGCCTGTACACGCGATGACCAGCGGGAGCGAAAAATGACAGGGTCCAACGGCAATTCGCCCGTTTCCGACCAGACTGTCCTGCCAAAACCTGAAGGGCTTGAGGGCGTCGTCGCGGCGTCCACTGCGCTCAGCCACGTTTTCGGCGAGGAAGGCAAGCTCGTATACCGTGGCTACGACATCCATGAGTTGGCTGGCAAGGCCTCCTTCGAGGAGGTTGCCTACCTGCTCTGGAATGGCCATCTGCCCACCCGGGCCGAGCTGGATGACCTGCTGGCCACGTTCGCGGCGAACCGGGAGTTGCCACGGGAAGTCGTTGCGGTCATCCGGGCGCTCTCCAGGGATGCCGCACCGATGGATGCCCTGCGCACGGGCGTTTCGGCCCTGGGGGCCAGCGGCTCGGTGCTCTTCGACGAAACGCCGGATCTGGACGAGGCGATTGCGGTGACCGCACGCTTCCCCAGTATCCTGGCGGCGTTTTTCCGCCTGCGACAGGGCAAGGAGCCTATCGCGCCGAAGGCCGGGCACAACACGGCCCAGAGCTACCTCTACCAGCTCTTCGGCGAGGAGCCTGAGGAGCGGCACTGGAAGCCCCTCGAGGTTTACCTGACGCTGCTGGCCGACCACGGCATGAACGCCTCGACCTTCACGGCGCGCGTGATCGCCTCGACTGGCTCCGATCTTTGTTCCTCCATCACCGGCGCTGTCGGCGCGCTGAAGGGCCCGCTGCACGGCGGCGCGCCCTCCAAGGTGCTCGACATGCTGCAGGAAATCGGCTCGGCAGACAATGTCGATGCCTGGTTGACGACGGCGCTGGATCGTGGCGACCGCCTGATGGGTTTTGGCCACCGCGTCTACAAGGCCGAAGACCCGCGCGCCGAGATTCTGCGCGGCATGGCCCGCGAGGCCAGTACGCCCGAGTTCTTCGAGCTCTCGCGGCGCACCGAGGAGCGGGCGCTGGCAATGCTGCACGAGCGCAAGCCGGACCGCCGCCTCTACACCAACGTCGAGTTCTACTCGGCGGCGGTGCTCTCGGCCGTGGGGCTGCCGGGCGACATGTTCACGCCAACCTTCGCGGTTTCCCGCGTTGCGGGCTGGACCGCGCACGTGCTGGAGCAGGTGGCGAATAATCGCCTGATCCGGCCGCAGTCAGAGTTCATTGGGCCGCTGGACAAGAAGTACGCCGCCATCGAAGCCCGCTGATCTGCGGGACAAAGGGAACGATATCGTCTGCGGCCTGCTTCGGCGGGCCGTTGACACATCCTCTGGCTGCTTGCAGACGTACGTAACAGGAGGGCGGTCGGTGGACCGCACATGGAGGTGCGGTTGCTGCGTCACGTTTGCTGGTCAGTCCTGATAGCTATCCTGCTCGCGGCGGTCATTCCAGCGGGAGCAGGCGCAAATCCGGCCAATCCCCCGCTTCATCGGATTTCCCTCTCGCAGGCAGACGTTGATCTCGAGGCCGCCTCGGAGGCGGTGCGAGAGTTCTCCGTGCTGGAGCAGGCGCGAGACTTCGGCGCGCTCTACGCCCGGCTGCACCCCGATGCACGGGCCGTCGTCCCTCGCTCGGCGGTGGTGGGCTGGTACGACGCATTTCTCGCCGATCGGCAGGCTGGCGAGGCCACCGTGACCGACGTGCGCGCAGAGCCCTGGACCTGGGGCGTAACTGGCGTCACCTATGACAACGCGATCACGGTGGTCTACACCCAGCCGTATGTCATTGAAGGCGCCGAGACGGAGATCACGGGCGAGGTCCACGTGGTGCCCGATGATGACGGCTGGGGCTGGTTCTTCGGGGCATCGCGCGAATTCCTGGATGAACAGATCGCCGCCTACGGTGACGACGGGACCGCCACGGCATTTGCGCTGGGTGTCGACTCTGCAACCACGGTGGACCCGGAGGTGCGGTTCCCGGACCAACTGGTGCGCCACGTCAACACCTTCTGGGACAAGCGCTTCGCGGACGCGGACCGCACGTATCTCCCGCCAGCGGACGTGGTGGCGTTTGACGAGCCGATGTCGACGCCCTGCGGCCCGGCCGACCCGGACGAGGAAGCAGCGTTCTACTGCGTCATTGACCAGAAGATTTACTACTCGGTGCCGTTCCGGCAACTCATCGAGGGGCAAATTGGCGACTTCGCCTGGATCGTGGTCATCGCTCACGAGTGGGGACACCACATCCAGGCGCAACTCGGCTTCGAGTTGGGCGTCTCGCCGGATCGCGGCGGTCAGATTGCGCCGATCGTCTTCGAGCAACAGGCCGACTGCCTGGCGGGCGCGTACGCGGTCGACGCCGAACTGGTTGGCTGGCTTGATCCGGGCGACGTTGATGAAGCACTGCGCATGACGGAGCTTTCCGGGGATCCGCCGGGCACCGCCTGGGATGACCCCCGCGCGCATGGCACCAGCGAGGAGCGCATCGATGCGTTTCTCCAGGGCTATTCCGGCGGCATCGGCACCTGCGGGCTCGATCTCAGCATGGCCACCCCAGCCAGCGGCTAGTACGCCGGGCGCGGGCGCGCAGAACTCCCTATCATTGGGCACAACCTGGAATGGCTGAGCTTCCGCACCCCTGCTTCACGGCGCTGCGGCTGGCGCACATGCACCAATGGAGGACACGATGGGTCTCGAGATTTTCGAGCGTGGGGATCTCCCCCGCTGGGCTCCTGTGCGCCAGCAACTGGATGCCCTGGAAATCGGCGACGTGCGCGCTGCCATCGCTGAGCAATTTGCGCGCGAAGGCGTTGGCAATCGGTTGAAGCCGGGGCAGCGCGTGGCGATCACGGCGGGCAGCCGGGGCATCGACCGCATCGACGAGGTCCTCAAGGCCGTCGTGGACGAGGTGCGCGCCCTCGGGGCAGAGCCGTTCCTGGTGCCGGCTATGGGTAGCCACGGCGGCGCCACGGCCGAGGGCCAGCGTGAGCTGATCTCTCACTACGGCGTGACCGAGGAGCGGATGGGGTGTCCCATTCTCTCCAGCATGGAAACCGTGGAGTTGGGCTTCGTCGAGAACGATGTCCCGGTCTGGATCGACCGCAACGCCTACCAGGCGGACGCCGTGATCCCGGTTGGCCGCGTCAAGCCGCACACAGACTTTCGGGGCCCGGTCGAATCGGGCCTGATGAAAATGATCGCCATTGGCCTGGGCAAGCAGCACGGCGCGAACTTCTTCCATCACCAGGGAATGGGCGAGTTCCACCACCTCATTCCGGCGGTGGCGAACTACACCATCTCGCGCGTCAACATCCCCTTTGGCGTGGCCGTCATCGAGAACGGCTACGGCCACCTGGCGCAGGCCGAGGCCGTGCCGGCCGAGCGCATCTTCGAGCGCGAGCAGGATCTGCTGCGCATCGCGCGCGGGCGCATGGGGCGGCTGCCCGGCGAGCAGGTCGATGTGCTGATCATTGACCGTATCGGAAAGGACATCTCGGGTGACGGCGCCGACCCGAACGTCATCAACCGGGACGTGGCGGGCGCCTTGCCGCCGACGGAAGAGCCCGTCACGCCGCGCGTGCAGCGTGTGATCATGCGTGACCTGACGGACGATACCGACGGTAACGCCACGGGCATTGGCATGGGCGATGTCGTGCTGCGGCGCCTGGTCGACCGCATGGACCCGGTGCCCACGTACATGAACATGATTACGTCCAAGGCGCCGCAGGGCGCGCGCATCCCCCTCACGGTCGAGAACGACCGGCAGGCGATCCAGATCGCGCTGGCCTGCTGCCTGAAGATTCAGCCCGAGACGTCGCGCATCATGCGCATCCAGGACACCAAGCACGTCGAGACCTTCTGGGCCTCGGAGGTGCTGCTTCCGGAGATCCTGGAAGAGGGGAGCGTGACCCAGACCGGCGACCTGCGCGAGATCAGCTTCGACGCGGCCGGGATGCTGGTCGACTAGCGCTCATCCGCATCAGCGAACGCCCCGGCTCGCACGGCGGCGAGCACTGGGTCGCTGATTTCCGTGCCCGCCTCTGCGCTGAAGGACGCCATGGGGCGAGATGGATCCTCCGCCAGGTAGGCGCGCGATTGCAGGAAGGTCTCCAGGCGGTCCACCTGCTTCACGAATCGCGCCTCGGCTGACGTTCCCTCGGCCAGTTCGTGCCAGAGGCTCGCCAGCATGGTCCCGGCAGCGGCGGGCAGCGCAGCCACGAGCCGGTCGATCGCCGCTTGCTCGGCGGCGCGTTTGGCTGCGGTGCGCTCGGGGCTCCGGTTCTGCCGCGCGTTGAGGAACGCTGCGCGATCACCGGCGGCGTCGTGCGCGCTGACCTCGGCGGCGGTGTACGGCGTCCAGTCTCCGATCTCCGCTTCCGGGAGATCGTGCACCAGCGCCAGCGCGAGCACGCGGCCCGGGTCGAGATCGGCCCCTGCGGCCTGGGCCTCCAGCGCCGCCATCCAGGCCAGGAGCGCCACACCCAGCGAGTGGTCCGCGACGGACTCCGTGTCAGCCGGTGGTACACCCCGGTCCAGCCAACCTTGCCGGAGCAAGCGTTTCAGGCGTTGGACCTGCTTCGCCAGCAGCAGGAGCCCTGACGCCGGATCGGAGCCCGCTTTCACGTGATGACTCTCAGGCATCGACAATCCCGTCCGTACGCCGCTATCCTTGGCCCACCCGAACCCGCAGAGCGCGACCCGCGAAGCGTAGTGTCGCGCCGGACGCTCCACGAATGCGTCGTTGTTGCCGACTCACTACGTTCGCCGGGAGGGAGCCGACCGTGCCACAAGGAGCCGCTGCGCGGGCGCTCCTGGGCGTCATTGCGCTGATAACCATCATCGCTCTGGCCGTGGTACCGGTGGTCGACGCACGCCCCAAGGACAAGAAGGATCGCTCGGAAACGACGACCGAAGTCACGAGCGACACGAGTGGTGACACCGTTGACGGGGACTCCGCGTCGCAGACGACCAGCAACGGGGGCGATGAGCGCACCCTGCTTTCCTCGGATGCAGACGGCGACTACATTCCGGACTCCCTGGACAACTGTCCAAACGTGCAGAACCCGGACCAGGCCGACTCTGATGGGGATGGGGCCGGCGATGCTTGCCCGATTTACTACGACACTGACGGCGACGGGGTTGCCGACAAGGAAGACAACTGCCCGGGCGTCTCGACATCGGACTTCCGAGACACTGACGGCGACGGCCTCGGCGATCCCTGCGACAAGTCGCCAGATGGGATCGAGCCGGAGCCGGTCCAGGTTGCCGACTACGTCGACCAGGGGGAGCCTGCCCCGGCTGAACCCGAGACGGTGGACGGCGCAAACCAGGATGGCAAGAGCATCGAGCGTGAAGGGCGGAATCGCTCCCGGGAGCGGTCGCGCACGGAGACTTCCGATCCGATCATCACCACCGGGTCGGACGGCGCGGAGACCGCGGACGGTGTGTCCGCGGGCGACGGCGAAGCAATTGCGGTGGCCGAGGATGGCTACGACGGCGTCGGCAGCGATGGTGAGGTCATCGCCGAGGGCCCGAACGCCCAACCTTATGAACCTTCTGGCCGTGACAACCCGCGCCGCAACGAGGACCTGATTGCCGAGGCCGCCGCCAGCGGCGAACTGTACGCCGAGCCGCAGCCGCCGCCAGCGGCACAGCGGGCATGGGATGAAGAGATGCCCTCGGGCAAGTGGCAGGTCGTGGCCCGCATCGACAGCGGGGCCGATGTGGCCGATGCCGCGCCGAGGTCTGCGAATTCGGAGACCAGCCAGAAGCAGAACACCGGGAGCAAGGACAAGAAGAAGACGAGCAACGGCAAGAAGAACGTCAACAAGAAGAGCAACGGCAAGAAAAAGAACCAGTCGCATGGGCAGCGCGATGCCGACGCGGAAAATGGCGACTCCGCCTTTGCGCGCGGCTGGGCGTTGACCTCGGTACCGCTCCAGGAGGAGGCTGACCCGGGTGATGGCGACCCCGCTGGTGACGGCGGTGTTTCGCCCGTGCCAGTGGAGAACGGGCTTGTGCTGTCGGGCGATGGCTCCGATCAGCAATCCGGCAGCGAGCCGGCCAATGCCCCAGAAATGGGCAGCGTGACGCAGGCGGCCAACCCCGAGGCGATGACTGAGCGCAATTCCCGGAAGGGTGACAACAGCAAGAAAGACGGCAGCCGCCGCAATGGTTCATCGCGTGCTGCCGCCGCGCCCGCCGCCCGCCCTGAATCGACCTCCCGGACGAATGACAAGAAGAGCACGTCTTCACAGAAGGCGAAGAAGACGAACGCCAACCGTGCCGCGAAGGCGAAGCAGCGCAAGCGTGAACGCAACGCCAGGGCGCGGCAGAAGACGGAGCAACGCACCGGGAAGCAGGAAGCCTGGCAGGGAGACCGCTACTTCGACGGCGGCTCGGCGATGGACTACCGCGATGCCTTCGAGGTGACCGGCACCGACGACCAGGACCTGTATCTCACGGCGCGGACCGGCGATGGCCCCGGCAAGAAGCGCGGCTTCAGCTACGCCATTCCGGTCAAGCATGAAGGCTCCTACCTTGTGCGGTTCTACTTCGTGGAGCCGGACGCGAACGACGTTGGCGCACGAGTGTTCTCGGTCTCGGCCGAGGGCGACGACCTGCTTGATGGGCTCGATCTGGCGGCGGAAGCAGGCGTTGGCACGGCCGTCGTGAAGCAGGTCGAAGTGCGCATCGACGATGGCACGCTGGACCTGGATTTCATGGCCAGCGAGGGTGCGCCGATCATCTCCGCGATCGAAGTCCTGGAGCCGGCGAAGTAAGCGCGCTCCGGCGACGGTGGTATAACCTGTCGCGGCTCTGTGACGCGGAACGGCCCGCGCCGCTATCTGGAGACGCGACCTGATGACCGATCCTCGCCTCACTGCCTGGGCACGTACCCTGATCAATTACTCGACGGCCGTCAAGCCTGGCGATGTCGTCTCGATCGAAGGGGACGTGCCGTCGCGACCGCTCCTGCAGGCGCTGTACCGTGAAGCGCTGAACGCAGGTGGCCGCCCGGTCGTCATCCCGCGCATGCCGGAAGTGCAGGCAGACCTGCTGGAGCTGGGGTCGGACGAGCAGCTTGCCTGGTTGTCTCCAGTCGAACAGTGGTCGCGTGGGACGGCGGATGTCTACATCCGCGTCATCGCCGAGGAGAACACGAAGGCGCTCTCCCGGATCGACCCGGAGCGGCAGATCGTGCGGAAGCGCGCCGCTGCGCCGCTGATGAAGACGATGATGGACCGCGAGGCGGACGGGACGATCCGCTGGGTGCTGACCCTGTTCCCGACCGACGCCTACGCGCAGGACGCCGAAATGGCGAGCGACGCCTTCGCGGAGTTCGTGTATGAGGCGTGCAAGCTGAACGCGCCAGACCCCGGAGCGGCCTGGCAGGAACAATCGGCCAGCCAGCAGCGTTTGGTTGACTGGCTGGCGGGCAAACAGGTCGTGCACCTCACGGGGCCGGACACAGACCTGCGCGTGTCCGTGGGCGGCCGCACCTGGATCAACTGCGACGGGGACAAGAATTTCCCCGATGGCGAGATCTTCACGGGCCCAGTTGAGAACGGCACCGAGGGCCACGTGCGCTTCTCCTACCCCCGTATTGTGGATGGCCGCGAAATTGGCGACATCCGCCTCCGCTTCGCGGCGGGCCGGGTCGTGGACGCCTCGGCGGCGCGCGGCGAGGAGTATCTGCTCGAAACGCTGGATGCCGACCCGGGAGCGCGCTATCTCGGTGAGTTCGCCTTCGGGACGAACTACGGTATCACCCGCTTCACGCGCAATATCCTGTTCGACGAGAAGATCGGCGGCACCGTCCACATGGCGCTGGGCGCTGGCTATCCCGAGTCGGGCAGCGTCAATGAGTCCGCAATCCATTGGGACCTGATTTGCGACCTGCGCGATGGCGGCGAAGTCCTGGTGGACGGTGAACCGTTCATGCGCGACGGCGCGTTCCTGGTCTAGCCGCGACCTGTGGACGGCCTTTTTCACAACGAGACGACGCGGCGCGGCTTCCTGGGTGCAACGGTCACGGCTGTCGTGTCGGCGGGCGTTATTGGCGTCCTCTGGCTGATCTCGCGCCGCGCGCCCAGCGCGGGCACAGACCCGGCCTTCGTGTCGCCGTTGGCAGACCCCGACGGCACGCCATGAGACCAGACGTTGCACGTACGAGGCGGCTCCTATGACTGATCCGGACCAGACTCCGTTGTTGCCGCCGGAGGATGCCCTGCCGCAACCGGCTGCACCTGCGCCGCGCCGGCCCGACCAGGTGAATGGTCCATCATCCACCATCGGCATTGGAACAGGGCTGGGCATGGGGTGCCTTGTCCTGATCGTCCTGCTCGTGGTGTTCGGGTTTGTGGCGCGAAGCGTTGGCTGGCTCTGAGGACCGCCCCAGCGCCGCACTACACTTAGCGCAGCGATAGAGCCGGGGACGAAACTGGCAACCCGCAAGACGCTGGCCCGAAACCGCCAGCACGAGGCGCTGCCCAGTCCGCCGCCCGGAATGATGATGCAGGTATGCATTCGGCGCCTGCGCTCATCACCACCAGCGAGGCGATGGCGTTGCTGGTCTGGATGGCAGGGAGCATTCTGCTATCCCGCACGCTGCCGCGTGCACAACGAAAACGCAATGAGCAAGCGGCCGGAGGGCGTCTGCACGCAGGCGCTGTCAATTGAAGGCCGCACCGCGAACATATGGACCCTGGGGTGAGCGCGTGTTCACGCCAGGAGAGAGGCATTTCATGGCATCAGATCGGAATCCGGGCAACCCGCCCGGCAACAACAAGTCTCAGAATCGCAAGAACACCAACACGAACGCAAACACTAACTCAAATGCGAATTCCAGCTCGAACCCGAAGTCCAACCCCAATACCCGGGATGGCCAACGAGAGGGGCAGGGCGGCTCGCAACAGCCCACGCCTGGTCAGCGGCAATCAAAGCCGCGTCCTGGCCGGCGCCCACAGCGCGACAATCAGGGAAATCCGCAGCGGGCGCGCTCGGGCCGCAGCGGGCCAGGCCCGTCGGCGCCCCAGCAGCCGCGTGGCGGCCGGAGCGGCCGTCCCAGCGGTTCGCGGGAACTCAGCGACGGCTGCCTGCGCGTCGTGCCGCTGGGCGGCATGGGCGAAATCGGCAAGAGCATGATGGCGGTCGAGTACGGCAACGATCTGATCGTGATCGACGCCGGCGGCAAGTTCCCCGAGGAATGGGAACGCGGCATCGACCTCATTATCCCGGATATCCGGTTCGTCAAGGACCGGCTCTCCAAGTTCCGGGGCATCGTGATCACGCACGGTCACGAGGACCATATCGGCGCGCTGCCGTACGTGGTGCCGCAACTGGCGGAGCGCGGCAAGGTGCCCATCTTTGGCTCGCCACTCGCCATGGGCTTCGCGGAGAACAAGTTGCGCGAAGGCCGGCTGGACGACAAGGTCGAGATCACCGCCGTCGAGCCAGGGGCGCGGGTGAAGCTCGGTGAGCTTGAGGTCGAGTTCATCAACGTCACCCACACCATCCCGGCCTCGTACACCATCGCGGTGCATTCTCCGGCCGGCACCATCGTCAATACCGGCGACTTCAAGTTCGACCCCACGCCGGTCATGGGTGATCCCACGGACGTGCGGCGGCTGCGACAGCTCGGCGACGAGGGCGTGCTGGCGCTCTTCTCGGACACCACCCGTGTGGAGTCCTCCGGGCGCACGCCGTCCGAGCGGATCGTGATGGACACCTTTGACCGCGTCATTCGCGAGGCGAAGGGGCAGACGATCATCGCGACCTTCGCGTCGAACATCAGCCGTGTGCTGATGGCCCTGAAGGCCGCCGAGAAGTACCACAAGAAGGTGGCGGTGGCCGGGCGCTCGATGGAGCAGAATGTCCGTACCGCGCTGGAACTGGGCTACCTCGATCCACCGGATGGCCTGCTGCTGCCGCTCGACCAGGTCCTCAAGCTGCCGGCCGACAAGCGGGTGATCGTGGTGACGGGTAGCCAGGGCGAAGCCTCGGCGGCGCTGGCCCGTATCGCGGCGGATGAGCACCCCAAGATTCACCTGGGGCCCGGCGACACCGCGCTCATCTCCGCGACGCCGGTGCCCGGCAACGAGGAAACCGTCTCGGAAACGATTGATAACCTTTACCGGCGCGGCGCCACGATCATCGCCAGCAACAACGAGCAACGCGTCCACGTGTCTGGTCACGCCGCGCGCGAAGAGTTGCGCGACATGATCGACCTCCTGCGCCCGAAGTACGTGGTGCCCATGCACGGTGAGTACCGGCACATGGCGCAGTACCGCGAGCTGGCGAAAGAGGCTGGTATCCCGGTCGATCACGTCCTGATGACCGAGATCGGCAGCCTGATCGAGTTCGAGAATGGCAAGGGCGCCGTGCGCGGCCGCGTGGCGGCTGGCTCGGTCTTTGTCGACCGCCTGGGTGACTACGAGCCCGGCAAGATCCGGCTCCGTACGCGGGAGGACCTCATCTCGGAAGGGATGATCATCGTGACCGTCGTGGTCAACAGCGAGAATGGCAAGCTGATTGCCGGCCCGGAGTTCGTCTCCAAGGGCCTGAGCATGGAGGCGCTGTCTGGCCCGCTGCGGCAGGCGGAACAGGAACTGAAGCGCTGGCTGGAGCGGCGCCCGGAGGGGGAGCCGGAGGTGGGCTACCTGGTGTCGCAAGCCAAGGGGATCACGGCACGCTCCCTCTTCCGCAAGACGAAGCAGCGGCCATTGATTCTGCCAATCGTCCTGGAACTCTAACCAGACCCGATATACTGGCAGTCCCCGCGCAACCCCGTTCGTACACGGCGCGTTCCTGAGATACGCCGCTGACGAGAGGGAGAACGCAACGCATGAACGCCGAACGCTTTGACGACGCCGTGCGCCGCCTGCAGGGAGCCCTGACGCGGCGGGCGGCGCTGGGCGCGCTTCTGGGCGCGGCGGCGCTGGCAGCGGAAGCTGGGGAGGCCCGTCGCTGGTCCCGACCCGGCAAGAAGCGGAGCGGGCGCGACAAGAAGAAGGCAGATGGCTCCGGCAAGAAGAAGAAGCGCAAGAACAAGGACAAGAAGAAGGGCGGCGGCGGGAGTGACCGCTGCACGGGGAACTACACCGAGCAGGAGATTCTTGGTTTCATCTCCAACGCGGCGAAAAAGTACGGGCAGAACAAGAATGCCATGGTGCGGGTGGCACGCTGCGAATCGAACCTGGATCCCTGTGCGGTCAATCGCGCCGGGCCGTACTACGGGCTCTTCCAGTTCCTGAAATCTACCTGGAGCAAGACGCCATACGGGGACCAGAGCATCTACGACCCCAAGGCGCAGGCCATGGCCGCCGCCTGGATGTGGAATGAGGGCCGTAAGAACGAATGGGCCTGCAAGTAGGGCGCCGGTGGTTTGCCGGCTCGCCTGCACTCCTGTCCTGGTCACGACGCGATCTCCTGCCGCGCAACCACAGGTGTCGTCCCGAGCGCAGTCGAAGAATCTCGTTCCCTGACCGCGACGGTTCGAATGGGGCATCCACCCTCAGGTGTCATCCCAAGCGACGTCGAAAGATCTCGGCCTCCCCGACCGAGTTGGCGCGAGGCGGCCGCCCACGCTCGGGTGCGGGCATCGAGACCTGGTGGTAGGGCAGGCTGAGGTCCCTCGACGTCGCTCGGGATAACACCTGACGAGGGAGGCCACCTCCCACCATGGTGGCCGGTGAGACCGGGCGCTCTTCTGCGCCGGGATGTCACCTGGCGGCCGGTACGCGTGCAACTTCGAACTGCCCTGGCTCACGGGCGACGCTCCTTGGCAGGCCGGGAAGGAGGGGGCGCCATGGCGCGCCGGTGGGTCTGGTCGTCTTTCGCATGCAAAACGCGAGAGCAATCTGCTCTCGCGTTTTGATTGTTCACCATATGCCAACAGCGGGCGATCAGCCCTCGCGCTTCTCGAGGTCCAGGGCGCAACCGTTCATACAGAAGCGCATGCCGCCGGCCTCACGCGGGCCATCGGGGAAGACATGACCGAGGTGGCCATCGCACTGGGCGCAGCGGACTTCCGTGCGCACCATGCCGTAGGCGCGGTCCTCGATCATCTTCACGGAGCCGGGAATCGCCTCGGTGAAGCTGGGCCAGCCGGTGCCGGATTCGAACTTGGTGTCGCTCTCGAAGAGCGGGTTCCCACAGCCGGCGCAACGGAAGACGCCGTCATCCTTGGCATCGAGGTACGGGTGGGTGAAGGGACGCTCCGTACCGTGGCCGCGCAGGACCTGGTACTGCTCGGGGGTCAGACGCTCGCGCCACTCCGCATCGGAAGTGGGGAGCACCTGGTTGGTGTCGGTCATGGGTGTCTTCTCCTGTTCTGTTTGCCTGTCACCAGAACGCCTTGCTTGACGTAAGAGTTCCGCCTCCGGCTATGCCTTCTGGCCCAGGCGATCATGGCTGACCAGCTCTTCCAGCGGGCGCCGGCCCGGTGTGGACGGGTTAGGCCGGTGGTCCTTGTGCGTGGTCGGGTACCCCAGCACAACGACCGAGCGCGCGGCGCGGTCGGCCGGGATGCCGAGGATCTCTTTGGCCTGGGCCTGCTGGGCGTCGTCGCCAAACCAGGCGGTGCCCCCGCCAAGGCCCAGCAGGTGAGCGCCGATCAGAATGCGCTCGGTGACGCGGCCCTCATCAAAGGCTTCAGTCATGGGGCTCTCGCCGCTCAGGACAATGGCGATCGCCAGCGGCGCATCGGCAACCCAGTTGATGGGGGTGCGCACCTGGCTGACCTTCTTCAATTGCTCCTTGTCAGTGATGACGATGAATTCCCACGGCTGCGTGTTGCGCGCGCTGCCCGTCCACCGCGCGATCTGCAGCAGCTCCTGCAACACCTCATCGGGAACCGGGGTGTCGGCGTAGAGGCGGGCCTGGCGGACGTGACGCAGCGCGTGGGCCGCGTCCTGTGGTGACGTGACTGCGGGCATGGAACCTCCGGGTGCGAGCCCGCAGGGCAACGTGCCGCCGCACGGGCAAGGCAAGATCTGCCCGATGATACGCCAGTCTCATGCCGGCGGCAGGGGCTATCAGCGCTCGATGAGGGACAGGTTGACGGCCAGGGCCAGCGATTCCGTGGCCCGTTTCGGGTCCGGGGCGCCCTGAATGGCGCTGATGACGGCGACGCCATCGACTCCGGCGCGGATGACCGACCCCGCGTTGGCGACCGTGATACCCCCGATGGCGACTGAGGGAATGCCGGCAGCCACGACCTGCTGCGAGAGCAGGAGCAGGCCGAGCTCTGGCTGCGCGTCGTTCTTGGACTGCGTGCCGAAGACCGGGCCCAGCCCTACGTAGTCCGCGCCACGTGCCCCGGCGGTAGCAGCGTCGCTGGCGTCCACTGGCGAGTAACCAATGATCATGGCGTCGCCGGTCAGGGCGCGGGTGGCGGGCAACGGCAGGTCCTTCGCGCCGACGTGCACGCCGTCCGCGCCGCAGGCGATGCCAATATCGACGCGGTCGTTGACGAAGAAGAGGACATCTTTCTCCTGACAGCGGCGCACCATGGCGACCGCGAGGTGGAACATGTCCCGGCCGTCGGTGTGCTTGGTGCGAAGCTGTACCGAGGTTGCACCGCCCGCCATCGCTTCATCGACGACAGCCAGGAAGTCGCGCTCCGTCTGCTCCGGGTCGGCGACGTAGTAGATGGCCAGCTTGCGGCGCAGGTCGGCTTCACTCAGCTTCGTCGCGGGCATGGTGATGGATGCTCCAGGGTATCAGGCGAAGGCGCGGTCACGCGAAAAGGCGTGGAAGTGGTCAACCGGCGATTGGCCGTCGCCAATCGAGTAGCTGGCACGGATCGCCTCGGTCAGCCAGATCTTGGCGCGCTCGATCGCTTCCAGTGGCGGCACGCCAAGCGCGAGGAAGGCGGTGATGGCCGCTGAGTAGGTACACCCGGTGCCATGCGTGTTCTTCGTGTCGATCCGTTCCGCTGTCAGTTCAGTGAAGGCGGCGCCATCGTACACAATGTCGGTGGCGTCACCGGAGAGATGGCCGCCCTTGACAATGACGTAGCGCGGGCCAAGCTCCGCGATGACACGCGCAGCCTCTTTCGCGGTCTCCACGGAATCGACCTTCAGGCCGGAGAGAATCTCGGCTTCTGGCACATTGGGCGTCACCACCATCGCCTGCGGCAGCAGGGCCTCTTTCAGGGCCTGGACGGCGCGCTGGTGCAGGAGCGGGTGCCCACCCTTGGCGACCATGACGGGATCGACCACGAGGGCTGGAACCCCCCAGGCCTCCAGGCGGTCGGCGACCGTGCGCACGATGCTGGCGTCGGAGAGCATGCCGGTCTTGATTGCCTCCGCGCCGATGTCTTCCATCACGACGTCGATCTGCAAGGCGATTACTTCCTCCGGCACCTCGGCTACGGCGAAGACGCCTTTGGTGTTCTGGGCGGTGACGGCGGTGAGAACGGACGTTCCGTAAACCCCGAGGGCAGCGAACGTTTTGAGGTCGGCCTGGATGCCAGCGCCTGCGCCGGAATCGGACCCGGCGATGGTCATGGCGGTGTGCGGGGCCTGCGGCGGGAGATTGACCGCCATGATTTCCTCCTCGAACGATGGGTCCGGCATCCTAGCCTAGCACAGCCTTTGTGCGGATCTGCCATTTGCCGCCCACCGCCGCAGCGGGTACGATGGGGCGTACGTACACTCGTGCTGAGGCAGGTGGACGAGGCCATGTTGCAGACACGTCCCGAACCAGAACCTGGAACACGCTGGCTGGGCTTTGTCCAGGCGGCCGTTGCGGCGGTCCTGGTCGTGGGGCTGCTGGTCGGCGGTGTCGTGCTGGCGTGGAACACTGGCAGTGGCCCTGCAAGCCCCGCGACGCTCGCACCAGAGGTGCCCCCAACTCCGACACCGCGCGTGCTGGCCTTCAACCCCCACACGCCCGAGGCGGACGCGGCGGCTGCTGCGAGTGCGCCCGATCCAGCATTGGAGCCCGAGCCGCCTGCGGCGGACGCTGGCGGGATGGTGATTGTCTCCACGCCGGAGATGATGTCCCTGAATACTGGCGCCGACGACACCGGCGGAGCAACCGGCAAGGTGCTTTTTGCCACGACCACGGGCGACTTCAGGAAGCTGGCGGGCGATTCCTGGCGTGCTACCAGCGATGGGCTGGAGAACACTGGCGACCAGGCTGTTGCGGCCCGGTGGCTGACCCTGGCCAGGGCGCCCGGCCCTGGCTTCGTGGTCGAGGCCGAGATGCGGGTCACTAGCACGTTGGCGGACGTTTGCGATCAGTCGTTCGGACTCACGGGCGGCAGCGCGAAAGGCAAGCAGATCTTTGGGGCTGGCGTGATCTTTGCCTGCAACGGTGATCCCCAGGCGCGGCTGACCGACGCGCTTGACTGGGAGGACGGCTACAACGCCGACCCGGTCCTGGATACATCAGCCTTCGCGCCGGGTGAGGATTGGCGGACATACCGCTTCGAGTTGAACGGCACGACGTTGCGCCTCTCGATCGATGGCGAGCAGGTCGCGGAAACCGAGCTGGACCCGGGCATCAACCCGGATGCCAATGACCTGGAGGTTGGGCTCTGGTCACAGGGTGTTGGCGTTCAGGTGCGCGAGATCACGGTCACCAGTCCGGCCTGAGCCGCCAAATCACGTGCGGACGCGCTCACCCTGCGGGTCCCAACGCGGCTCACTGACCACCGTGGCCGGCAGATTCTGGCCAAAGTACTCGATCACCACCTGCTTGCCCGGCTGCGCCACGTCCTGCGGGAGCCAAGCATACGCGAGGCTTTCACCTACGGCGTAACCGTAACCAGCACTGGTGACGTAGCCGGCGATCTCGTCGCCTGCGCGGACTGGCTCCTTGCCGAGAACCACGGCGTCACCGTCATCGAGACGGAGGCAGGTCAGGCGGTGTGGCGCGTCGTCGCGCAGAGCGGCCTTGCCGCGAAACGCCGGCTTGCCCTTGCTCACCGCAAACCCGACCCCCGCTGCCAGCGGTTGGTGTTCGGCGTGCATGTCCACGCCCCACAGGCGATAACCCTTCTCCAGGCGCAGCGTGTCGAACGCAGCCCGCCCTGCCGCTATCAGCCCGAGGTCCTGGCCAGCCTGCCAGAGGGCATCCCACAGCCAGGCGCCGTACTCCGGGGAAACGTAGAGTTCCCAGCCCAGCTCGCCGACGTACGAGACGCGCAGCGCCAGCACCGGGACCTCGCCCACGCTCAGCTCGCGTGCGGTGTAGTAGGGAAACGCGGCGTGTGACCAGTCGTCCTCGCTTACGCGAGTGACGATCTCTCTTGCGTGTGGCCCCCACAAGCCCAGGCAGGCCAATGCGCCGGTGATATCGCGCACGGTGACACTGCCATCCCCTGGCAGCGCGTGGCGCAGCCAGGCGAGATCTGCCAGCCCGTTTGCGCCGATCTGGTAGCGGCCATCGGTTCGCCGCGTGATCGTCACATCGCTGCGGATGCCGCCGTTCTCGTCCAGGAAGAGCCCGTAGACCACCCGGCCCGGTTTGCGGGGCACTTTCGCGGTCAGCAGGGTATCCAGCCAGTCGGCTGCGCCAGAGCCGGCCACTTCCAGCTTGGGCAACGGGCTCATGTCGAATAGACCGGCCGTCTGGCGGGTCGCCAGGTGCTCGGCCCCGGCGACGGGCGACCAGAACTGCCCGTGCCAGCCGGTGCGTTCAGCGACCGGGTACTGGCGCAGGAGCGGCGTGTTCGCCTCGTACCAGCGCGGAACCTCCCAGCCACGCGCCTCGAAGAAGCAGGCGCCGAGCGCCTGTTCCTGGGCGTAGAATGGTGTGCGGCGCAGGGGGCGAGGGCGCTCCAGGGGCTGCAGGGGGTGCAGGACGTCGTAGACCTCACGGTACTGCTGCGCTCCGCGCTCCCGGATATATGGCAGGGTGGCGGCGTGGGCCTCGAAGCGGTGGAGATCGCACTCGTGCAGATCGAGGTCCGATGTGCCTGTGGTCATGAGCTGGGCCACGGCGCGCGCCGCGCCCGCCGCGTGCGTGATCCAGATCCCCTCGGCGACCCAGAAGCCACGCAGGCGGTCTGATTCGCCCAGGAGCGGAAAGCCATCGGGGCTGAACGAGAACATACCGTTGATCGCGTCCGCGATGCCTACGTTGTTCAGGGCTGGCAACAGCCTCAGCGATTCCTGCCAGGCTGGCTCGAACGCCACCGGGTCGAACGCGTTGGAGGCCGGTTCATCATCAGGCGCGCCGTGCGGCCGGATATCCCACGGGTCTACGACCACCGGCTCGTGGCCGTAGCCGCCGACGGCGTAGTGGTCGCGGCGCTGGCGGTAGTAGAGATCCTGGTCCTGGTGGCGCAGGACGGGTTGGGCGATTTCAATTGCTTCTGAGCCGCGCAACTCCGCGAGTGGGGTGGTCCAGGCGAGTTGATGCTCCACAGGGGTGAGCGGGATCGGCACCCCGGCCATGCGCCCGATGTTCGGCCCCCAGATGCCGCAGCAAACCAGGACGCGCTCTGTGGGGATCGTCTCCCGGTCCGTCACGACCCCAGTCACCCGGCCGTTGCTGGACTCGATGCCGATGACCCGCTCCCGGCCCCGAAACGTTGCTCCCGTGGCGGAGTGCGCCAGGGCCTCCGCCGCCCAGACGGGCTTGGCGACGCCGTCGCTGGGCACGTAGTACGCACCCAGGATCGCGGCCTCATTCAGGAGTGGCAGGTGCGCCTTCGCCTGCGCTGGGGAAACCAGTTCCGCTTCCAGCCCACAACCGCGGGCCCAACCCAGCTTGCGGTGCAGATCGGTCCAGCGGGCGGGCGTGGTGGCGACCTCCAGGCTGCCGACGCCGTACCAGCAGGGCTGCCCGTCGTGCTCGAGCGCGGCGTACTGCGCCACCGTCTCCTGCGCGAAGCGGGTCATGGTGCGCGATCCGTTGGTCTGGAAGACGATGCCCGGCGCGTGCGACGTGGAGCCGCCGGCCGCGAACAGCGGCCCCTGCTCGACCACCACCATCTCGGTCCAGCCGAGGTCCGAGAGGTATTTGGCCGCGGCGCAGCCAACGATCCCCGCGCCAATGATGACGACGGACGCGCGTGTAGCCATGCTGCGGTTTACTCCTCGCAATCTCGGGTTGGTCTGGAAATACTGTACCGCGAGATGGTATTGGCTGGACCAGGCAAGGAGGGCAACGCCGCGTCATGATGGAACGGGTTCGGGTGCGTGAACTGCTCTGCGGCAGCGCCGTGATGGCGATCTTCCTGTTCTCGTTCCTGCTCTCACGCAGCAGCGCGCAGCTTCCGGACTTCAACCCGGATGAAAGCCGCTGGATTTCGCGCGCCCACTACCTTGCCGACCTGGCCGATCCCTTCGGCCCGACCTGGGACGACCAGTACATGACCCGAGGCCAGCCGCCGTTCGGCTCCTACGTGACCGGCGCGGGGTTGCTGCTGCACGGGCGCGACCTGGCCACCAACCCGGCGTGGGACTTTTCGCTGACGTGGGAAGAGAACCTGGCGGCCGGGAACAAGCCGATTCCGGCAGATTTGCAGGCGGCGCGGAGCATGAGCGCCCTGTTGACGGCGACGACAGCCGTTGTGCTGATCGGCATCGCACGCGTCTATGTGCCATTCGCCTGGGCGCTGCTTGCGGGAGCCATTTTCGCGCTCCACCCGTTCAGCCGCTACATCGGGGCGTTGGCTACAGCCGACGCGGCGTTTGGCCTACTGATTGCCCTGGCGGCCCTGGCCCTCTCGCGGTTCGCACGCGATCGCCGCTGGCTGTGGGCGGCAGCCACCGGTGTCCTGCTCGGACTGGGCGGCGCGACCAAGCTCTCGCCGCTGGCGGTCGCAGCGGGCCTGAGCGGGCTGGCGTGCCTGCTGGCCGTGCTTCCCACCGGGTTGATGGCCCTGACAGGCGGACGGATCCAGGGACAGACTGGGCTCGCGGCTGGAAGCCCTCACCCCAATCCCTCTCCCGCGCATTGGGAGAGGGGCTCCCGGCCTCGGGCGCGCAGGCCAGCCTCGACATGGCAGCGCCTGGTTTCCACCAACGCGCCGCAAGCCGGCCCCCCTCTCCCGCGCATCGGGAGAGGGGCTGGGGGTGAGGGCCGTTCGCGAGCAACTCCCGGCATTCGTCACCACCTCCCCTTGCCAGGTCTGGTGGCCGATCCTTCAGCCAGGCGGAAGCTGGCCGGGCAGGGGCTGCTGATTGGGCTGGCGGCCGGGCTGACGTTTGTGGCGGTGTACCCCTACCTCTGGCCGGACCCCATCGGCCGCACGGTCAACCTGTTCACGTTCCGGGTCGTGGAGATGGCAACGCAGGCGAGCGACTGGCCAGTGATGGCCGTGCCGACCCGGCTGGAGGCGCTGCGGCGCACAGGGCTGAACTTCAGCGAACACTACAACCTGGTCGGAACGATGGCCGAGGCCGCGCACCTGCGTGTGCCCCGGTTGCTGCTCCAGGCGGAAGTCCTGCTGGCGGTGGCCGGAATCGGAGTGATGACCAGAGATGCCCTGCGCTCTGGCTGGCTCTCAGCGCAGGGCCTGGCGCTGGCAGTGCTGGGCGGCCAGGTCGTCGTCACCATCCTGGGCATGCGCTCGGAGTTTGACCGATATCATCTGCCGGCGGCGCTGCTCGGGGCGGTCGCCATCGGTGTCGCGGTTCACGCCATCGTGGCCGTCCTGCACCAGGGCATCATTGGCTGGCGGGCGCAGGGATCGCCCGTCAACGAGCGCATGGTGGTACGAGGGTAAGCGGCACATGTGGATCATGACCAGAAGCGATTGGCCGGTGTTGATCAACCTGGCCCGCTCGGCTCATATCGGGTACCAGCAACTCACCAAGTTCGATCCGCGGACCCGCCTGATCGCCGGGATGTGGGAGCAGGAGTTCACCCTGGCCGAGTGTGCGACGGGTGATGAAGCGAGGGCGATGATGGCCCTGATCGCCCATCACTTGCAGGCGGGTACCGAGCTGCTCGACCTGCGCGAGGTCAAACTGCCTGATGGCGATGAACCTGCGTAGCCCGGTCACGGATTTCGCGATGATTGTGCGGGTCATGGCCGAAACGTGCGACAGGTCAGATGCGTTGAAGCGGATTGGGAACACAATGCCCCGGGCTGAATCAGGCCGGGGCTGTGGTGTGAGGCGGCTTGCGGCCTCGCACCAGGAAGGGGCCGACCGCATGAAGCATTTCCTGATCGGGGCACTCAGCCTTTGGCTCGGGCTGGGAACCCTGAGCGGCATCGCCAGCGCGCGGGCGCCCTCCACCTTGACCACCAACGCGGCTGGCGCGAATCTCAGCTCTCGCGCGGGCGTGAATCCCACCGCGCTTGCACAGGAGGTCCCGGCTTCCCCGGCTGAGACGGAGAGCCTGCCCCAGGGCACGACGCAGAACGTTACGGCCGTGGACGGCGATGCGGCGACGCTCGGCAACGGCGGCGCTTCGGCCTCGCCGGGTACGGTAACCCGGCCTGGCGGCACGACGACGCTCGGGCCGAATGGTTCGTACGTGGTCTCAGACGCGCCGTCCAACGTGACGATTACGGGCGATACCGATGTGATCGCCCCCCTTGACGAGAGTTCAAATGCCAACCTCGCGCCGGATGCCGGTCACGCGTACTCCTGTGGAGCGTACGGCGACTGGTACGAGGCGCAGGTTGCGTACGAGAACGCCGGCGCCACGGCAGGTGACCCGGCCATGGTGCAGGCAATGGATCCAGATTACGACGGCATCGCCTGCGAAGAGGGCATGGCGTAGCCGCCGGTGCGGAGCGGCCGGCCGCAGGTGAGGAGGTGGAAGTACGGGCGTATGTGACGAATATCTCCATTGCGACCCTTGGCAGACGCCCAGAATGGTGTATGATGCTGAAGATCGCGTGGGGGGAGTACGGTCGCCCGTAGTTGGCGATGGTTCTCGGGTGCGGGATCGGGGAGGCGCTCCGGTGACGGGATGGGGCGCGGGATTACGAAAGGAGCCGGATTCCATGCGTGCAACGCAATTCGTTCGCCGCGGCCTGATCGCTTTTGCGGCTGTCGCGACGCTTTCCGCGGGGTTTGTGGGCGCTGCTGGCGCTCAGGCCGTTGTTGACGGCGATGACGCCATTGTCTGGAACCCGATTCCGGGTTACGACTATGAGGTTGTCCACACTGATGGCGAGCGCACCGCTGTCCTGGCGCTTGGTGGCCCTGCTGCCCTGCACCCGGTGGCAGTTCGCTTCGTGCCTGACTTCGATGGCGCCGCGATCATGAACCTCATTGCGCCGGACGTGATTGCCCAGCGCCCGTAAGGCGCGCTGGCGCTCGCTGATCGAGTGCAGGAAAGCCCCGTGCCGGGAACCGGCACGGGGCTTTTTCGTCGCCACGCAGGAGGTTAGGGTGTCGGAGCAATCGGGTCACGATAGGCGGCCGCTGGCCGTGCCCACGACGCAGGTTGAGAACGAACGGTTCATTGTGACGGAGTACCGATTCCCACCCGGCGCACACACCGGGTGGCACCGCCACGCCCACGACTATGTGGTGGTCCCGCTGACGACCGGGACGTTGACGATTGACCTGGGCAGCAGTGAGACCGAAGCGCCGCTTACGGCAGGGCGGGCCTACTCGCGCAATGCCGGCGTTGAGCACGACGTCATCAATGCGAACGAGACCGAGTTCGTCTTCATCGAGATCGAGGCGAAGAGCTAACGCTCCCGGTTACGCCAGCGTTGGTTGCTGTGCCGCCGGCTCAATCTCCTCGATGCTGAGCTCGAAGACATGCGGGCGGTTGGTGAGGACCTGGACGCTGCGAACCTGCTCCCAGGCGTCAAACTCGGTGGGCGTGAGTGGCTGCAGGAGATCGGCGTCGAGGCGCAGCACGCCGCCAGCGAACTCCCGCGCCTGCACGCCGGCAACTTGCGGCAACGCATGGACGTAGCGCTGCAGGGAGAGCGCCGAGCGCGCAGATGAGACGCCATGCACCACGATGGCGGCCCGCCCGGGTGTCCAGGCGTCTTGCGCACCCGGCGATCGCTGCCTGTCAGCCGAGCCAGCCTCATCGCCAAGTGCCACATTGACGCGTCGTGAGAGGGCTTCCACGTTGCTGGCCAGCAGGGCCAGTTCCCGCGAAATCGAGGCGAGCTCACTGCGCAGGAGGTCATCGCGCGGGCTGGCGCCATCCCGGGCCGCATCGCTTGTGGCCGAGACTCGCTCCTGGGCGGCGAGGCGGAACAGCTCGCGCGCGTGCGTGACGTTGTCCTGGATCAGCGCGTCGAAGCCCTCGTAGAAGGCGAGGCGCTCCTGCAATTGCCGGATTTGCTGGCGCAGCTCGACGTCGCTGGGTGTGTTCGCAGGCGGCCGGTCATCTTCCACGGGATACGCTCCAGTGCGCGGCGGGGGCACGGCTGGCGGAGGTCACGAGCATGGACCTGAGTCTAGCAAAGGTTCCTCATCCGGGCGGCACGGAAATGGCGAGAACAAGGAACCAGATTGGCCATTCTTCCGTTATCATGGCGAAACCCTGGACCAATCCATTTCCCCGTCCGGGGTCAATCTGGAGGGATCACAATCCATGTTTGAGGCGCTGTTCGGTGGCCGCCACAAGACCACCATGGTGAGTCCGGATCAGGCGCTGCCCGGCCATGCTGCTCCCTGGTTCCGCATTCCGGAGCGGCACGAAGTACTGGGTACGCCGCTACAGGGGCCATTCCCGGCGGGCCTGGAGACGGCGATCTTCGGCCTGGGCTGCTTCTGGGGCGCCGAGCAGATCTACTGGCAGTTGCCGGGCGTCTACACCACCTCGGTTGGCTACGCCGGGGGCTACACACCCTACCCGAGCTACGAGGAGGTCTGCTCCGCGAAGACGGGCCACGCGGAAGTCGTGCAGGTCGTCTTCGACCCGAAGCAGATCAGCTACGACGATCTCCTGCGCGTCTTCTGGGAGTCGCACGATCCCACGCAGGGCATGCGCCAGGGCAATGACGTCGGCACGCAGTACCGCTCGGTGATCTACACCACGAGCGAGGCGCAGCAGCAGGCCGCCGAGGCGAGCAAGGCAGTCTACGACGCCGAGTTGCAGAAGGCGGGCTTCCCGCCAATTTCGACCGAGATCGCGCCGGCGCCGGAGTACTTCCTGGCGGAGGACTATCACCAGCAGTACCTGCACAAGGTGCCGAACGGCTACTGCCCGCATCACGCCACCGGCATCGGCTGCCCGGCGTGGAGCGGCACGCTGGTAGGTGCGGAGGCTGTGGGGACGAGCGCGGACTAAGAACCGCAGCGACATTGGTCGTACAAAGGGAGACCGGCAACTGTGCCGGTCTCTCGCTATTCACTCAGGAGTTTGACCAGAGTAGAGGCGTGAGATTCCAACTGGTGCTAACTCATTTATTCAAGGCTGCGCCGCATAGCCTCGATCGGCCCAATGCCAGCAGCCCGGAGTTCACTCCTTGAGACCAGAGTGCAACCACGAGAACCTGGGGTGCCCAGGGTCCCGCACGACGACTGCTCGCACCACTCCACCCGCATTGGCTGACTCCTGGGTCACCGCCCTCGTATCGATTGGGCAGCGTGCTACCTCCTGGACCGCCAGCCGCAGCGTTTACATTTGGTTCAATTCGCGATACTTTTGGCTACATATCACCTGTCCACGCTCACCAGGGGACGTGCATGGACGCAAGACGCTGCAATGCCCCTTCTCCCTCTTTTGGCGCTGCTGGCTCGCGGCGTCGGGCACTCGCTCTGGCCCTCAGTGGCGCCCTGGGTGTCTTCGATAGCTCCGGGTCCGGCGATGCCACGGCGGGCGGCAAGTGCAAGCCTCGATGCGCCGAGTGCAAAAGCTGCAAGAAGGGACGGTGCAAGGGCGGTAAGTGCAGGAAAACTGCGTGCAAGCCAAAGCCGAATGGAACAGCCTGCAGTGTTGGGAGTTGCCAGCGCGGGAGGTGCATCACTGACACCACTCCACCCCCGCCGCGCTGCGGCACCGGCGGACCCTGCCTCGTCTTCGTCACCAGCACCACGCACCAAGGCAACCTTGGAGGGCTTGCCGGAGCGGATCTGATTTGCCAGCAGCGTGCGCAGGCGAGGGGAGTGGCCGGCACCTACAAGGCCTGGTTGTCGGACTCTACCGGATCGCCCGACTCCCGCTTCATGAAGTCGACGGGTCCCTACCAGCGTCTGGACGGCGTCACGGTGGCCGACAACTACACCGACTTGACTACGTGTGACCGCAGCGATCCGTTCGCATGCCTCGACAATCCGATCGACCTGATGGACGACGGCGTAACCAGAACGAACAGCGCTCAGATCTGGACCAACACCGGGACAGGGGGCACTGAGGAAAGCCCGGCACGAAGTTGCGACAATTGGACGAAGGCGGACGGCAGCTTGATTGCAAACATCGGGATTTCCGACCCGGACAACGCTACCGGCGCCAGTTGGACTGATCAGGGAAGCGTCCAGTTTTGCGATTTCGACTTCACTCGCCTCTACTGTTTCCAGCAGAGCTGACGCGATCCCCAGTCCACGCATGTCACCACGTCGTCGACGTTCAGGCCGCGGCGTTGGTGTGTCCGCAATCATGCGTAGTGGCGGAAGGCGACGACCGCCCTTAGCCTTGGAGAAGCCGGCGCCATCCTGACAGATCGATGGTGCCCGGCTCACGGATTCGGTTGCTCATTTACACTTTGCCAGACTCAACCACCCGAAGCGACGTTCCTTCTCGACCTCGGAGATTCAGCCCATGGATGCTGATCGCTTCGATTCCATCTCGCGAATCCTCGGTGCTTCCAGCACCAGGCGCGCAGCACTTTCTGGCCTCCTGGCCACAGCCATTGGCCAGGTGAGTTACGTCCGCCCGAACGGGGTCTGGGCGGGTTCCAGGGGCTGCAAGGTAGGCTGCCGCATCTGCCAGACATGCAAGAATGGCAAGTGCGTTCGCACCGCGAATGGCAAGCGCTGCAAGCGCGGCAAGTGCGTTTCGGTTCGCAACGGCACGCGCTGTCCCGAGGGAACATGCCTTGGTGGGCGCTGTGTCCCGTTCCCGACACCGCCCCCGCTCTGCCGCACATTGCGTCAGTCCTGTGACGATGACTGCTGTGATGGGCTGGTCTGCGACAGAAACGGCTGTGATGAGGGTCGCGTCTGCCTGCAGCCGCTCGGTGAGGTCTGCGAGGGTGACAACTGCAATTGCTCAAACCTGTTACAGAAGTGCAGTCCTGTGACAGGTACCTGTCGCGCCTGCGTGTTTCCCGAGGAGGCGTGCCAGGTTGCCGATGACTGCTGCATCTGCGGATCGAACGACTGCGAATGCGGGACGAGTGCTGGTGACAAGACGAACGTCTGTTGCTTCAAGGAGGGCAGCATCAACTGCCTGACCAGCACTGAATGCTGTGCGGGCCTGGTGTGCGAAATCGGTGTCAACGGCTTCCGCCAATGCGTAGCCGGGTGAAGAGGAGCACTCCTGCGCGATCCTGTCATAAGTGAGGCTCGGTCTCTGGCCATGCCGGCTGCGGCCTCGTCGTTTCCGTCTGATT
>DAOUDE010000032.1:0-30420 GCA_034431475.1 Thermomicrobiales bacterium | reverse complement strand
CGGGGCGGCAGGGGCGTGCTCCAGCGCGAACCTGGAAATGGTAGCTATCGCGCCGGGTGTTCCACCTTCATAGTTCGTGACAGTGCGACATCGGTCACGCTCCTGTGACGTTGTCTTGCCGGATAGGGTTCCCTCTGTTACGGTGGCTGGCGTCAGGCGCGGGTTCGCGGATGGGCGAGCCTGCGCGTGCATCACACAGCCAACCTCGTGTGGGGACATGAGCGTTCGGCGGCACGCTGCGCCTGGGCAATCTCTATGCGGGTTCTGGTTCCGGTTCTGGGACACCGGCCTGGCCTCGTTTGATCCTGGAGGGAGGATCAGATGATGACCTTGTCACGGCACACGCTGCTGCGGCTGCTCCTGGCTGCGGGGCTGCTGCTGGCCGCGCCGGTTACCTTTGCCACACGCGGCCTGGCGCAGGAACTCACGCCGGGCGCCACTGGCCTGCTGGTGAACACCGGTGGTGAGCCGGTGCTGCTGCGGAACGCGCCCGACTGGAACGCCCCGACGCTTACCGCCTACGGCGAAGGCACTCCACTCCAGGTCGCCGAAGGCCCGCTCTACGACGCCAACGGCAGCGCCTGGCTGGGCGTCGTCATCGAGGGTGCATTCGGCTACATCCCGGCAGGCTACCTGGCTGCCGATGCCGTTCCGGCCGAGCCGCCTGCGGATATCCCCACGGACCTGGCCGCCGCGCCCGTGCCAGACCCAGGTCTGGCGCCTGAAGCCGCCACCGTTGCCACGGCCGATCTCACCTTCCTGGTTGATCCCAGCTACGACAGCGCCACGCTCTGGGTGATCCCGGCGGGAACGCCACTGGAACCCACGGGCGACTGGGTCGAGAGCTTTGCGGGCGTGGTGGTCGATGGCCAGTTCGGCTGGGTTGATGGCGCGTACCTGGGTGATGGCGCCACCGTAGCCCCGGCCGGCGTGCCGGAGCAGACCGCGGATGTCCAGTTGCTGCAGGGGGCCGCGCCCCTTTCCGCTCCGGTGACGGACGCCGGAGCGGAAGAGTTGCTGGCGACCACGCTCAGCGAGGTCAACCTGCGCGATGCGCCCGATGCCAACGCCATGGTGCTCGACATTCTCCCCGCCGGAAGCGAGTGGACGGCGCTGACGGGGCCGGAGCTCGGCTACTGGCAGGTCACCGACGGTGTGCTGACCGGCTGGGTGGACGCCGAGTACGTGCAGATTACGGTGGACTACCTGCAACGCGGCAAGAAGAACCGGGACAAGAACCGGGAGAACAACGGCAACGATGCGGGGACCTCGGGCGATGCCCCCGCAGGCGGCATTGCCTGGCCGGTCAGCGGCGGCACCTGGTCCATCATGCAGGGGTACAACGGCTCCTCCCACCAGAACCAGGATGACCTCTGGCAGTACTACTACTCGCTGGACATCGTGCACGACGATGGTCACACTGCCGGGGAGACGGTCTACTCCCCGGTCAACGGCACCGTGACCTGGACAGATCGCTCCACCGGGGGTATCTCCATCGATATTGGGGGCGGCCACGCGGTGGCCATGTTCCATGTCGATTTCGACCGCCGCTATGAGGCGGGCACCCCGGTCAACCAGGGCGAGCCGATGGGCATCATCTCCGGATCGGATGGACCCGGCTTCGCCGGATCGCCGCACCTGCACTTCACGCTCTGGACCTCCAATGATGATGGCAATTGGGATCGCCACGCAGTTCCCTTCACCGGGCCATTCGCGATCGAGGGGATGGATCTGCCCGATATCGGCGGTGGATCACAGTACGCCGGCACAACGTTCAACCCATAATGAGCGGCCCACGTCACGTGGGCGTGGCTCTGGCATGAACCTGGCGTAGTGACCCTCGCACAGCGTGGGGTACGCCGCGCCGTTTCGTTGTGCTGCGCGCTAGCTGGAGGTTTCCACCATGACTGATCATCTCATCACGACCGGCGTCGTCATCGCCACGCCGGAGGGCGGCCCCGTGAACGAGGGGGCGCCGGCCACCGCGCCCGGCGCCGGACAGGTGCGCCTCACGCCGGAGGCCGGGCCGCTGGGCGGGCAATCTGATAGCGTGTTGCGCCCTCCCACCTGGCAGGAGCACATGAAGGGCCCCATCATCGGGCTGGACGACCGCAAGGCAGCGGCCAGCAAACCAGCGGAGGCCGGCGCCGCGCAGATCCCTCCCCCGCCGTACGCGCCGCCGGCTGGCAGCGGCCGAACTGCCGAAGACGATGAGGAACTGAAGAAGTGGCCGCCCTACACGGGTAAACCCGTCTCTGATGTGCAGGATGCCTGGCGCTACGCCGCGCCGGTGGTCTCGCAGGCGGAAAAGCTGACCATCTCCGCGCTCGGGCTGGCCGGCACGGGCCTGACCAAGCTGGCCGGGTTCCTGGAACAGCGCCGCCGGGACCGCGACTCCAGCGGCGACAAGAACCGGGCCTGATGGTCCTGATCCAGGCGTATCTGGCTGCCGGGCCGCACGGGCCCGGCAGGGCTTGTGGTGCGCGCCTGACAATGTTTGACGCCCTGTATTGACGCTCGTATCATGATTTGGGATGGGGTAATACGTCGGCAGAGTATCTGCCAACTTTTGGCCAAACGCGCCACAAAGCAACGCGTTACCACGCTCATGGTCAATACTCATGCCCCAAACCTGGGGCTGGTATTTCAATCGCCGTGCGCGCCCTCGGGCCCGCGCGTCACAACCCAATTACTCAGGGATGCCGATGAACAATACACTCATCTTCGGCGTCCTCGGAGCCATTCTCGTCGCTGTCGCCACCTATTTTGTGACTCGGTGGTATCTGGAGGGGCGTGCGGATGCACATGCGCGCAAGATCCAGGCTGAAGCCGACCGCATTCTGGAGGAAGCCGAAACCCGGCGACGTGATGCTGCTCTCGAGGCGAAGGACGAAGCAATCCGGCTGCGAGCCGAGCTTGATCGTGAACTCACGCAACGTCGGAAGGAAATCGACCGCGTTGAGCGGCGGGTAGAGCAAAAAGAGACCGCCATCGACCAGAAGGCGGCGGCGCTCGACCGGCGGGAGCAGGATCTGCGCCGCCAGGACCTGGATATCCAGCGCGAGCGCGATCACTGGGAATCTGAACGCACGCGCAAGCAGGCCGAGTTCGAGGCCGATCACGCCCGCCAGCAGGCCGCGCTGGATGAAGCGCGTGGCCGCCACCTGCAGGAACTGGAGCGCGTCGCCGGGCTGACGGCTGATCAGGCCCGCGATGAACTGGTGCGCGAGGTCGAGGACGAAGCGCGCGCCCTGGCGGCCCGCCGCCTGCACGAGCTGGACCTGGAACTGCGTGAGGAGGCAGACCGCCGCTCCCGCCGCATTCTCGCCACCACCATCCAGCGCATCGCGTCGGATTACGTCTCCGAGTCAACCGTTTCGGTGATCCCCCTCCCGTCAGATGACATGAAGGGGCGCATCATCGGGCGCGAGGGGCGCAACATCCGCGCCCTGGAGCAGGCGACCGGGGTCGACCTGATCGTCGACGACACGCCAGAAGCGGTCACCATCTCCGCCTTCGATCCCGTGCGGCGTGAAGTCGCGCGGCGCGCGCTGAACAAGCTGTTGCAGGATGGCCGGATTCACCCCACGCGCATCGAGGAAGTGGTAGCCAAGACCCGGCTGGAGCTGGAACAGGTGATGCGCGAGGAAGGGGAGAAGGTGGCCTACGAGGCCAATGTCCCCGGCCTCCACCCGGACCTGATCAAGCTGCTGGGGCGTCTCAAGTTCCGCACGTCCTACGGCCAGAATGTCCTCGGCCACTCGCTGGAATCCTCCATGATCGCCGCCGCGCTGGCGGCCGAACTGGGGGCGGATATCAACGTCGCCAAAACTGCCGGCCTGCTGCATGACATCGGCAAGGCTGTGGACCACGAAGTGGAAGGGCCGCACGCCCTCATCGGCGCGGATATCGCCAAGCGCCTCGGGCGCTCCTCCAAGATCGTCCACGCCATCGCCGCCCACCACGGTGAGGAAGAGCCACAGACGGTGGAGGCCTTCATCGTGGCCACGGCCGATGCCATCTCAGGCGCTCGCCCTGGGGCGAGGCGGGAGATGGTGGAGACCTACATCAAGCGTCTGGAGGCGCTGGAGGGCGTGGCCAACTCCTTAGAGGGTGTGGAGAAGAGCTTCGCTATCCAGGCCGGGCGCGAAGTCCGCATCCTGGTGCAGCCCGAGTCCATTGACGACCTGGCTGCCGCCCGGCTGGCCCACGAAGTCTCCAAGAAGATCGAGGAGAGCCTGGAGTATCCGGGCCAGATCAAGGTGACCGTGATCCGGGAGATTCGCGCGGTGGATTACGCTCGGTAGGTCGCTGAATTGACCTCTTCGGCGTATTGACCCTATCTGTACTAAACTAATGCAAACCTACGCTCTGCGTAGAGGACTGGCCGGCATCTGCTGGCCAGTCTGTGCGAAACGGACAATTTTGCTGCCAGCCAGCAACATTGCTGTTAGCGAATGCCGGAAGGATTCCGGCCAGAAATCCCGGGGCTTCGGAAGCCCGGAGCCCAGTCGCGGCCGGTCAGGACTCGTTCGCCCCAGCCGCCCGTACCGCTTGTTCAGGGGGTTCTTCGACGTGGATCGCTTCTTCTCCAAGTTGGACCTGCGCGACATCAAGATCGATCCGTTCAAGACGAGTTACCCGCCTGACGCAGAGGACGAGGTTGAAGACGACGCGGGCTACGTGGTTGAGACGGACGTCGTAGAGCATAGTTACGCCGCCGTCACGACCACCGTGCGCCAGCCACACACACCCGCCTGGGCGCCGGCCGAGCCGTCCTACAACGGAAGCTACGGGGCCGTCGAGGACACCGGCCCGCTCTATGGCGCCGAGACGTACGCCGACGGGAACGTTGCGAACGATCAGCGCAATGGCGATGTCCTGAAGGTCTCTGCCCGCTCCCGCCCGAGCGCGGTCGCGGGCGCCATCGCTGGCGTAGTGCGCGAGAATGGCCGTGCCGAAGTGCAGGCCATCGGCGCAGGCGCTACGAACCAGGCCGTCAAGGCCGTCGCCATTGCGCGGGATTACCTGCGCGAGACGGGCATTGACGCCATCTGCCTGCCCGCCTTCATCGATGTCACCATCGAGAACGAGGATCGCACCGCGATCCGGCTGGTTGTCGAGCCGCGCTAGGGCACACCTGTCCCGTGAGCACGCCTGGCGATCATCCGGTCGATCTGCACACGCATAGCTCGTATTCAGACGGCCTCCTCTCACCAGCGGCGCTGGTAGCGGAGGCCGCCGCGCGTGGCGTGCGTTTCCTGGGCCTGACCGACCACGACACGGTGGCAGGTATCCCGGAGGCGCGGCAGGCGGGCGCCGACCTCGGGGTGGAAGTGATCCCCGGTGTCGAGCTGAGCACATCCCTCACGGGTGGGGAGGATGTCCACCTCCTCGGCTACTTCATCGACGTCACCAACGCAGACCTCCTGGCGGGGTTGGCCGCCTTCGCGGCGGCGCGGCAGGATCGGGCCGCCCGCATCCTGTCTCGCCTGCGCGAGATCGGCATCGCCCTGGATGAAGATCACGTCTACGCCCTTTCCGGCCACGGCACCATCGGGCGGCCGCACATCGCGCGGGCACTCGTGGCCGCCGGCCACGCGGCAGACCTGCCCGATGCCTTCAGCCGCCTGATCGACCGCAACAAGCCCGCCTACATTCCCCGCCCCCGCGTGGATCCGCGCGATGCCATCGCGCTCGTCAAGGCAGCGGGTGGCGTCCCGGTGCTGGCGCACCCGTTCAGCCCCGGTGGCGTCGAGGGCGTGCTGGACCGCCTGGTTCCGGTCGGGTTGCAGGGCATGGAGGTCGACTACGGGGAATACACCCCGGAGGACCGCGACACCCTGCGCCAGATCGCGGCGCGGCGTGGGCTCATCGCCACCGGCGGCAGTGATTTTCATGGACCGGGCGTTGGCAGCCCGTCTCGCGTCCTGGGTGGCCCGCCCGTGCCCCTGGCCGCCGTGGAGAACCTGCGCGCGGCGGCGCCCAGCCAGAATCAGCCGCCGAGATGACGCTGCCTCCGCCGGAACGCGTGGCGGCGGTCGTAGTGGCAGCCGGGCGTGGGCAGCGCCTGGCGGCTCCCGACAAGGTGCTGCTGCCGCTGGCCGGCCAGCCGATGCTGGCCTGGTCTTTGACGGCAATTGCCGCGACCCCGCAGATCGGCGCGGTCGTCGTCGTGGCGGGGGAGCACACCATCGCCGCCGTCGAGGCGCTGGTGCAGGCACGCGGGTTCCACAAGGTCGTTGCCATTGTGCCGGGCGGGGAGCGGCGGCAGGATTCGGTGACCGCTGGCCTGGCCGCCCTGCCGGGGCAGACCGAGGTGGTGCTGATTCACGATGGGGCGCGCCCCCTGGCCGATCCCGACCTCTTTCGCCGCTGCGCGGAAGCCGCGGCCGCCGGTGGCGCGGTGATTGCCGCCATGCCGGTGGCCGACACCCTGAAACGCGTGACCGACGCGGACCTGGTCATCACCAGCACCGTAGACCGCTCCGGCCTGTGGGCCGCGCAAACGCCGCAGGCCTTCCGGCTGGATGTGCTGCAGCGCGCCTTTGCTGCCAATGCCGGAGCTGATGTCACCGACGAGGCCCTGCTCTGCGAGGCGGCCGGCATTCCGGTGCGGGTCGTCCCCTCCTCCAGCGCCAACCTGAAAGTCACCCACCCCGAGGATGTAGCGGTCGCGGAGGCATTGCTGCGCGCCCGCCACCCGGACGGCGGCCATGTGCCTGGGCTCGCAGCACGCACCGCCGCGCAGGAGCCTGCGCCAATGCCTGCAACTTTTCCGCCGGTCCGGACCGGGATCGGCTACGACATCCACCGCTTCGCGCCCGGACGGCGGCTGGTGCTGGGTGGCGTCGAGATTCCGCACGACCTTGGCCTCGATGGCCACTCCGACGCCGATGTTCTGCTGCACGCGATTGCCGACGCCATCCTGGGCGCGGCGGCGCTGGGCGACATTGGGCAGCACTTTCCGCCCGGCGATCCACGCTTCCGCGACGCTGACAGCCAGGACCTGCTGCGCGCGAGCGTGCGCCTGGCGCACGACGCAGGTTGGGTTCCGGCCAACATCGACGCCACGCTGCTGGCGGAAGCGCCGCGCATTGGGCCGCATGTGCCCCTGATGCGGGAGCGCATTGCCGCCTGCACCGGCCTCGCGCCGGACGCGGTTGGGGTGAAGGCGACGACGAACGAGAGGCTGGGCGCCATCGGGCGGCGGGAAGGCGTTGCCGCTCTCGCTGTGGCCACGCTCTACGCGGTGCGGGAGGACTGAGGCGTGCGTGTGCTCATTCAACGGGTGACCCGGGCCAGCGTGTCGGTGGCGGGAGAAACGGTCGGCAAGATCGGCCCCGGCTTCCTGCTGCTGGTGGGCATCACGCACGGCGACACACCGGACCTGGCAGCCCAGATAGCGCAGAAAGTGGCGAACCTGCGCATCTTTGACGACGCGGGCGGCAACCTGAATCGGTCTGCGCTCGATCTGCTGGCGGCGCAGGACCCCGTGGGAATGCTGGTGGTCTCCCAGTTCACGCTCTACGCCGACACGCGCAAGGGGCGGCGCCCCAGCTTCATCGACGCCGCGCGGCCGGAGGTCGCCTCGCCGCTCGTCGATCACTTCGCGGAGACCCTGCGCGACCTCTCCCTCCCGGTGGCCACCGGCCGGTTCGGCGCGGAGATGGCCATCGACCTCGTCAACGACGGCCCAATCACGATCTGGCTCGACAGCGAGAGCTGACGCCCGCCGCCATTGGCCCCGGGTAGGGGGTGGCCTGGGCTGGTCTGTCACTGTTGCGCCTGCCTTGCCCTACCCTGCCCTACCCTGCCTTCCCCTGTCACCTTTTCACCTCTCAGCCCCACGTCTCGTCCCGTGCTGTCGAAGAACCTCGTCTCGCCATCAGCGAGCAACTCGGCGTCATCCCCCTCCAGGTGTCATCCTGAGCGACGTCGCAGGATCTCGTTCTCAACCACCACGGTCCGATGTCACCGCCCATCCACAGGTGTCATCTCGACCGCGCTCGAAATGACACGCCTGGGGAGCAGTGGGGAGGTGACAAACTGGGAGAGGAATCAATGACGAGATCATTCGACAAGTTTAGGATGTCACATGAGGTTGGATAACACCATGTGAAGGGGATTTATGCGAACCGCCGTGTCGTCATCACGGCTGGGGCGACGCGTCTTGCTCGTTCGCTATCGCCTCGCGCCAGCGCGCCAGCACGTGCTCCTGGTGCGGAAAGGCCATGGCGGGCAACGCTTCCGGTGCAAACCAGCGCAGCTCGGCTACATCGTCGGCCGGGTGTGGCTCGCCGCTCACGATGTCAACCAGGTAGTACAGGTTGAGCGTGTAGATGCGGTCATCGCTGCCGCCGTACGTATCCGGAAAGATGCCCAGAAGTTGACGTGGGCGCACGACGAGCCCCGTTTCCTCCCGGATTTCCCGCCTGACGCCCGCTTCCGGGTGCTCCAGCGGGGAAAGAAACCCGCCCGGAATGTCCCACATTCCCTGGAACGGTTCCACCGCGCGCCGTCCCAGGAGTACGTGCCCGTCCTGCACGATGAGCGCACTGGCCGTAGGCCGGGAGTTCTGGAAGTGCGATCGGCCGCAGCTCAGGCAATCCTGGCGGTGCGCCTCGGCAACGGCGGGATTGGGGACCAGGGCATGGCCGCATTGCGGACAAAACCGGAAGTGCGTCATGACTCATCTCCCTCGGGGGCCGTGGCCCTGGAGCGTTCGTCAGGTAATCCCGGCAGCCCAAGCCGCTGCGCCATCCCCTGTAGCCACGCCGCATCTCCCTCGGCGAAGCACCCGGCATCGGCTGCCTCTACGACCGTGATCGCAGCGGCGGCCAGCGCGGCGCCCGCGGGCGTGGGGGTCAGCACGCGGGCGCGCCGGTCGTGGGCCGAGGTTGCCCGGGTGAGCAGGCCGCGTGCCTCGAGCGCGCGCACCACCTGCGACGTCATCATGAGGTCGGTCTGCGCCTGTGCCGCGAGGTCTGTTTGCGTTACGGCTTTGCCATGCTGCGTCAGCCAGACCAGCGAGGCGAGCAGCACGAACTGCACGTGGGTGAGGCCGAGGGGTTGCAGGGCCGCGCGTTGCCGCTGCTGCCAGGCGTTGCTGATTCGCCAGAGCAGGAACCCGGGGCTCTCCCCGGCGGCGGCAAAGCGGGAGGTCATCGCCTCAGGCGGCATCAGCGTTGACCTCCGCGCCCATCGCCGCCGCGATGCGCTGGAAATCGGCGCCGTTGATCTCCAGGTGGCCAGGGCGAAAAGTCATCCCCCACCGCTCCGGGTCCCGGATGAAGCTGAGCGATGCCAGGAGGGGCTTGATCGGCGCCGGGTGAGTGGGCAGCCAGTGCACCGCGCGGCGGGAGGCGGTGAAGCGATCGCTCATGGCAACTTCGGTGATCTCATCGCCAGTCAATTGCCCAAGCGCGGTGAACGCCTGCACTGGCTCACCACCTTCGCGCTGCTCGCGGGGTGAGTAGTAGATCAACCAGTCGCCAGCAGCCATACGACGCAGCGGTGCGGCCTTGCCGTGGTTGAGTTGGGCAAAACCGCCGTGCATGCCTCGCCGGACATGCTCGTAGCTGGCGACGCCGATCCAGTACCGTGTCATGAAGTCGTCCTCCACGCTGAAAATAATAAGCGCGCATAGTTTACAGAATGCGGCGGCGGAAGTCGCGTTGCCGTCGTAAGCTGGAGCGGATTCGCGTGTGTTGCCGGGAGATGCCGTGGACCCGATTGTGGCGGTCACCTCGCTGGTGATGCTGACGAGCACCATTGCCGTCCTGTTTCAGATGGTGAAGAACAAGGGACGCAATGGTGGCGAGACGCTACTCGGCATCTCGCTGGGCTGGTTGCTCTTCGTCAGCCCCATCTACTTCTTTGGCGATATGGGGGCCATCACCGGCCTGCTGCTCGTCTTCTTCGTGGGCGGCCTGGTGGCCGTGCTGGGCAGCCGCTACGACGCGAGAATGCGCAAACGGTAGGGCGAGGGGGAGACGCGCTGCGGCGCTCAGGGGGTGCCGGCCTACGGCCTCAGGGGGTGACGCGCTCACGCGCTCAGGGGGAGAAGGAGAACGTGCGATGACGACCATGGTTTCCGGGGCGTCGCTAAAAGTGGGGTTGATCCTGCCAGAGACCGAGCGGCAGATGAACGGAGGAACGGCGCGCTGGCGTGACCTGGCCGAGATGGCGCGCCTGGGCGAGCAGATTGGCGCTGATTCGCTCTGGTTCACCGACCACCTCATCCACCGTGAAGCCGAAGGTCCGCGCGGCATGTGGGAGTGCTGGTCGCTCATCTCCGCGCTGGCCGCCGTCACGGAGCGCGCTGAAATCGGGACACTGGTGCTCTGCAACAGCTTCCGCAACCCGGCCCTGCTGGCCAAGATGGCGGACACCGTGGAGGAGATCAGCGGCGGCCGCCTGATCCTGGGGATCGGCGCGGGCTGGAACAAGCCGGAGTACGACGCCTTTGGCTACCCCTTCGACCACCGCACCGACCGCTTCGCCGAGGCCCTGGTGATTCTCACCAGCCTGCTGCGCAAGGGGCACGTCGATTTCGAGGGCACGTACTACACCGCGCGGGATTGCGAGCTCCGTCCACGTGGCCCCCGTGCCGGCGGCCCGCCGATCATGATCGGCGCGTCGGAGGCGGGGCCGCGCATGACGGAGCTGGTGGCCCGCTATGGCGACGGCTGGAACACCTGGTTCAGCAGCACGAAGAACACGGTGGCGGGCCTGCTGCCGCTCCTGGAGCGCGTCGATGCCGCCTGTGAGGCGGTTGATCGCGAACCATCGTCGCTGGCCCGCAGTTGCGCGGTGATCGTCGAGGTCGGGCCGCATGAGCCTTCCGCCATGACCGGCGTTCCCATCTCCGGCTCTGCCGCCGAGATCGCGGCTAGCCTGCGCGCCTACGGTGACGCCGGCATCGCGCACCTCCAGGTCTGGCTGGAGCCGAACACGCCGGAGGGTATTGCCGCCTTTGCCCCGGTGCTGGAAGAACTGCGTTCCTGAGGGAAGATGCTGCCGTTTTCGGCAAACAATCGAAGTTCCATCTACTTGTCCTAGTACAAGCCCGCTCTGACGCGAATGGAGTGAGTTTGCCACAGGCATCCAGCAGGGATATTGTCAACAATGTGTAATAATGAACAACATCAAAGCTGAGGTGAAACATAAAGCGAACGTCATTCTTTCATGGGCCCTGATTGCGCCCGTGATCTCCGTCGGCCAAGCATTTGCATCGCAGTTCGCTTCGGATTGGCTGAATGGACACCTTGAAGATTTACGCACTCGGACCATTGGAGGTCTGTCAAGGAGATCAATGCTTTCGGCGGTTCGCGACCGCGAAAGTTCAGCAGTTGTTGGGCTACTTATGCGTTCATCGAGAGAGACTCCATTCTCGAGAGACACTGGCGGAACTATTCTGGGGTGAAATTTCATCTGAACACGCTCGCGGCAATCTTCGCACGAGCTTGTGGCGCCTCCGTAGAGTCCTCGAACCAGAAGGCAACGAACGGGGTCAAATCCTCGTCGTAGAACGCGACGCAGTTGGATTGAACACTCAGAATACCTTCTGGCTAGATTTGCAGGTGTTTGAAGAGGCGTCCCGTCTGGCGAGAAGACGCCCACTCCCCAACGAACTTTCGCGCGCACAATTGATTGATCGACTAGCGACTGCTGTAAACCTCTATCGAGGAGATCTTCTTGACGGATGTTACGACGACTGGTGCCTATATGAGCGCGAGCGATTGAAGGATCTTTTCTTGAGCGACTTGGCATGCCTGATTGCTTTGCACCGAGATGTTGGGGACTACGCCCAAGCTCTTCGCTACGGGCAAAGATTGCTGAGTCAAGACCCGCTCTTAGAAGAAGTGCATCGGAACATGATGCAACTCTATTTTCTCGAGGGCAACCGAGCCTCGGCAATTCGGCAATATCAACAGTGCCAACAGATTCTCGCGCGCGAGCTAAACATCGAGCCGATGGAAGAGACTCGTGCGCTCTATGCGGACATCGTTGCCGACAGAGCGGCAGCAGTGGATCACTTCACAGGTCCCAGCGTGGTTTTGGCGCCGGCATCGCTGCTGGATGATCCATTGCATGAACTACGCATTGTGCAAAGCGAACTCGAGAATCTGCAGAACCGCCTAACTAAAGGTATTCAAACGTTTGAATCGCTTCGGCAGCTCTTCAATGATCCCAACCAGAACTGAACTTCAAAGCTAACGATTCACTGCAACGGTTACTGCCATCGCAGCTTGCTGTGCGTTCGTCGTCTTTGACCACACCGTCTCATCAGTTTCCGCACATTTCCTCAAAGTTGCATTCGTGACGCCGTGCCCACACTCTCGTGACGCCTGTGTGACGCTAGCGCTTTACGTTGCTAGTACGAGTTCGGTTTTGCATAGGGCAACAAGACTGAGGCTATGGATCCTAGGTTCGTACACACCTTCATTGTCAAACTCTGGCGTGAGGGGCGCACCATCCAGGGGGCAACCCCCGAGTGGCGTGTAGGGATCAGGCATGTGCAAACGGGAAAACTGGCGCACTTCCGAGACGTGTTCCTCGGACTCCAATTCGTCCTCCAGACATGCCTGGAGTGTTCGGACGATAACGAGCCGGGCAGAGATGGTAGCGAAGGCGGTTGCCAATGATGCGTTACAGCCCGCCACCTCTGACCCAGCCGCAGATTGTTACCGGCTCAAACCCAGACGGGTTCCTGGGTACGCAGCGGACGATCGGCAAGATCAAGGACTTGATCGGCAATGGGGCTAGCGACTTTTACGTACGCCAGAAGGCAATCGACATCCTGCTGACGCGCAGAGTCAAGGCGAAAGACTACCTGGCTGAGATCAATGCGCTCTTCGAGTGGGTTCAGGCAAACATCCGCTACACGAAAGATCCGTTGCGGGTTGAGGTGCTCCACTCGGCACGCCGGATGCTGGAACTTCGCGCCGGTGACTGCGACGACATGGCGGTGCTGCTGGGGGCGATGTTGCAGTCGATCGGTCACGCGGTTCGCCTGGTGATCGTTGGTCCCGACCCACAACGCCCGCGGTTGTTCTCGCACATTTACCTCGAAGTCAATCACCGTGGGCGGTGGATTCCCCTGGACGCAACGATGCCGCACCCGATGGGCTGGTTACCTTGGGCCCCCGTGAAGACCGTCATCGCCGTTGAAAGGAGATCGGGCATGTCGTTTGCTGATGGGGAAATTCAAGAGATTGGTTCCGCGCTTGGGGCGCCGATTCCTCCCTGGCTCCCGGGCTTGCTAGCCAGCATTCGCCAGGGTGGCGTGACTCCCAGGGATCCACGAGTACGGTCGTTCTGGCTGGTACTCCGGCAACGCGGCGTGCTTGCGCGCAGCCCCTGGTTGCAGCGCAGCTTGCGCTTCATCTGGAACAACGGGCTCTCAACGCGGCCCCGCCCACGCACGGCAGCGCGCATTCGGTGGCTGTTGCGGCGATGGGGGATTCTGCCTCCGTTGGTGAGCGCCACAGTCTCGCCGGTGAACATCAACGTCATGTCCCCGGTGTTTCCGCTTGCTCGTCGTCGGTATCCGATCCGCCGCATGAACACGGTCTATCGCCCGGGCGTGCGGCCCGTCGTGCGGCCGTTGATGCGCCAGGTCTATGCCGGGCGTCGCTGAAGAAGCCGATCGAGCGTTGGTGATCACCTCGGTGCAGCCATCGTCTCCGCAAGGAAAATCGATCCGTTAAACAGGGGAGTTCCTTTCAGTCGTCAAGCGAGACCCATTTCGAGTTAGCCGAGAGGAGGCCGTCGTGGCGCGAGTTCAGGGAATCAAGGAGAAGGTTCACGCACCGTTGTATGACGCGGTGTTTGTTGGCCCCCCGACCAAGGCTGAAGCCAGAGCTCGCACGATTGCAGCAAGGTTTCCTGACGATACGCTCGCCGGGAAAACCGGGAGCACCCGGTTGTTCCGATTCTTTATGGATGTCCAGGGTAAATCCAAGCTTGAGACCAACTTGCAATCGGCTGGAGTGCTGCCGAGCCTGAACACGTTTGAGGCGCGAGCATTGCGGGTAGTGGTTTCGTCACCGCAAAAAAGGTTGCAGCTCAAAGAGTTGCAGCCAGCGTCAGGAGATTCGTCAAAACCGAGTTCACACGTGACAAGTGTCAATGAATTTTCTCCTGGCAAGGACTATGAAGTCGATACTGCAGATGCAGCGCATGTCGCAGAATTCGCCAACGACTTCATCTTCAACTCGGTCACCTCTCTCCTGGTCGGCGAGAAAGTCATGATCGAAATGCCAACGTACTGGTTCCCGTCGGGAGCGGGGGTCTTCACAGGTGGAGGCTCCCAGGTCGTTACGCACGGACAACCCGATCCATTGGCGACCTTCCGGTTCGCGGAACCGGTTTTCATCGAACCACAGCAGAATTTTCGGGTGGAGATCCTCTTCCCCAATGACCTGCCTCCGAGTGTCAGCACCGCTATCGGCCCCCTGCGCGTCTGGGTGGTCCTCGACGGTTATCTCACTCGCGACGCGCAATAGAGCCTTGACGAGCCACGGTGTGAACACCGTAAGGAGCCAATCCGATGATGCATCTGGGGAACGATCCGGCATACACGATGGGTGTTGGGTATCTGGGCGAAGTGCGCCAGGGGCCAGACGGCAATCTCTATGCCTGGTCTCAGGGGGTCGACGGCATCGGCAACCCCGTCGGGTTCTGGCGGTTTCTGCGGCGATCACGGAGCCAGTACCTGCGGCCCGTGGTGACCTGGACTGGCATGGCGGGGTATGACGGCTACGCGGGGCTCGAAGCCGATCCCGACATGAGCGGGTTGGATGACGCCATGTACGTCGCTGGCCTGCAGGCCAACGACATGGTCGAGGGACTCTCTGCGGACGATCCCGTCAGCGGGATCAACGCCGCCGACGATTTGCAAGGGTTTGGCGCCCACGACATGACCCAGGTCATGGGTATCGGGTATCTCGGCGAGGTTCGTCCAGGGCCCGATGGCAATCTCTATGCCTGGGTGCAAGGAATCGATGGACTCGGCAACCCGGTGGGATTCTGGCGTCGTCTGAAACGCCTGCGGCGTCGGTTGCAACCTTTCCTGCGCAGTGCGTTGCCGATGGCGTCCAGGATTGCCTCGATGGTTCCCGGCTATGGAACCGCGATTGCCGCCGGCCTGCGCACCGCAACACCGCTATTGCAGCGGGCCGGTATCGCCGACTATGACGGATACGCCGATTTGACCGGCTACGAGGGTTTCGCGGCAGGTGAGGAGCTGCTTGGCTTCGGCGCGGACGACGATTTGCGCGGCTTCGGCGCAGACGACGACTTGCGCGGCTTTGCGGCCGAGGATGAGCTGCGTGGCCTGAGGACGCAAGACGATCTCCGTGGCTTTGGCGCAGAGGACGACCTGAGAGGATTCGGCGCGGAAGACGAACTCCGCGGTTTCGCCGCGGACGATGATCTGCGTGGCCTTGGGCTAGAGGATGAACTCCGCGGATTTGGGGCAGAGGACGAGCTTCGAGGTCTCTACGGCTACGTGCCGGAGGGGATCCAGGGGTTTGAAGGGTATGTGCCCGAGGAGCCTCCGCAAACCCGGATGTTTTCGCAACCAGCTCAGCCACCGGACATTTGGAAGCCACTTTGGTAGTTGGTGCCGCTGCGGACAACTCACCTGGGCGACTGACGCGTAGTGACCCCCGAAAGAGGGAGCGCCATGGTATCCACTCTCAGACCATTTCAGGAACAGGACTTTGTACGCCCATCAACCAATGGCGGGCAAATATCAGTTGCTTCCCCGACGATGAAGGAAATCCCGTATGACTTCGTTGCGCGATTCACCCTCAGCGGCAAACGCGGAGCGCGTCAATTCGATGTCTTCAACGTCAGCACCGATGGGGCATTCGTGGCCGTGTCCATCGCGCACAGCTTTGAGTTTGGTGAGACCAGCCTGGAAGAATTCTGCAGGAACCCCTTCGTCTGTCAATTCCAGGGGAACTTACTCCAGATTCCGCGTATCCTCGTGACCGCACCCGTATGTGAGCGCCAACCAAGATGCCTCCATCAAAACCCGCCTGGAGAGGATTGTTGTAGCCCTACGGCGGTGGCCTTGAGGTTCAAGCCACTGCTCGACGCTGCCCTGGATGTGCTCGATATTCGGCGGCTACTCCTCAGGATCTTTGACCTCAGATTCAAGTACAGCGTCATCGACAGTGGCACTGGCCGTGAGCTACAGAATCTGCCGATCCCGAGCCTTTCGGGCCTTGGCAACGCCAACGGTGACCGGCCGTTCCGCACGTTTCCGAAACCGATGTTTTTCATGCCTCGGTCCACTATTCGCATTGAGGTCGAGGAGGTTTCGCGAGGCCTGCTCTACGCTGGAGGAGAATTGACACTCGTGCTTCATGGGTACAAGATCCTCGGGTATGAGCGGTAGCGGCGATGGACCGCAGAATTTGCCCAACCTGCCATATCCCGACCGATGCCGGTTTCTTCGATGAGTCCACGATCAGTACTGCGCCTGGACTGGGCCCAGGCGAGCAACAGGAAGTCGTCCTGGCGGAGTACCGCCTGCATCGTAACTACACAGGCGTACTGCTGTATTTTGCTCAGTTCGCGACATCTCAGCGGGAGGCGGTTGTCGAAACGCCTGGCTACCGTTGGGAAATTCGCTGCTCTGGCCAGCCCCTCGATCCATACCTCTCCATGGATCACATCGTCAACCCCTGGGGGCTGAATGGGTTTCCTCTCGCCTTGCGCATACCCGAAGGATCGGTCCTGCAGTTCGTCGTCAGCGCTGTTGGTGATTCGGATCCACCACTGGTGAAAGTCGGAGGCCGCATTCTGGGCCGGTACTGGTACAACACCGACTACGGCGGGGCGCCGAATCGCCTCTAGAGAGATAGACCCGTGTACCACAGCAGCGCGGGATCCATCGGACAAGAATCCGTCGCGACCCTGAGTGCAGCGTCGCCATGGTTCTCACGACTCAGCGCCGCGGTGCGCGCTGGACAATGGACCGTAGCACTGGGATGGGCAATGCTTGGCGGAGAGCGAAACGTCAATACGCTTACAGACGTGCTCTTCTTCGCCCGCTATCCCGCGAGCAAGAGCCGGAAGCTGACCCGAGCTGAGCAAAAGGCGTGGATTCGCATCCGGGATCGTATCGTCAAACCGGCGCTCAAACTCCTGGCTACCTCAACGCCAACGCCGGGCGTCACCAGGGTGATCACCCCAACGGACCCGATTGTAAAGAACATGGCCCGACATGAGTCAGTCATCAATCAAGTCAGCCAGGAGGTAGGGTTTGACGCCAACATCGTCCGCGGCATCATCGCCGCGGAATCGGGCGGAAGAGAGTCCTTGCAAGCTTCCTCGGGGTACACCGGTTTGATGCAAGCTGGTAAAGGAACCGCCCACCTGAATCCCGAAACGAGCATTCGCGCCGGGATTGCGAATTTCAATGACAAAACGGCGTCACTCGCCCGTCTGCTCAAGCCCTTCGGCATTGATTTGCAGAGGCTCGATCGAGATACAAGAGTCCGGCTTGTCATGGCGGGGTACAACGCGGGGCAAAGGACGGCTGCGAAGGCAATCGGATTTGCCCATGCTGCGGGGTCATCAGCCGACTGGATGAAGCCTGAGCACTTCCAGCGAGCACTCTTTCAAACAGGCGCCTATTCGGTACGGAACAGTTCGTGCCTGCGCGTCTCCGATCCTGCTGCACTCACGGCGGCTCTCGTGAATCGGTACGGCCAGGACCGTGCGGCCCTTCAAGGGAAGTACCTTCTGCGATCTGGCTGGAACACCGCTGGACTTCTCAACACTGAGCGCCAGTTGCTCGCGAAACGAGCGGCAGCAAGCAATCTCACGCTACCTCAGGCGCAGGCGGTCGCCTCGCCAGGATTGCTCTGCGCCGTCGCTCTCAAGCACCAACACCTTCCCGGGTATACCGAGAAGGTCATTCGGTACATGCACTTCTTTGCCAGTCGAACCTCACCCTGAGTATGCCGCTTCAGGGGTAGCGTTGTTCGGCTGGCCGGGCAAATGCGGTGCTTTGCACGAGGTTAGGAGATGGGCCGTGTATTTGAGCAGCGATGTGGCGGCGACGACGATTCCAGTTTTCGGCCAACTTCACGATGCGCTGAGACGGGGAGCGTGGACTGCGGCGGTCGTGCTGGCCCGTGCCCGGGGAGAGATGGACGAGAATCGATTGACGGATATGATTTTCGCGGGCCGCTATCCTCAAAGGCCACCCGGTTCCCAACTTACAGTCGCCCAGAAACGGGCATGGATCGCCATCCGAAATGAGATGGTTAGGCCAGTGTTGGCGCAATTCTCCAACGTAGGTCCCGGTGGCTTCAGGCCCGTGGCCGTCGAGCGGCGAGGAGGCCGGCGGATCGAAGACTTGACGCCGCCACATCCATCACTGGTGGTGACCGTGCGGGGAGTCGGGGGCAAACGTGTGCAACTGCATACCAATGCGGCAATGGCCTGGGCGGAACTGGTAAAGGCCGCGCGAGCCGCTGGCCTGCCCAGCCCACTGCTGCTACCAGTGTCCGGTTATCGCAGCCCCGAGCGGCAAAAACGCCTCTGGGAGAACGCACTCAGGAAGTACGGATCTCCGGAGAGGGCGCGACGGTGGGTGGCTCCGCCAGGCGGAAGTGCTCACCAGACTGGCCGGGCAATCGACCTGTATCTTGGCGGGAAGAACGCGAGCGAAGAGGTGGCAAAGCTACGTGCGCTTCCCGCGTACGCGTGGCTCATGGCCAATGCCTCACGGTTTGGATTCTACCCGTACGACAGAGAGCCATGGCATTGGGAGTACAACCCACGCGCCTCGTGACCGTCGCGAAGCATGACTATGGGGCTGTTGGTAGCCCTCGGCAAGAGCCAACAGGCGGGCATTGGGTCAGGGTGAAGGCCTTTGTTCTTCGGTAGCTCACGAACCGGCCTCCCGTCCGTGTTACTATTACGCATGGTTTGCGGGGAGTGTACGTACACTCCCCGGCTGCCGCATTCCCGTATCGCGGCTGTGGTGTATCCAGCTATTTGGGAAGGTTCGTTGGAGTCATGAAGGTCGTACTGCGCCAGGATGTGCCCAAACTGGGAGAATCTGGCTCCATTCAAGACGTGAAGCCTGGCTATGGGCGGAACTATCTGATCCCGCAGGGGCTGGCTGTCCTGGCAACGCCGGGCGAGGTCAAGACGGCGGAGCACAACGCGGCCGTCAAGGCACGCAAGATTGCCCGCCAGGAAGAGCAGCTTCAGGCGCTGGCGGACAAGATTTCCGGCAAGCGGCTGGAGTTCACCGTGCGCGCTGGCGAAGGTGGCCGTCTCTACGGCTCCATCACCTCCGCCGAGATCGCCGATGAGCTGGCCAGGGTCGTCGGCGAAGAGATCGACCGCCGCAAGGTCGTGCTCGATGAGGCGATCCGCCACCTGGGTGAGCACACCGTTACGGTGCACCTGGTGGGCCGCCTGCGCCCGGCTATCACCGTGGTGGCGGTAGGCGATGCCGAGTACCAGGCGGCGCTGGCTGCGGCGCAGGCCGAGGCCAAGGCCGCGGAAACGGCTGACGAGGAGGAGGAGGCGCTGGCCTAGGCCAGGCGCTTCCCTTGATCGCGCCCGGCCGCCGGCCGGGCGCGATCTCATGCTGATTCGGGCTCTCCCGCGCCCAGGCAACGTACCGCCCCGCTGGTCACGTCGAATGCGTGTACCGGGAAAGGGCGACGGCAAAGATGGTCATCGCAGCACCTGGCGTCATCGAGCGGTTGCCGCCCCACAACCTGGAGGCGGAGCAATCGGTGCTCGGCAGCCTCCTCATTGACCGCGATGCCATCATCCGCGTGGCGTCCTTCCTCAAGCCGGAAGATTTCTACCTCAGCGCCAATGGCCTGATCTACGGCGCGATCCTCGATCTCTACAACCGGCGCGAACCGACCGATATGATCACGCTCTCCGACGAGCTGACGCGGCGCGCGCAATACGACCAGGCCGGTGGCCTGGCCTACCTCTCCAGCCTGCTCAGCGCCGTTCCCACTGCCGTCCACGTGGAGTACTACGCGCGCATCGTCGAGCGCACGGCGACGCTGCGCCGCCTGATCGACGCCGGCACCCAGGTGGTCGATATCGGTTTCCGCGAGGGCATCGACACCGAGGAGGCGCTGGACGCCGCCGAGCGCGCCATCTTCGATGTCTCCCAGCGCCGCCAGACCAAGGACTGGACCTCCATGGGGGAGGTGCTGGACAAGTTCTTCGACCAGATCGACTACTTGCAACAGCATCGTGGCGATGTGGTGGGCGTGGCCACCGGCTACTCGGACATGGACCAGATGACGGGCGGCCTGCAGCGCTCCGACCTGATCATCCTGGCGGCGCGCCCCTCCATGGGCAAAACCAGCCTGGCGCTGGGCATGGCCTACGGCGCAGCGGTGGTGCACAAGCGGACGGTCGGCATCTTCAGCCTGGAAATGTCCGCCGAGCAACTGGTGCAGCGCATCCTCTCCATGGAGACGGGCGTCGACAGCCACCGCCTGCGCCTGGGCCAGATCGACGACAACGAGTGGGACCGCATCTCGCGCGCGTTTGGCCGCCTGAGTGAAGCGCCGATCTATGTCGATGACTCCTCCTCCTCCAGCATCATGGACGTGCGCTCGAAGGCGCGCCGGTTGCAGGCGGAGCAGGGGCTGGACCTGATCATCGTCGATTACCTGCAACTGATGAGTGGCCGCCGCACCGACAATCGCGTGCAGGAAATCTCCGAGATTTCGCGTGGCTTGAAGGGCCTGGCGCGCGAACTGAACGTGCCGGTCGTCGCGCTCTCGCAGCTCTCCCGCGCGGTGGAATCGCGCAGCGATCACCGGCCGATGCTAAGTGATTTGAGAGAGTCTGGATCGATTGAGCAAGACGCGGACATCGTCATGTTTATCTATCGTGAAGACAAGTACGAAGAAGAGTCAGAAAAGAAAGGCATCGCGGAGATCATCATCGCCAAGCACCGCAATGGCCCGGTGGGCTCGGTGAACCTGCGCTTCTTCGACCGCACCGCGCGCTTTGCTGACCTGGAGCTGTACCCGGGGCCGGGCATGTGATGATCGTCTTGACCCCCATCCCAACCCCTCTCCCTGCGCGCAGGGAGAGGAGCATCCAGTCGCCGATTGGCGTGCGGGATGCGAGCATCAAACATCCTCGTATGCCCGCCTCGCTGAAGCCTGGTAGCACTCCTGCGCCCACCCTCGGGCGTCATCCTGAGCTTGTCGAAGGATCTCGCTCCCCTACCGCCAGGTTCGCGGTGTCAACCACCATGCTCTGTCATGCTACGCCCGCCATCCCCTGTCATCCTGAGCCCGCAGGCGAAGCATCTCGGCCCAGCCTCCTCCCATTCCACCGCCGCCTACAGGTGTCATCTCGAGCTTGTCGAGAGATCTCGGCGTCACCAACCGCGCGGTGTCAACGCTGCCGGGAACGCCTGGTCGATACCCTTTCGTCGCGGTCTGCGAGGCGAGATCCCTCGACTTCGCTCGGGATGACACGCGAGACATGTACCATGGCGGTCAGGAACGAGATCCTTCGACAAGCTCAGGATGACACCGTGAGAGGCGCGCTCATCATCACCGCCGCTACACCCAACCGCGCTCCCCTCGCCCTGCGCACACGGAGAGGGGCTGGGGGTGAGGGTTCTTCGCCGGTGCTCAACGCCCTTGTTGCAATGCCTCCCCTCTCCCGCGCAAGTACTTCGGGAGAGGGGTTGGGGGTGAGGGCCCTCCCCGGGCTGGGGGTGAGGGCTTGACCCCCCGCTTCTCTGGCTTCCTCGTCCAGACCGATCCGGCAGTGGGCATTCCCCGCGCGTTCTTCACGGATGTCCTGCCGCAGATCACCGAAATGGCCGAGCTCCAGGTGACCCTGGCCATCTTTCGGCTGGCCGCCGAGGCCGGGGGCATTGAATCCCCGGTCTCGGAGGATGCGTTGCACGCGGATCGCACCCTGCGCGGCGCCCTGCGCACGCCGGGCAGCCCGCGTGAGCCGGGGGAGCGCATTGGGGCCGGGCTCGACCTGGCCACCGGGCGCGGCACCCTGCTGCGATTCGTGGCCGCACAGGGCCGGGATGAAGACGTCTGGTACTATGTCAATACCCCCGTCAACCAGGCGCTCGTGGCGGCGATGGCACGAGGTAGCGTGGCCCCACCCCGTGTGATCTGGCGGGATGCGCAGCCGCCGGAGGTGGTGCCGGAGCGGCCGAACGTGTTCCGCCTTTACGAGCAGAATGTTGGCCCCCTGACCCCGCTGATTGCAGACCACCTGGTGCGCGCCCTGGAGACCTGGCCAGTGGAGTGGATCGAGGACGCGGTGACGGAGGCTGTCACCTACAACAAGCGCTCCTGGCGCTATATCCAGCGGATCCTCGAAGGGTGGCAAACCCAGGGGCGGGAGCCGCGCGAGCGGTACGGGTAAGTAGAGAGCTCCCATGAAGCGCATTGGCGATGTCCTGACCAGCGTTCGCATCCCCACCGGCCCGCCAAAGAGCAACGGCGCGGCGAAGCGGGAGCAACCTGCCTGGCGCTGCCCGGTCTGCAAGGATGCGGGCTGGGTGCGCATGGATGTGCCGGTGGGGCATCCCAACTTCGGCCGCCTCTTCCCCTGCGAGTGCAAGGTGGCGGAGCAGGCCGAGCGCGGCCGGGAGCAGGTGCGCCGGCTCTCCAACCTGGACGGTTTCAACCAGCACACGTTCGCCCACTTCGAGCCAACCCCCGGCACCGAGGACGCCTACAACGCCGCCCGCGAGTTCGCGCGCCATCCGGACGGCTGGCTCTACCTGCACGGCGCCGTCGGCGTGGGCAAGACCCACCTGGCCGTGGCCTCGGCGCTGGAGATCCGCGAGCGCAACGGCAGCGTGCTCTTCGCCGTCGTGCCGGACCTGCTCGATCACCTGCGCACCACCTTCGATCCCTCGCAGGGGGTCGCCTACGACGACCGCTTCAACGCCATTCGCGGCGCGTTCCTGCTGGTGCTGGACGACCTGGGGACGGAGAACACCACGCCGTGGGCGCGGGAGAAGCTCTACCAGATCATTAATCACCGCTACGTCGAGCGGCTGCCCACCATCATCACCTCCAACCAGGATCACCGCCACGTCGACGAGCGCATCCTCTCCCGCCTGCTGGACACGCACCTGACGCGCGATGTGCTGATCGAGGCGGAGGATTACCGGCGGCGCGGTCGCAACGACTACACCCGGGGCCGCCGCCCGCGTTAGCCCCGCGCAGCCGCTGTTTCCTGGCGTGGAACTTGTACGGCGCTGGTGGAGTTACTTCAAATGGTGTGGCCAGCGCGGCCAGCTACCACCGACGTCGGACCCCCGGTCCAAGGAGATCCACGCCTGATGCGTTCCTGGTCACCGATCGTTATTGCCCTGGCTATCACCATCCCTGGGCTCCTGCTCCGCCTCGGCGCCTTCGAGGCAGACGCACCCCCTCGTGCATTGCTTTTCGGGATCTCCATTGTGGGTGCGGCCTTCCTGCTCTCGTGGGCGGCGGAGGCGGTGCAGATCGATATTTCGCAGGGCCTGGCGCTCGCGCTGCTGGCCCTGATCGCCATCCTGCCGGAATACATCGTGGACGCCTCCTTCGCCTGGCTGGCGGCGGAAGACCCGGCCTACGCCGGGTACGCGGTGGCGAACATGACCGGCGCGAACCGCCTGCTCATCGGCATCGCCTGGCCGATGGTGCTGCTCATCGTCTGGTTGCGTACGCGCCAGAAATCGGTCACGCTCGAAGCGAGCCACGGCCTGGAACTGGTAGCGCTGCTGGCGGCCACGCTCTATGCCTTCACCATCCCGATCAAGGGCTACCTCTCCATGGTGGACTGCGTGGTGCTGGGCGCCATCTTTGCCGTCTACATCTGGCGGCTGACCAAGCTGCCCGCGGATGAGCCACACCTGGTTGGCCCGGCGCAAACGATTGGCGCGTTACCGACAGCCACCCGGCGTGGCGTAACGGCCGTTCTGGCGGTGGCCGCCGCGATCATTGTGTTGCTGGTGGCCAAGCCGTTTGCGACCGCCCTGGTGGCAACCGGCACCCAGGTTGGTATCGACGAATTCCTGCTGGTGCAGTGGTTGGCGCCGCTGGCCTCGGAAGCGCCAGAGTTCGTGGTGGTGGCCATCTTTGCCTGGCGCGCGGCCGCGGACGCCGCGCTCGGGACCGTGGTTTCCTCCAAGGTGAACCAGTGGACCCTGCTGGTCGGCATGTTGCCGCTGGTCTACTCCGTGGCCATGGGCGGCATTTCGAACCTGCCGCTGGATGGCCGGCAGGAGCAGGAGATCCTGCTCACCGCCGCGCAGTCGGTCTTCGCCATCGCGCTGCTGCTGGACCGCCGCCTCTCCCTGATCGGGGCAGGGCTGCTCTTCGGGCTCTTCGCGGTGCAGTTCGTCTTCCCCGACATCCGCAACGAACTGTCGATCGTCTATATCATCCTGGCGGTGATCACGGTCTTCATCAGCCGCACGCACATCCCGGAAACGCTGCGGGGCGCGTACCGGGTGCCGGAGCGGCAGGCGGCAGAGCACTAGCGGGGAGCGATCCTCGCGTCACACGCGGACAAGATTGCACGCTGAGCCCTGCTCCCGCACCGGGAGCAGGGCTTATTGCTGCCTGACAGTGGCAAGAATGCCAACTGTGCCAAGAATGCCAACTTTGGCGGGCCCGGTAGGTTGGCCGTATTCCCTGAATCGAAGAAGGAAGCATGATCATCGATGGCACGATGGAGACAGGCGGCGGGTACGATCCGAGGCGGCATCAGGCCTTCAATCCGCACCACGGCCCGGCTCCGGGTGACCGAACCATCTGCAACTGAAACGGCCGAAAGCGAAACCTTGGGAATGAAAGACCCGGTGACTTCTGACGTTAACCAATCAGCGAAAATCGGACGGGGCCGGGCGGAAATGTATTGACACCAACACTCGTTCTGGCGGATAGGGCCGCTTAATGGCGGTTATCCGCAATTGACACAACATCTCACCAGCGCCGGCCATCGAGGTCTACATCGCGACACAGCGTCCACCTGAGCAGGTCTCGCTCGGGCTGCAACACGCCTTGCCGCAACACGTTTCGCCCGCAGCGGTGTTGCAGCAGTGATCATCGTTACAGCAGGTTTCGCCAAATTCACAACACAGCCGGCCGCAACACGTCGCGTCCTGCGGGCAACACCCTCCACCGGGACAGCACATCGACTCCTTGACAGGACAACATCCCCCGCCGGGGCAGCACTGTGCTTCGTCCGAGACCAGGCAGCACTCCCCGTCGTCACAGATGGTCGCCTCCGGCAAGCAACAGCCATCAACGGTTCGGTTGCGCGCGGTATTGGCGCATTTGCTGGGCGCGGGACAACAGCCGGACCCGTCAGCCGGGCCTTCCCCGGGCAGACAGCACTGGCCCTCGGCCGGACAACACCCACTGGCTGGCCCGAATCCCCGGCCACAGCAGCGGTCCAGCGCCCCCGAGCAGCAGCCCTTCGCGGGTCCCGTGCCCTGGTCACAACACACGCCCACGGGACATGCGTCACAGCGCTCACGCCCCAGCGTTGCGCCGGTATGCGGAGCAGCGTTCCCGGCGTGTCCGCGCTGCCGGTTGTTGCGCTGCTTGCGCCGTCGTTGCGCCTTGCGCCGGCGGAGCCGATCGACGGGCCGCTCGGCCGCCGTATCTTCGTGCTCGGCCACCAGCAGGACGCTTCCGAGTGGCAGAGCAGCGACCAGGCCGATCAGGCGACGTCGGGTGCCACGTGCCGGGAACGACCGCACGAGGGCATCAAAGGCCGTGGGATCCATGGCGACTCCGATCGCAGCGCAGACATCAGGTGATTGGATGCATGAGTGTACTTACCGGCGTTGGTTTGCGGACAAGATCAATTGGACGCAACCCAGTGCAAGGCACTCTCCTCCAGCCACCGCCTGCCCAGGGTGCAGGTACAGCACTCCGGGCAGGCAGAGCCAGCTCTGCTGAACGCTCCTGTCATGCCGAGCGAAGTCAAGCGTTCGTCCGTCCTGTGCGTTTCTGGGTAAGCGACGTCTCCCCTACACCCCCGATGCCACCGTGCGTGGCTCGTTCGCCAGCATGTTGAAGCTCATCACCTCGGCCGGCACCTGCACCTCTGGTTCGCGCTCATAGAGCGCGGCGGCATCGGCGTAGGTGACCTCGGGGTTGGCGGTGACGGCGGCGATGCCGTCCAGCAGGGGCAGCGAGTCCTCCGTGACCGGGTCGTCCCCCAGGATGCCCCACGTATCCCACAGGATCATCTCCCGCTTGGTCAGGGAGGCCAGGTCCTGCACCAGGTTGTGCCGCAGTTGCAGCCAGCCGCGCGTCACCGGGATATCGAGGTCGGGGTCAACCACGAATCGCTCCGCAGAAAGTTCACCGCGCCGGCAGGCTTGCCACGCTGCGCCCCCAACCAGGAAGCGATCGCGCGGGATATCGAGCGTGTCGATAGGGAAATCGTCGTTGGGATCGGTCCGCACATCCTGGATCTGGGGATCGATCAGGCGCCAGCGCTGGTTCGTCTCGTCCCAGACCTCGGCGACGACGTGGTCGATGAACCAGCCTGGGGCGAAGTAGCTGGCGAACCCCACGCGCGCCCGCGCCGGAATGCCGGCGTGGCGGAGCATGGTCAGGTAGAGCAAGGTGAAGTCGCGGCAGCAGCCCACGAGGCGATGGGCGGGCGTGCGCTCGCGGGTGATGGGGCCGCCATCCATCTCGTGCAGTCGGGCCAGCATCCGCTCGGCGAAGCGCGTGTCGATTTCCGCCACACGCTCGGCGGGAATGCCAAACGCCGCGAGATCATCGGCGCGATAGTGTGCGACCAGGGGCCGGGCCAGCGCGCGCAGGGTGGTGAAATCCTGCGGCAAGCCGGCAAGCCAGCCGGCCATGTCGCCCGGGTCGCTGATGGGACTCTGCGTGGCGTACGGTGAGTGATCCGTCATCTGACATCTCCATCCGGCATTGGGCAACGTGCACACATGGCGCTGTCAACGGAGCGCGGCGTTGCACTACCATCGTGCTGACAACGGTAGCGCGAGAGGGAAGCTCCATGACGCCAGACACACTCCGCATCGGGTTGGCCACCGTCCGCAATGCCCCGACCGTTGCAGAGCGGTTGGCCACCGCCAACCGCATGCTGGCTGAAGCGGCGGCGCAGGATGTGGCCATCGTCTGCTTCCCGGAAACGTACATCCCCGGCCTGCGCGGCTTCGATTTCCCGGTGCCCCCGCGTGACCAGGCGCGACAGGAGGCGGCGCTGGCCGCGTTGCAGGAGATGGCGGCGCGGCGTGGTGTCGCTGCCGTCGTTGGCATGGAGTGGGAAACGGAGCTGGGGGCGCATAACGTGGCGGTGGTGATCGACCGCGACGGCGCGCTGCAAGGGTTCCAGGCCAAGAACCAGATTCCGGTCGAGGAAGCGCCGCACTACGTGCCCGTGGGCCAGCGCCGCCTTTTCGCCATCGATGGCGTGCCCTTCGGCATCACCATTTGCCACGAGGGGTGGCGCTACCCGGAGGCCACCCGCTGGGCGGCGGCGCGCGGCGCGAAAGTCGTCTTCCACCCGCAGCTCACCGGCAGCGACACGAGCGGGCCGGTGCTGACGCGCTGGGGCGACCCGGACGCCCCCTACTACGAGAAGGCGATGCTGATGCGCAGCATCGAGAACACCGTCTACTTCGCCAGCGTCAACTACGCCTTCCGCTACCCCGAATCGGCCACCAGCCTGATCGATCCCGAGGGAGAGCTCGTGGCCCACGCGCCCTACGGCGAAGAGTGCCTGCTCGTGCAGGACCTCGACCTGTCACGGGCCACCGGCTTCCTGGCCCAACGCTACAACCCGGCGTTTTACCCGTCGGAATAGTCGCTCCGCTCGCGCGGTCGTCAGGCCGTCACCCCACCGTCCAGCACCATCGTCTCGCCCGTCATGTAGGCGGCGGCATCAGAGCAGAGCCAGACCACGGCCGCCGCGATCTCCTCCGGGGCAGCGAGGCGGCCCATCGGCGTGCGCTCGGCGGCGCGTTGCTGTAGCAGCGGCGTGTTGTTCACCATCTGCGTATCGACGTAGCCGGGGCAAATGGCGTTGACCCGGATGCCCTCTTCGGCGTACCCCAGGGCCGCCGCCCGGGTGAGCCCGACCACGCCGTGCTTGGTGGTGGAGTAGATCGGGAGCCAGGCAGAGCCGCGAATGCCGGCGATGGAGGCGGTGTTCACGATCGTCCCACCCCCACCCTGCCGCTGCATCTGCAGGATCTCCTCCTTCAGGCAGAGCCAGACCCCCTTGAGATTGACGCTCATCAGGCGGTCGAACTCATCCTCCGCCACGTCCGCCACGCGCGCCACCCTACCCAGGATGCCGGCGTTGTTGTGCGCGCAGTCGAGACGGCCAAACGTGGCGACGGTGTCAGCGATCAGGCGCGACACCTCCGCTGCTTGCGAGATATCCGCCTGCATGAATACTGCCGTCTGCCCGGCATCGCGCAGTTCCTGCACCACGGCTTTACCGCCCGCCTCATCCAGGTCGGCCAGGACCACGCTGGCGCCTGCCGCGGCAAACGCCCGCGCCGTCGCGCGGCCAATTCCGGCGCTGCCACCGGTCACCAGGGCCACCTTGCCGGCAAACGACGCATTGGGCAGGACGAACGCGGACATGGCATTTCCTTCAGTGATGCATGGGACAGCATGGTCAGCGCGCATCATCCGGTAGGGAGGAGGAGTGTGCAACGCGGATATCGTTCCCCGATCCCCTGGGTTTGAGGTGGCGTCCACTTTCGCGTGTCATCTCGAGCGCAGTCGAGAGATCTCGGCCCGGGTCACCGCCAGCTAACGATGCCCGCGCCCAATGGACGCAGGGGCCTCATTCCGCGTTGGCTGATGAACGAGATCCTGCGACTTCGCTCAGGATGACACAGGAGGGTGGGCGGTGGAGCGGGGACCGGTTGGGTGCGATGGACGACTGTGAGTTTGAGGCTGGACCGAGATCCTTCGCCTGCGGGCTCAGGATGACACCTGAAGCTGGACGAAAGTCAACCCCACTCCCGGTCCAGCACCGCGTACATCAGCGAGTCGCACCATTCGCCCTTCAGCCAGACATTCTCGATGAGGTGGCCTTCGCGGCGCATGCCAATCTTCTCCAGCACGCGCCAGGAGCCGGGGTTGCGCGGGTCGCACTCGGCCCAGATGCGGTGCAACTTGAGTTCGCGGAAGGCGAAGTCCACCACGGCGCGCGCGGCTTCGGTGGTGATGCCCTGCCCCCAGGCATCCGGGTGCAGGGTGTACCAGAGCACCGCCTCTCGCTGGTCGGGGTCGGTGATGGCAAAGCCGCAGCGGCCAACCACGCGCTCCGTCTCCGGCAGCACGATGGCCAGGTCGTAGGTGTTGCGCGGGCTCTCGCCGACGCTTTCGATGGACCCGAGGACGTAATCCCGGCTCTCCTCGGGCGTGCGCGCCTCGAAGTGCTGGTAGAGCGCGACCTCCGGCAGGGATTCCACCGCGTGCAGGGCCGGCCAATCCTCTTCCCGAAACTCACGCAGCAGCAGGCGTTCCGTACGTAGCTCGACCATGATGCTGCCTGCTAACCCGCGATCTCGCGGATGGCGGCGCAGAAGCGCTCCACCTCGGCCTCATCGTTGTAGTAGTGGACCGAGGCGCGCACGATCAGTGCCAGGCCGCGCGCTTCCATGTCGAAGCGCGTGGATGAGGTGGACGAGGTCGTGACGTTGATCGCCTGCCGGGCCAGGGTGTGCTGGATTTCGTTCGCTGGATGTCCCTCGACCATGAAGGTGACGATGCCGCACTGCTCCGTGCCGATATCGGTCACGGTGACGCCGGGAATCTCGCGCAGGCAGGCGCGCAGGCTGTCCGCTAACCCCTGCACGCGCGCGTAGATGGCGTCCAGGCCCCAGCTCGTGGCGTACTCAATGGCGGTGGCCAGCCCCACCTTGCCGGCGTAGTTCGTCTCCCAGTTCTCGAAGCGGCGGGCGTCGTCGCGGGTGATGAACTGGTCCGGTGCGGTCCACTGCGCGGCGTGCAGGTCGAGCATCGGCGGCTCCAGCACCGGGATCACCTCGCGCCGCACATAGAGGAAGCCGGTCCCGCGCGGGCCGCGCAGGTACTTGCGGCCGGTGGTGGAGAGCATGTCGCAGCCGATCGCCTGGACATCGATTGGCATCTGGCCGACCGACTGGCAGGCATCGAGCAGGTAAAGTGCTCCCGCCTCCTGGGCGACCTTCCCCACCTCCGCTGCTGGGTTCACCAGGCCGCCGTTCGTGGGCACGTGGGTGATAGCGATCAGCTTGACGTGCTCATCCATCATCTCGCGCAGGGCGCTAACCGAAAGTTCCCCCGTTTCCTCGCTGGGAATGACCTCGACACTAACGCCCCGTTGCTCCGCCATCTGCAGGAAGGCGATCACGTTGCT
>DAOUDE010000031.1:0-6640 GCA_034431475.1 Thermomicrobiales bacterium | reverse complement strand
TCCCGGGCATGGTCGTGGTGGGCCTACCGGATGCCGCCGTACGCGAGAGCCAGGACCGCGTGCGGGCCGCCGTCCGCAACTCGGGCGGCAAGTTCCCCTCTACTGGGACAACGACGTCTCCGATGTGAAGGGGCAGGAGCACGTCGAGCACGGTCTGGAGATCGCCGCTGCTGACGCCCGCAACGGACTTGAATGCAAGACACAACGCCAGGAGCAACTCGCACCTGCGTGAGTGTCGCACGACCTCAGCCGCCGGCAAGTCGTGCGACATTGATCCTGAGACGGTCTTTGCAACACCGGTGATTGGGGAAATCTGGGTACTTCATGGGCCGCGATGAGGTGGCTGAAATACTGTCGTCTTTAAGACGAACGAGATTGCTGTTCGCCCAGGCGGCCTTCCATGAGCACCGCCCACCTATGGCCAAACGCCACGCCGTATGCACACAATAGTGCACTGTTCCGCCGAGGGTGTGACCGGATGGCTGCCTCCACCTCTTCGCGTACGTCTGACGCGCTTCCCCGACCACGCACCCGGCTGATTGGCCGGGGGGCGGAGATTGACGCGGCGCGTGCGTTCCTCCTCGACGAGGCCGTGCCGCTCCTGACCCTGACCGGTCCCGGTGGCGTGGGCAAGACGCGCCTGGCTCTCGCCATCGCCCATGACGTTGCCTCGCACTTCGCCGATGGCGTAGTGATGTTCGACCTGGCCCCGCTGACCGATGCTGCGCTGCTGGCCGCCACCGTCGCGCGTTGCCTCGGCCTGGCGCCGCAGCCTGACATCCCGATCACCGAGCAACTTACGAGCTTTCTGCGTCCGCGCCAGACATTGCTGCTGCTTGATAACTGCGAGCATGTCCTCACAGAGGCCGCCGTGTTGGTTGCCGATTGGCTCGCGGTGTGTCCGGTCCTGCAGGTTCTGGCGACGAGCCGGGCTCCGCTTCACGTGCGGGGCGAGCACCTGCTCATGGTCGAGCCACTACCGCTGCCGCCACCAGAGAGCGCATCGTCTCTCACCATGCTGGCGCAGAACGAGGCGGTGACACTGCTCGTCGAGCGGGCGCGCGCAGTGCGTCCCGGCTTCGTCGTCGCGGAGGCCAACGCAACGACGGTGACCGAGCTGTGCCGGCAGTTGGATGGGCTGCCGCTGGCGATCGAACTGGCAGCAGCGCGGCTGAAGCTCCTCCCACCGGATACGCTGCTCGCGCAAATGACCGACCGGCTGCGGCTGCTCCGTGGAGGAGCACGTGATCTCCCGGCTCGGCAACAGACAATGCACGACACCATCGCCTGGTCCTACGACCTGCTCGCCCCCGAGGATCAGCGCTTCTTCCGGGCACTGGCGGTCTTTTCGGGCGGCTGGACGTTGGAAGCCGCCGCCGTGGTCGGCGAACTCGCCCCCACAGAGGTGATCGAGCGCCTGGAGAGCCTGGCGGACCAGAGTCTGGTGCGACATCTGGAGAGTGAGCGCGGGCCTCGCTTCACGCTGCTTGAGACCGTGCGCGAGTTCGGCTGGGAGCAATTGGAAGCGCATGAGGAACTCGAGTCCGTCTGCGCCCGCCACGCCCGCTATTTCGCGCAACTGGCCGAACGAGCCGAGCCTGATCTCGCTGTTGGCCGCTTTGCCAATGGGTGGTTCGGCCGCCTGGACGAAGAGCGGGCCAACGTCCGTTCTGCTCTGGCCTGGTTCATCACACGGGAAGCAGCCGAGCAAGCGATGCGGACGGCCGGAGCACTCACCGGCTACTGGTGTTTTCGTAGCAATTTCGCTGAAGGCCGGTCCTGGTGTGAACGAGCACTCGCCGTTGCCAGCTCGGACCAGGACTCCGCCGCCCGGCGCGCTGCGCTCTACGGGCTAGCGATGCTCGCGAGCTTCCTGGGGGATCACGCTGAAGCGGTGACGGCCGGGGAAGCGATGCTGCGTCTCGCCGAGATGACCGCCGAGGGAACCCTGCACATCGATCTGGTTCGTGCGCATTACGCCCTGGCGTTTGCGCTGCGGCACCAGAGTCAATTCACCGCCGCCCACCAGCATGCTCAGGTCGCGCTTGCTCTGGCAACTGAGATGCATGCCAATGATCGGCGTGCCTGGACGCTGATTCAACTGGGGATGATCCAACTGGGAGACCCGAGCGACGCCGAAACGTTCGGCGAGGAAGCGCTCCGTCTGTTTCAGACCCTGGGCAGCGAGTCAGGCCAGGTCAATGCCTTGCTCATCCTGGCCTCTGCGGCCGCGAAGCGAAACGACACCGCGCGAGCAGCCACACTCTATCTGGATAGCCTGGCGCTGCGAGAGACCATTGGCGATCGGTGGGGCATGATCGACATGCTCTTTCACACAGCGGCGCTGGCCGCAAGGAGCGCCCTTTACGAACGAGCGGCCGAACTCCTCGGGGCGGCCGCGACAGGGTCGGCCCAGCTGGGGTACAACATCTCGGGTAGGCGTCTGTCCTCGCCCTCGACCGCAACGGCCCTCGTCCGCCGCCATCTCGATGAGGTCGCCTTCGTCGCTGCCTGGTCCCGTGGTGCGGCCATGCCCCTGGACGAGGCGATTGAGCTGTCCCGCCAGCTCCTGAGTGGCTTGGTCCGCCCTGCCGAGCAAGAGCATGCGGGAGCCATCGCTTCCGCGCAGGCCGCGGCACGTGATGTTCCGTCGAGTGACCGCTCATTGTCTCCTCTGAGTGGAACCACCCCTCACGCTCCCTCGCCGCAGGTGCAATTTGGCCTCACCTTCCGCGAGCAGGAAGTGTTGGCGTTGCTCTGCCAGCGGTTGACCGACGCCGAGATCGCCGCACACCTCTTCATTAGCCGCAAGACCGTGGGCAAGCACGTCAGCAACACCCTCGGCAAGCTTGGCGCCAGCAACCGCCGAGAGGCGGCCGCGATCGCCGTCCGGCACGCCCTCGTCTGACACCCACCGTCCCCTCATCTCCCCGGATGGGGAAAAACTACCGAACTCTTCCCCATGTGCACGACGGTCCCCAGGCGCATGCTAACCGCGTGTCAGGTGGATTTGCACCAATCCCGGAGACACCTCGCCAGCAATGGGTTGACACCGGTGGGTCCCCAGCGTCGCCGATCCACTCTGCCCCGGACAGTGCCGACCCGTGCTTGGCCTGTGGATTGATCGACGGAGGCCATCGGCATAGAGTCCGCGCCATCTGCTGCCGCTGCCCCGAAGAAGCGAGGTCGTGCCGTGGCTGCATCCCCGACGCGTCCCCTCATGGTCGGGCTCTTCTTGCCGACCTGGACGGCCATTCCGCAGGACGTGCCGCACTGGTGGGCGACGGAGGTCGCCGATGATATTCCCCGCTGGCCCGACCTCCTGGCCCTGGCTCAGCTCGCCGAAGCGGCCGGCTTCGATTCGCTCTGGCTTCCCGACCACTTCCTCTTCCGCCTGGCCGACATCCATGCCCAGTATCGTGGATCGGTCCCACCCGCGCTTGCAGCGGCCGACCCGGTTGGCGTGTGGGAGTGCTGGTCGCTCCTGGCCGCCCTCGCGGCCTCCACCACCCGGATCGCGCTCGGCCCGTTCGTCAGCTGCGCGAACTACCGCAACCCTGCGCTGCTCGCGAAGATCGCCGAAACCGTCGACGAGATTTCCGGTGGTCGGCTGATCCTCGGCCTGGGCGCGGGCGACTTCGCGGAGGAGCACCACACACACGGCATGCACTGGGACCACCGGGTGAGCCGCTTCGCCGAGACGCTCGCGATCGTCCACCCTTTGCTGCGGCAAGGGCGCGTCGATTTCGCGGGCGAGTACGAGCAAGCGCGAGAGTGCGAGCTGCGGCCCCGCGGACCCCAACTCGCGGGACCGCCGCTGCTCATCGGCGCGCTCGCAAACCGACCCCGCATGCTGGAGTTGACGGCCCGCTATGCCGACGCCTGGAACGGGTGGGTGGTCGGCGGACGGTCCCACGCCGACGTTGTTGCGCCGATGCGGGAGGCCGTAGACGCCGCCTGCCTCGTGGTGGGCCGCGATCCGGCGACGCTAGAGCGGACGCTGGCGATTGCCGTGGCGCTCAAGGAGCGAGCGATCTGGGGGGCAGAGCCGGTAAGCGGATCGGCCGAGGAGGTGGCTGAAGCGCTCCTCGGGTTCGCGCGGGAGGGAATCAGCCACGTCCAGGTCTTCCTCAACCCGGCAACGGCCGAGGGCATCGCGGAGATGGCAGCGGTCCTGGATCATCTCGATCGCGGCTAGCGCAACGTGGTCACCAGTCTCCTACTTCTCGTCAACCGGAGTTCGGCCAGGGGAGCTGCCTGTGAAAGGAGACATCGCGATGCAGCGGAAGAGCACAGTGAAGGTGGCGATGACGGCATTATCCCGGACATGCCGGCCGCGCCCATCGAGGTACGCATCTCCCGCCTGGCGATGGCGCCGGGCACGACCATCGCGGCCGTCACGGTCCCGTATCCAGCCCTGATATACATCGAGACAGGCACCTTGGCCTGCCAGGGCGGTCCCGGACGCATCGGCTATGGCCGCGACGGCACCATCGTCGAGAAGACGACCGGCGAGGGGATCGAATCTACCCCCGTCGGTTCCACCCAGCACATCCCGGCGTACGTCCCCGACGGCGCGGGCAACCAGGGGACGGATCTGATGAATTCGATGGTCATCGAGTGCGTCCCGGTGGACACCGATTCGTCGCCAACCCCGGCGACGCCGGTCCCATAGTGCCGCCTGGCCCATCGCCGCCTACCGGCGCCGCATTCACACAACACCTGCCCGTGGCCACCGCCCCTCCGGAGGACCTCACATGTCGACCGACGGTCGCGTCCTTCCCCTTCGTTGCCATGCGCCGGGAACGGCGATCAAGCGGTCTGCCGTGCTCCCCGTCGTGGGCGTGTTTCTCGCCGCCAGCGGGCTCATCTTCTTGGCCGCCTGCGTCGCCGTTCTGTCCGCGCCGCCGCGCGCTGCCAGCAGCGTTCCCGCCACCCCGGCGATGGCAGCCCGGTGGACGCTCCCGGCGCCAGGGCGGCACGGACGCGATGTCTGGAGCATCGAGAGCACGAGTGCCGTGCGCGTCCACGGAGGGCGCAGCGGGCCAGACATGTACATGGCACCCGGGATGACTCAAGCGAGTTCTGCCGCTCTGCGGAAGCGAGCCGAGAGCTGTTCCGTAGCGGGCTCTCGGTCCAACGCCGACGATCTCGTCACACCGGTGGATCTGCGCTGCGATCTCATGGCCATGGCGGCCTCACAGCGGCGTGCAAGGTTCGTCTATGTGGGTCCGCGCTGACGCAGCCTACTTCCCTGGGCCAAGGGTTGAGCGGGCGGCTATTGGGGAGGAAGGTTCCCAGACGATGGAGATCATTGCCGGAGCAGGCAACGAGCCGAGATTTTGGCCCCAAACTTCGTCTGGCCTTGCGGGGCAACGCGCAGAAGCACTGTTATCCTCAGTGAATTGACAGATCATTCCTAGAAAACTCGGGGCGTGTGTTCTGTGACCAACTCGCGGATCGCAGGGTCAGGATCCGCTGGACTTCGTGTTGCCGCGCGGGGTAGGATCCAAGGACACGCAAGACAGTTCGAGGCTCGCGTAGCGACGCTGGGTTAGGCGCAAGGCAGCCGGGCGCGCTCGCGCCTGTGCGACAATCGCTGCCGGATCACCGGGCAATCAGGCGGGGAACAGCGTGCTGGCGAAGATTCTGTCGTGCGCCGTCGTGGGGTTGGACGGCGTGCTGGTCGAGGTCGAGGTGGATGTCGGCCAGGGCATCCCGGGCATGGTCGTGGTGGGCCTGCCGGATGCCGCCGTGCGCGAGAGCCAGGACCGCGTGCGGGCCGCCGTCCGCAACTCGGGCGGCAAGTTCCCCCTGGGCCGGGTGACCGTGAACCTCGCCCCGGCCGACTTGAAGAAGGCCGGCCCGACCTACGATCTGCCGATTGCGCTCGGGGTGCTCATTGCGGGCAAGCAGGCGCCGCCCTCGCCACTGCTGGAGGACGCGCTGGTCGTCGGGGAACTGGCGCTCGACGGCGTCGTGCGGCACGTGCCGGGGATCATCTCCATGGTCACGGCCTGCGCGGCGAAGGGGCTCCGCCGCGCGTTCGTCCCGGCCGTTGACGCCCCTGAGGCGGCGATGGTGGGCGGCATCGACATCTTCCCCGTCCACACCCTGGCCGACCTGGTGAACCACCTCACCGGCGATGTCCCGATGCTGCCGCAGAGTGCCGACGCCGAGGTGGAGGAACCGCTCTACCGGGGCAACGACTTCTCTGATGTGAAGGGGCAGGAGCACGTTAAGCGCGGCCTGGACATCGCCGCTGCCGGCGCACACAATGGCGTCATGGTGGGACCTCCCGGGTCTGGCAAGACGATGCTGGCTCGCGCGCTCCCGTCCATCCTGCCCGCGATGACCGTGCCCGAGTCGCTGGAAGTGACCAAGCTCTACAGGGTGCGCGGGCTACTCCCACCAGAGACACCGCTGCTGCGGGAGCGGCCGTTCCGCGCGCCGCACCACACGACCAGTTACGTGGGCCTGGTCGGTGGCGGTTCGTGGCCGCGCCCCGGCGAGATCAGCCTGGCGCATCGCGGCGTGCTCTTCCTGGACGAGTTGCCGGAGTTCGGCGCGACCAAGCTGGAGGGCCTGCGCCAGCCGCTGGAGGACCGCACGGTGACGCTGGCCCGCGCCGCTGGCACGC
>DAOUDE010000030.1:0-38643 GCA_034431475.1 Thermomicrobiales bacterium | reverse complement strand
CGCTTCCCAGGTCGGCGAGTTCGAGTTCGAGCACATGATCTGGGACTGGGCCAGGGACTCCGCCAAAGAGTTCCCGGACCACGGCGAGTATGCCGAGACCTTCCGGTACTTCAAACTGGAGTAACCGGCGGCCGCAACATCGCCTAGGGAGCGTTCGCCAATTCGGCGTCCACCCTTCCCTGTCATTCTGAGTGTTCATGCCGCGGGCCGGCGCCTTCACGGCAGGAACATCGACCTGGCGTACGTACGCGATCTTTGGCGAGTTTTTCACAGCAGGTCGCTGGCGAAGAATCTCGTGTTCCTATCCAGCCAGTCCGCTCACCACCGCCAACCACAGGTGTCATCTCGAGCGCAGTCGACAGATCTCAGTCTGCCCTACCGCCGACGAACGATGCCTGCACCCAAGCGTTGGTGGCGACCTCGTCTCCACGCGGTCGGCAGCGCCGAGATCTCTCGACTGCGCTCGAGATGACACGCGAAGGTGGCCGGCAGGGCCGGAACAGGCGGGCGTTTGGCAGGCACGAACGAGATTCTGAGCCTGCAGGCTCAGAATCTCGTTCGCTGTACCCGCAAGCACAACTCACCACTGCGCGCTTGCGCCGCACTCAGGTGATGCGCCCTTCCCCAACAGAACTGACCGCTGATTAGTCCAGCCATGCCATAATGGAACACGTTTTTCGGCCTCGAGGTTGGCGCTTCCCCTCCTGACGCGCGTTGCTCCGCCAGCGGGATATCCGCCTCGTCGCTCGTTGCTGCTGGCGGGAGTGGAATACATGAAGTCACCGATGCTCGAGTACGCGTTTTTCGAGGGCGAGTTCGTGCCGTTCGCTGACGCCAAGGTCAGCGTGGGCACCCACGCCCTGCAGTACGGCACCGGCGCGTTCGCCGGTATCCGTGGCTACCTCGACGCGGACGGCGAGACGATCAACATCTTCCGCCTCCCGGATCACGCGGCCCGCCTGCTGAACTCGGCCAAGCTCCTCCGCGCTCCGCTGCCCTTCGACCGCGAGACGCTGGCAGACACCATCGTCAAGCTGGTGGAGAAGAATGCGCCCAGCAAGGATGTCTACATCCGGCCCTTTGTCTACAAGTCCTCGGTGCAACTCACGCCGCGCCTGATGGGCCTGGACAACGAGTTGACCATCTACATGCTGGAGCTTGGCGACTACCTGGACACCACGGTTGGTGTAAAGGCCGCCGTCTCCTCCTGGCAGCGCGTCTCCGACAACTCGGTGCCGGGCCGCGGCAAGCTCTCCGGCGCGTACATCAACTCCGCCCTGGCCAAGGATGAGGCCGAGGAGAAGGGTGCTGACGAGGCGATCCTGCTCGATGCCCACGGCCACGTCGCCGAGGGCAGCGGCTGCAACCTCTTCCTGGTGCGTGACGGTGCGCTCATCACCGCGCCGATCACGGGCGACATCCTGGAAGGGATCACCCGCCGCAGCATCATCCTCTTCGCGAAGGACCTCGGCATCCCGGTCGAGGAGCGCGTCATCGACCGCTCGGAGCTGTACATCGCGGACGAGGCGTTCTTCTGTGGCACGGGGATGCAGATTGCACCGATCGCCAGCATCGATGGCCGCCCCGTCCACGACGGCAAGGTTGGCCCCATTACCGCCCAGCTTCGCGAGGTCTTCTTCGATACCGTGCGCGGCAAGAACCCGAAGTACAGCCACTTCCTGACGAAGATCCGCATCCCGGTGGCCGCCGGCGCGGACTAGCGCCCGGCCATGTCCCTGCCTGAGGCAGGGGGCAGGTCATCACGGCACAGCGAGAGACCCCCAGGCTGGTGATCCGATCCAGCCTGGGGGTCTCATGGTGTCCAGTGCCACATCGCCCGTCCGGGACGCCGCTTCCGCAGCTCAAGGCAGGAGCGCGCCAGAAGGCGGCAGCGTTTATTACCACAATGTCTATGCGATGACTTGACATTGCGTCGATGCCACCATATCCTGATGTCAACAGGGGGAGTAACCCCCGCTCCCAATGCGTGGAGCGGAACCTGCGGCCGTCATTCCGTGCCCTTGCAGCACCGGCCGCTGGAGTGAGGAACACCTTGCTCGGCCAGACCCTGGCTCATCCTATTTGGATGCGGCCGGGGTTTTTCGTGCCCGGGCCGCACAGCAAGGAGTTTCCCGTGTTCGACGACATCCTCGACCTTTTCAGCCGCCGGAAGCGCGAACATGACCACGAGCGCGCGCGCCCGGAGCCAGCGTCACGCCTTCCCTTCCTTGACGGTGATGAAGACGAGCAGGACGAGTGGGATCGCTCCCGGCAGGACGACGAGCGCCGCGCATCACGCCGGCCGTCATCCAGCCGCGCGGAGCGCGAAGACGACTGGTTCTAGCTGGTCACCTCGCCGGTTGATCCTGCTCACCTCCTGATGCGACGGGCCGGGAGTACCTGGCCCGTCGCGGCTGCCCCAGAACAGAAAGGTCACCATGCTGGTTGAACTCCTGCCCTGGATTGGGTTCCTCCTCCTCGTGCTCGGCATGCTCGCGCTTGATCTGGGCGTCTTCCACCGCGACGCGCATGTCGTGACGCGGCGGGAAGCGCTGATCTGGAGCGGAGTCTGGATCGGGCTCGCGCTGCTCTTCAACGTGGGTGTCTTCCTGCGGATGGGCAACCAGGCCGGAATTGAATGGTTCACCGGCTACCTGGTCGAGAAATCGCTTGCGGTCGACAACATCTTCGTCTTCCTGATGATCTTCGGAGCGTTCGCGGTGCCACCGATCTACCAGCACCGCGTCCTCTTCTGGGGGATTATCGGGGCGCTCGTCATGCGCGCCATCCTGATCGCGTTCGCCGGCGTGCTCCTGTCCAGCCTGCACTGGATGATCTATGTCTTCGGGGCGTTTCTGATCCTGACCGGCATTCGCTTCCTGCGCGGCGGGCACGGTGAGATCGACCCGGAGAACAACTGGCTCCTCCGGCTTGCCAGGCGGTTCTACCCTGTCACGGATGGCTACGTGGGCCAGAAGTTCTTCGTCACCATCAACGGCGTGCGTCACCTGACTCCGCTCTTCCTCGTGCTGCTGCTGGTCGAGATGACCGACCTCATCTTCGCGGTTGACTCCATCCCGGCGATCTACGCGATCACCAGCGACCCGTTCATCGTCTTCACGTCGAATGTCATGGCCATCCTGGGGCTGCGCTCGCTCTACTTTGTGCTCGCCGGGTTCCTGGCCGGGCTGCGCTACCTCAAGGTGGGCCTGGCTGGGGTGCTGGTTTTCGTCGGCATCAAGATGCTGCTGATCGATGTCTACAAGTTCAATCCGCTCGTAAGTCTCGCGATCATTGCGGTGATCCTCGGGAGCGCTGTTGTCGCCTCCGTCGTTGCCAATCGCCGGAGCGCAGGTATCAACATCGCCACGACATAGCCACAGGGGTGCGTGCGCTTCCCCGCTGCCTCGGTGGCGCGCACGATGCAGGAGGGCTCTCCAAGGCACACCTTGGCCCGGATTTTTCACGTACGCCCCCGACGGGTCGCGAGCAAGGACCAGAGCGACTCGCCGGGGTGCTGGGAGGCGATGCGGGCGGTGAAGCCATTCTCGAAGCGGGAGAAGGTCGGTTGGCTGGCCAGATCAGCGCAGTCCTCGGGCAGCAACCCTGGAAATCAACCGTGAGCAGGAGGCCAACCGGCGGAGCAAGGGTCAGGACATCTGTGGCAGACTGCGACATGCAGGGCATCTCCAGGATTCGGCGGTTTCAGCACCTTTCGAATGCCAGACGGATGCCCCGTTGCCACCTTTGTGAATAATCCGGGCCAGGCCGCCACCGCTCCAGGAAACATGGGAAACGGCCACCTGCGTGTTGCAGGTGGCCGTTCTGTTGCGCCAGGAGTGTGGTGCCCTGCCCTAGCTCGCACACAGCGGGATGCACTTCAATGGTCCAGTAGAGGATTCGGTGTGTTGGCAGTGTTGCCCTCTCGGGCATTCCGCGGTACTCGCACAATTTCCGCCTGGCTGGGCAATGCCAGTGCAATGCGATGGGCCTTCCGCCGATGGAAAGCTGCAACCACTACATACCATGTTGCACTCGGCGCCACCCGGGAAGGTGCACACAGTGGCGCAACTGCCATTCGAGAGGCACACCTTCCCCGGATCGCAGTCGTTGACGTCGCAGCAAGCGTTGGCCGAAATGCACTTTCCCCGGCACAGTTGGAGCCCAGCGCCGCAGAAGCAGATGCCGTCAACGCACGCCCCACCGGCGCCGCACTCGTCAGCGCTACAACAACTCCCAGGTGCGATGCACTTCTTGCCGCACTTCCTCGTTCCAGCCTTGCACTTCTTCTTTTTCTTGCGCTTCCTGGCCAGGCTGTCAGTAACCCGGTTCTGAGCTACGAGCCCGCCGACAACACTCCCCGCAAGGAGTTGCAACCCAGTGCGCCGCGATCCAACGCCAATTGATCGGGCCAACGTATCGAATCGCGCCTCATCCATGGCTTCCTCCATTGGTCACCACGCGAGTAAGCACTACCCTCGTTCACCATGATCCTATGGTCAATCGCGCCGCACGGCATCCGTAGAATTACGGATATCTACCGTGCACGTGACCGTGGCCGCCGGCGTGAGCATGTTTGACCGTTTGCAGCGCCTTTCCCAGGCCGTCAGCGCGTTCAACCCGGTTCACGCTCACGCCATCTTCCCTGGCGCCAGGCGGCGACCTCTTGCGTCGTGCTGGCGATTGGCTTGCGGCTATCTGTTGAGAAGTCCTGCCAGGTCGCTACTCGCTTGAGCATCCAGGCTGTGCAGAAAACGGTCGATACGCTCGATGGCCTGCTCGATCTGCGCCAGGCCGGTGGCGTAGGCGCAACGCACGTGTCCCGCGCCTCCGGGTCCGAAGGCGTCGCCGGGCACCACCGCCACCCGACCCTCGTGCAGAAGTCGATTGGCGAAGTCGAACGAGGACAATCCCGTTGCTTCGACCGACGGGAAGGCGTAGAACGCCCCGGCCGGCAGGTGGCACGTCAGCCCAAGCCGGTTCAATCCGCTCACGATGGCGTGCCGCCGCATGGCGTAGTCGTCGATGGTCGCCTGCACGTCCCGATCCGGCACCCGCAGGGCCTCGATGGCCGCCTCCTGAGCCTGCCGCGACGCGCACAGAGCCGTGTACTGGTGAATGCGGGTCATGGCGGCGATCAGTTCCGCCGGGCCCGCCGCGTACCCGACGCGCCAACCGGTCATGCCGTAGGTCTTCGAAAAGCCGTTCAGGAGCAGTGTGCGCTCCAGCATTCCCGGCAGCGTGGCGAACGAGATGTGCGGCGCATCGTACGAAAGGCGGTCGTAGATCTCGTCGCTGACCACCACCAGGTCATGGCGCCGCACCACATCGGCGATGGCTTCCAGCGCCGCGCGGTCTGGCACCGCGCCGGTCGGGTTGCCGGGGTAGTTCAGCATCAGGGCGCGGGTACGTGGCGTAATGCGCCGCTCGATCTCATCGGCGCGGGGGGTAAACCCATCCTCGGCGAAGGTCGGAATCCAGACCGGCACGCCACCCGCCATCGACACACATGGCGGATACGCAACGTACGCGGGATCAGGGATGAGGACCTCGCTGCCGGGGTCGAGCAGCGCCCGCAGGGCGAGATCGAGGCCCTGGCTGACGCCGACGGTGATCAGGATTTCCGCGTCCGGGTCGTACTGCACGCCGTACCGCTGATCCAGCGCGCCGGAGATGGCGCGGCGCAGCTCCAGCAACCCACTGTTGGAGGTGTACGTCGTCCGCCCGCGCTCCAGGCCGTAGATGGCCGCTTCGCGCACCCGCCAGGCGGTCCCGAAGTCTGGCTCGCCCACGCCGAGCGAAATGACATCTTCCATGCGCGAGACGACATCGAAGAACTGGCGGATGCCAGAGGGAGGCACGGCCTCGACGGCCTGCGAGAGTCGCAGCGCGCTCATGGCGTCACCGGCAAGCGGTCATCGGCCGGGCGGTCTTCCACCAGCACGTCTCCGTCCTCCTTGTATGCCTTCAGCAGAAAGTGCGTATTCGTCGCGGTCACGTGGTCGATCGGCGCCAGCTTCTCGGAGACGAACTGGGAAATCTCCCGCATCGTCGGGGCTTCAACCACGATGCGCAGGTCATGCCCTCCGGACACGAGATGGACCGAGCGCACTTCGGGGTGGCGGTAGATTCGCGCGGCCACCTGGTCGAATCCGACCTCGCGCTGTGGGGAGACGCTGACATCGATGAAGGCCACCACGCGCTCCGTGCCGAGGCGCTCCCAATCGACGACCGTCTTGTAGCCGCGAATCACTTTCTGCCGCTCCAGGGCGGCAATCAGGTCGCGCACCTGCTCAGCAGACAGCCCGGCCAGCGCGGCCAGCCGCTCCGGATCGCGGCGGGCGTCCGCCACCAGCGCCGCCAGCACCCGCCGCACAATGGGATCGCGCCCATTGATCGGCTCGGACCCATCGTTGTTGCCTGCTGTCAGTTCTGCCACCTACTCCACCTCGTGCAATGTGTCATTCTGAGTGTTCATGCCGCGGGCCGGCGCCTTCACGGCAGGAAAATCGACCTGGCGTACGTACGCGAGCTTCGGCGAGTTTTTCACAGCAGCCCGCAGGCGAAGAATCTCGTTCCCAGGACTCGGAGAATCGCCTCGTAACAGCGTATCGCCGCGGTGTACGCCTGACAGAGCACGCCCGTCCCTCGCGGACTGGCCAGTGTACGCCCATCAGGGGAGATGATGGCTACCAGTAGGACATGGCCCCGAGGAAGAGCTGGCGCAAATCCTCCTCACTGGCCGGGCGCGGCGACAGCTTGGTCACCCGGTGCTGCGGAATGGTGCCAGCCACCAGGGCATCGATATCGTCCGGGCCGAACCCCACGGCGGCCAGCCCGTTCGGCATCCCGACCTTCTGCATGATGTCGATGATGGCGCCAGCCAGGACCTCGCCCGCGTCCTCGTCGGCGGCGTCGCGCGTGTCCGCGCCGAGCAGGCGCGCTGCCTCCAGGTGCCGCGCCGGGTTGGCTGGCGCGGTCCAGCGGAAGACCGACGGCGCGTTGAGAATCACGGACATCCCGTGCGGCACAATAGCGTGATCCTGCGGGTAGCCCTCGGGGCGGTAGTCGCGCACCAGGCCGGACACCGGGTAACTCATGCCGTGCGGCAGATGCACCCCGGCGTTGCCGAACCCGATCCCGGCGTAGGCCGCCGCCAGCAACATCTCACCGCGCGCTTCGTCATCGTCCGGGTCGTTGACAACTCGCACAATGTTGCGGGCCATGGCGTCCATCGCTTTGCCAGACCAGATGTCGGAGATGGGGTTCGCCCCCTGGTACGCCGGGCGCAGGCCGGGGTGGGCTGCCGCTGCCCTCGAGTCGTATGGCAGCGCGGTGAAGGACTCCACCGCGTGCGAGAGCACATCCAGCGCCGAGCAGGCCGCAACCATCGGCGGCATGGTGCGCGTGTTGTCCGGATCGATAATGCCCATCACCGGGCGTAGCGCCCGGTGCGCAATGCCGGTCTTGGCGTGCATCGACTCCAGGTCGAAGATCGCAACGCCAGTCGTCTCCGAGCCAGTGCCGGCGGTGGTCGGTATGGCGATGAGCGGCTTGAGCGGGCCGGGCACCGGCTTCGCCTCGCCGATGGGCGCATTGACGTAGGTGAGGAGCGGCGCGGGGTAGGTCGCGTACAGGTTAGCGGCCTTGGCGGTGTCCATGACGCTGCCGCCACCGACCGCCACGTACCCGTCGAAGTTGCCCGCATTCGCGAAAGCGGCGGCCTCCATGAACGTGGTGTCGGTCGGCTCGACGCGGACACGATCGTAGAGGACGGCGTCGATGCCCTCGGTCTTCAGCGCCGCCATGACGGTGGCCACGGTTTCCCCGCCGGCCAGCCGGGGATCGGTCACCACCATCACCCGGCGGCTACCGAAGCGGGCCATATCCGCGCCCACCTCGCGCGTGGCGCCGGGGCCGTACTTGATCGACGACGTGTCCATGGTGAAGCGGGTTTCGCGGTCCATCTCAGCCATCAGCGCCTGAAGTCCTCCAACGGGCAATTGGTAAGCATCGCATCGTCTGCGCTCAGGATACGGCAGGACGCGCGTGGGTGAGCGCGTTCCACCGCGAACGCGGTGTGCGTCGTCACCCACCCCCCTGTGTCATCCGCCTCCATGAGTCATCCGCCTCCATGTGTCATCCACCCCTCCTGTGTCATCCTGGCCGAAGTCGAAGGATCTCGTTCGCCTACCACCAAGCTCCGATGACGCCGCACACCCTCTGGTGTCATCTCGAGCGCAGTCGAGAGATCTCGGCGTCACTGGCCGCCAAAGTGGGGATGGTCGCGCCGCTCGGGCGCTGGCATCGGTGGTCAGGGGTAGCCCAGGCCGAGATCTCTCGACTGCGCTCGAGATGACACGCGAGGCTGGGCGACAGCAGCGAGAGATGGCGGCTGGCAACGCCGCCATCTCTCGACTCCGCTCGGGATGACATCTTGAGGAGATGCAGCACCGCGACGAGGTGCGACGCAAGGCAACGACGACGTTGTTCGCTTATCGGGTCAGGATGACACGCCCGGGTGGGCACTTGCATGACAACGATGCCCTTCCAGCCGGTACCTTGCGTAGATACCGACCAGTCGGTATCTTTCGCGCGACAGTTCGACCAAGCGTGGCGTCCCTGCCGAGGGTGCAGCGCGACGACGCTCAAGCACAGGACGCACCCAACCGTGACCTCCGCCTACGCCCGCAAGAAGCAGCCGGACATCGTGCGGCATGACCTGCTGCACAGCGCCATCACCCTGGCGGCCAGGGAGGGTGTTTCCGCGCTCGCCCTGCATCAGGTTGCGGAAGCAGCCGGGGTGACCAAGGGCGGCCTGCTGCACCACTTCCCGAGCAAGCAAGCACTGGTGGACGCCGTGTTTAACCAGATGGTGGCGGAGTTCGGGGAGGCGCTGACGGACGTGATGGCCCCAGACCCCGAGCCGCATGGCCGCTTCACCCGCGCCTACCTCGACCTCTGCCTGCTCGACGTCAGCGACCTTGACGAATGGTCGGCCCTCTGGCGCTCCGTCGTGACCGATGCCCACCTCAGCGCACGCTGGGGTGCGTGGTTGGCGGAACAGGTGGCGCAGTATGGCGATCATGAAGCCGGAGCCGCCCTGGAGGCGGTGCGCTTCGCCGCCGATGGCCTCTGGGTGGGGCTGTTCGCAGGCATTGCCCCGGCGGACCGCGCTGCGCTCCGCACCTACCTCCGCAGCCTCACCTACCCCGCACCCGGAGGTCCAGCCTGATGGAAGCCCCGACCACCGTCACCGGGTCGCCGGAAGCGGACACCACACAGGAGCGTTCCGGTCCCTGGAAACTCCGGTTCTGGTCCGTCTTCTCGGGACAGGCCTTATCGCTGGTCGGGTCGTCCCTGACCCAGTTCGTGCTCTTCTGGTGGATCACCGACACCACCGGCAGCATCTCCGCTCTGGCCACCGCCGGCATTGTCGGCTTGCTGCCGCAAGCCCTGCTGGGGCCGCTCGGGGGCACCTTTGCCGACCGCCACAGCCGCCGCGCCATCATGGCGACAGCCGACCTGGTCAGTGCCGCCTGCATGGTCGTGCTGATTGCGCTCTTCATGACGGGCAAGGTCCAACTCTGGCACATCTACGCCATGATGTTCGTCCGCAGCGCCATGCAGGCGTTCCAGCAACCAGCGGCGGCCGCGAGCACCGCCATGCTGGTGCCGGAGTCGTTCCTGACGCGCGCGGCCGGATTGAACCAGACGCTGGCAGGAGTCATCACCGTGGCAGCCGCGCCGCTGGGCGCGCTGGCGATCAGTGTCATGCCCATCGGGCTGGCACTGGGCCTTGATGTGGCGACGGCTGTGCTGGGGGTTGTGCCCCTGCTCTTCTTCACCATCCCGCAAGCACGCGTGCCGGTGGCAGGCCGCCCCACCTTGTGGGGCGAGTTCCGCGAAGGTGTGGCCACCGTCTGGCAGGATGTCGGCCTGCGCCAGATGTATGGCTTGCTGGCGGCTGTCGTGCTGGTGATCATGCCGTCGTTCATGTTGTCGCCGCTGCTGGTCAAGGAGTATTTCGGAGGCGGCGCCCCACAGGTTGCCCTGCTGGAGAGCCTTGGCGGCGGCGGCATGGTGGCCGGGGGCATCCTCGTCGCCGTGCTGGCCCCGCGCCGCCGGGCTTTGTGGTTGCTCTGGGGGTTCGCCCTGACCTGCCTCACCGTCGCGCTGACCGCCCTGGCGCCGCCAGACATGTTCTGGCTGGCCACCTTCTGGTGGCTGGTGAGCGGCATCGCGTTCACCGCCGGCAGCGCCCCATTCACCGCGTTGCTGCAAACTCGCGTTCCGAACCACCTGCAGGGCCGGGTGCTCTCGCTGCTCTCCACCATCATGGGGCTGGCCGCCCCAGTTGGCCTGGTCGTCGCCACCCCGCTGGGCGAGCTTATCGGAGTGCGCTGGCTCTTCGTGCTGGTGGGGCTGCTTGGCACGGCGGTCATGCTGCTCGGGTTCCTCTCGCCGCACGTACGGGGGTTGGACGACCCGGTGTAGCGCAAGCGCAGGTCACGCGGTCCCAACCCGGTCGATGCAGAACGCCCCGGCTCCAGATCTGGAGCCGGGGCGTTGGCACGTCAGGTACGACGCACCCTGCCATCGCAAACGTGCTCAACCGTCCGGGGCGCATGCACGTCCCGGTCAGATGGCTAGTTGCCGTCGGAACCGGTTGCGGAATCGGTCGCCGTCGTGCCGTCGGTCGAGCCGCTGCTGGAACCATCGGCGGCAGCGTCGTCAGTCGCCGTCTTGTCCTTGCGCGGGCGATCCTTCGCCTTCTCGCCACCGCCGTCCTCGCTGGCGGCACTGGTGCTACCACCAGCCGGGGCACCCGAACTGCCCTGGCCACCCGTGTTCACATCCGCCGGGGCGGACGCGGCCGCAGGTTCCGGCGCTGGCTCAGGCAGCAGCTCGACCGGGATATCCATGCCCACCAGGACATCGACGCCATAGGTGGTCACGTCATCCAGGATGCCGAGGCGATCCAGCAGTTCGGCGTTCTCCGGCAGTGGCGCCGCATCGGCAGGGGCCGCCGCGCCGTCAGAGGAGCCGTTGGCCGTTGATACCTCGCCGGCACTGCCCGCGTTTGCGTTGCCGCCATTGCCGTTCTTGTCGCGCTCAGCGTTGCCGCTGGACATGTTGCCGGAGCCGGCGCCCGCGCTGGAGGAACCATCTTCCCCCTTGCGCGCCTGCTCCAGCGCCGCCGATGGCGCCTGCTGCGCCAGCGCCGCGTTCAGGGGGAGCGATGCGCCAAACAGCGTCAGGGCTCCGGTCAAGGCGGCGGCTCTCGCCAACGCTCTCTTGCTCAGCATGTTCGTCGTAGTCCTTCCATCAGTGCTGCCGGGCGTGCGGACAACCATCCCTCAACGGCCCGCCCTGACATTCGTGTGAACGTACCCTCAGGTCGTTCCATGCGTCAACGTTCCACACGTCGCTGCCGTTTCACGGTGACTGGCGGTCAGCGCGATGGCATGGAATCTGCGCGTCTGCCGTGTCGCGATTCCGCGGCACGCAGCGCCACCGTACGTCTCGGGAGGAGTATCGCAATGCCTCAACACCGTCTGCTTACCCTGGCTGGAGCCGGAGCCCTGCTGCTGACAAGCGCCGTCAGCGGGCTCACCGTCAGCGCACAGGATGCAACACCAACGGCCGCCACCGTCGTGCCGCATCCGGTGCACATTCACTCCGGAAACTGCAATGAACTCGGCGAAGTGGTGGCGCCGTTGAGCGATCTTGTCACGCCCGAAGGTGACCGGGTTGGGCAACGCAACCGCGCCGCGCAGGGCGATACCTCGTACACCAATGTGCCGCTCACCCTGGATGCCATCCTGGCCGAAGACCACGCGATCAACGCCCACCTTTCAGCGGATCAGATCGATGTCTACATCGCCTGCGGTGAGATCGGCGGTGTGATGGCCCCGGACGGCTCCCTCACCATCGGCCTGCGCGAGCAAAGTGACTCGGGCTACACCGGGATTGCGTACCTCGCGCCCGGCGCAGACGGCGCGTCCACCGACGTGACCGTCTTCCTCGCCGACACCAGCGACCGCAATCGCGGCGGCGATACGGCCCAGGCAGCCGCTGCGGACGACACCGCCGCTGCCATGGACGAGGACATGGCCGGCGACGACTCCATGGCGACACCAGACGCCATGGCGGGCATGGACATGGGCGGCGAGTCCACACCCACGCCGTAGCCCATGACCTCCGCGCCAGCCGTATGACACAATGGAACGCGCCCGGCATCCCGCTGCCGGGCGCGTTCCGGTATTGGTACTTGCGCCCAGGAGGTTCCCGTGACCGTCCGCCGACCGACTCTTCTCGCTGCCGGTGCGCTGGCCGCTACGACGCTCATTGCCGTCACCTTCTCCACCCTGGCCCAGGACGCGACGCCCGTCGCTGACACGCCAGCGGCAGCCACGCCGGTCGCCGTCGCGCAGGCAGCCACGCCTGAAGCCGTCGGACCAGCAGCCACGCCTGAGGCGGTTGCCGTGACGCCTCGCCCCGTGCATATCCACAGTGGCGACTGCACCAATCTCGGCGAAGTCGTCATGCCACTGACCGACCTCGTGCCGGCCGTGAGCGACCCGGTCGGCCAGGCAGAGCTGGCAACCACGGCGGAAAGCTCCTACACCAACGTGCCACTGGCGCTGGCCGATATCCTGGCCGCACCCCACGCCATCAATGTCCACCTCTCGGCCGACCAGATCGGCACCTACATCGCCTGCGGTGAGATCGGTGGCGCGGTGGACCCGACTGGCGCGGTAATCATCGGCCTGCGCGAGGTCAACAACTCCGGCTTCACGGGCATCGCCTTCCTGCAGCCCGGCATCGATGGCCTCTCGACAGACGTCTCCGTCTTCATCGCGCCTGTCTTCGGCGCAGCCGGGTAGCTGAGCAGGCGCCTGGCCGCCGTGCCGGCCCGAAACGGCCGGCACGGCTTGCTACCATTCCCCCTTGCGAACACCGGGTTCGCGCACCCAATGCACGTAACAGGAGCCTGATCCTCGTGACTGCCACGTACACCGGCGCAGACGCCATCAGTGAAGCCCGCGCCGCTGGCCTCGGGCCGCTGGAGTACATGCAGCAGCGCGGCTTCGTCCAGGATGTCTCCGACGCCGACGGCCTGCGCGCCGCCTTCGCGGCGGGGCCAGTCACGCTCTACCAGGGGTTCGACCCCACCGGGCCTTCCCTGCACGTCGGCCACATGCTCGGCATCATGATGCTCGCCACCTTGCAGCGCTTCGGGCACCGCCCGATCGCACTCGGCGGCGGCGGCACGGCCCTGGTCGGCGATCCCTCCGGCAAGACCTCGGCGCGCGCACTGGTTTCCGAGGAAGATATCCGCAGCAACTTGGCGAAAATCCTGGTCCAGTTTGACCGGCATCTCGACTTCGAGGGTGGCCGCTTCGGGGACAACCCGCCCGCGATCCTCATCAACAATGCCGATTGGCTGCTGGAGCTGCGCTATATCCCGTTCCTGCGGGACATCGGCCGCCACTTCTCCGTGAACGAGATGCTGACGGCGGAGACCTACCGCACCCGGCTGGAAACCACCGGCCTGAACTTCGTGGAGTTCAATTACCGGCTGGTCCAGGCGTACGACTTCCTGCACCTCTTCCGCACCCAGGGCTGCACGCTGCAACTCGGCGGCTCCGACCAGTGGGGTAATATCGTGGCCGGCGTGGAACTGGTGCGCAAGGCCGACGGCGGGCAGGCGTTCGCCCTGGTCTCGCCCCTGCTCACCACCGCCTCCGGGCAGAAGATGGGCAAGACCGAAGGGAACTCGGTCTGGCTGGACCCGGCGCTCACGTCCCCATACGACTACTACCAGTTTTGGGTGAATGTCGACGACGCGGACGTGGAAAAGCTGCTTCGGCTTTACACCTTCCTGCCGGACGACCGAATCGCGGAACTGACTGCCGCTGGCGGTGCGGCCCTGCGCGACGCGAAGCAGGTGCTGGCGCAGGAGGTGACGCGCCTCTCCCACGGCGAGGAAGCCCTCGCCCACGCGGAAGCCGCCTCGCGCGCGCTCTTCGCCGGCGAGCCGGATGCCGACGACCCGAACATCCCTGAGCGCGTGGTCAACGACGAACTCCGGAATGGTCCGGCCGCAAACCTGTTCGTGGAGGCGGGGCTGGTGAAGTCTCGTGGGGAAGCGCGCCGCAAGGCCGCCGAGGGCGCCCTGTCGATCGACGGCGCCAGGATCGACGAAACGATGATCGACCAGCCGTATGCGGCTGATGCAGAGACGCTGCTGTTGCGCTTCGGCAAGAAGCGCTACATGCGCCTCAAGTTCGCACCTGTGAGCTAGCTTCCAACCACCGGCAGGGAACGGCGGATCGCGTCAATGTCCGGGATCACCAGCAGCAAGCCGGTCAGCAACAGCAGGTCGCCGGCCAGCAGCACGACGACGAGGGCCAGCGGCCCTGCCGCCCCACCCTGCCGCAGGAGACTGCCCATACCGAGCAGGTTGGCGCTGGCCGCGACAAAAATCACCCAGCAGATGGCAACCAGCACCCCGCCCAGGGTCTGGGCCTGGCTGAGCGGGATGCTCAACCAGATCACCACGGCCAGGTTGAGGATGGCCAGGAGCAGCCCGGGCAACAGCAGCAACGACACCAGGCTCCACGCGCCGCCCGCCGCGCGGGCCTGCGGCGCCATGCGCGCTGGCCGGCGCTGGTGGGGCCAGGCGCCCTCGGTCGCCGTTTCCACGGACTGAATGGTGAAGACCAGCGCGATGCACAACGCCAGCAACAGCCAGAGACGGCTATCCGCGAGTTCGAGAATCTCGCGCAGCTCGTCCAGTGACACTCTGTTCCCCTCCGGTCGCTCGCGGCGGCGCCGCGCCGGGAGCGTAGCACAGGGTGGCAGAAAAGCTGCCCGGGCGCGTCACTTGCATAGAGGTCGGGCATGAGCAGAGATGAGGAAGCCACATTCCAGTTTGAACCTTCGAGCCCAACCGGCGCGGCTGCACTCCTGCTGCATGGGTATATGGGGACCCCGCGTGAGCTACGCCCATTGGGGGAGGCGCTGTCGGCAGCGGGCGTGACGACGCGTGGCGAACTCCTCCCCGGATTCGGCGAGGCGGGCAGGCCGCAGTTGCGTCGTGTCCGGGCCGAAGACTGGCTGGATGCGGCCAGGCGTGCCTGGCTCGACGTGACGCGCGACGCCACTCACCGCACACTGGTGGGCTTCTCCATGGGTGGCGCGCTGGCCCTCGCCCTGGCTGCGGACCCGGCGGTACGCCCGAACGCGCTCGTGCTCCTCGCCCCGTACTGGCGCATGGCCGATCGCCGCGCCGCACTCCTGCCCGTGGCGCACTACGTGATGCCCCGGTTCCAGCCGTTCGGCAGGCTGGACTTCTCCGATCCGGCGACGCGCCTGAAGCTGGCGGAGGCAGCGCCGGGAGTCGATCTGGACGATCCGGAGGTCCAGCGCGGGTTCCAGGAGGGGATGACGGTCCCAACGCACTCGTTGTACCAGTTGCGCCGTCTCGGTCAGCGCGCCAGCCGCTCCCGGCTGGCGCCACAGACTTCCCGGGCTATCGTCCAGGGCCTGGAAGACCCGACGACGTTACCGCGGGACTCCCGAGACCTCTCCCGCATGATCGGCGCGCGCCTGATCGAGGTCCCCGCCGATCATATGCTGGTCGATCACCACGCGCCGGCCTGGGAGCGCGTCCGCGACGCAGTGCTCAGCCACGCGGTTCCTCCGTCGCATTAACGCGCGTAGCCCGCCTGGCGCAGGATGTTCAGCTCACGATCGCCGCGCTCCCGCAGATCGGTCAGCCACTGCTCCCGGTAGGGCTCAAGCGTCTCGGCGATGACCTGCGCCACCGCCAGGTTGCGATACCACTTGCGATCCGAGGGCACCACGTACCAGGGGGCGTACTCGGTGGCGGTCGCCGCCAATGCCGTCTGGTAGGCCTCGATGTACTCGTCCCAGGACTGCCGCTCCTGCCAGTCGCCCAGCGACAGTTTCCACGACTTGGTGATGTCGCGCTGCCGCGCCAGCAGCCGCGCCGCCTGCTCCTCCTTGCTGATGTAGAGAAAGAACTTGAGCACGATCGTGCGTGACTGGGTGAGCAGCAACTCGAAGTCGTTGATGTGTGGGTAGCGGCTCTCCACAACCGCCTCAGACGCGATTCCCTTCACCTTCTCCACGAGCACGGCCTCGTAGTACGAGCGGTTGAAGACGGAGATGATGGAGGTGGCCGGGGTGTGGAGCTGGTGACGCCACAGGAAATCGTGCGCTTTCTCTTCGGCGGTGGGCACCTTGAATGCCCACACATGCACGCCCTGCGCGTCCACGTCGTCCAGGACCGTGCGGATCACGCCATCCTTGCCGGAGGTATCCATGCCCTGGAGCACGATCAGCACCGCGTTCGTGTCGGCCGCGTAAAGCAGGCTCTGGAGTTTTCCAATCTGCTGGACCAGATCTACCAGTTCCTTCTCGCCGTCGCCGCGATCAGCCTTGGGCTCACCAAGCGTGCTGATTTCAGAAAGATCAATCGGCTGGCTGCCGTCAAAGCGAAGTGCGTACCCCACCGACCCCTCCCCGTCTGTCCCAACCAGGAAGCATTCTGCCCTGTTTACCCCGCGCTGCCAGCGTTCAGTCGCCACATGGCCGCGTTGAGGACCGTCGCAAACGAAGTCCAGAGCAAGTAGGGCACGAGCAGCAGCGCCGCCAGGCGCGAGATGCGGGCAAAGGCGACGATGGTCATCACAATCGCCGCCCAGAGCAGGAGTATCTCGATGAATGCTGCGAATGGATTTCGCCGCCCGAAAAAGAGGATGCTCCACAGCGTGTTCAGCCCCAGTTGCAGACCGTAGAGGATTTGCGCGGTGCGGCTGGCGGTCGGATCTGCCTCTTGCGTGGTCACCAGGTAGTGCGCCGTCCCCATCATGAGGTAGAGCGTCGTCCAAACGGGGCCGAATACCGAATTCGGCGGCGAAAACGCGGGTTTCTCGAGGGTGTCGTACCACGCGAGGTTCGGGTAGGTCGCCGCGCTCCCGACACCGCCCGCCACCAGTGGCAACACAAGTGACCGGACCAAAAGGGGCAGGGAGCGGGCTGGACTGGATGGCGGTGAAGTCATTGGATGATCCTGACCTTGTGCGGCCCGGCGAGGGCTGGTTTGCTGATCCTGGCGCATGCTACCAGCGCGTCAGCCTGCTGCAATGCTTGCATCGAACGCCGCTGTAGCGTGGCCCGCCCTGGCGTCAGGAGCGCAAGGCGAAAACCGCCCGCGCCATGCTAACGCTGAGGGACCATATACCCCCAGAGGCATGGCCGGTGTGCGCACCTGACGAGCGGTGTCGTGACAGAGGCCGCAAGGCACAGGTTCCCCAGGGCTCTCGCCAGGACAATCCCGAGGGCTGGAGTTCACGCAATCGCTGACGTTATGTGAGGTGATTGGGGTTTGTAGGAACCTCAGGAAAGGCGAACGCCCTCCAGGGTGAGGAGGTGTTCCTTGATGTTCAACCCGCCGGTGTACCCGCCTAATGTGGCATCAGAACGGATCACGCGGTGACAGGGAACGATGACGGGGATGGGATTGCGACCGAGCGCGTTGCCGACTGCGCGCGTGGCCTTGGGCTTGCCGATCCGCCGCGCAATCCCGGCGTACGTATCGACATGACCGAAAGGGACGGAGGCCGTTGCCTCCAGGACCGCGCGTTGAAATGGGGGCATGTGCCCCCAGTCCAGCGGAACATCGAATTGCGAACGGCGGCCGCCGAAGTACTCCTCAAGCTCGTCAGCGGTCCGCTTGAGCGTCTGCTGCATGGCCCACGGCGCGTCAGCGAGGTTGGTGATCTGCACCGGGTCGCCCCCGGCGTCCTTGATCCGCTGCACAAACTCGGCGTCGGTATGCGAACGACCAAACTCGATTTCGCGCAGCCCGTCGTCGGTCGCCGCCAGGATCAGGTCACCGAGGGGGCTGGCGACGCGGGTGAACCAGACGATGTCCCGCTTCGGCAGGGTAAGCAGCGGCGGCACACAGGCCGATTCAGGCACCGCGCAACACGCGGCAAGCACTGTATCGACCTTCTCGTAGCAGGACATCTCGTTGCGGCAATAGCCACACTCCGCCACGTGGTGCTGGAGCCACTTTTCGTCCTTGACGCAGAGGTCTCCCAGCGCGTGGGCAGGCATGGCCGCCAGGGCGATATCACACGGGTCATCTGCGGTGGCCGCAGCATCTTCGAGCCGCGGAGGCTCGTGTCCGGGGGTGGCTACAACATTGGTCGCCATGGCTACTGATTCCTTCCCGGACTGATCATGTTCCTCACATCCTGTCGCCGAAGCGATCGCGCAGCTTGCGCAACGCTTCGTGGACGCTACGCCGGGCGGCATCCTCAGAACAGTTGAGGGCCACGGCAATATCGGAGTACCCGAGTTCCAGGTACTTGCGCTGCACCAGCGCGATGCGCTGCTTGGTCGGCAGCGATTCGATGAACAATTCGACCTCACCCAGGAGGTCACTCGCATCAAGGCGGTCGTCATGATCCCGGCTGGCCGCCGGAATCGTCTCCGCGCCTGCGTCCGCATCCAGCGAGCGCAGCCGCGAGGTCTTGCGCTTGTCGCTGAGAAAGGCGTTCGTCGCGATGCGATAGAGCCAGGCCCGGTGATTGGCATCGCACGGGAGGCGGTGCCAGGCCCGGAAGGCCTTGAGCGCGGTTTCCTGATACAGGTCGTCTGCATCGGGACGATTGCGCGTCAGATGCAGGGCATAGCGATAGATCTCCGCACCATGGCGCGTAAGACAGTCGTCAAATGTCAGATTCAGATGCACCGCCGGTTCGAGCACAGCCGCGCTTGCTGTCCTCTCAGCGGCCGCCGGCATCAAGGCCGTCGCCGCTCTCCCCACGCTCGCTACCCCCATCCTACCCCCGGGTTCGTTTCCCATGGACAGCATCGTCTCCGGGCATCCGGGAGAAAAACGCGCCGCCACAGGATCTGTGAGATCACTCAGGCGATGCGGTTTCAGGGATAGTGCAACGATTCATAACACGGCGGCGCGCGGATGGCGAGACGCGGTGTTCGTTGGGAACCAACGTCATGCCGGTCAAAAGGGCGCAAAACCGCGCGTGGTAGTATCCGGCGGCGCCGCTTGCGCGTTATGAGAGTGAGTTCAGCCTCCGAGCGCTGCACCGTCCGCCGGTGAGGTGCGCCAGCAACCCAGGTGACCGATGGCCCAGCGTTTTTCCCGGACCCACCTTTATCAGGATCGGATGTCCGCCGGCCGCGCCGGCGCCAGGACCCGCCGCCGCAAGCCGCTGCCGCCGCACCTGCTGCCCGGCACGTCGCGGCGGCGCAGCAACGCGGGCCGGTTGGTGGGAATCCTGGCTGGCCTGGCGGTGGCCGCTTTCCTCGTCTTCGCCGTGTCCATTGTCGCCGGAGCGCTCTCCATCGCCGCGGCGGCTGCCGCCACTGTGCAGCAGTACGAGGAGATCAACGGCAACCTGCCAAACGCCTCCTATGTCTCGGCGGACACGTTCCAGACCACGCGCATCCTGGACCGCGACGGGAATCTGCTGCAGGAAGTCGCCGACCAGGACTACGGCTGGCGCACGTTCGTGCCCTACGAGAAGATCTCGCCGTATTTGATCAATGCCACCATCGCCTCCGAAGACGCCACCTTCTGGAGCCATGATGGCGTCGAGCCGATGGCGATCCTGCGCGGTGTCACCATCATGGCCGGTGGCACCGGCTCCTCCGGCGGTTCAACCATCACGCAGCAGTTGGTGCGTTCCATCCACAGCGAAGAGATCGGCAACGACTTCTCCGTCACCCGTAAGTGGAAAGAAGCCCTGGCGGCCATCGCGCTGGAGCGGCAGTTCTCCAAGCACGACATCCTGACCATGTACCTCAACCAGATCTTCTACGGGAACCGTTCCTACGGTATCGAGGCCGCATCCCAGACCTATTTCCACAAGTCCGCCGCCGATCTCAACCTCTCGGAAGCGGCGTTGCTGGCCGGTATTCCGCAGCAGCCGACCTACTTCAACCCGGCCATCTACCCGGAAAATGTCATCGGCCGCCAGAAGTACGTGCTGGACCAGATGGTCAAGCTCGGCTATGTCACCCGCGCCGAAGCGAACGCCGCCCACGCCGCCTGGCCCACGGTGTACCCCAGCCGCGATGGCGACGGCGCGGTGCTCGATCACCCGCACTTCGTGCAGTACGTCTACGAGTACCTTGCGGAGAAGTATCCGGACAAGGATTTCACCAAGGGCGGCTTCAACATCTACACGACGATTGACACGGACCTGCAGAACCGGGCCGAGGAAGTCGTCGCACAGAACATCCAGCAGTTGCAGTACTACCGGGCGCAAAACGCCGCGCTGACGGTGGTGGTCCCCTGGAGCGGTGAAATCCTGGCCATGGTCGGCTCGGCCGACTTCAACAACGCGGCCATCGAGGGCCAGGTGAACATCACGACCTCGCCGCAGCAGCCGGGCTCCTCCATCAAACCCATCGTCTACGCCGCTGCCTTCGAACAGGGCTGGAACCCGGGCACGGTCGTGCTCGATGCGCCGTTCAAGATCGAGACCCCCGGCGCCACCGACGAGTTCGGCGAGCCGATGGACTACTACGAGCCGCAGAACTACATGCGCAACTTCAATGGCGCGGTTTCCGTGCGCACGGCGCTCTCCAACTCGCTGAACATCCCCGCCGTCAAGGCCGTCGAGTACGCGGGCGGTCCGGAGGCGATCGTCAATATGGCGCGCCGCATGGGCCTCAAGCACGAACTGTCGCAACCGCCGGCGGATTACGGCCTCTCCATCGGCCTCGGTTCCGGCGACGTGTGGCCGCTGGAGATGAACAACGCCTACTCCACCATCGCCAACATGGGCAAGTACGTGCCGGTCACACCGATCTTGAAGATCACGGACAGTGAAGGCAACGTGCTCTACGAACTGGACCGCGAGCATTCGCTCCAGAACGCCGAACAGGTGATCCGGCCGGAAATTGCCTACCAGCTCATCTCGATCCTGACCGACAATGAAGCCCGGTCGATGATCTTCACGCGCAACAACCTGTTCGGGAACACGCAGACCCAGCTTGGGCGGCCGACCGCCGCCAAGTCCGGCACCACCAACGACTTCCGCGACATCTGGACCATTGGCTTCACCACCGATGTCTCCATCGGCGTCTGGGTCGGCAACACGCGCAACGACCCCCTGGCCGAGATCGATGGTATCCAGGGGGCTGGCCCCATCTGGTCGCAACTCATGATCGACCTCCACACCAACCCGGAGTTCCAGCAACTCTTGTTGGGGCCGGATGGCCAGGCCGTGCCCCAACAGTTCCCGCGCCCGGCTGGCATCATCGACGGTGTGGTCTGCCAGGCCACGGGCGGCCGGCCAGTCGATGATTGGTCGAACAAGCCAGAAATCCTGGACAGCGGCGGCTCGCCAGCGAACCGGTGCGACCAGTTGACGCCGTGGGCCTACAAGGACCTGGTCCGCACCATGGATCAACTGAAGCAGGGCGGCAACATCTCGCAAGCCGGGATCGACAGCATCTATGCCTACGCCCGCGCCGTCCGCTTCAATGACCCGGGCGGGGCCGACCCCGTCTTCCCGCACCCAATTATGCTGACCCCGGACTAGCCCGAACCGTGCGGGTAGTTCTCACTATCACCGCAATCCAGGCCACGTAAAAGGCGGGCGACGCGCGAGCAACGCCCGCCATGCGTTCGCATGTAGCGGGCCGCAAGGGACATGTCGGCGCGAGGCAGCATTCGCCTCCGCGTGGCCGCCTGAGCGACGTCGAAAGATCTCTGGCCCCGGCCACCAGGTTTCGAAGCAGCATTCCCTTCCAAGTGTCATCCTGAGCGAAGTCGAAGGATCTCGACCCGCATCAACCCAGATCGCTCTGTCGTCCACTCTCGCATGTCATCCTGAGCCCGCAGGCGAAGGATCTCGTCGCCCCACACTCGCTTCGCACTCAGCCAGTTCCTCTCCCGCTGCCCCGCGTGGTGGGCGGCAGCATCGGGACGTGGCAGCTGTGGAACGAGATCCTTCGACAAGTTCAGGATGACACACGAAGGTGGACGCTGCCTCGTACTGCGTTGGCTGGGAAACGAGGCCCTTCGGCTGCGCTCAGAACGCTGCCAAGGGTTAGGTAGCGTGCAGGTGACCGCCTGCACACGCGGCATGAAGTGCCGTCTGGTGCGCCCGAACGAAGTGTCTCTCCCGGCCACCTTGACATGCCTCCCAGGAACGTCAACCGGACTACACCCCGCAACGTGAGTGGCGGCCCGACATCAACCCGCTGCCGTAGACTTCGCCCATGGCACCCTACCTCTTCGCCGGGATTCCGGTCTCCCACTACCCAACCGCCCTGGCCTGGTACAACCAGTTGCTGGGCCAGGAGCCAGCGTTCTTCCCGAATGACACCGAAGCGGCGTGGGAGGTCGGCGACCGCCGCTACCTCTACATTGAGGAGCGAACCGACCGCGCCGGCGGGGCCGTGGTGACCCTGCTGGTCGATGATCTGGATGGATACGTGGCCCAGATCGCCAGCCGCGGCATCGAGCCCGTGAAGGAAGAAACCTACGAGAACGGCGTGCGCAAGGTGATCTACAACGACCCCGAAGGCAACGAAATCGGGTTCGGGCCGTCGCCCGACTTACCCTGTTCTGAGACGCCTCCGGGCGACCACGAGCCGTGAGGTGGATGCCTCACGGCTCGTTGCCGTATCACTTCACGTGTGTGGAACGCAGATGCGCCCGGCTGTCTACCCCTCGACCGGGGTGACCGCACCCGCCTCTGCCGCGCGGCGGCCACGCGGGCGGCCCGCCCGGCGCACCGTCTCGCCGTCCGGCCCCGTCTCTACCGTGCGCCGGCGGCGGCGCGCCAGCCGCGAACGGTGAACGGTCGTGCCCTCGGGCGGGGTGACCGGGCGGTACGGCACCGGCTGCGAAAGAACGATGGTGGTCTTGCAGCGCGCGCCGGTGTCGCTCAACTCGTCGACGAACTGCTCCAGCGCCAGCATGTCCGGCACATGCACCTTGATCAGGTGGGAGGCATCGCCCGTGGTGCGGTATACCTCCGCCACTGACGACTGGTCGCGCAGCACGCTCTGGAACGCTTCCTGATCGCTGCGCTGCACCGTCACCATCAGCAGGGCCGTGATCGGGCGGCCCAGGGCCGCTGGCTCCACGATGGCCCGGTACCCCGAAATCACGCCCCGCTCTTCCAGCCGCCGCACGCGCTCGATCATGGCCGGGCTGGAGAGCCCAACCTGCTCGGCGAGCGACTTCATGGTCAGCCGTCCATTCTCCTGCAACGCTGCCAGAATCTGCTCATCCAGAGAGTCAACCTGATTTGCCACGTCCCACCCCCATCACCTTCAGAAGTTCGGCTTGCACGAACTCTGCCCTTCCCCGGCAAAGTTCGTTTTCGTCACAACGCACTGCGACATTGGTAACCGGCGCAGTCTATGACGGCAAGCGCTTGCGTGCAAGTACCTTACGAAATATGGGGAGTGTGGCCTGTCGCTACGCTTCCTTTGGCTGGCCGTAATTCGCGCGGTTGTGCTGCTGCATGTCCGCGATCAGGTCCTCAGGCACCAGGAAAGGCTCCTTGCCCCCGTTCGCAGCGAGCGCATGAACATAGACCCTGGCGGCTTCCTCGACGATCTCGGAGATACCGAGCGCCTGGGCAAAAGAGTCTCCGAACGTGATCAGCCCGTGATTCTTGAGCAGCACGGCCTTCAGCTCAGGCGTCAGAATCTCGGTCACGCTGAGCCCAAAATCGGGCGTGCCGGTGAGCCCGTAGCGCGTGACCGGCACGCGCGCGCCAACGACCACCGCCACCTCGGTCAGGATCGGCGGCAGGTAATCCCGAATACAGGCCACCACTGTCGAATAGTGCGAATGGGTGTGTACGATGGCCGAGACATCCGGCCGCGCCTTCATCACCATCGTGTGCAGCGGTGTCTCGGAGCTGGGCCGGCGGCGGCCGTCCACGATCTCCGCATCCACCGTCACGATCACCACGTCCGCAGGGGTGACCTCCGGGTAGGGGATGCCGCTCGGCGAGATGGCGATCAGCCCCGTTTCGGGGTCGCGAATGCTCATGTTGCCGGCAGTCCCGTGCACGATTCCGGCGGCCAGCGCGTCAAGCCCGACCTGGACCACCTGTTCCCGCAAGTTCTCAAGCAGCATGTGTTCCCCTTCCCTTTCGCATTCTCTCGTCGTGTGTGGCTCAGGCGAATTCGCTGCGCACCACCCCATCCGGGTCAATCTCGCGCAGCGTCGTCAATTCCTCGATCGTGGGTGGACGCGTCTCTGGCGTCTCCGGTCCAACGTCGACCGGGAAACCGGTCGCATCGCGCATGGCCTCGGGAGACACGCCGGGGTGCAGGCTCTCCACCTGCAACAGGCCGTCGCGCCGCGCGAAAACCCCCAGCGGCGACACCACGCGGTCGACATTGCCGGCGGCGGTCACGAAGTCCAGGTGATCGACAAAGATGCGCGGGTCATGTTTCGTGCGCCAGAGAATGACCCGCCTGGCCGTCGGCATCAGCATGGCGCTGCCTGCCCCACCCGGCAGGCGCACCTTCGGCCGCGCGAAATCGCCGATGGCGCTCATGTTGATGCGCCCCTGCCCATCGATCTGCACCCCGCTCAGGAAGGCGACATCCAGCCGCCCCCGCGCTGAAAGGTCGAACAGGTCCGCCAGCGTCACCAGCGACCGTGTGCCCTGCAACAGCGCCGGATCAACAGTCGAGACCGGCAGGTGTTCCGGCGCGGCATCGATACCGCCCGCGATGCTGAGGTAGATGAGCGACGGCGCGTAGAGGCGCTTCGCCAGCAGCGTGGCCACCATCGGCAGCGGCGAGGCCACGCCATGGAAGACCGTCTCCCCCGGCTTCAGCAAGCGCGCGAGGCTGACCGCCATCATGTCCCAGGGCGCAGGTGTCGATTGCTCCGCGGGCTGCTCGCTCACGCCGGGATGCCCACCCCGCGCAGCACGTGCTCCGCGATGAACGCGTGCGCCGCCTCGGGGTCGCGCGCCACGCGCACCCAGCGCTCCAGGTAGTCCGCGTCGTAGCTGTACCCAGGCGTGCAGGAGAAGGGCCACGCCCCACCGGGCGCTTCCACCACGGCCTCGACCAGGAAGCCGGGAATCGCCACCGTTTCGGGCGCAGCCGCGAACGCCTCCCCATCGACGATGCGCTCGGTGGTCAGGATCACCCGGCGTGCCGCCTGCGCCATCAGCACATCCTCGAAGCGGGTGCCGATGATGCGCCCGTTCCCGTCGGCATCCGCCTCCTGGACGTGAACAAGCGCCACATCGGGCATCAGGGCCGGGATGACGTAGACCTCCGCCTCGCTGTACGGGTCCTGCACGCTGGCAAAACCGCGCGCGGCGGGCAGTGCCGAGCCCTGTAGCCCGGCCACCGGCATGAAGGGCACCCCCTGGATGGCGGCGCGCAAGCCGGCGATCACGGTCGCGCAGGCGTGTTCCTTCGCCTCGACTCGCCCCTGCTCCACCGCCGTGCGGTACGCCTGGGCCATGCCGAAGGGCGTCTCGTAGCCAATGAACCCGGCGGAGACCGCCCGGGCACACCCCGCCGCACACAGGAGGTCGATGTCATACGCGCCGGCCGTCTTGACCAGTTCCAGACCGCGCTTCTCCTGGCGCACGATCTCGTGCACCGCCGCGCCGGGTCCCCGGTGCAGCGTGTTGCCGCCCAGCGCCAGGATGCTGCCGTCGGGAATGCTGGCCATGCTCTCTGCCAGGTTCCGTCGCTTGTCACTCATGATGCGATCACCCGTATCCTGTTCATGATCCGGAATCATACGGCCCGGCCATCTATCATGGGCAACCTGAGAAACACACCGCTTGTCCCATCGCTGGCCGGCGCCATGAGTCGATGAAGGTTGCTCGTCACATGCCCATGTTCCCGCACGAGGTCTACCGCTCGTACCTCACACCCCTGCGCTTCCTGCAACGCAGCGCCAGCATCTTTCGCCAGAAGCCCGCCGTGGTCTACGGGGATCGCACCTGGACCTACCCGGAGCTGAACGAGCGCGTCCACCGCCTGGCCTCCGCCCTCACCGCCGCCGGGGTGCAGCCGGGCGACCGCGTGGCGTACCTCGTGCCCAACATCCCGCAGATGCTGGAGGGGCACTTTGCGGTGCCGCTGGCCGGCGCCATTCTCGTCGCCATCAACACCCGCCTCTCCGCGCCGGAGGTGGCCTACATCCTGGAGCACTCCGGGGCCACGGCGCTGGTGGTGGACACCGAGCTGGCCCCCGTCGTCGAGCCGTCACTCCCCAACCTGCCCGAACTGAAGCTGATCATCAACGTGGCCGACGTTCCCGGTGGCACACTGCTCCCCGGCTGGGAGTATGAGGCGTTTCTGGCGACGGGCAGCCCGGACGCCATCGACTGGCCGCTGCAGGATGAAGAAGATGTCATCACCATCGACTACACCTCCGGCACCACTGGCCGCCCCAAGGGCGTGATGTACACCCACCGTGGCGCATACCTGAACAGCCTGGGCGAACTGATCGAAACGCGCATGTCCAGCGACAGCGTCTACCTGTGGACGCTGCCCATGTTCCACTGCAATGGCTGGTGCTACCCATGGGCCGTCACCGCCATCGGCGGCACGCACGTTTGCCTGCGCCGCCTCGATCCCGAGGTCGTCTGGCAACTGGTGCGCGACGAAGGGGTGACGCACTTCTGCGCCGCGCCGACGGTGCTGATCTCGCTCGTCAACAGCCCGCACGCACCGCAGGAGAAGCTGACGAAGCCGCTCATCATCTCCACAGCGGCGGCCCCGCCCTCCCCCACCCTCATTGCCCAGGTGGAAGCCCTCGGCGCGGAGATCATCCACGTCTACGGCCTGACCGAGGTTTACGGCCCCTACACCGTCTGCGAGTGGCAACCCCACTGGAACGACCTTCCGGCTGATGAGCAGGCTCGCGTGAAGGCCCGGCAAGGCGTGGGCTACATCATCGCGGACGACGTGCGCGTGGTGGATGACCAGATGCAGGATGTGCCCGCCGACGCGAAAACGATGGGTGAGGTCATCATGCGCGGCAACAACACCATGAAGGGGTATTTCCGCGATCCGGAGGCCACCGCGCGCGCCTTCGCCGGCGGCTGGTTCCACTCGGGCGACCTGGCGGTGATGCACCCCGACGGCTACATCGAACTGCGCGACCGCAAGAAGGACATCATCATCTCCGGCGGGGAGAACATCTCCACCATCGAGGTCGAGCAGGCCATCGCCGCCCACCCCGCCGTGCTGGAGGCGGCGGTGATCGCCATTCCGGATGACCACTGGGGCGAAACGCCGAAGGCGTTCGTCACGCTCAAGCCGGACCACACGTTGAGCAGCGACGACCTGCGGGCCTTCGTCCGCGAGCGCCTGGCCGGCTTCAAGGTACCGCGCGTGATCGAGTTCGGTGATCTGCCCAAGACTTCGACGGGCAAGGTGCAGAAGTTCGTGCTGCGTGACCGCGAGTGGGCCGCGCACGAAAAGCGAATCAACTGAGCGCCGTCTCACACCAATCGCCAGAACGTGTTGAACGATCAGTGCCAGCCGGGCTGGCTGCATTGTGACCGGGGGAGTGCCATGAACGCCGCGGAACGTCTTGCCCTCATCGAGCAGTACGAAGCGGGCCACCAGGCCATCGTCGATGCGCTGGCCGGGATCACTCCGGCGGAGCTGGAAGCGCGCGAAGCGCCCGGCGAGTGGTCGCCACGCCAGATCGTGCACCACCTGGCCGACAGCGAAATGACCTCCGCCGTGCGCCTGCGCCTGCTGGTGGCGGAGGACAACCCGACGCTGGTCGGCTACGACCAGGAGGCATTCGTCGCCAACCTGTTCCCGGAGCGCCCCATCGAGCCCTCACTGGCGGCATTCGGAGCGGCTCGCGCCGTGACAGCCCCCATCCTGCGCCAGCTCTCAGACGAGCAGTGGCAGCGCGCGGGCACCCACACCGAGGTGGGCCGCTACTCGGTCGAAGACTGGCTGCAAACCTACGCGGCCCACGCGCACGACCACGCCGACCAGATCGGGCGGGCACGGGCCACCGTCGTCGCCCAGGCGGCGGATTAGAAACTGGCGCCGGGCTCGTCAGCCGCACCTGTCCATCGAACCAGGTCATCGGGCAGGTGGGCAGTGGAGACTGTCGCTGGTCAGGCGACCTTGCTGAACTACGGCAAGGCTCGTTGGGGAGTTTGGTCGCCACCACTGTCCTGATCCAATGCCAGCACTGTCTCGGCCTCGCCCAGAACCTGCTCCAACGTGAGTGCCAGGCCGCTGGTGGTCACGGCCTGGGCAGCGCCGCTGAGCGCTGCGATGGCGCGGGCCCGGGCCTGCTCGTAGTGGTCGCGCGCCGGTAGAGAGAACGCCGCCGCTTCGCTCTGCGCCAGCGCCCATGCCCTGGCGAAGAGGCGCTCGGCGCGTTGCCACTCCCCGCGCGCGGCGGCCAAGGTTGCGACATCGGCGAGTCCGACCGCGAGGGCGGCGCGGCTGCCGTATTGGCGCAGGCGCATCCATTCTTCCCGGAACCACCTGGCCGCTGCTTCCAGATCACCAGCGGCGCAGGCGAGCAGGCCGAGGTAGCGCAGCGGATCAACCGCATCAACTGGCGCGCTGCAACGATCCCAGAACTCCACAGACTCTCGCAGCAGGCGATGAGCGCTCGCGTCGTCTCCCTGCATCCAGGCGATCAGGCCGAGGTGGAACCGCGCGTGGGCGTGCCAGTCTCCATGACCGGATGCAAAGAGCGCGGCCTCATTGGCAGTGAGATAGGCTTCATTCGCCCGAAACAGTGCCGCCCCATCGTCGTAGCGCCCCTGGGCAATGCGGACGCCGCCGAGGAGACTGCGCGCCATCATCTCACCGTAGGCGTCGCCAGCTCGTTCCCACCAGGTGAAACTCGCGGTCAACAGCGCGGCAGCACGCTCTGAATCACCAGAGACGTTCGCGAGCATGCCGCTCCACGTGAGCAACGTGGCGCGTGGCCGTGGCGAGGCCAGATCCGGAGGCGTCTCCAGCGCGCGGTCCTGCCAATTCCTCCCCTCGTCCAGGTGGCGTCGGTAGTACCAGAAGACGACAAGCCTTCCGGCCAAACGAACCAGAGTGTCATGCTCGCCCGTGTCCCGAGCCCACTCCAGCGCTGCTCGCAGGTTGTCGTACTCGCGGTCGATGACATCCAACCAGGCCGGGTCGGAGTACTCGGGGTCGTGCTGTTCAAGCAGACCCAGGAAGAATCTGGCGTGTTGCGCTCGGGCTTCCAGCTCCTCGCCGCTCGCCACGAGGCGTTCCACCGCAAACTCCCGGATCGTCGCCAGCATGGTGAAGCGAGACGCGTCGCCCTGCACCTCGGTCTGCACGAGGCTTGCGTCAAGGAGTGCGGTCATCCCCTCCAGCACGTCCAAGTGCCCGCCGGCGTTCGCCACAAACCCGGCTGCCTCCAGGGTGCAACCACCCGCAAAGACCCCGAGACGGAGAAAGAGGACCTGCTCCTCCGCCCGCAACAGGTCATAGCTCCAGGCAATCGTCTCCCGCAGCGTGCGCTGCCGGGGCGGCATATCCTGCGCGCCTTCAGTAAGCAGCGACAAACTGCGGTCGAGTCGCGGCAACAGGGCCACCGGCGGCAGGACACGGGCGCGCACCGCCACGAGTTCGAGTGCCAGCGGCAGCCCATCCAGGCGGCGCACGATCTCGACAACCGCTGGCGCATTGGCAGCGACCAGCGTGAAGTCGGGTTTCATGGCCTGCAACCTTTCGACAAAGAGGTGCACGGCAGCAACTCGGCCCAGGTCCTCGAGCGGCGGCAACGGACCGGCAGCGGGCATGGCGAGAGAAGGAACGGCGTAGAGATGCTCACCGGTCAGGTGAAGGGCCACGCGACTGGTGGCCAGGACCCGCAGGGCGGGACACGCAACGAGGATGTCCGTGATGAACAGGGCTCCAGGGCGCACATGTTCCACGTTGTCGAGGATCAGCAGGAGCCGCTTACCGGCCAGGTGGGCCACGAGAACGTCACGCAAGGACTGCCCGGCTCGTTCACGCACGCCCAGCCGTTCCGCGATGGTGGATATGACCAGGGCCGGATCACTGAGCGGGGCGAGCTCGACGAAGACCACCCCATCCGGAAACTGCGGCGCAACGTGCGCGGCGGCAGCCAACGCGAGGCGGGTCTTGCCGACGCCACCGGGCCCGGTCAGGGTGAGCAGCCGGGTGGTGGGCGCACGCAACAGAGCCGTGACTGCCACGATCTCCTGTTCCCGGCCGACGAAGGAGGTCAGCGGCGCTGGCAGCCCGGACGCATCTCGCGATGCCCGCCGCGCCCGTGACGGCGAGGCGCGCGGGGCTGCAGCCTCCAGGACGGCGCGATCAGCGGGAGTGAGGGCGAGCGCATTCAGCAGGAGCCGCAGCGTGTCCTGGCGAGGTAGCGAGTGGACGCCGCGCTCCAGATCGCTGATCCCGCGCGTGCTCATACCGGCTCGTTCGGCAAGGGCCTCTTGAGTAAGCCCCTTGGCGACCCGGTAGTCTCGCAATACCTCCCCGAACCTATGCTCCGTCATCACCGTTGCGCCTGTTCAATCCCTGCGCACGTGGAGTCCGTCGATTCTAGCGGTCACGTCCGACCCACACAATCGCGGAAGATGTGGGAGGAGACGTGGATTAGTCATGTTCAGGCGTCTGGCCGCGCCATAGACTGATGGCCCGTACTGACCCGGGTGAGGGTCACCCCGAGGCCAGCGGCGGAAAAGCTTTGCGAGTGCAAGGGGTAGAGACATGTCTACGCAAGCGTCCAGCACCGTCTCCCCGACACCGGCGAAGGCTGCCATGATGGAGGGGATCGACCAGGCCTGGCCGGTCCTGGAGGCGGCGATCAGGGACATCGACGAGGAGACGTTCACAACGACTGGCCCGGACGGTTGGTCAGTCAAGGATCATCTGGCTCACCTGGAAGTCTGGGAGCGATACCTCCTGGCGGTGCTCGAGCGGCGGTCACCATCGTCGGCAATCGGCATTGACCTGGACACCATTCGCACCACCGACGACGACACCCTGAACGCGCTGCTTGTTGCGCCGACCAGGGCACAATCCGCCGACCAGGTGTTGGCCGCCCTCCGGGACACGCACGTACGCCTCCGGGCCGTGATCGCGGCGTTGCCAGACGGAGACCTGGAGCGCCTCGTCGCCGGCTATCAACCGGACGAGTTGGGTGACGACACCGGCACGATCACCGCCTGGATCACCCACATCTGCGATGAGCACCTGCGCGACCATACCGGCTGGATCCAGGAGCTGAACGCGAGGACGTAGCCTCGCGCCGGAGCCGGAACCGCTCGGCTCCGGCTCTGCACCTCGAACCTAGGCCTCGGCTGCGATATCCCCGCACGCCACCACGGTGTCCCGCGCGCCGATCAGTGCGACGGCGTGACTGGTGGCAGTCAAGTCCGCGAGCGGCTGCATCAGTTCCAGGGTCGTCTGGCCGCGTGCGTCCAGCGGCGGCAGCACCTGGAGCGGGGCCTCGGCGAGGTTGCGGCAACTCCCGCTGAACAGGCCGGCCACTTCGTCGCCGGCGGCATCGCGCGCCACCACCGTCAGGGTGACGCGCTCGCTGGTGCCGGTCAACGCGCCCAGGGCGTCGACGCCGGAGTGATCGACCTCGTGCAGGCGCAGGGCGAGCCGCTCCGGAACCACGCCAGGCGCGATGTCTGCCTGCGGCTCCATGCCGCCCACCGCATTGGGCAGTTCCCAGACCTCGAAATCGCGGTAGCCAATGACGGCGTCTACGGTCACGTTCGCGCGGCGGAACCCGGAACCGACCCAGACATCCGACGCCCCGCCAAGGGCCGAGGCATCCAGCGTAGCCACGAAGAAGCCGTTGACGGCAAACGCCGCGTTCGCGCCATCGGCCAGGAGTGTGATGGTGTTCTCCGCGCCTGGAGCGAAGTTCACGACCGGCAGCATGCCCCCGGAGATCGGCGCATGCGTCCCGATCTGGTACTGCCACGCACCGTCCGAGGCGATGGTCAACCGGTAGTGGTCGCCATTCGGCTGCTCACGGAAGGCGATTCCCACGTCCCATGCTTGCCCGGCGGCATCGGGGTTCACGAAGTTGACCTCGGCCACGAAGTCCTCGAGCGTCACGCCCGCACCGGCCACCGCCGCCGCGCCCACCTGCTGCGTCAGTTCGCCGTTCGCCGGGCCGCCCGCCGGGGGCGCGCTCATGGCCAGCTTCGTGATCGAGGCGAACCCTGCGCCGTCCAGTATGGCGCTCCGCGTTGGTTCGGGTGTTGCCGTTGCTGGTGTCGCACCTGTGGCGGGCACAGCCCAGACTTCGACGTCCTCGAACGGGAGCAACCCCGGCACGGCAGCGTCTTCATCGAAGAAGCCGGAGCCCACGAAGACGTCGCCCGCGTCATCGCTCTCCGAGAGATCGAGCTCGGTCACGATCCGTTCGTTGAAAGCGAAGAACCCGGAGTCGCCCTGGGTCACGACCTCGATGGTGTTAATCCCGCCAGCGGCGGCATCGAAGTCGGTAATTCGCCCCTGCGCGATCACGTCATAGAGCCCGTACTTGAAGAACCAGCGGCCGTCCGAGTCCACGATTACGCGGAACTGGTTGTCCTCTCCGATGTCACGGAACCCAATCCCCACATCCCAGAGGTCGATGTCCTCCGGCTCGGGATGCGCAAACTGCGCCCGTACGTAGACGTCCGCCTCGCGCACCCCGAAGCGCTCGACACCCAGTTCGCCCGGGCCGAACGCCACCTCGCCGGAGCGCGGACCCGCCACGCTGGGCTGGCTCTGCGCCGCCTCCAGCAGGCCGCCGTACACCTGCAGCGGGGCGTTCCCGCCATCGGGGATCACAATGGAGTCCATCACGGGCTGCGCCAGCGCCATCTGATCCCAGAAATTGCCCGGCTCGGCCACCAGGGTGATGATCAGGACCGACTCGCCAGGAACCAGCACCCGGCACTCGATGTAGTCCACCAGTTCCAGTGCCTCTCCGCCGGCATCGAGCGTGAGCTGGAAGGCGCGCGAGGAGACATTGGGCCCGTCGGCGACCAGCGGTGCGCCGTTCTCGTCCTTGAAGTCGCGGATGTTTGTGACGCCGCCCTCCTGGGCCAGCAGCGCGGCCTCGGTCTCGACACACGCCGGCAAGCTCCCCTCGTAGCGGGTTGCCCCTTCGACGTAGAGCGAGCTGACCCCGTTGATGAGGTGGAGGCGATCCAGTTTCTCCGGGCCGACTGCCGTCAGCATGGCGTTGGCGTCCGGCTCCCAATCGGTCCCGGCCCAGGACGCCGTGAAGCCGTACGTCGGCGAAGTCCAGGTATCGCCGGAGAGCTGCATGCGCGCCGAGGCCACATGACTGCCAAGGAGCACCATGACCGTGGCGACGAGTACGGTGCGAAGGGCGAGCATCGAACGCGCTCCTGCCTGAGGGTACTGAACCAGTCAACGGCGCGTGGAGCCGTGGGCCGAGTCTAAGCGCTCTGACCAAGCCTGTCACTGCCGGGCGTGGCGCTTTCGAACTGCCACGCTACGCTTTGCGGCATCAGATACCGCAGGCGTGGCAAGGAGAGGTGCGTGCAGAACGAGCAAGCGGTGGTGGCTGCCCCGGGTCCGGAGATGGGCGTGGACGCGCTGCTGGAGCCGCTGATGGCCGACGCGCTCACCGCGCTGGATGGACGCGCGCCCCTGCTGGCCGGCATGGTGCGGTACCACCTCGGCTACGCCAATCTCGACCTGCAACCCAGCGACCCGCGCACCAGTGACCGGGGCAAGCGCGTGCGGCCGGCGGTGACCCTGCTGGTGGCCGGGGCGGTCGGCGGCGATCTCGCCCAGGCCGCGCCCGTGGCGGCCGCCATCGAACTGCTGCACAACTTCACGCTCATCCATGACGACATCCAGGACGAGAGCGCCACCCGCCGTCACCGCCCGACCGTCTGGCACACCTGGGGCGCCAAACAGGCCATCAATGCCGGAGATGCCCTCTTTGCCGTGTCGCACCTGCCGCTCTTCCAGTTACCGGCGCGGGGCGTCTCCCCTGGTTGCACCATCGCCATCCTCGACGCCTTCGAACGGATGACCATCGAGATCGTGGAGGGGCAAACGCTCGACCTGGGCTTCGAGACCAGGGAGGATGTGACGGCCGGCGACTACCTGGCGATGATCTCCGGCAAGACCTCAGCCATCATCCGCTTCGCCGCCTGGGCCGGAGCCACGGTTGCCGGAGCCGACGCCACGACGGCCGCGCGCTGGGGAGATTTCGGCCTGGAACTTGGCCTCGGCTTCCAGATCCACGATGACCTGCTCGGCGTGTGGGGCACACAGGCCGAAACCGGCAAACGCCAGGCCGACGACATTCGCCGCCGCAAGAAGAGCTACCCCTACCTGCTCCTGAGAGAGCGCCTCGACCCAGCAGGTCAGGCAGCGCTCAGCGCCATATACGCGCAGCCGAAGGTGTCTGAGGACGATGTGGCCCGCGTCCTCTTCCTGATGGACACACGCGGCGTGCGGCGCGATGTCGAGCAGGTGGTCGCGCACTACCACGATGCCGCCAGCGCTGTGCTCGCGAACGCAGCCCCCCACCCGGCCTACCAACGCCAACTCCAGGCCCTGGTGGAGTCCCTTGCCAGCCGCACCTCCTGACAGGCGCGACAGAACCCCCATGCTATTCTCTCGCGGCTGAATGGCGTTCCTTGTTCTCATCGCTGGAGGAACAGGTGTCCCGCATTGACCCGCGTATCCTCGCTGATCTCAAGCGGGAGCGTCTGCTCCAGGAAGGCCACTGGTCCTTTCTGCACGGCGGGCACAGCAGCGGCCTCATCGACCGCGACCATCTGCTCAGTGACCCTGTGGCTGCCGCTCACATGGCCTACGCCATCGCCAAGGAGTTCTTCACCGACCATATTCAAACCGTCGCCACGCCCTCCATCTGGGGCGCGGGGCTCGCCTTGCTCGTGGGCGGGTTCCTCGATCCCAAGGCGAAGGTCGCCCACGCCACCCCCAGCCCCGAAGGGCCGCGCATCGCGCCCCAGATTGAGGACCTGGTGCGGCACAAGCGTATCCTGCTCGTCGATAACATGGTGCGCTCCGGCGAAACGATGGCCGGCTTCCGGGATCAGGTCGAAGCCCTGGGCGGTGAAGTGATCGGTATCGCCACCCTCTGGAACCTGGGCGAGCCGGTGGTGGGAGCCCTACCGGTCTTCGGTCTGCTCAACAGCGAGTACGCTGTCTACCAGAATGGTGATTGCCCGCTTTGCGCGGCAGGCTCCCAGGCAGAGCCTGCGCCGTACTAGGTAACGACAGGGGGAAGCGCCCCGCATGCCCAGCCCACCCGAAGCAGACCTCCCCCAACGCTCCGCCGCGGATATCGCCCCCGGCGCCGTGACCGGGATCTCCGCACGCAAGCGGGAACGCGGCCGTTTCCTCATTGCCATTTCCGGGGCACCTGCCTTTACCCTGAGCGAAGAAATCCTCTTCCGTGCCGGCCTCCAGATCGGCGACGACCTGGACACCTCCGCCATCGCGCGGCTGCTGGCGGACGACGATGTGGCGCGAGCCACCGAGGCCGCACTGCACTTCCTGGCCTACCGCGCCCGATCCGAGCAGGAGGTGCGGACCCGGCTGAAGCGGGGCGCCTACACGCCGGAAGCCATTGACGCCACCATCGACCGGCTCAACGAATGGCGCTACCTGGACGACGCCGATTTCGCCCGGCGCTGGGTGGAGAGCCGCGCCCAGGGTAAGCCGCGTGGGCAGCGACTCCTCCAGCAGGAGCTGCGCCAGAAGGGCATCGACGCCGAGACGAGCAAGCAGGTGATCGCGGAGGCGGGCCTGGATGAGGTCGCCGCCGCGACAGACCTCGCCCGCAAGCGTCTGAGCACCATGACCGGCGAAGACCCGGCGGCCATCAGGCGCAAGATCAGCGCGTACCTGGCGAGGCGCGGTTACGGGTTCGATGTCGTGCGCAAGGCACTGGCTGAGGCGACAGGGGAACCGGCGGATGAGGACGAGCTGGCAGGCCAGGAGCCCTCCACCTGAACGTCCGTTCGCATCTTTCGTGCTATACTACATGCCCGTGGGAAAGGCGTCTGGACGCCTGATCGCGCGAGAGTGAAACCCCCTCGACCCCACATTATCGTCGTCGCGTTGCCGAAAGAATGGCCACGTGGCGCATCGCTATTGCCTCAGCTGGGGCGAAAGCCGCTTCCTGGAATCGCCCCGCTGGTTCCTGGATCGCTAGGAAGCTGGATTTACTGGTATGGCCGAAATTCGCTGGTATGGGCATAACTGTTTTCGCATCCGGGGCAAGGATGCCGTCGTCCTCACCGACCCGGTCGGCAAAGAAACGGGCTACTCCCTCGCCAAAACGACCGCCGACGTCGTCACCATCTCGTCCCACAGTCCCGAGCACGCGAACCTGAACGCCATCAAGCCGGAGTACGACACCGTGACCGGCCCCGGCGAGTATGAGATGCACGATGTCTTCATCACGGGGATCCGCACCCACCTCGACGAAGACAAGGGCAAGGTGCGCGGCCACAACACGGTCTACCTCATCGAGATGGATGGCATGACCTTCTGCCACCTGGGTGATCTGGGTCACGCCCTCGGAGAGGAAGCCACCGAGGCAATTGGTGATGTCGATGTGCTGCTGGTTCCCGCCGGAAGCGCCACGCTTGACCCGGCCAAGGCGGCGGAGATTACCAACCACCTGTCGCCCAAGGTCGTCATTCCCATGCAGTACGCCACCACCGCTGGCGACCGCAGCCTGGCCAGTCTCGAGAGCTTCTGCCGGAACCTGGGCGTGAGCGTGCCCGAACCAGCGGAAAAGCTCTCATTGAAAGCGAGCGATCTGGGCGAGACCCTGCAAGTGGTCGCGCTCGCCGTGAGCTAGTCGTCAGCAGTCGGCGGAGCGCAGCGCGACGCTCAGAGGCACAAAGGGAGAGCGGGATGCCAAAGTACATTTTCGTGACCGGGGGCGTCGTTTCATCAGTCGGCAAGGGCATCACCACCGCCTCTATCGGGCGCATCGTGAAGAGCCGCGGCGCATCGGTCTCCATCATCAAGCTGGACCCCTACCTGAACGTGGACCCGGGGACCATGTCTCCCTATCAGCACGGCGAGGTCTTCGTCACCGACGACGGTGCGGAAACGGACCTCGATCTTGGTCACTACGAGCGCTTCACCGGCGAACATCTCTCCCGCGCCTCCAATGTCACAACCGGGCAGGTCTACTCCTCGGTCATCGCCAAGGAGCGCCGTGGGGATTACCTGGGCGGCACGGTGCAGGTCATCCCGCACATCACGAATGAGATCAAGGATCGGCTGCGGCTCGCCGCGCGCCAGCACAACGCCGATGTCGTGATCGTCGAAGTCGGTGGCACCATCGGCGACATCGAAGGCCAGGCGTTCATCGAGGCGATCCGCCAACTCCGGCGCGAAGTCGGGCGCGAGAACGCGCTCTACATCCACGTCACGCTGGTGCCGGAGATCGGCGGCGGCGAACTGAAGACGAAGCCGACCCAGCAGAGCGTGCGCGAGCTCCGCGCCCTCGGCATCCAGCCCGAGATCATCGTCGCCCGCGCCGATCGTCCAATCCCGGATGATGTGCGCGAGAAGATTGCGCTCTTCTGTGATGTCGATACCGAAGCCGTCATCTCCATGCCTACCGCCGATTCCATCTACCAGGTGCCGCTGATCCTGGAGGAGGCGGGGCTTGGCGCGTACCTGGCCCGCGAACTGGGCCTCGACCCGGAGCCGGATCTTGACGAGTGGCAGGATCTGGTGCATCAGGTGCAGCGGCCGCGCAAGCCGCTGCGGATCGCCGTGGTCGGCAAGTACGTCGAGTTGCCCGACGCCTACATGAGCGTGCTGGAATCCCTGACACACGCGGGCCTCTGGCACGATGTCGAACCGGAGATCGTCTGGGTCAACGCGGAAACGGTGTCACCCTCGGAACTGAGCCGGGTCCTGCGTACCGTTTCTGGCATCGTGGTGCCTGGCGGATTCGGCGCGCGCGGCACTGAGGGCAAGATCGCTGCGTCCCGCTGGGCGCGCGAGCACCGCATCCCCTACCTGGGTCTCTGCTACGGCCTGCACATGGCCGTGATCGATGTGGCCCGCAACGTCCTTGGCCTGTCTGGCGCCAACTCGACCGAGATCGACCCCCACACGCCCTACCCCGTCATTGACCTCATGCCCGATCAAAAGGGCGTGGAAATGGGCGGCACCATGCGGCTCGGACTCTGGCCCTGCAAGCTGGAGCCAGGTTCCGTTGCCGCCGCCGCGTATGGCGTCGCGCAGGTGGACGAGCGGCACCGTCACCGCTTCGAGGTCAACAATTCCTTCCGGCCGCAGTTGGCGAAGGCCGGCCTCGTCGTCAGTGGCGCGTCGCCGGATGGCCGCCTGGCCGAGATCATGGAACTCAAGGATCACCCGTTCTTCGTCGGCGTCCAGTTCCACCCGGAGTTCCTCTCCCGGCCCACTACACCTCACCCGCTTTTCCGCGACTTCATCGCGGCGGCCCGGGCCACCCTGCCCGAGGGCACCCAGCGCGCCCTGCCATTGAGCAACGGCTCGGTGAAGGAAGAGGACGCTGTCCTGGAAGACCGCGTGCTGGCGGTT
>DAOUDE010000029.1:0-1534 GCA_034431475.1 Thermomicrobiales bacterium | reverse complement strand
CGGTTCTGGATCGGCACGATGAAGGCGGGCGAAGCGACCAGCAGCCTCTACAGGCTCGACACGAACCGGACGCTGTCGGTGATGGCCAGCGGACTCACCGTCTCCAACGGCATCGGCTGGAGTCCTGACCGGCGCACCATGTACCTGACGGACAGCCTGAGCCATACCATTTTCGCCTACGACTACGATCCGCCCAGTGGCTCCATAGACAACCGCCGCGTCTTCACCCATACGCCGGATGAGCCGGGCGTGCCCGACGGCCTGGCGGTGGACAGCGCGGGGTTTGTGTGGAGCGCGCGCTGCCGGGGGTGGAAAGTGGTTCGCTACGATCCGGACGGCACGGTTGCTGCCGAAATCCGGCTGCCGGTCGAGTGCCCGACCAGTTGTGCCTTCGGCGGGCCGGCCCTTGACCAGCTGTATGTCACGTCGTCCAGAGACCTGATGACCCAGGGGACGCACACGACGCAGCCCCTGGCCGGTGACCTGTTCCGCATTGATGCGGGCGCCCGGGGCTTGGCGGAGCCGGCCTATGGTGGCTAGGGCGGCACTGGCTGCGTGCGAATGTGACCAGGAAACGAGGAGGGAGTTACGTGTCTGACGAATTGCTGTTCAATATTATCGAGGATGATCTCAGTTGGATGCGGCAGGCTGGCCCCGTCTTTGTGACGTTTGGCGAGGTGATGGTGCGCGATACGCCCGCCGACATGGAGCGCCCAGAGCGCACGCGGCTGGTGCGGCTTTCGATGGCGGGCAGCGAGTACACGCTGGCGATGGGCCTCAGCCGCCTCGGTATTCCCAGCGCGTACATCACCCGCGTGCCGGACAACCCCTACGGGCGTGCGGTGCGCAATATCGCGCGCGAGCACGGCGTGAACACCGAGCACATCGTCTGGGCCGCCAAGACAGACCTGATCGGACGGCTGATTTATGAGATTGGCCGGACGCCGCGCCGGAACACGGGCGTCTACCAGCGCAAGTACTCGGCTGCCTCGCGCCTGGACGCTGGCATGGTGGATTGGGCCGCTGCGCTGCGCAGCGCGCGCCTGTTCCATACGTCGGGCATCACCTTCGGGCTGGCACAGCACAGCGGCTACGAGCGCAACTGCAACTACGAAGCCTTCCGGGAGGCAATTGCCCATAAGCCCGCCGACTGCCTGGTGGGGCTGGACTTCAACTACCGCGCCACGCTGTGGACGGCGGAAGAGGCACGGGCGGTCATGACGCCGGTCGTCTCCGAGCACGTGGACGTGCTGATCACCACCATCGAAGACATGGCCAGGCTCTACGGCATTAGCTGCGGGCAGTACTCGGCCAAGCAGATCGTAGATGGCGACATGGGGGCGATTGAAGATGACGATATCCGCGCCTTTGCCCAGGCGGTGATGGGGCTGTTCGGCGTGCGCATCGTGGCCATCACCATCCGCTACCCGGACACCTTCGAGCAGCATCGCTGGGAGTCGGCGGCGATGAACGCCGACGGCGACTTCTTCCGCTCGCCTGCCGTGCGCCCGATCACCTTGATGGACCGGCTGGG
>DAOUDE010000028.1:0-2253 GCA_034431475.1 Thermomicrobiales bacterium | reverse complement strand
ATGTGACCGCTGAAGAACCCTCGTCATGCTGTTGTCAGGTTCCCTCTGTCCTTGCTTTGCGCTTGCCTCGGGCCGCTTCGCTCCTGTCGACGAGCCGTGTCAGGTCATCGTGAGGCCCCGTTGGGGTCCTGACTGTCTAGGTTTGCGCGTCGTCTGATTCAGCAGTGGCTATGCCGCCTGGGCGCACAGCCGCCGCGTCTCCCCGCCCGCCGCCTCCGCCGCCACCAGCAGTTGCACGATCCGTCGTACGTTCACCACCAGCACGCTCAAGTACACCCCCAGCCGCACCCGAGGCAAGCCCCGATAGCGCGTCCGGCGCAGCCCGTGCCGCTGCTTTTGCAGGCTGAAAGTCCGTTCCTGACGTAGCCGCCGCCGCTGCGCCGCCTGGTGTGCCGGATCGTCCCGCAGGGCCCGCGCCGCCAGCAGCCGCTCCCGGTGGCGGCTGATGAACAGGGTGCGGCCGCGCTGCTGGGTGGTGCAACGCTCCCGCAGCGGGCAGCCCGCGCACTGGCCCTTGCGGAAGTAGAAGGTCCAGCCCTGTCTCGCCTCGTCCCACTTGCCGCCCGTGGCGAGCTCCCCCGCCGGGCACATCACGCAGTCCCCCGCGGCGTCGTGCGCGAAGTCGGCCCCGGTGAACTTCCCCTGCTTCTCGCCCTTGGCCGCCGGCACAGCGATGAACTGCTCGATACACTCCTGGTCCAGGTACGCCAGGTTCTCGCCGGTGAAGTACTTGCTGTCCGCCGCCACGCTTGCCGTCGCCTGCCCCGCATGCGCCTGATGGCCGGCCACCAGCGCCTGCAGTTGCGTGCTATCGTCCACGTTCGCCGGCGTCACGATCACGTCGGTGATGATCCCGCTGGCGTCATCCTCGATCACATGCTCTTTGTAGCCCGCATAGGGCTTTTTGCCCGCCTCGCGGTTGCTGTAGCGCGCGTCGGGGTCCTGCGTGCTCACCAGCAGATCGCGCTTCGCGCTGCCCTTGCGTCCTTCCCGCCGCTGCAGCACCTTCTCCAGCAGCGCCGCCTGCGCCAGCAGCAGTTCCTCTTGCGCCCCCGTCCAGCCCGGCCGCCCCATCAACTCGTCATAGACCGCGGCCAGACGCACCAGCAACTCCCAGCAGGCCAGCACGTGCGCATCGCGCCGCGCCTGGGTCTTCCAGTAAAGACTATCGCCAGCCAGCGCTTCATACTCCGCCTGCAGCGGCGCGGCCCGCTCACCCTGACCCAACTGCGCCAGCCCCGCCAACCCGTCGGCCAGCGCCTCCAGGACCAGCCCCCGCAGGCGGGGAATGGCGATGTCGGCCACGATGCCGGTGGAATCCACATGCGCCCGCTCGTGACGCACCAGCCCCAGTTCCTGCGCCCCGGCCACCACCCGATCCAGACACGCCTTCAGGCGCTCCTCGCCCAGGCGCCGGCGGAAGACAGTCAGCGAACTGCTGTCCGGCGGCAGCTCATTGCCGCCCAGGTGCAGGAACTGGCGGTACAGCAGGTTGTACTGCGCCTGCGCCGTCAGCTCGGCGTCACTCAAGTCGGCGTAGACCTTCAAAAAGCAGAAGCGCAGCATCATCTCCGGCGCCAGCGGCGGCCGCCCCGCACCCTCGCGCGGCGCATAGCAGTCCGCCATCTCGGCCTCAATGAAGCCAAAGTCCACCCGCCGGTCGATCTGCATCAGTTCGTGGTCCGCGGGGACCAGCGTGCCGTAGTAGTAGCTGTCGAACAGGTTGTCCTGGGGAAGCGGCCGGGGCGACTTCTTCATCCCTCACCTCGCTGTCCCTACTTATATCAGATCGACAGGAGATTGAGGAGTCCTGGTGAGGGGATTCTTCAGTAGTCACATAATGGCGATGACTACGAGAAGCTCAATGAGGGTGAAACCGCGCCTGTGCATGGGTATCCCGCCTTGTCGGGCTGAGCTGGGCCCGCACACGAATGCCCCGTCGGAGACACCCGGTGGGCCGCCCTCATGTTAGTGCGCCGGCGGAGTTGACGCCTTGCACATCCTGCGGGAGATGCTGCAGATCTTGCGACTGCGGCGGGGAACCGGCGGGGGCTACTGGCGCTGGCGCATCGCCTCGCGATACTCGCGGGGGCTGGTGCCCATCGCGCGACTGAAGACGCGCGCGAAATGGCAGCAGGTGCCGAAGCCCACTTCCTGGGCGATCTCGGTGATCTTCTTGTCCGACTGGGCGAGCAGGTCGCGGGCGCGGCGGATGCGCTCTTCGCCCAGCCAGGCACAGGGGCTCAGGGAGGT
>DAOUDE010000027.1:0-57802 GCA_034431475.1 Thermomicrobiales bacterium | reverse complement strand
TGGGGTGCCTAGCGGGGCACGATCCCGCAACCTCTTGTTCCACAGACAAGCGCTCTGCCGATTGAGCTATAGGCACCATAGTGAGGAGGGTGGGAGAGTAAGCCGAGTTCTGTTCCCGATGGTCATCTCTCTCGGTCCTGTTAGGGACCGGCCACGTCGTCGCCTTCGTGACGGCTCTCGTCTTCCGGCCTCGGCGAGCAACCTGCAAGCGGCCGATTCGGAGATTGCTGCGGGGAGGATTGCCCTTTTCACTCCGGCAGTTGCCCGCCGGCCTGGTCTCTGTTGCTCTCACACGGCAAGCCGCGTGCCAATCTGGACTGTCGACGTGCAGTTGCCCACACGCCTCCCTGGCTTTCACCAGGCACCCACGCTCTGTGCAGCTCGGACTTTCCTCTGACGCCTCAGCGCCAGCGACCATCCTTGCCCACCCATCCTCAGGTTATCAAGGTGCAGGACCCCCTCTCGAAACAGACCCCATCCGCCGTGGTCAGCGCATGGGGTGGACTCTGTCTCAGGAGATCCGCGGTGCCGAAGGGGAGATTTGAACTCCCACGAGGTTACCCTCACTACGCCCTGAACGTAGCGCGTCTGCCGGTTCCGCCACTTCGGCTGGCGACTTGCATCGATTCTTCGCGACCGGCTGGGCCGGAGCCGACCTCCGGACTCGAACCGGAGACCTGCTGTTTACGAAACAGCTGCTCTACCAACTGAGCTAGGCCGGCGCGCGAATCACCTCGCAAGGCCCACAAAGTATACAGAGTTCCCGGCAAGCCGCCAAGGGCCGCTAGCCCCGTTTCAAGGTGAATTCGATGCCCCGGTTCAGCGGGATGGTGACCGTTTCCAGGTCATCCCGCTCCCGCACCAGGCGCTGGTACGCGGAGACATCGTGCGAGACCACGTTGTCCGCCAGGATCAGGCCACCTGGCCGCACGCGGTCCACGATGGCGAGCAGGTGCGCGGAGTAGTCGTCCTTCTCGGCGTCGATGAAGACGATGTCGAACGGCCCTTCCAGGCTGGCGATGGTGTCCTGGGCGGCGCCGGCGATCACGGTCGCCACCTCAGCCAACCCTGCTGCCTCCAGGTTGCGGTTTGCCTCGGCGGCTCGTTCAGGGATGATCTCGGTGCCGGTCACGCGGCCACCGTTCGCGCGGGCAGCGTCGGCCAGCAGAATGGTGGAGACGGCGTTGGAAGACCCAATCTCCAGGATCCGCCCGGCGCCCGTAGCGCGGATCAGCAGGTTCAGCCACTCCCCTGTCTCACGGTCCACGTTGCGCGTGCGCTGCGACCGCGGCAGCCCCGCCGCGCGCTGGGCGGCATCCTCCGCGTAAAGCCGGTCGAGGACGGCGGTTGCCCGGGCATCGAGCATGGGTCAATCCTCCCGCGTGAGCGCCGCGACCAGCGACGGCAGATCGGAGACGATCAGGTCTGGCAACGCGTCGGCCATGATCAGGTCGTCGCGGGTGGAAACGCCAGTCAGGACCAGCACCGTGTTCGTGCCGGCGCGGTAGCCGGCCAGGATGTCAGTGTCCAGGCGGTCGCCGATCATCACCGTCTCGCTGGGGCTGACGCCCATACGCATCATGGCGTCCTCCAGCATGGGCGTTTCCGGCTTCCCGATCACGATCGGTTTGCGCCCGCTCGCGGCGGCCAGTGCCGCCACGATGCTGCCCGCGCCCGGCACCAGGCCGTTCTCGGTTGGCAGGGTGGTGTCTGCGTTCGTGGCGATGAACAGCGCCCCGTTCTGCAGCGCCTGCATGCCCTGCTTCAGCTTGTCATAGGTGAAGTTGATGTCGAGGCCGACCACGAGCGCCGCCGGGTCTTCCTCGCCGAACTGCACCGGGTGGAACGGCGTACCGTCGAACAGTTGCTCACGCAGTGCCGGCATGCCAATCACGAAGATGCCGGAATCGGGCGGCAGGGTGCGCAGGAGGTAATCGCGCGTGGCGAGCGCGGAGGTGATGACCGCCTCCGCAGGGACATGCATCCCCATCGCGGCGAGCTTGCGTTCGTAGGCTGCGGGGGTCGACATCGAGTTGTTGGTGGCCATCATCACCTGTCGCTCGCGCAGGGTGAGGGCATCCAGCAACTCGTTCGTGCCGGGCAGGACGTTCGTGCCAACGTAGAGAACGCCATCCATATCGAAGATCCACGCCCTGGCGTCCCTGACCCGCTGTAAGGCATCGCCTGCGCGATGCGGCGGCGCACTGGTCTCTATCATGCCGATCTCTGCTCCTGGCTGCTGCTCATGCCTGCGTTACGTTGCTGGCGCGGGCGGAATTCGCGCTGGCTGCCGCATCGCCACCCACTGCACGTCGTTGGCTTCGAGTTCTCCATCTTCCATCCACACGCCGCACGCCCCGTTTGCCGGGCGGCCCGTCATCGTGGCGAGCACGACTTCCTTGTTCACTGAAAACTCCACGTACGCCCCGACGTTGAGCAGGGTAAACGCAACCGGCTCCCCGGCGCGGAGCGGGGCGTGAAGCTCCGCCTGCTGCAGAACGTCGTACGTCAGGCCGAGCGCCGCGCCCATGTCTCGCTGCCGGACGCCCCAGCGCTGCAGGGTAACGGTGCGGCTGCCCGGCGTGAGTTCGATGAAGAGCCCGCTGCTTTCGTCCTCACCCACGCGGAGCGCCAGCCCGCCACGAGCGGCAGCCAGGGTGAGGTCGCCGCGCACCTGGTAGTCGTGGGCGGGTGGGGCCGCGAAGGTCATCTGAGTGGTGGACGCCGCCCGCAGTGCCCAGCCTGCCGGGGCTGGGCGCCACCTGCCGCGCTGGTACGCCTGCCACCCGGCGAAGGAGCGCAGGGCGAGGCTGCCATCGGCGCGCGGCGCGATCTCCAGCGGTGGCGCGAGGTGCTTGCCGAACGGGTTGCGCGCCTCCACCCAGTCCACCGTGTGTGGCGTCGACTGCCATCCCTGGTGTAGCCGCGGCTGATGCCAGGCAAAGAGCAGATCGCGCCCCTGCCAGCGCGTGGCGCGAGCGGCGTAGTGCCCAGCCGGGGCGAGGATATCGCCGCCGGGCGGCACGTGGTACGGGCCGAGTGGGTTATCCGCCAGCCAGTAGCGCAGGGAGCGGTCCTCCATGATTGCGGCGACGAGCGCCCAACGTGGCCCGGCTGGGCTTTCCACGCGGAACAGTTGCGGACACTCCAGGTCCCAGTAGCGGCGCGGTGTGAAGAGCGGCGGCTGCGTCTCCCAGTGCTCCAGATCAGTCGAGGTGAGCAATCCGGCGCAGCCGCGCCGGGGCAGCGGCCCGGTCGCCTCCCGGGCGCAGATGGTGGCAAGGTAGCCATCCTCGATGCGCAGCGGCTTGGGATCGCGCCACGAAACCATGCCCACGCTCGCCAGGTCCGCCTCATACCACTGCGGGTCAGCGGCAATGACCGGGAGGTCAGGGCGTTTGCGCCAGTGCCGGAGATCATCCGATTCGGCGATGGCGACTCGTTGCACCCGGCCCTGGTCGGCTGAACTGAGCGCGGTGTAGAGCATCACCCAGCCGGGCCGGTCGGGCCGGGGCGTGACGCTCATGGTCCAGATCTGGTCGTCGTCAACCGCGCCGGGATCGCCGGTACGCAGGGCAGCGGGCAAGGGCTGCCAGCTCAACCCATCGCGGCTGACCGCGTGCTGGATGAGATCGTGGTTGGGCAGGGTGAGGTGGAACAGGTGGAGGTCGTCCCCGTCCGGAACGACCTCGATATCGCCAAGCTCGGACGTGCCGAAGCCCGATGGCGTGTACATCGCCTGCGCTGCCGTCTGCTACGCCAGCCCCAGCGCCTTGCCGAGCGCGTCGTTGAAGGCGGGGAGGTCTTTCGGCACGCGGGAGGTGATCAGGTTGTCATCGACCACCAGCTCCTCGTCCACGTAGTTGCCGCCGGCATTCTTGATGTCGTCGCGAATCTTGTTGACGCTGGTGACCGTGCGCCCCTGCAGGACGTCTGCCGAGATGAGGAGCTGCGGGCCGTGGCAGATGGAGCCGACCGGCTTGCCGCTCTCCACGAAGCGGCGAGTAAACGCCACCGCGTCATCCACGATGCGCAGGTTCTCCGGCGCGCCGCCACCGGGAATGACCAGCATCTGGAACTCGTCGGGGCTGACCTCGCTGAAGGTCCTTTCGACCTCCAGGGTCGCGCCCTTCTTGCCGCTCACCGTGCCCTTTTCGGCGCCGACGGTCACCACATCGGCCCCGAGCGCCTCCAGGTGGTTCTTTGGCTCGATGGCCTCGGAATCCTCGAAGTTATTCGCGAGGACCATGACAACTCTTGGCCTGGCCATGGGAGACCTTTCCGTTTGTGCCGCGCAGGGCGGTTCGCGTGCCACAGGCCGCCAGTATACTGGCGCTCCACGATTTGCCCCCTGCAAGGGAGAGGCCAGTAGGTCAGGAGAGCGCCGCGTGACAGAGAACCGTGCGGTCGGATTTCGTGATGCCGACGCGAAGGCCGTACTGGCCGCCATCGATGCAGACGAAACGATTGCGTTCCTGCAATCTCTCGTGCGAGTGCCCTCCGTCAACCCGCCCGGCGACGTCGTGGAGGCGGTGCGCGCCTGCCGTGTGCCGCTGGACGGCGCGGGCTTCGCCGTCCACGAGTACACGCATGCACCCGGTAAGCCGAACCTGGTCGCAACCTGGGGCAATCCGGATGGCCCGCAGCTCGCCTTCAACGCCCACCTGGATGTGGTGCCTATCGGCGATGAATCCGCCTGGAAGTACGCGCCGTTCGGTGGCCAGATCGCGAATGGCCGCGTGTATGGACGCGGCGCGGGCGACGACAAGGCAAGTGTGACGGCCCAGGTGATGGGCGCGGTGGCGCTGGCGCGCTCCGGCGTGGCCCTGCGCGGGCAGTTGGCCGTGACGGAAGTGGCGGACGAGGAGACGACCGGCGACGGGGCGATTCACGTGATCGAGGCGGCTGGCCTTCACCCGTTCGGCGTGATCGTGGGTGAGCAAACCCTTGGCCGCGTGGCCATCGGCGAGAAGGGCACAGCGGGCGTCAAGATCACCGTCTTCGGCCGCACAGCCCACGGCGCGCTCCCCTGGGAGGGTGCCAACGCCATCGAGGGGATCGGGCACGTCATCGTTGCGCTGAGCAAGGAGCTGCAGCCGCAGTTGGCCCAGCGCACGCACCCATACTTCCACCCGTCGTCCGCGTCCGTGAACCTGATCGACGGCGGCGTGAAGGCGAACGTGGTGCCCGACCGCTGCTCGATCTTCATCGACCGCCGCCTGGTACCGGGCGAGGACCCGGCGGAAACGACCGCCGAGATTCGCGCCATCGCCGAGCAGGCTATCGCGGCGCTGCCGGGCATGAGCGTTGAGGTGGAGAACCCGCAGGAAGCGCGCGCCGCCACCATGAGCGACCCGGAGGGCGCGCTGGCGAAGGCGATGCTGGCCGCGAACGGCTACCTCGGATTTTCGACCGAGTTGACCGGGTTCAGCATGGCGACCGATGGCCGGCACTTCGCGGCCAGTGGCATCCCGACCATCATCTACGGCCCCGGCGATCCCAAGCTGGCCCACGTGCCGGATGAGTGGGTAGGGATCGACGAGGTCCTGGATGCGACGAAGGCGTACGCGCTGGCGGCGTTAGCGTTGCTGGGGCCGGGCGGGGAGTAGGGGAAGCAGGAGGAGGAGCACCTCCGCGCTGGGTGGCAAGGGAATCACTTCCCAGCGCGGAGATAACGCTCCTGTCGCAGCTCACGGGTGTCGTCCTGAGCTTGTCGAAGGACCTCGTCATCAGTTCAAGCGCGATTGCACTCCACTGGATCGCACCATGTCGAACTCACCTGACAGGAACTATTGGGTCTATATCATGACCAATCGATCCGATACGCTCTACATTGGGATGACGAACAACCTGGCAAGGCGAATCTGGCAACATCGGGTAGGAACCGTAGAAGGTTTCGCGGCTACATACCGTATTGATCGGCTCATCTACGCTGAAACGTTCTCAGAGGTACGAGATGCCATCGCGCGCGAGAAGCAGCTCAAAGGTTGGAGACGAGAAAAGAAGGTTGCGCTGATAGCGGCCACGAACCCCGAGTGGAAGGACCTCGGCGAAGAGTGGCTTGAAACTCCACCATCGGTGGTCACCAAGGGAACCAGCAACGAGGTCCTTCGACAAGCTCAGGACGACACATGAGGTTGGTTGACACTCTCTACCGTAGTGGCTGGGTGGCGAGGTCCTTCGACAAGCTCAGGACGACACCCGGGTGTTGCGGTCAAGCTCTTGCTCCTTGGCTGGGGGAAGCTACCCAATCCCCGCCAGCCGGGGGTCCTCGCCTTCCGTTGCTTCGACCTGGGCCACCTCGGCGGCAACACCCCCGGCGATCCAGTGCAGCACGTCGGCCTTGCTGGCCTCGCCGCGCGCGAACTCGCGGATGACGCGGCCCTTGTGGAAGACGAGGATGCGGTCGCAGACGCCGAGGGTCTCCTCGATCTCGGATGACGTGAAGAGGAGCGCCAGGCCGCCGCGCGCGAGTTCGTCGCAGAGTGCGTAGATTTCGGACTTCGCGCCCACGTCGATGCCGCGCGTGGGGTCGTTCAGGATGAGGATTTCCGGGCCGGTCGCCAGCCACTTGGCGACCACGATCTTCTGCTGGTTGCCGCCGGAGAGGTTCACGACCCGCTTGTCGATGCTGTCCGTCGCCACGTTCAGCTTGCGCACATAGTCGTTCGTGAGCTTGCGTTCCTTGGCGCGGTCAATCAAGCCGAGCCGATCCAGGAGCTTGTCCAGCACCGCCAGGCTGGCGTTGCGCCGGATCGACCAAGCCGTCATCAGGCCCTCGTCGCGGCGGTTGGCGGGCACCAGGGCAAAGCCCTGCCTGATGGCGTCGAACGGCGAACGGGGAGGCGCGTTCCGGCCCTTGTAGACCACCTGGCCGGAGCGCGGCTTTTCCAGCCCGAAGAGCACGTCGAACACGTCGGCCACGCCAGAGCCTTCCAGCCCGGCGAAGCCCAGGATTTCCCCGGCGCGCACCTCGAAGTCCACCGGCCCCATTTCGCGGCCAGCGCGCAGGTCGCGCACCGAAAGGGCAACGCGGGCATCGGGCGGCGCGGCCTTGCGCTGGGGAAAGGCGTCGCTCAGGCGGCGGCCGATCATCTGGGCGATCACTTCCGGAATGGAGGTGTCTTCGATGCGCCAGGTACCCTGGTAGCGCCCGTCGCGGATGACCGAGATGCGCTCGCTGATGGCAAAGACCTCTTCCAGGCGGTGCGAGACGTAGATGATCGTCAGGCCCTGGTCGCGCAGGCGGCGCAGCAGGGTGAAGAGGCGCTCGGTTTCGGCGGCGCTGAGCGCGGAGTTCGGCTCATCCATGATGATGATGTCCGATTCCTGCTGCAACGTGCGCGCGATCTCGACAAGCTGCTTCTCGGCGACGGAGAGACGCCCGACTCTGGCGTGCGGGTCGAGGCTGACGCCCATTTCCTGGAGGATCTTCCTCGTCGCGGCCACCATCTGCCGCTCGTTCAGCAGCCCCGGCCCGATGGTGCTTTCCCGGTTGGCGAAGATGTTGCCGGCCACGGTCAGGTGCGGAAACAGGTTCAGTTCCTGGAAGACGATGCTGACGCCGAGGTTGCGGGCGTGCAACGGATCGCTGATCGTGACCGGTTGGCCGCGCAGCACCAGCGTGCCGCTATCCGGCTGATACACGCCCGCCAGCATTTTCATGATCGTGGATTTCCCCGCGCCGTTCTCCCCCACCACCGCGTGGATCTCGCCGCGCGTGATGCCGAAGGAGACATCGTTGACTGCGGTGATGCCGCCGAAGCGCTTCACCACATGGTCAAGGCGGATGATCTCGTCGGGAGTGGGGGAGTCGGTCATGGGGCTGGCTTTCCTTCAGAAGCCCTCACCCCAACCCCTCTCCCGCGCAGCGGGAGAGGGGCTTTCCGTAGCGCGGCCCTTGCGGCCGGCTCCCCTCGCCCCGTGCGCGGGGCGAGGAGCTGGGGGTGAGAGGCGAGACGCCTACGAACTCGGCGTTGCGCGCGGCATGCCGGGGGTGCGGAGGTCGTCATAGGGGCGGCCCGCCGCTTCCAGGTCCGCGAAGTTCTCGGCCATGTACTGCTGGTAGTAGTCGTACTGGGCCTGGTTGTCGGTCTGGCGCGTCACGTAGTCATCGACGTTGTCGATGGTGACGACTTCGGTGGGGGTCTCCTCCCACTTCTCGACCAGCGGTGTGCCGTTGATCAGATGCTCGGCCAGCATGCGTACTGGCAGGTAGCCCTGCAGGTATTCCTGCTGCCCCACGGTGACCTGGGCCCAGCCATCCTTGATCGCCTGCAAGGTCGGCGGGTCGAGGTCATAGCCGCCAATCAGCCATTCACCGCCCGTGCGCTCCTTGAGCTGCGCCAGGTTCGGAATGTCGATCGAGCAGAGACCGACCGCCGCCACGGCGTCCGGGTTGGCCGCCATCACGTTCTCCCAGCGGCCATAGTTGTCTGGCACCGGGATCAGGACTTCCTGGGCCTCCAGCACCTCGAAGTTGCTGCCTTCGAAGGCCTTGCGGAAGCCCGCGTCGCGATCCTGAAGTACCTGAGCGGAAGCGGCGCAAATGCCGACGGCGATCTTGCCTTCGGTCTTGCCAGCGGCTTCCAGTTGCTGCAGCATCTGGCCGCCCAGGATGACGCCAGAGTTGTACTCGTCCTGGCCGACCCACGCCGTGAGGCCCGTCTCCAGGCCGGTCACGTTCGCGCCTACCAGCGGAATGCCCGCGTCCACCGCCTGCTGGATCGGCGTGATCCACTGATCGCCGGGCAGCGTCACAACGGCAATTCCGTCGAAGCCGCGCTGTACAGCGGCGTCAAAGAACGCCTGGTGGGTGGGGGTGTCGAACGAGGCGTCTCCAAAGACCTCGAGCGTCACGCCGTAGTCACGGGCGGCATCTTCCGCGCCGGTCTTGATGCGTTCGGTGAACGCATTCAGACCATGCAGGACGTAGGCGATTTCGATATCACTGTGGTCGGCGGCGGGGGTGGCGTCCTGCGCCATGACCCCGACGACCGGGCCGGCGAGCAGGGTGGAGACCACCGCTGTCGCCAGCAAGGTGCGGATGCGGTTCACGTTCATACTCCCTTGCACTGCGTACCCGTCGTCCGGCCCGCGTCGTTGCGGCCGGGCTGCGGCGGGTGTCCGTGAAACCGGCGAACCGTGCGTTGTTGCGGGGCGAGCACCTCCTTTCGGACCAGGTGTCGACGAAGTGACCGGTGGCGCCTACGCGCGGCGCTTGATGAAGTAGTCCAGCGTCACGGCCACGATGATGACAATGCCGGTGACGGCGGTGGACCAGGCCGGCGGCACGGCGAGCAGCGCCAGGCCGTTTTGAATCAAGGCGATGATGAGCGCGCCCAGAATTGCGCCCAGGACGGAGCCCGATCCGCCACTGAGGGCGGTGCCGCCAATGATGGTGGCGGCGATGACATTCAGCTCGGTACCCATTCCAACCGTGGGGCTGCCATTCCGGTTGAATGCCAGCGCGACGACGGCGGCGATACCGACAATGAAACCCATCAACGTCATGACCATGATGCGCGTGCGGGCAATGCGGATGCCGGAGAAGAGCGCGGCCTGGCGGTTGCTGCCGATGGCCTGCACGCGGCGTCCGAACGGGGTGTGGTTGAACAGAATCCAGCCCAGCACGCCCACGATCAGCATCGCCCAGACACTGATCCAGACGCCGAAGACAGGGTCTTTGCCGCCGATCCAGGTGAAGAACCAATTGTCCAGGTTGTACCCCGAAACGGGAGAGGCATTCGTGACGACCAGGCCTAACCCACGGTAGAGGCTGAGCGTACCGAGCGTGACGATGATGGTGGGAATGCCGAGCGCAACGCTGAGTGCGCCGTTGACGAGTCCGCAGACCGTGGCGACGATCATGCAGACCGCGACGGCGATCCAGATGTTGTAGTTATCCCTGAGCGCGAGGGCCATCATCACGCTGCTCAGCATCCAGATGGAGCCGACCGAGAGGTCGATATCCCCCATGGCGATGACAAAGACCATGCCCACGGCCATGATCCCGAAGTAGGACGCCTGCCGCGAGATATTGATGAAGTTCGTTGGGGTCAGGAAGGTATCGCGCGCCGTCAGTGAGAGCAGAACAACCAGTACGACCAGCGCGCCGATGACCCCGATCTCATCGATCTGCAGCAGACGCTGCAGCACGGAGCGCCCACGGCTGGGCTGTTCTTCCCGGACCGGGACATTGATTGCCGATTCGCTCATTGCCAGGCCCCTTCGCGTGGCGGACCGACGTGGTCCGGGAATCTGCCCTCGTGGCTACGCCGTTGTGAGATTGCCATCGATGGTGACGAGGCCGAACGGCGGCAGCGTCACCGTGAGTTCTCCTGTTGTCGCGATGGACGTTGCGGACTCCCGGAATGCGCTGGCGTCGCTGGCGGCGGCGAACACCGTCCCGGCATTCAGCGCTCGCTGCGTGACGTCTCGGAGTCCCGTCGCGTCAACCCTGAGGTTGGCATTGTCGTCGCGCATGTTGGCCAGCACCAGCCGCACACGATCCCCATCGCGCAGGGCAAGCGCCTGGACGTGGAGGGGATCGCTCACCGTCACCGGGAGCACCTCGCCGGCCGCGAACTCCGCGATATCGGCCAGGACGTGATAGACCGGGAAGACCATCCCCGGCCAGGAGTGGAACGCCAGCACACGCAGCGGGTGATCGCTGCGTTCAATGAGTCCCTTCCAGCCGGTGGTCTCGAAAGAGGTCAGCGCATCCGCTCCGGCGGTGGCCAGGGCATTGATGCTGCCAGCCAGCCAGCCCGCCGCGAAAAGCGACGGCTGCCGGTAATCAACACTGGGGGGCAATGCGCCTTCGGCCAGGGCCGCCTCCGCGCCGGTCGCGTTCGGGTTGAAGCGCGGCGCGAGCGTGATCGGCCCGACCGCCAGTGGCCGCTCGCCAACGATGGCGCGGGCACTGCGCACCGTTTCTGCCTGCGCGGCCAGCGTTTCGGTCAGGGAACTGTTGTCGAAGGCGTGTACCTGCGGGTTGATGGTGTAGGTCGCCACCTCCATCTCCGCCAGCGGCAGGGTGGCGCGGTTCAGCTCCGTGAAGTAGGCGCGTGTGCCGCCGCCGATCTGCGTGGTGACCCCGCGCGCCGCCAAAGCGGCCCGGGCGGCGTTCAACTCATCAGCCGTGGAGTCCAGCGCGCCTGCCGGGTAAACGAAGACGCGGGCGACGTTCGCGCCAGATTGGGCCAGCTCGGTCGCCAGCGTGTCCCAGCCGGATGAATGCGAGCCGCCCGTGACCTCCAGTTCCAGCGCCGCGTCGAGTTGCGCCGCCTGGGTGACAGCGGTTGCCAGTTTCTCCCGCCAGCCGTTCCGGCCCAGGTCGAGCACGAGGTGCAGGTGGGCGGGCCGTAATGCCCGCAGCAGGGTGAGCTCGGTGGCGCTCAGCGGCTCGCCGTGGCCGGCCGCGCTCAGGCCGATGGCCGGGAGCGCCCGGCCGCCCGTCAGATCGACCTCGAGGGTTATGGTGTCGTCGTGGGTGGCGGTTGCTGCCTGGCCGCCGCGCGGGGTGATGGTGACACTCTGCTGCACCCGTTCGCCGGCCGCAATGGGCGCGGGGTAGGGGATACGCAGCGGCGTGGAGTACGTCTTGTACGAGGCGTCGGTCCAGTTGCGCTGATCCTCCATCTCGAAGAGGTCACCCGTGAACGAGATGGTTACTTCTCCGCCTGAGGGTGTGGCGTGCGTGATCGACTGCATGTCGACGAAGGGCTGATGCGGCGAGATGAGGACTGGGAATTGGCCATTGACCGCGCCGTCCGGCGTTTGGGTAGTAGCGGGCACGCCAGCCAGCGACATCGGGTGCAGGACGCACCAACCGATGCGGTTCTTCATGAAGTCTCGCCGCGCCTGGCCATCCATCTCGGCGCGAATGACGCCGTCGGTGCTGCCGGTGATGACGCCGTCCCAGGCGAAGTCGACACCGGGCGAGACATGTTCGGCGGAGTAGCGAACGGTGAAGTGATCGCCGCCATCCTCCACCTCGTACCGCGTGAAGTGTGGCTCGATCGTGTCCCAGTTATGGTCGCGTACAGCCGCGTACAGCCGCAGCACGACGAGATCATCGCCGAGCCGCACGTAGCGGAGGTCTCCCCCTTCGAGCACCGCCGTCACGGGTCCAGCCCGCAAGGTGCGGCGCTCGGGTAGCGCTTCATCTCTGCCGTACTGGAAGGCCCGGGCCGGGAATTGCACCGGCGCGGTGCGGGGCTCAGTCACGCCTTCGCCTCACTTTCTGCCTGCTCATGCCCGCCGCGGGTGGAGCGGTCCAGGGTGTCGCGCAGCCGGCGTGCCGCCGAGCGCATGTGGGCGTCCATCGCGGCCGCAGCCGCGACCGGATCCTGCGCGCGGACCGCCGCGACGATCGGAACGTGCTCTTCATAGGATGATTGCTCGTGGCCTTCCGCGATCACCCGGCCAATCCACGCGCGCAGGAGCGACTGGATGCTGGTCAGCACGTCGCGCAGGGCCGTGTTGCCGGCGGCGTCCGCAAGGACGAGGTGGAATTCGACATCGGCATCCACGAACGCCGTGTGGTTGCTCGTCTCGGCCTGGCTGGCCATGCGCTCCAGGCAGGCGTCCAGGGCGGCCAGGTCTGCCTCGCTGCGGCGTTCCGCCGCGAGCCCGGCCACCACGACCTCGATCCGCTGCCGGGCCTCGATGAGATCGTGCGTGTGCTGCTCCCCGAGCAGGAGGCCCCACTCGACCACCTGCGGCAGGAGCGGAGAATCGGCGCGTTTGAGGTAGGTGCCATCGCCGTGCCGGATCTCGATCAGCCCGATCAGCGAGAGCGCGGCCAGCGCCTCGCGCACTGCCGAGCGGCCGACTCCGAACGCCTCGGCCAACTGTCGTTCCGATGGCAGGCGCGAGCCGGGCGCAACGCTCCCCGAGAGCAGGTAGTCCACCAGGCGGCGGGCGATCTCGGCGGACATCGTTTCCCGCCGGATCGGATCGACCTGGGGAAAGGAGGCGCTCACCCGCCGGGCCCCACGGCCGCGCGGTCTGCGCGCAGGTCGGCGGCCAGGCCAGCATCGCGCCGCTCGCGCAACGGCTGCGTCGTCTCTGGCGTCTCGTCCAGCCACTGCCGCAGGTTTCCCACCCCGCTGGCCCGGGACAGCACCGGCCAGAGGTTGCCGGCGATGCGTTCGAATGTCGCTGCACCGCCGAGGGCAGCGGTCTGAAATGGGCCGGTGTAGCGCCAGCGGCGGGCAAGGCCATCGCGCACGATTTCGTCCACGACGGCCGGGGAAGCCACTCCCTCTTCCACGATCCAGACTGCCTCGCGCAGGAGCGCCAGTTGCAGGCGGTTCCAGACGAAACCGGGTACGTCGCGGTCGGCCAGAACCGGGCGTTTGCCGAGGCTGCGGACCGTCGTTTCGATGGTCTCGATGGTGGCGTCGCTGGTCTCCTCCCCGCGAATGATCTCCACCAGCGGCATCAGCAGCGGCGGGTTCCAGTAGTGGGCGCCGACCGTTTGCGCGGGAGCGCCGACCGCTTCACCGATCATGGTGATCGGGATGGACGAGGTGTTGCTCGCCACAATGGCCGCCGGCGAGAGCGCCAGCACGGGCTTCACGGCCTCAGCCTTCTGGTCCAGGTCCTCCACCACCGATTCAACGATGATCGCGGCCCCGGTCGTCTGGGCGAGGTCGGTGGTGAGCAGGATGCGCTGCTGCGCGGCCGCAATCTCCTCCGCCGTGGCCAGGCCGTGCTCCAGCGCAGTCGCCCAACTGCGTTCCAGGCGCGCCGCCGCAGCGTCCACGCGTCGCGCCAGGATGACCACTTCGTGGCCGCCCAGTGCGTATTCGCAGGCTATCTGCGCTCCCATCAAACCAGGACCAAGCAGGGCAATCTTCACGGCGGCAGTCCTCTTGCGCGGGGAACGTGCGCTCAGCTTTGGCCTGACGCCATCTCGCGCAGGGCGCTGATACCCTCACGCAGTGCTTGCTGATAGATCCAGAGGTCGCCTGAGTAGGCGATGGCCCGGAACCCCTGGTCGAGCATCGCTTGCCCGGTGGCGGTGTCACCGACCATGATGCCGGCCACCTTGCCGTGCTTTTCGCAGGCGGCGATGACCCGCTTCACAGCAGCCAGGTAGGCATCGCTGGTGAACTGGCCCGGAATGCCCATGAAGTTGGTCAGGTCAAAGTGCCCGATCCAGAGGATATCGATGCCATCGACCGCCGCGATGGCGTCCACGTCCTCCAGCCCGCGCTCCGTCTCGATCTGGGCGATGAGCAGGATCTCGTCGTTGGCCGACTGCATCTTGGCGATGATGTCGCCGCCGGTGTAATCGTCGTGCGCGACCCCGAAGGCCGCGCCGCGCCGCCCGCGCGGGGGGTATTTCGCGGAGGTGACGATTTTCTGGGCCTGCTCGGCGCTCTCCACCATCGGCACCATGATGCCCATCGCGCCCACATCGAGCGGGCGCGAAATCAGGTGGTACTCCGTCGCGGGTACTCGCACCATGGGGATGGCGTTGGCGGCGCGGGTGGTCGCTATCAGGCCGCGCACCGTCTCGATGCTCCAGCCGGTGTGCTCCATGTCGTAGATGACGTATTCCGCGCCGGCCTCGGCCGCGATGCGGCCAATGCCCGTGGTCGGAAATTCGAAGACCATGGTGCCGAAGGAGGTACCGCCGTTCAGCAGCGTGCGCTTCGCGCTGTTCTCTCGCATTACGCGCCCTTCCGTGCCTTGAGCGCCGCCAGGCGCGCCTGCTGCTGCGGGTTGTTCGCCGCTTCGGGATTGACCAGCGTTTCGGGAAGCTCTCCGTTGGCGACCGCCTGGATCGCCGCGAGCACCTTCTCGCCCATGATCCGCTCGCACTCGTCCGTCCAGCAGAGCCCGTGCGGGGAGACGATGACGTTGTCCAGGGTCAGGATGGGATCGTTGGGATCGACCGGCTCCTGCTCGAAGACATCCAGACCCGCGCCCGCGAGCTTGCCGTCGCGCAGGGCCGCATGGAGCGCCTGCTGATCAACCAGGCCGCCGCGCGCCGTGCTGATGAGGTAGGCGGTCGGCTTCATCATCGCCAGCCGCTCGGCGTTCATCAGGTGGTGCGTTTCGGGAGTCAGCGCCGCCGCGACCACCAGGAAGTCCGATTCGCGCACGAGCGTGTCGAGATCGACCAGTTCCACGCCCGCTGCCTGGGCGGCCTCCGCGCTGGCGTAGGGGTCGTAGGCGAGGTGACGCATCTCCAGTGGCCCGGCGAGGCGATGCGTTTCCTGGGAGATGCGGCCGAAGCCGATGGTGCCGAGGGTGCGCCCCGTGAGGCCCACGCCGCGCGCGTCCTGCTTGTCGGCCCAGCGGCCCTCTTTCGTCAATGCGTTCTGCGCGAAGATGCGGCTGGCGAGCGCCAGCATGTAGGTGAGGTTGACCACGGCCATCGGCCGCCGCACCGCCTCCGGGGTGATGGTCAGGAAGACGCCGGCGTCGGTCGCCGCGTCCACATCGACGTTGTCGTACCCCACACCAAAGCGGGCGATCAGCGCCAGGCGCTCGTTGCCCTTCAGCGTGTCGGCGGTCACGCGCCCGCCGAGCATGGCGAGGGCATCGAAGCCGGCCAGGTCTTCCGGCGTGAAGGCGCCAGGGTGCTTGTCGAGAAAGACCATCTCGACGCCCGGCGCATTCTGCATCAGCTCCACGCCGATGCCGCCGAACCCGAGCGATCCGTCGGGACGAATCACGTCCCGCGTCATGGCTACACGAAAAGGCTCTGCCATTGAATCCTCACCGTACCGAGATGCCGCCATCGACATGGAAATGACTGCCGGTAGCGAACCGTGACTCATCCGACGCCAGGAACACCGCGATCCCGGCCATATCCGCGGGCGTACCCACACGCCCGATGGGGTGCATGGACACGAGCTTGGCGTGGGTCTCCGGATCGTCGATCAGGGGTTGGGTCAGGGTGGTAGCGATGGTGCCGGGCACGATGCCGTTGACCCGGATGCCGTAGGGCGCGTAGTCGCTCGCCATGATGCGCGTCAGCGCCATCACCCCGGCCTTGGAGCTGGAGTAGGCGTGCCAGCCCGCCCCACACATGGTCAGCCCGGTCGGGGAGCCGGTGTTGATGATCGAGCCGCCGTCGCCGCTCTCCATCATCAGGCGCACGCCGTATTTGCAGCACAGGTAGACCCCGCGCAGGTTCACATCGTGCGTGCGCTGCCAGACCTCGATGTCCAGGTCGTGCACTGGCGCGTCTTCGCCGATCAACTGAACGGCCGCGCAGGTGTACAGGACATCGAGGCGGCCATGGCGGCGGCGCACGTCGTCAAACGCCGCCTTGACGCTCTCCTCGCTGGTGACATCGGTGACCAGGGGAAAGGCGTTCTCGCCAATCTCGGCCACGGTCGCCAGCAGCGGCGCTTCGTTGCGGTCGAGCAGACCGACGATGGCGCCCTCACGGGCGAACGCCCGGGCTGCTTCCTGGCCGATGCCACTGGCCGCACCGGTAACCACGGCGATTTTGCCATCGAGACGCCCCATGAGGTTTCTCCCCACCACGCCGCGCGGACGAGGGGTTCGTCCGCGCCGAGGACCCGCAGCAACCAGCTCTCGCAACCGCAGGGCGTCACCGCCTGGCGCACAGGTTGACTGGTTGACCAATAGCGCGATCCTATCGAAGGCGGCAAAGTGTGTCAAGCCGCAATGCGGCCCGGCGATTGGGGCGAAAAGGATGAAGCCGTCTTTTCGGATCTCACCCGACGGTGACGCAACAGCAGCAGCGAGCGGCGCGGGGGCATCCGCATGTCGCGGTTTCTACCAGCTTTCTCGTATGGAAACAGGAGTTTTCATGGAACAAAATGGCGTCGGTACCAGTTGACATGGGTGCAGTGCGGTGTAGCCTGCAGAGCATGCTGGATTCGAGATCGCGACGACGATACCTGCTGGAGACGACCTCATGAACTCGCGACGCTTCGATGCGTTCACGCGCTCCCTGGCCCGCACGCTCCCTCGGCGTGGGGTTCTGCGAACCGCTGCCGCCGTGGCGGCGTCGGCCTCGGCGTCCGCGCTGGGAGCAGCGGCCCTGGCCGCGCAGGAGGCAAACCCCTCCGGCAACGTGGGCCTGCCGTGCGTGAAGTGCAACTGCAGCGGTGACGACTGCGATTGCTGCCTGATCGGCATCACTGGCGGTGGGGTGCTGCGCACCTCGACCGGCGACGTGAACCTCGTCCTCTTCGCAACCCAGTTGGCCGACGACGCGCCACAACAGGCCGCGGGATTCGTGCGCTGGATGGACCCCAACGCCGAGGGTGGCCTGGTGCTGGAGAGCGTTGGCCCGGTGGCATACGAGTGGACCGAGGGCGAGGAACACCTGCGCCATGTCAGCGGCACCATGTCGATCAATGGCGGCGATCAGCAGCCGTTCGAAATGCAGGTGGTGGACGCCGGGCCGGGCAAGGCCGCCGAGGACTCGGCCAGCTTGCGCGTCGGCGGCTCGGGCGGCGCCGGCTTCATCTACGAAGCCGCTGGCACCATGGTTGGCGGCGACTTGCAGCTACTCAGCGACGTTGCGCCGATCACCCCGGCGTAGGCCCGCATGATCCCGCAAGTCCACGACTGATGCCACACAGGGCGCTAGAAGTCCGGTGGCACGTCGATGTCTGCTGGCAGTTTCGTTCCGGCGTTGGTCAGGGCGGCCGAGACCTGCTCCGCGGTCAGGTTTTCCGCGCGTGAGAGATCGACGTCCGGGAGCACCGCGTTGGCGAGATTGGCGTTCAGCAGATTGGTTCCGGTGAGCGTCGCCCCGAACATGGTGGCCCCCGACAGGTTGGCCCCCTGGAGGTTGGCGTCAGCGAGGTTCGTTCCCTGCAGAAGTGACGTGGCCATGTTGGCGGCAAGAAGGTTCGCGTGACTCAGGTCAGACCGGCTCAGATTGGTCCCGAACATGTTCGCGCTGGCAAACGACGCGCCCTCTGCCTCCACGCCATCCAGATTCGCCTGTTGCAGAATCGCGCTGTTGAACGTGGTGTCAGCGAGGTTGGCGCCCGAGATGATCGCACCGCGCAGGTCCGAGCCATCCCAGCAGGTGTTCTGCAGGTTGGCGTCGGCCAGGTCTACGCCGACCGCATTGATGCGCGTGAGGTCGAGGCAGCCGTGCCCTTCTTCCATCTCGGTGGCAATCTGAGCATCGGTTCGCCGACCGATGACCTTGAAGACCGCTTCGACATCGGCAGGCACCGCGGGCGCGCCGGCAGCAGGCGTGGCGGCGGCGGCGGCGCCAACCGGTGACTCCTGGCGGGCGAAGGCGGTGAGCACCTCCATGACCGGGCCGTAGTCGCGGGGGGAATCGCGCGCGATGCGCTCCAGCGCGTAGACCCCGCCGAGGCGGATGGTGAACTGGTCGCTCCCGAGTTGATCCACCGCGCGGCTGAAGCGGTCGGTGATCTGCCCTTCTTCGCTGACGCGCAGGTTGTCGCTGGTCTGCCCCAGTTGCTGCCACGCAAAGATGAGTCCGGTCAGGACCGCGACGCCGCTGAGGATCTGGCCGAGCGTGCCGCGCGATTCGTTCTCGATCTCGAACAGCTCGCGTGGGCTGGCGTCGGCATGGCGAGCCCAGGCGTTGGCCTGCCACTGCGGTACGCGCCACAGCAGGTAGATGGCCCAGATGGAAATGGTGACGAGCGTGGCAGCCCAGGCGAGATTCGTGTCCGCCACGGGCCCCACGCCGGGGAGTTCGCCCACCACCGTGCCGATGGCGATCGTGATCGTGAGCAGCGTGCTGAGAATGCCAACGATGGGGAGGCTGCGCGCCGCGAAAGAGGCAACGCGCGGCGCACGGCGGTAGGTGAGATTGCGAAATGGGTCCGAACGAGACGTTTCCTCGGTCGGAATCGTTGGAGTATCAGGCAATGGCGGAGGCGAGGCTGGCGACGATGATGCGGTGGCCTGCCAGGGAGATGGGGTCGATGGATCTGAGGCGCCAGATGGGGAGGATTTCCCGGCATTGGCGGCTGCACGCTTGCGCGGGCGCAAGACGCGCCCGGCCATGCCGGAGAGCGCAACCAGGGCAATGCGCGTGAACGCTGACATGCTCGATGCTTCCCGAACGTGCGGCCGGCGCGGGTCTGGTGAATGGTGCCACGTTCAGGACCTCCAGCGGGAGTCCACTGGTCCTGATCTCTTGACGCTCCGAAGGGCTCTGCCTAGCATCGGCGCGATGGTGACGGAACGCGTTTTACCGAGGGTCTGGAACGCGCTGCGCCTGCTCCCCGCCCTGGTGCTGGTGCTGTCGTGCTTCGCGTACCGCGCTCCGGCGTTCGTGGCACAGGCCCAGGAAGCCCCGGAACTCCAGATCACGTCGACCTCCTACATTGTGATCGACGCCGATACCGGCGAGATTTACGCGCAGCGCAACGCGCATGAGCGGCGCGCACCCGCCAGCCTGACCAAGATTTTCACCGCCGTGGAGTCAATCGAAGAGGGTGCGCCCGAGACCGCGATCACGACAACCGAGGCGGATGAGGTCAGCCCGGAGGCAAGCCAGGTTGGCTTCGGCCCTGGCGAGACGTTCACCGTGCGGGAGCTGCTCTACGGCCTGATGCTTCCCTCCGGCAACGACGCGGCCGAGGCCCTGGCGCGTGGGTTGGGCACACAAGAGGGCGATTCCCCGGACCAGGGCACGCAGCGCTTCCTGGACCGGCTGAACGCGCGGCTCATCAACATGGGGCTCACGGATACCCACCTGGTGAATCCATCCGGCTGGGGTGTGCCAGGCCACTATTCGAGCGCCTATGACCTGGCCGCCTTCACGATGTACGCGTTGCGCTACCCGCGCTTTGTGCAGACCTTCGGGACGCTGGAGTACCCCTCGGACGACGGCGAATACCTGTTCCGCAACAACAACCGTATGTTGCAGAGCTACCCAGGCATCATTGGCGGCAAGACCGGCTACGACGACGATGCCGGGTGGTGCCTGGTCAACGTAGCGCAACGTGATGGCAGCCGCATGATTGCGGTGACCCTGAACGGCGTCGCCCCGGACGACTGGTACGACGACAACCGCGTGCTGCTCGACTACGCCTTCGAACAGAAGGCGCTACGTACCGAGCAGGGGTCGCTCGGAACCGGCCAGTTCGTGACCTACCGCGATCCCGACGCCGCGAAGATTCTCGCGATGGCTTCTGCCAGCGCCGCGATTGTTGCGCCGGTTGCGCCGGCAGCGCCGCTGAGCGACACGGCCGATCTGGTCGAGCTACAGGCGCCGGCGGAGGCAGGGGTGGTGCAGCAGGTCGTGGCGACAGCGGGTACCGAGGCGGCGCCAGCGGCGGTGCTGACTGCGCCTGGCGTGCCGGGCGTCAGCAACGGGGCGTTTCTCGTAGCGGCGGCGGTGGGATTCGCGCTGATCGCGTTGCAGGGCCTCGCTGCCTGGCAAAGCGCAAGGCGTGAGACCGGCCAGGAGCCATACCAGGAACTGCTTGCTGATCCATACCTGGCGTCTGGCGAATAGCTCCCCGCTGAATCGGTGCGGCACAACCTGGATCGTGTCCCTGGCTGGCCCGCAATTGACACGCGCGGCGGTATCTCCCTATTCTTGGCGCCACAATCGCAGACTTGGCTGTGAACGGGACGAGTAGCCCACGGCACACCGACAGCAAATCCGGCAAATGCTGAGAGCCGGTGCGGGATGACCCAGGCGAATACCACCCGTGAGCCGGCCACCGAACCCACCAGGGGGAGGCTGGCCCGGGAGACCCCGTTACTGGTCGCTTCGAGCAGGTGCACCGCGCCTGAAATGAGGGTGGAACCACGCCGGCCCGGCGTCCCTTTCTGGGATGCCGGGCCGCTTTTTGTGTTTGCTGCCTGTTGCCGCGGGAGATGGTTCCCCGCGCCAATGGCAGGAGGTACGGTGCGATGTCACACGAACACGACGAACTGACGAATGCCGACATTGCGGTCGATCTGGCGGATGCCCGGGCCTACGAGCTGGCCCGCATGCGCCACTCCGCAGCCCACCTGATGGCAGAGGCGGTGCAGGAAATCTTCCCTGACGCCCGCTTCGGGATCGGCCCCGCCATCCAGGACGGCTTCTATTACGACTTCCAGCTCCCGCGCTCGCTGACGCCGGAGGACCTGGCCGAGATCGAGCAGCGCATGGCGGCGAACCGCGACAAGGCGGAACGCTTCGAGCGCGAGGTGGTCTCGCGGGACGAGGCGTTGCAGATCTTCGCGGAGAACCCGTACAAGGTCGAGCTAATCGAGCAACTGCCGGCCGACGAGATCATCACGACGTACCAGCAGGGGCATTTCCTCGACCTCTGCCGGGGTCCGCACGTGGAGAGCACGAAGGAGATCGGCCCCTTCAAGCTGCTCTCCGTCGCGGGCGCGTACTGGCGCGGCGATGAGAAGCGGCCGATGTTGCAGCGCATCTACGGCACGGCGTTCCCGACGCAGGCCGAGCTGGACGCGCACCTGCACCGGCTGGAGGAGGCGCAGAAGCGCGACCACCGGCGACTGGGCCGGGAGCTCGATCTGTTCTCGGTGAATGAGGAGATTGGGCCGGGGCTCATTCTCTGGCACCCGAACGGCGCAATGGTGCGCTACCTGGTCGAGCAGTTCGAGCAGAAAGAGCAGCTCGAGCGCGGCTACGACCTGGTCTACACGCCGCACATCGCGTCCGAAAAGATCTACCAGACGTCCGGGCACCTGGAGACGTATCGGGAGAACATGTACTCCCCGATGAGCATCGAGGAGGTTGACTACTACCTGAAGCCGATGAACTGTCCCGGCCACATCATGATTTACAAGAGCAAGGTGCATTCTTACCGTGATCTGCCGATCCGCCTGGCGGAGTTGGGTACGGTGTACCGGTACGAGCGCTCCGGCACGCTGCACGGCATGCTGCGCGTGCGCGGCTTCACGCAGGATGACTCGCACATCTTCTGTACACCGGACCAGGTGATCGACGAGATCGGCGGCGTCATCGACCTCGCCATGCACATGGCGAAGATCTTTGGCTACGAGTTCCAGGCCTACCTCGCCACGCGCCCGGAAAAGGCGATTGGCAGCGAAGAGGTCTGGGAACAGGCCATGGACGACCTGAAACGGGCGATGGAGCACCGTGGCCTGACGTACAAGATCGACGAGGGGGGCGGCGCGTTCTACGGCCCGAAGATCGACATCAAGTGGGTCGATGCCCTGGGCCGAGAGTGGACGGGCCCGACGATCCAGGTGGACTTCAACCTGCCGGAGCGCTTCGATGTCAACTACATCGGGGAGGACGGTGAGCGGCACCGCGCGGTGATGATTCACCGCACGCTGCTGGGCTCCATGGAGCGCTTCGTGGGGGGCCTGGTGGAGCACTACGCCGGCGCGTTCCCGGCTTGGCTGGCCCCGACGCAGGCGATGATCATTCCAATCACGGATGACCAGGTGCCCTACGCGCACGAGGTGGCACAGACGCTGAAGAACGCGGGCCTGCGGGTGCAGGTGAACGACCGGCGCGACCGCATGCAGGCCAAGATCCGCGAGGCGCAGTTGCAGAAGGTGCCGTACATGCTGGTGATCGGCAAGCGGGAGGCAGCCGACGGAGCGGTCGCCGTGCGCCTGCGCAACGGGCGTGACCTCGGCGCGATGCCAGTTGCGCAGTTCCTGGATTTGGTGCTGCCGCGCGTCAATGATCGCTCGCTCTACCTGGACGATGCCGAAGAGGTGGAAGCACGGGAAGCGGAGCTGGCGGCTGCGGTGTAGCGCGGCGCGCCGTAGGCGCGTCTCGTGCACTGTCGAGAGCGCCCGGTGGCTCCAGCCACCGGGCGCTGTCAGATCACGTCCGGGGGACGCGCAAGGGGTCGCGGCATTTCGCGTACCCTCGACGCCGTGCTGTCTTTGCTCGCCGGCTGAACCTCGAAAGGTTCCGGGCAGCCCTCAGTTGAGGCAGTTCTGGATGGTGCCCTCGGGGGAGCAGTTGTTTGGCGTGTTGTTGTGCACGATGAAGGTGTCCGCCAACTGGATGCTCGCGGGATCTCCGGTAGCGTCGAAAATGCCCCCGCCGTCCGTGGCCGTGTTGTTCTGGATGCTGCAGCCACTCGCCGCCGTCGTGGTGCCGCCACGGTGCATGATGCCGCCACCTTCGGCGTCCGATCCGTTGTTGATCACCTGCGTGCCATCGGTCAGGTGCAGCGTGCCCCCCAGGTTCTCGATCCCGCCGGCCGAGTTGTTGCCCACCACGACCCCCGCGAGCGTCAACGTGCCGCCCTCGATCCCGATTGCCGGCACATCGCCGTTCGCCCCGCCGATAAACAGGTTCGAGATGAAGACATTGCCGCTCACGATGCCGAGGACGCCCGAGGTGTTCGTTCCGCCCCCGCCGGATGGATCCGACCCGAACAGCAAGGTGGCCTGTTGCCCGGTGGTTCCGGCGCCAATCAGCGACACATCCTTGGCGATGCTCAGGCCATCCGCGAGGAAGTCGCCCGCACAGAGCACGATGTTGGCAAATGGGCTGGCGTTATTGATGATCTGCTGCAGGTTCGTCGGCTGATTGTTGGTCGTTGAGGGCACGCACGAGCTGTCCCCGAGCTTGCCGCCTCCGCCATGGTTCTTCTTCCCGTTGTTGTTCTGGTTGTTCTGGCGCTTGCGGTTGCGCCGCTTCCGCCGGTTGGCATCCTTGCGCCGCTTGATACGGTCGCGGGGACTTTCCGCCTCAACGCGGTCGAGCGTGAGCCCAGCCAGACCACCGGCCAGCGGCAGGGCGGCCAGCGCCGCGACGAGGCGGCGGCGAGTCCGCTCTCCGGCACAGGCACGAACCAGGGAGTCAAAGTGGCGCGGATCCATGTCTCTCCTCCAGATGTGGTGGTCGCGGCAACATCCTGGTGATCTCTGGCGACCAACTGCGCGTGACGTGTGAGAGGCCAAATCCTAGCGCACCCGGGACACCAGGAACACCCCGTAATTCTGGTGTCCCGCGTGCTGACCCCACGTTCGCTACTCGATTCGCGCTCAGGCGAGGCCGTAGCGATACACGTAGGCGAGGACCACGACCGCAATGAAGGCGGGGTAGAAGATATGCGAGAAGAGGTCCAGGCGGCGTAGCTCCTGGTACCGGCCCTGCTCGTAGAGCCAGTCGCCCGCCAGACCGATGATGATGCAGATGGCCGAGAGCAGGATGAAGGCGTAGAAGCCCCACTCGATGGCGACTGTGTACCCGATCTGTGGCAGCACGCTCGTGACGCTGGTGAGCAGCACGGCGGCGGTGAGGATGGCGCTGACCGCAAAGGCCACGCGTTCGCCGGTCTGGCTATGCGGGAAGAAAAGCGAGACGTAGGTGATGGCCGCCAGTAGCCCGAGTGGCAGCAGGTTCTTGAGCAGGAAGCCGCCGAGGTCCCGGGTGATGGTGACATCCGCCGTGAACACCGAGAAATCCACGCCGCTCGCGCCGACGTTGGCTTCCGGGTCGCCGAGCAGCGCCGTGGTCCCCACAGTGTCCTGGTAAATCTGGAAGTCGATCGGCTCCCAGCTCGGGATGGCGTTGATCGACTCCGTGGCGTTGCTGCCGCTACGCAGCCGCTCCGGCACTGGGAGATCCAGGAACGGCGGGTCTACCGCGTAGACCAGCCGTGACGAGGGCAGGCTGCTGTTCTGGAAGCTGATGACCAACTGCTGCTGGTCGAAGGGGAAGTCGCGGAACTCCAGCGGGGCCTTGAAGCGCCCGCGCACGCGGAACAGTTCATAGGTCTGATCGTCGTTCGCGACGCGACGCAGCGGATCGCCAAGCGTGGTCTCGGGATCGATCGCGTTCACGAAGAAGACATCGGTCGCGTCCTGATCCCCGGTGAAGTTGAACCAGACGAAGAAGTCGGCGTAGAAGCTGGGGTTGGTGGTGTCCAGTTCCCCAAGCTCGTTGATGTTGATGCCGGAGAAGACGATGCGCTGGCGCTCCAGGGTCTGGCCGTTGAAGACGATGGCGGCGCCTGCCTTCAGGTCCTCGTCACGCGAGATGCTGGTCGAGGCGGCATACGGCCGCAGTTGCTCGAACGCGGAGGCGTAGCTATCGCCGGTGGCGTGGCCGAAGACCGCGTGGCGGGGCATGGTGCGGCTGGAGTCGAAGTAGATCGGCCCCAGCAGCCCAGCCTCGGCGGTTTCCGGGCTGTTCATGGCCGTCAGTGCGTCCCGCACGGCCTTGCGTTCACCTGCGAGCGAGGCGGCACTCCCGGTAACACCTGCCCGCTCCATGGCGGTCGCCGCCGCGATGGACGCATCAAACGTCGTCGCACCGCGCCAGGTCGGGTCCACATCGTAGGTATCGCGGTAGGCGCGGAACCAGCGCAGGCTGTCGCTGGTGAGGCTGTCCATGATGAGCGGCGAGGCGGCGTAGATGCCGTCGGTGATCTCGCCGAACGCTACTTCGGGCTCCAGGGCCGCGACATCTTTCAGAAAGCGGTTCGAGCCGATGGCGTCAGGGCCGATGATCGGCACCCGCACCCCCGCATCGTGCATGGCCCGCAACAGGCGAGCCGAAGGATCGGCCTGGAGCGCCAGCACGACGATGCCGGGGTCGCTCCCTGCTTGCAGTGCGGAAACGGTGTCCGCGACAGACTGCGGGATGGCGTCGCTGGCAGTGGGGAATGGGATCTGCGTGACCAGGCTGGGGTCATCGCTGAACGCGGCCGTTATGCCATTCGCCAGCGATTGCCCAAAGTCATCGTTGCCAGCGACGATCGTTACCCGCTCCTGCTCCAGAACGACTCGGATGTACGCGGCGATCAGGAAGCCCTGGGTGCGGTTGTTGAAGACCGAGCGAAAGTACCAGGGGCTGGCGGTGACGTTGTCCGCCGTGGCTGTGCTGGTGATGGCGGTGATCCCAGCCGCCTCATAAACCGGGGAGGCCGCCACTGACGCCGAACTGGTGGAGTGACCGATGACCAGCATCGCGCGCCCGTCAGCCACGATCTGCTGGGCGATCTGCCTGGCAAGTTCGGGATTGTTCTGGTCGTCGTACACGAGGAGTTCGACCGGGTGCCCATGCACCCCGCCCTCGGCGTTGAGACGATCGAAGTACAGATGTGCGCTCTGCACAATCTCCGTGCCAGAGGCCGCGCCGGTGCCGGTCATGCCGCCCGCGATGGCAACGTACAGGGGCGCCCCTGGTTGCTCTCGCCGCAGGAGCACCAGGGCCGCCAGCACCGCGACAACAGTCAGCAGTGCCAGGGCCGCCAGGCGCCAACCCCGGCGGCGGGCGTGCGGGTGGTCGTCGTCCGCGGTGGCGGTCGGTGGCGGAATGGATGGTGGGAGCGGCGGCCCGCCGACCTCTTCCAGTTCGTCGGGGGTGCGTGCAGTCACCTTCAGGTAGAGCGGGAGTTGCTCCCGGGCCGTCGATTCCGGGTTGGCGGCCACGGCCTGCTGCAGGGCGAACTTGCGCTCGCCCGGGTCTTCCGCGATGTGGGCAAACCAGAGCCAGGCGGGCTCATAGCGCGGATCGAGATCCAGCGCTTCGGCGAGCAGCCGCCGCGCATCGTCGATGCCGCCGTCCTCGATGCGCTCCAGGGCAAGCCGGGTCAGGGATGCGGCCGTCGGGGCTTTCTCGGTCATCCGTGTCGTGGGTTCCTGTGTTGGTTCGTTCGGCTCTACGCGGTGATGGGCTGATTGTGGGCGATGGACCCGCCGGGCGCAACGTCAGCCGGGGGGTGACCGATAGTCCCACTTTTGTGCAATTTCTGGAAGAAACGAAACCCCCGGCGATCCTGTGCGTATCTACTGATACATGCGACAGCCTGCCTGACGCAGGTAGAGGCTGTCGCGCGGCGCCAGACCGGGCACGGTCTATGCGCAGTGGTAAGGGAGTACTGGGAGCGCCGCCGTAGCCACGGCGCAGCACATGGAGGGAGACCCCGCGATGCGGACGGATGTCAACGGCTCGGTTCCAGCACGGAAGGCGTCACGCAGTTTCATGCTGACCAAGCTCGCCCTGGGTGCGGCTTTGACGCTGTCGCTGGCGGGTCTCGCCGGTGTGTCGCCAGCGGGCGCGCAGGATGACCAGATTGTGCTGGGCGGCAATGGTGGATCGACCTTGACGGTGAGTCCGGGCAACGCCAGCGCCGAGAGTGCTGTCGCTTCGGCCGAGGCCGGTCCTGGGTGGGCCGTCACCGAGGCCGCTGCCGCGCGGGCAATGGCGCACGCCGACTGTGGCGCGATGACCGAGGGTGCTGCCGCAAGCGCGGTGGCCATGCCGGACATTGGAGCGGCAGTTGATGCCGCTATCGCCGAGGCGAAGGCGACCGCTCAGGAAACCGCCGCCGGCATTGACGTCGACAATGGCGGCCAGGCGGAAATTGATGCCGAAGAGCTGAAGGCCGAGTTCGAGGACTGCTTCGAGAAGGAGCGCAAGGTCGAGCCGCCGAAGGAAGAGGTCATCGAAGAGGTTCCTGTCGAGGAAGTGCCCGTCGTCGAGGAAGTGCCCTCGACGGGCGCCGGCGCTGCTGAAACCGGCCTGGCTGGCCTGTTGGGCGCTGCCGCGGCGGCGGCTGCCTTCGGCGCGGTGGCACTGCGCCGCCGTGAGGACGCGGCTGGCATCAGCGTCCGGTAACCACGTCTTTCTCTTCAATTGCGAGGGGAACCGCATCGAGGGCCGGTGGGCAACCACCGGCCCTTGATGTTTGGGCGGACAGAGCGTGTCGTCAGTGCGCATAGTCCGAACTCCGAGTTCTCCACCATCCCCGGCCATCCTGCATCCGCAGGCGCAGCAGCTCTGCCCACCCGCACGCGCAGAGCAGCCCATTGGCCTCACCTGGTTGCGCTTCCACCGCCCACCCTCGGATGTCATCCTGAACTTGTCGAAGGATCTCGTTCCCCGGCCAACGCGGAACGAGGTGGCCACCCTCTTCAGGTGTCATCCTGAGCGAAGTCGAAGGATCCCGGCCTCCCCGGCCACATTGCTGCGAGGTCACTGCCCACCCTCAGGTGGCATCCTGATCACCTACCCGGCCGCATTGCTGCGAGGTCGCCGCCCGCCATCAGGTGTCATCTCGAGCTTGTCGAGAGATCTCGCCGTCACCAGCCGGATTGCTGCGAGGCGGTCGCCCGCCATCAGGTGTCATCCTGAGCTTGTCGAAGGATCTCGGCCTCCCCGGCCGCGCTGGTGCGAGGTTGCCGCCCACCCTCGGGTGCGGGCAGCGTTCCGCGCCGGTTGGGGGAAAGATCCCTCGACTGCGCTCGGGATGACACCTGAAGAGGGTGGCCACCTCACACCAACGCGGTTGGGGGCGCGAGGTCCTTCGACTTCGCTCAGGACGACACCTGGAAGGGGATGCCACCTCGTTCCGCGTTGGCCGGTGGCGCGAGGTCCTTCGACAAGCTCAGGACGACACCTGGATGGAGATGCCACCTCATACCAACGCAGTGATGGGCAAGGTCCCTCGACTGCGCTCGGGACGACACCTGGGAGGGGCTGCCACCTCATACCAACGCGGCCGGGGGTCGAGGTCCCTCGACGTCGCTCAGGATGACACGTTCGCTCAGGAAGCCGCTTGTGGCTGCGTGTCCGCGTCATCCCTACCGGGCGGCGCGTACCTCAGGCGGATGCGCCGGAGTAATGGCGGATGCCGACGCGCCAGAAGAGGCGCGCCACAAGCGGCAGGAGTATCGCCAACCCTAACGCTCCGATCAACAGCGCCGGCGAGGTACGGCCGGTGAGCCCTTCGGACGGCACGGTGACCGCGAAGCCCACGGGCACGATGAACGTGAGCACCGAGCGCAGCCACGGTGGGTAGATGCCGATGGGCCAGCGGCCGGCTTCATACATGCTCTGGAAGATGTTGAGGATGTTGTCCAGCTTCACGAACCAGAACGCGCACGTGGCCAGGATCACCAGGAAGCTGTAGATGATGACCACGCCGCAGGTCAGCGCCAGCACGAAAAGCAGCGCTTCCTGGAGACCAATGGTCGCGCCGAGCCGCGCGACGGCGACGACCAGCACCGCCAACCCCACGAAGACATCGATCACTTTCCAGACCTCGACCTGGCGCATGCTGGCCAGCACCTGGGCATCGACCGGCTTGGTGAGCATGAAGTCCAGCGTGCCCAGCCGGACATCCTCCATGAAGCGAGTCAGGCTGGGCCGCACGATCATCTGGGTCAGGCCCGAGACGATCATGTAGACGCCGACCACGACCAGCAGTTCCGCGGGCAGCCACCCGGCGAGGGTGTCGGTCTTGGAGAAGATGATGCCAAGCCCCAGGAGCGAGGTCGCCAACCCGACGAACGACTGCAACAGTTGCACGCCGAGGTTGGTGCGGTATTGCAACTCGTTCAGCACGCCCAGACGAAGATGAATCCAGAACAGGTGCAGGTACGTCATGGCGTCAGGCCCCTACCGCCGAATACTGGCGAATGCCTCGCGCCCAGGTGACCTGGAGCACAACGTAGGCCACGACCAACCAGGCGACCTGCGCGCCAAGGCCCAGCAGCACCTGCTGTGGCGCGAGGTGACCGAGCAGCACATCCACCGGGAACCCGAGCATGCGGTAGAAGGGCAGCCAGTGGGCGAGGGTCTGCGCGAAGGGCGGGAGCAGCGCGATCGGCGCAACGTAGCCCGAGAGGAAGAGGAACGCCACGAACCAGAGCTGATTGATGGCGGTCACCCGCGTCACCCAGAAGGCCAGCGACGCCAGCGTCCATTCCACGGCGAAGCGCAGGGCCATCGCCAGGACGAGCGCCGGGATGAACGCCATCAACGTCTCCGGCGTAATGGTGAAGTTGGGCCGGTAGATGACCGCCAGCGCGACCACGACCGGGAGCAGCACGAAGAAAGTCAGCAGCTTGAAGGTCAGGTTGTTGGCGATGTGGCGGTGAATGGGGTGGACCGGCCGCACCAGCAGGGCGGACAGATTGCCCTGGCGAATCCAGTACTCCATCTCCCACATGATCCACGTGAAGCCCGCGTGGTCCACCATCATGGCGATCAGGTAGTAGGCCGCGAAATCGGCGGCGGTGAATGCATCCACCTGGCCGCCCTGCGAAGCGGCCACCGCCGCCCACACGGAGAGATAGATGACCGGCTCCAGCATCAGCCCGAGCAGCCAGATCACGAGTGCGCCGCGATACTGGAACTGTTCGGCAATGGTGACCTTGAACTGCGCCCGGTAGAGAGACACTAGGTCGATCATGCCAGCGCCGGCTCCGGCGCGGCAGCTTCCACTGCTGCTGCTTCCGTACCCTCTTCGCCGGTGTTGAAGACCCGGTCGATCACTTCGTCGATCGGGGGATCAGTGACCGACAGATCGACCACCGGCAGCTCCGCCAGGAGGCGCGCGGTGACGGCAGCGGCGTCGCCTTTCGGGACTTGCAGCGTAATGCGGCCATCGTCGGTCTGCACCACCTCGCCAAAGCGGTCGATATCGCTGGCCGGGCCATCCAGATCGACGGTAACGGTCTTGTACGGGGAAAAGCGCTCGACCAGGCCACTCAGGGGACCGTCGAAGAGCAGCACGCCGTGGTGGATGACGATGACACGCTCTGCCAGCGCCTCGACATCCGCCATGTAGTGGCTGGTCAGCAACACGGTGGCGTTGTGGCGTGCGCCGTACTCCGCGATGAAGCCGCGGATGCGGCGCTGCGCGGTCACATCCAGCCCCAGCGTCGGCTCATCCAGGAAGAGCACGCGCGGCTGATGCAGGAGCGCGCCAGCCAGCTCGCATTTCATGCGTTCCCCGAGCGAGAGGTTGCGCGAGGGCTTCGTCAGGAGCGGTCCCAGATCGAGGAGGTCGCTCAGTTCCGACAGCGTTTGCTGGTACTGGGCCTCCGGGATGCGGTAGATAGCCTGGTTCAGTTCGTACGAGTCGGCGACCGGGATATCCCACGCCAACTGGTTGCGCTGGCCCATCACCAGCGTCATCTGCTGCAGGTACGCCTTCTCGCGCCGCCAGGGCACGTGGCCCAAGACCGTGGCGGAGCCATCGGTGGGGTGGAGCAAGCCGGAGAGCATTTTGAGTGTCGTGGTCTTGCCCGCGCCGTTCGGGCCGAGGAAGCCGACGATCTCGCCGGGCGCGACTTCGAAGCTGATATCGCCGACGGCCACGACATCCTTCGTCTCGCGGCTCCACAGCGAGCGCACCGACGCGCCCAGGCCCGATTCCCGCTCGGGGACGTTGTAGACCTTGCGCAGATGGTCCACGCGAATGACTGGCTCAGTGATGATGCGATCAGGGCGCACAACCGGGGACACAGAGGGTGAGGCAGGCAAGGAAGCACACTCCAGGTTGGGTTGAGGAAACATGCGGGAAGGGGGAGTGCCAGGGGTGGGCGACACTGGACTCGAACCAGTGACCTCCACGATGTCAACGTGGCGCTCTAACCAACTGAGCTAGCCGCCCCGGCGCTGGAGGAATGTACCCCTCGCCGGTCAACCATGTCAAGCGCCTGCGCGCAGCCGATACTTCCCGCAGATCAGGATCGGCGAGGGAGCCGGAGACAGGGAGCGGACCATGCCAACCGTGCGAGATGTCACCTACCACCTGCTGCGCGACCTGGGCATGACCACCATCTTTGGCAACCCGGGCTCGACAGAGGAGCCGTTCCTGACCGGTTTCCCACAGGACTTCACCTATGTCCTGGCCCTGCACGAGGCGGTGGCCGTGGCCATGGCGGATGGCTTTGCCCAGGCCAGCGGCAACGCGGCCTTCGTGAATCTGCATACCGCCAGTGGCATGGGCAACGGCATGGGCTCGCTGGTGACAGCCTGGTACAACCGTGCGCCACTGGTAGTGACGGCAGGACAGCAAACGCGCCAGATGCTGGCGCTGGAGCCGTGGCTGGTCAACCTGGACGCGATTGAACTCCCAAAGCCGTACGTGAAGTGGAGCCACGAGCCGGCGCGGGCCGAAGATGTACCCGGCGCGATCGAGCGCGCCTACCACGTGGCGATGACTCCGCCGCTGGGCCCGGCGTTCGTTTCCATCCCCATGGACGACTGGGACAAAGGCGCGCCCGCGCGGCAGGCGCGCCAGATGCATCGCCAGCCGCAGGTGGACCCATTGGGTCTCGCGGCGGCGGCCGCGAAGCTGCGCACGGCGCGCAACCCGCTGCTGATCGTTGGGGCCGGGGTAGACCGGGCGGGGGCGTGGGACGAGGCGGTGGCGCTGGCGGAGCGGTTGCAAGCGCCGGTCTGGGAAGCGCCTGCGCCGGAGCGCGCATCGTTCCCCCAGGATCACCCGCTCTTCCAGGGAGTGTTGCCGCTGGCGCTGAAGCCGGTCGCCGAGCGGCTGGCCGGTCACGATGTGGTGCTGCTGGTCGGCGCAGCGGCGTTCCGCTACTACCCGCATATCCCTGGCCCGGTCTTGCCCGAGGGCACGGAACTCCTCCACATCACGGATGACGCGGCTGAGGCGGCGCGCGCGCCGGTAGGCACGGCGCTGATCGGGGAGATCAGGGCGGCGCTCGCAGGCTTGGCGGAGGCGATCCCGGCGGCAGAGCGCGTGGCGCCGCAGCCCCGCGCCCAGCGCACACGTCACGCGGCCTCGCAGCCGATTCAGCCTGGCTACGTCTTTCAGTGCCTGGCAGAGGCGATGCCGGATAACGTGCTGTTCACTGAAGAGTCGGCTTCGACGCGCGCGGCGTTCTACGACCAGGTTCGCCTCGACCGGCCGGCCTCGTACTTCGCGACCGCCAGCGGCGGGCTGGGTTTTGCCATGCCGGCCGCGGTGGGGGTGGCCCTGGCACGGCCGGGGCAGACCGTCTGCTGCCCCATTGGCGACGGCGCGTCCCTCTTCGGCATCCACGCGCTGTGGACGGCGGCGCAGCACCGGCTCCCTGTTGTCTACCTCGTGCTCAACAACGGCGGGTACGGCATCCTGAAGTCGTTTGCGGCGTTCCAGCGCACGCCCGGCGTGCCCGGCCTCGACCTGCCGGGGCTGGACCTGGTGCAGATTGCGCATGGCCTCGGGGCACGGGGCTCACGCATCACGGAACCCGCGGCGCTGTTACCGGAACTGCGGGGCGCGTTCGCCCTGGCCGCCGCCGAGCGCACGCCGGTGCTGCTGGACATCGCGACCGACCGCACGGTGCAAAACCTGTTCGGCCCGCCAGTGGGGGAGGGGTAGGCGAGGGTGCGCTCTCGGGTGGCGCTACCGCGTGCGCAGACACCCGTCACCAGGGTGGCACGACGCGCCGTCCACCTTCGGGTGTCGCTTTCAAGGTTCTCGCTGCCATCCGCTTCCGTTCGGGGAGTCCTCCACGCTCACGTGTCATCCCGGGCTTCTCGAAGGATGACAGGTGAGCGTGGATGCTGCCTTTGGCCTGGGTGATGCGGGACAAGGCCCGGCGATCCGCCTTCCGGCGCGAGAGGGATACTGCCTACGCGAACTCGTACGTCACCAGGAGCGGGATGCGGTTCGGCGCGGTGGAGCGGCCGCCGGTGATGCGGGCTTCCCACTCGCCACCAACGGTCAGGCCGTTGAAGGCCTCGGAGCGTTCGCCAGCCTTCAGGAAGACCGGGCCTTTCCGCCGGTCCTGCTTGTCGCGCAGGATGAGCGCGATCCGCTTGTCGCCCTGGTTGGTGACGCTGGTGATACGCGGTGTGAGGCCGGAGCTGCTGCGCGGGTTGTCCGACTTCGCGCGGTAGGTGTGCCAGAGGTTGCCATTCCCCTGTTGCAGGCGCACCGTCGTTTCGCCCGGCTGCGTCACCACCGGCGGAGGCGCCGGGGTGGGGGTCGGGGGCACGGGAGTCGGCGTGGGCACGGTCACTGGTGCGCGGTTGGTGGTGTAGAAGCCAGCCGTACCCGTTAACTTGTCATAGAACAGCAGCAGGTCTGGCCCGATGGCGGTGGCGCTGGTCCAGTCCAGACCGCGCGGCGTGCTGGTGAGCAACAGGGAGGTCAGCGTATTGCCGGCGCCGATATCGATGAACGCGACTTCGGACGAGCTGCGGTCGTAGAGCACGAGATCGGCGGTGGCGCTGGTGTTCGTGCCCTGCACGAGGAAGAGGTTGCCCTGGATCGAGCTCCACGTCGTGCGCCACAGGTTGTAGCTCGCGAACTGCGTGATATCCCCCACACCATTGATGGACGACGCAGCCGCCTGCCGCGCGTTGCGATCGTAGGTCAGGAAATCGCCGGAAGGCATGGCGCCACCGGTGAAGGGCCCGGTGGTGAGCAGGTCCCAGGTCATGCGCCAGTCGTTGTAGGAGCGAATCTCCTGCAGGCTGCCATTGGTTTCGATGCTGAAGAGCGTGGCGAACCCGCCCAGGCGGTCGTAGGCCAGCAGGCCGCCCGTGCCGATGGGCAGGAAGGCGCTCCAGGTCTTGCGCTGGTTCGGGTAGCTGCGTACGGGCCGCACGTTCCCGAACTGGTCGATCTGTTGCATGGAGATTTCGCCAACGCGCCGGTCGTAGAGCACCAGCCCACTCACCCCGAGCTGGCGGGGGAAGCCGGATGGCATGATCACATCCCAGGTGGTGCGCCAGCCGGTGAAGATGTTGAGCTCGACGAAGCCGCCGCTGGCATCGATGGCCAACAACTTGGCTTCCCCGGCGACGCGGTCGTAGATCAGTGCCCGACGCGGAAAGGCGCGATTCGTGGACAGGGGCACAATGAGGTCCCAACTGCGCCGCCAGCCGGTGTAGAGCGCTAGTTCGGTCAGGCCCGCGCCCGGCACAGAGCCGGTAGCGACGGCAGGCAGTTGAGCCATGCGCGAGGCCAACCCCGCGCCCAGCAACCCGGCGGTGGCGAGCAGGACGCGCCGGCGGGTCAGGATGGCAGCGGGGCGCGGCATGGCAGCATCTCCTAGTGGCCGAAGGTGCGCACCGACTCCCGGCGTGGGTGCCACGCCAGATGCACCGTGCTGAACTGCCGCAGCAGGGCGACAGCTTCCTGGTGCAGCGGTTGCACGTTCGGGTGCTTGATCTTCCACTCGCCCTTCAGCCCGCGAATGACGAGTTGGCTATCGCCGCGAATCGCCAGGCTGGAACCACTGGCCTCGCCGCCCGTCAGTTCGAGGATACGCTTCAGGCCGGCGATGAGCGCCAGAAACTCGGCCTGGTTGTTCGTCATGTTCTGGCCGAACTCCATGCGGTTGGCAGCCTCGATTCCGTGCGGCCCGTCGATCTCGTAGCTGCCGTAGCCGAGACCCGGATTCCCCTTCGACCCGCCGTCGAAGGTGAGGGTGTAATCGCCGGGGGCCGCCTGATCCACAAACGAGGCCTGGGTGGCAGCGGGTTGCGCCTGGGAAGCCGGAAACGTTGCACCTCCAAGAGCGCGTTGCAGATCACGTGCCAGGCGAATCAGCGAGTCGTGGTCCAGGGTCGCGGGATCGACACGGAGCAGACGCTCCGTGTCGATCTGATGCTCGGGGGCATCGGTCATGCGTGGGCGGCCTCGGCGTGTTTGGCCGCAGCGGCTCGCACCTGGTCGGCGATGTGCTGCGGCACCGGCTGATAGTGTGCAAATTCGCTGGTAAAGGAGCCACGGCCCTGTGTGATCGAGCGCAGGTCAGTGGCGTAGCGTTGGACCTCCGCCGCCGGCACATGCGCCTCGATGGTTGTCGTGGAGTTGGCCCCGGGGTTCATGCCGCTGACGTGCGCGCGCTTCGTATTGAGATCGCTCATCACGTCACCGGTGTAGGAATCCGGAATCGTCACCTTGACCAGCATCACCGGCTCCAGCAGAACCGGCTTGCTTTGCAGAATGCCCTTCTTGAACGCTTCCTTTGAGGCGATCTTGAAGGACATCTCGTTGGAGTCTACCGCGTGGTAGGAACCGTCGGTCAGCGTGACGCGCACATTGACAACCGGGTAGCCCGCCAGCGGGCCGGACTCCAGCCCTTCGCGCACGCCCTTCTCCACGGCGGGGTAGAAGTTGCGGGGCACCGAGCCACCGAAGACGCGCTCGCCAAACTCGAAATCGGCGTCCGGGAGCGGTTCCAGCTCCAGGAACACGTGGCCATATTGCCCAGCGCCGCCGGTCTGCTTCTTGTGCTTGTACTCGGCGACGGTCTTGGCAGAGATCGTTTCACGGTAGGCCACGCGTGGCAGGCCCAGCTCCACGTTCAGGCCGAAGCGGCGCATCATGCGGTCCAGCGCAATCTGGACGTGTGGTTCCCCGAGCCCGGAGATGATCGTTTCGCCGGAGGCAGGGTCCCGCGAGAGATGCAGGGTGGGGTCCTCTTCGACCAGGCGTTGCAGCGCCTGGCCCATCTTGTCCAGGTCGCCCTTGGTCTTGGGGTGGACCGACGCCGAGTACGCCGCACCGGGAAAATCGACGCCCGGCAGGCAGACCGGCCGTGATTGCTCGGCAACGGTGTCGCCAGTCATCACGGTGGCGAGTTTGGCCACCGCGCCGATATCTCCGGCGGTAATGGTGTCGGTGTTCAGGTGCTCCTTGCCCCGGGCGTAAAACAGTTGGCCCAGCCGCTCATCCTCGCCACGCGTGGCGTTCCAGGCGTGGGAGTTCGACTTCAACGCGCCGGAGTAGACGCGCATGTAGGTCACACGCCCCACGTGGGGGTCGGCCAGCGTCTTGAACGCCAGGGCCACGGTGCCCTTGTCGTTGGCTGAAACCGTCACATCCGCCTCGCCCAGCTTGCCGGCCGGCGTGGCTTCAGCGGCGGATGGGAGGTACTCCACGACGGCGTCCAGCAACTGGGCTACCCCCAGGTTCCCCGTGGCCGAGCCGACGAGGACGGGGAAAACCGCGCACTGGGCGATGCAGGTCTTGAGCGCGCTCTCCAGTTCCGCCGTCTCGATCTCCTCGCCTTCGAGGTAGCGCATCATCAGGCTTTCGTCCTGATCGGCCAGCGCCTCGACGAGCTGTTGACGGTAGGTCTCCTTGTCATCCGCCAGCTCATCAGGGATGCCGCTGGAGTCGAACGCACCGCTGCCATTGGTCTGGTAGGTGTGCGCCTGCTCCTTGAGAAGATCGACGACCCCCCGGAAGGTGCGTTCGGCCCCGATGGGAAACTGGATCGGCGCCAGGGCATTGCCGAATGCCGCGCGGGCGGAAGCCAGGGCGGCCGCGAAATCGGCGTTGTCCCGGTCCATCTTGTTGATGAAGAGCACGCGGGGCAGCCCGCGCTCCTCGGCCTGCCGCCAGGCCTGCTCGGTGCCCACTTCGACGCCGGCCGAGGCGTCCATCAGGATCACGGCGGCGTCAGCCACCCGTAGCGCCGAGCGGACTTCACCGATGAAGTCCGCATAGCCCGGCGCGTCGATGATGTTGATCTTGGTGTCTTTCCACTCCAGCGGCGCGACAGCGGCGCTGACCGAGATGTGACGCTTGATCTCGTCGGGATCGTAGTCAGTGACGGTGTTGCCCTCTTCCACCTTGCCGAGACGCGTGGTCGTCTTCGAGGTAAACAGGCAAGCTTCCGTCAATGACGTCTTCCCCGCGCCACCATGCGCGAACAATCCGATGTTGCGGATGCGATCGGCGGGGTACTGCTTCACCGTTTCCTCCTCCAGATGACCGATGTCGATCACACGTGGATCGAGCGGCTTGCGCGCAGGGCAAGCCCAGGGAGGGCGGCTCGGACGTGGCCAAGCCGTCCGGATCGCGTGCTGCCTGGCCATGCCGCCAAGCGATGGAGGTGGCGTGACCGGACCGTTCGCCGCGAGGACGACGGTGCGCCGGAAAGCCAGGGAGCGCTCGCGATGGTGAGAGTATAAAGGGGATGCTAACGGGCAACCACACGGTGGGTCAGCCGTCGAGCATCCCCAGGAATTGCCGGTCCACGGCGAAGACATACGTCACACTGAGGCGGTCCAGCACGGCGAGGTGGATGGCGTCGCACAGCGGGGCGGATGATGGCGCATTGCCCGTCTCCACCTTCCGTCGCCCTTCCTCCAGATCCTGCGTGGTAACGGCTTCGATGTGGATGGCGCACTGCGCCAGCCAGGACCGGGCCGCGGACGGCCCCAGGGCAGCCAGGATGAGCTGGTGCGCCGTGGTGAAGGCCAGATTGGTCGTGAAGAGCAGGAAGCCGCTGCGCAGGAAATCCTGGTAGGCATCCGCCGCCGCCTGGTGGGAGATGTCGTCCCGGTCGGCCAGTGCCACCAGCGCGGAAGCGTCCACGAAGGCGATGCGGGGTGAGGGCGCGGCATCGCTCATGACGGCTCCACGGTCACCAGCGCCTGCAGGTAGGCCGCCGCGCCGAGGGCGATCTCGCTGCCGCCACTGCCACCGATGCCGATGACCGCGCCCAGCGGGTCGCGGTCTCCCGTGCCGATGATCTCGGCCAGGCTCTCGCCGCGCTGCCGCGCCGCCAGCATCTGCTCCAGATCGAACGCTTCGATGAACCACTGGTTGCCGATGCGCTCGCCAGGCAGCACGCCCTCGCGCAGGTAGCGGCGCACCTGCTCGGTCGAGCGGTCCAGGATGCGCGCGGCATCGGCGACCGTCAGTCTGGCGGAACCTGCCATGCGGGCCATGTCCTGTCAATGATTGACGCGTTTACACCGTGTAGGCGCCGTCCTTCAGCACGACCTCGCCATCGAGCGTGGCCTGCCCGCCGGCGCGCAGATCACAGATCATATCCCAGTGAATAGCGGACGTGTTGCTGTTCCCGGTCTCGGGGTAGCCGGCCCCGAGCGCCATGTGCATGGTGCCGCCGATCTTCTCGTCGAGCAGGATGTTCTTGGTGAAGCGGGAGATGCCGAAGTTCGTGCCGAAGGCGATCTCGCCCAGCCGCCGCGCGCCCTCGTCCGTATCCAGCGTGTCGATCAGGTACTGCTCGTTCTTGCTGGCGGTGGCGTCCACCACCGTGCCGCTCGAGAAGCGGAGGCGGATATCCGCAATCTCCCGGCCGTCCGTGACCACCGGGTAGGAGAAACGCACCGAGCCCTCGGCGGAATTCTCCACTGGCCCGGTGAAGACCTCGCCGGACGGGAAGTTGCGCTTGCCATCCGAGTTCACCCAGTGGCGGCCGCCCACGTTCATGCGGAGATCGGTGCCGGGGCCGGTGATGTGCAGTTCGCTGCGCTGCGAGAGCCAGTCGATCAGCCGTTGCTGCCGGGCGGAAAGCTCTTGCCAGGCTGCAACCGGATCTGGCTGATCCAGGAACATGGCGCCAGCCAGGAACTGCGCGAACTCGTCGGTGGACATGTCCGCGTCTTGCGCGTAGGCGGAGGTCGGGAAGATCGTCAGGGACCAGCGCTGTTTGCCTTCGGCGGCGCGGCGCATGGCGACCTCCCGCAGCCCGGCTCGGGCCCGGTTGAAGATGGTCTGGCGCGCAGGGTCCACGCTGGACAGTGCGCGAGTATTGGTGCTGGCCATGATCGTGATCGTGACCGTTGCCGTCTCGCGGTACCAGCGTTCCACAGCCGACACGGTCGCCAGTTGCGCCTCACTGGAACTGTTCAGCACGTCTGCCTGAGATTCGGAGAAGCTGGGCAGCAGGAGCACCTCAGCGCCGTTCCGCAGCGCGGCGCGATGTGTGGCGCGGAGGAGGGGTTCTGCCGCAACGCCGCCCAGGATCACGACCGTGTCGTCCTCGCGAATGCCTGTGCAGTAATTCACCAGCACGTCAGCCCAGCGATCGTATATCGATGCAGTCATGCGTGTTCCTCGCAGGATACGTCGTTACTTGAAGCCACGAACCAGGACAACGCCGCCCAGCAACATCAGGCAACCCAGGATGCGCAGGGCATCGACGGGCTTTGTGGCGCCGCCCAGGAAGCCGAATTGATCGAGCAGCAGCCCGCCGGTCAACTGCCCGGTGATCAGCGCGGCCACGAAGAGGCCGATCCCGATACGCGGCGCCAGGAAGGACGCCACCAGGAGATAGGGCAAGGCGAGCAGGCCGGTGATGACGAAGCCGCCCGGCAGCCCGCGCAACGCGAGCAGCAGGATGGCCCCGGTACACACGGAGAGAAGGCCCATGACCGCCGGGTTGTCGAACGGCGTCGGCAGCAGCGGGCGCTCTCCACGGGCCCCGCGCATGGTCAGCACCGCGGAAAGCCCGACAAAGGTGCCGAGGATCGAGACGAATGCGGCCTCGGACGGGCCGCGCACGCGGCCCATGGCGCCCAGCAGCGAGACCTGTAGCGCCTGCGTGATGCCGAGCCCGACGACGACCGCGATCCAGAGCGCATCATTCATGCGACGGTCCACCAGGCAGCGCTGAACTCGCGAATCCGGTCGAGATCGACCTCGACGCCGAGCCCCGGTGTATCCGGCACCGACACCTGGTCCTGGTTGTACCACTCGCGCACCGGGCCGATATCCTCACTCAGCATCAATGGACCACCCATCTCGACCGTGCGGACGTTGCTCATGGCGATGGCGGTGTGCAGACCCGCCGCCGAGGCAATGGAGCTTTCGACCATCGTCCCGATCTGGGCCGGAATGCCGGCAGTCTCGGCGATGGCGTTCAGCTTCAGCGCATTCAGGATGCCGCCGGTCTTCATCAGCTTGATATTCACCAGGTCGGCGGCGCGCAGGCTGACGATGCGTAGCATGTCTCGCGCGTCGTGGCACCCTTCGTCGACCATGATCAGTGCGCCGGTCTGTCGCCGCACTTCGGCCAGGCCTTCCAGGTCCCACCAGGCAACGGGTTGCTCGATGTAGGCGGGCTGCGACGGCAGCATGGCCCGGATGGCGGCAATAGCCGCGCCGGGGCGCTGCCACCCCTGGTTGACATCGACCTTGACGCCGATATCCGGGCCAACCGCTTCCCGCACAGTGGCCACGCGCTCGACATCCAGCATCGAGTGCTGCCGGTCACCGACTTTCACCTTGACCGTGCGGAAGCCCGCCGCGACGTGGCGGCGAGCGGCAGCGGCCATCTCGTCGAGCGGCCCGATGCTGATGACGCGTGAGATCTCCAGGCTGGGCCGCGCCTTGCCCCCCAGCAACTGCCAGACCGGAATGCCGGCTGCGCGCGCCACCAGATCGTGCAGCGCGATGTCGAGCGCCGCCTTGGCCGCTGGCGCGCCTTCGACGCGGGCGTCGAGCGCGTGCAGGGCAGTCTCGCGGTTGCGGGCGTCGTGGCCGATGAGCGCCGGGGCCAGCATGTGCCGCAGGACCTCCGTCACCCCCTCCCAGGTCTCGCCGGAGATGTTGGGATCGGGCGTGGCTTCGCCCCATCCTTCGTGGCCACTGGAGGTTTGCACCCGCACGAGCACACTCAGTGTGTCCGGGTAGGTGGCGTACGAAATGACGAACGGCTCACGCAACGGGAGCCGGACCGGGATGATGTCGATCGAGGCAATCTTCATGGCGGTATCGTCGCACAGGTCGCGGGGATTGGCGGCCTACTCCGGGCGGGTCAGGAGCAGTGACGGATTGCCGTCCTCAGTGGCCGCAGGCATGAAACCGGTGATCGCGTAGCCATCCGCAAACGCCTGGGGTAGGGTGGCCCGCAGCCGCATTCGCCAGTCGCGCGCGGCGGCGGGATCGGTCGCCAGCAGCGTGTCGATATCCGCCGGAATCTCGATGGTGGCAGCCGGCGCGAGCAGGTGCGGTTCGTATGTCGGCAGGCCGGTTGGCAGGGCCGGAGCCGTTGCGCCCAGCAGTCGCTCCTGGACGCGCGGCGAGGTGATGTCCCAGTTCACGTGCAGGCGGTCGGTCGGCATGCTGCCGTAGAGCGCGGCGGCGAACGTCGCGCCGTAGCGGTCGTTTTCGTAGTGATTCGCCGTTGCGCCCAGCTTCCCAAAGTTCAGCCGCGCGTTGGCGGCGCGCAGTGGATCGACGGTCCAGACAATGTCCTGGAACCCCCGCTCGAACGCGATCGCCGCCTGCAGGCGCTTCATCTGCTCGGCCAGGCCCAGGTTGCGCGCCGTTGCGCGGACCGCGAGGAAGTCGGAGACGATGCGCGGCTTGCCAACGAAGCCGCCCCAGCCGACCAGGACCCCGGCGGCGATTTCCGGCTCCTGCGGCAGGGACGCCCCGATCACCGCGCCGCCGGTTTCGGCCACGACGATCAACTCGTTGGCGGGGATGAGGTCGCGGTCGGTGACGCCGAAGACCTCCTCCTGCAGGTGCTCGGCCTGGACGAGGTCCTCGAGCGTCGAGAGGATGCGGAATCGCACGAGTTGCCCGCGCAGGTCGCGGACCCACGCCTGGTCGCCGTCGTCGCTGAAGCCAAGAGCGGCTGGTGTCAGCTCAGGCATCTAGTCGTGGTGGACCGGAGTCGCCATCGCCGCCGGAATCGCGACCGGCGTCCCGGCAGCCGGAATGTCTGCCACGGTAATCTCGTTGAATAGCGAGTACTCATCGTGACCCAACGTGGTCGTGCCACTCTGGGTTTCGATGAAGCAGGGCAGGTTGTCAGCGTCAAGGCCGAACACGAAATCCACACGCTGCCCGGTAGTCAGCTTGGTGTCCGCCGCGCCGTAGGTCTGGCAGGTGCGGCCCGCGACATCCGCGGCCCCGAGGTCGCGCACCTCCTGGAGCTTCAGGCGCTCCTCGATGCTGGCAAAGGGCGGCATGGGGATCACCGGCAGGCCGCCCAGCAGATTGGCGATCTGCGAGTCTTCAGGCACGTCGGATGCGCGCAGGGTGATCCATTCCTCCGGTCCAGCCGAGGCGTCGATCTGCATGGCGAGCGGGCCGCGGACGAAGATGGTTTCGCCGTCCGACATCGCCTCGAAGTCGTTTGCTCCCCAGCCAGTCACGGTCAGGTGCTGGATATCGGGTAGCACCACATCGCGCGTTGCCACGATCTGGCCAGCCGCCCCGACCGGCGTTGCGCCGGGTGTGGCTGCAACTGCGCTGACTGGCGTGGCGGCCGGCACAGGCGGCGCGGCGACGACGCTGACGACGCGGTACGACTCGACGTTTGCCCACGCTGCGTCAACGCGGCTCGCCAGCTCGCCCAGCGTCAGCTTCGCCGCCGCGGTGGCCGCCGGTGTGGCGATAGCGGCCGGTGGGGTTTCCACCGCCGGCGGAGCGGGCGTAGGCGTGGCTTCCGGCATGGCGCCACAACCGGCTAGCGCCAGGGGGAGCAACAGAGTCGCGATGTGAACGAACCGGCGGCGTGGCATGGTCTTCCTCGGACGTGAGTGAACGTACACCCGGCAAGGGTAACAGAGTGTTGGCCGGGTGGGGTGCCTTGCGCTGGTCAAGAGCGGGCTTCCGCTGCATTCGCGCTGGCCGCAGGCCGTCCCTCCCGCGTGACGGCCTGGGCACTTCGTAGTGCGTCACGGGGCACATGTCGGGTGGGCGCCAGCCAATGCGTTGTCATTCTGAGTGTTCATGCCGCGGGCCGGCGCCCTCACGGCATGGAAATCGACCCGGCGTACGTACGCGATCTTTGGCGAATTCTTTACAGCAGCCCGGCGGTTTCAGCCTCTCGTCTGTCCTCCACATGGATCGCCGATCCGCGTGTCACCGCCCAACCACCGGAGAGTGGCTGACACCATCGGACCGTGGCGGTGCGGGACAAGAGCCTTCGCCTTCGCTCAGTTGTGCGGGGAGGCGCCGGAGATTGCAATGGGCCCAAAGAACGAGATTCTTCGCCTGCGGGCTCAGAATGACAGGGTGTTTGGGTGCGCTCACCTGACATTTGCCCCATGACCCACTACCCAGCACAACACCCCTGGGCGGCAGTGGACAGAGACTGGCCCGACAATAGAAGTTCTGTCGCTACTCCCCAGGCAACAGCGCGTTGAGGGCGGCGCGGAGCATGGTGAGGGGCATGTAGGCAGCCCCACCGGGCACCAACTCGGCCGAGGGTGTACGAGCCAGCGTGCGGGTCAGGGTGAGCACCTCCGCGCGCAGGCGGTCGCCGTCGAAAGGGCGGGCTTTGGCGGCAGCCGCAGCCGAGGCCAGCACCTGCTGCGCGCCACGCTCCCCGGCGGCGACTGACTCGATGGCGGCCAGCAATTCGGCGATCTGGGAGAGCGGATCGGCCGCTGCCAGGGGAGGCGCGGCCTCACTGCAGGCCGCCGCAATGAAGCGCGCGGTCTCAGCGGCATCGGCCGGCAGATTGGCCTGCTTGAGTGCCCGCGCCACGCCCAGCACCTGCTCCGCCGAGAGGTCCCGCTCCAGCATCGCGTCGCGCAGGGCCTCTTGCTGCACGGGAGGAAGGCCCTGCAAGGCGCGGCTCTGCTTTTCGCTCAGGCGGCCGCTGCGAATGTCCTCCTGCACGCTGGCGGGCAACTTCTCGGTGCCCAGCAACTGGAAGAGACGGCTGCGGCGGATGCCCACCATCTCGGCGACGTCGTCCCAGGGCGCATCGTCGAGCTGCTGCTTCAGCGTGCGCAGCGCAGCCGCGCGGTCCACGGCGTTCAGGTCGTCGCGGACAATGTTCTCCATCAGTTGCTGTAGCAGGCGGCGCTCCAGCGGCACATCGCGCACGATGGCGGGAACGGTGACGAGCCCGGCGGCCTGGGCGGCGCGAAAGCGGCGCTCGCCGTGGATCACGATGTAGATGTCTCGCTCGACGTGGTAGCTGACGGCGATAGGCTGCAGGATGCCCTCGCGCTGGATGCTGGCGGTCAGCTCCGCCAGGCGCTCGGGATCGAAGGTGCGGCGCGGCTGGTCCGGGTCGGCCTCGATACGGTCGAGCCGGATCTCCTTGGCGGTGGGCATGTCCTCGACGCCAACTGCCTGGGGCCGGTGATCCGTGAACAGCGCATCGACCGTGAAGCGCCGCTTGCCGCTGCGCGGGCGGCTCTCACCGGGCGCCGGAGCTGGGCTAGACATGGAGGCGTGCCTCCTCGCCCGCGGCGGGCGTCTGCGGGTCGTGCTCCTCCAGCCACGCGCCGACCGCACGGTACGCCTCCGCGATGGGCGAGCGGGGCATGTAGTGGAGCACGCTCGTGCGCTCGGCGGCGGATTCCGCGCCGCGCACCGAGAGCGGAATGGCGGGCAGCAGCGTGTACTGCGGAAACTCCTCACCCAGCGCCGCCAGCATGTCGGCGGCGAGCCGCGAGGAGTGATGGACTTTCGTCGGCAGGAAGCCATGGACGGTGAGGCCCGGGTTGAGCCGCCGCACACGGGTGATCGTCTCGAAGAGGCGGCGCAACACCATCAGCGAGAGCGGGTGCGGCTCGATGGGGATGACCAGCTCGTCTGCCGCGACCAGGATGTTGATGGAGAGGACATTCAACGCGGGCGGGGCATCGATCAGGACGTAATCCCAGGCGGAGAGCGTCTCGCGGTCGATGCGGTTCTCCAGTTGCCGCTCCCGCTCCAGGACGTTCAGCAGCTCCAGTTCGGCAGCGGCCAGGTCCGGGTGTGAGGGCACCAGCGAAACGCCCGGCAGGGAGGTGGGCACGATCACGGACCCGATGGGCAAATCATCTTCGAGCAGTAGGTCGTAGACCGAAGCCTCGAGCTGGGCGATATCCACGCCCGTGGCCATGGTCAGGCTGGCCTGCGGGTCCATGTCAATGGCCAGGACGCGTTTGCCGCGTTCGGCCAGGGCGGCGGCCACATTGAGGGTGCTGGTGGTCTTGGCCGTCCCGCCCTTCTGGTTGAAAAAGGCGATGATGCGGGCCACGGCCTTCTGCCTTCCGTCGTTGAGCGAGGGGAACGAATCGCGTGTACGTACGCGAGCCGAGGATACCACGACACCGAAACCCCGTGATACCGCGATCCCGCGCCCCTGTGATACTGCGCCCCGCGATACCGCTACCCCGTGTCCCGAACTAGCCGAGAGACCTCGTCCTTCCTCCCGCCCGACGACGTCTCTCACGCCGGGTGCGCATTTTATGCAACGCGTTTCCTCGCGCCAGCAGTGGGGGCACGACGCGGTAACCATCCGCCAGCGTCCACCTCCCGGCATCTCCCACCGTCAGGTGTCATCCTGAGCTGTCGAAGGATCTCGGTTCGCCGTCCCTACGGTCCGCTGTGCCACGCCGCGTTCCGCTCATCCTGACGCCGGGCGGATCACGTGCTCCCGCCAACCACGGGCGAGGGGGCGGCGGGACATCGCGGCCACCGCCCGTCACGCCACAGGTCAGCGTGATGTCCTGGAACGGATTCAGTCACGGAAGGAAACGGCCCGGGTGTCAGTGCGACAACCCGGGCCGGTCAGGTTCTGGAGAGAAGGGGCGCGGCGCGGGCCTGCGCCCCTTCCGGGTTGGGATCGTGCGGGAGCGGGGCATTAGCCGAGCCGCAGTTCCCAGGTACCGGCCACCCGGCGTTCGGATGGCGTGGTGTCCGCTGGCATCAGCCACGCGGCGAAGCTGAACAGCGAGTGGGCAACCTCCGCGCGCAGTGAGGTGAAGAGGCTGCGAGGCGCGGGAATGCGGTCAGCGAAGGCAAGGCGCAGTTGGTACTGCTGTTCCGCCTCCGCCAGGAACTCCTGGTGGCGGCGAACGGCGTAGACGTGGCTCAGAGAGAGATCCGATGAATGCATGGCAGTGTTTCGCTCCAGCGGACATCGTCCGCGATAGGTAAAGAGTCAAAGGGTTTGGGCCAGCGGCTGGCCTTGTGAGCGGCGAATCCTCCCGCTCCGTGCCGAATGGTGTTCTTGGGTGACATCAAGCAGTAATTCACTGGGAACCCTCCCTTTACCACGTCGTACCGCGCGTCTGCGATACGCCGGGCAAACAAAAACCCCGGACCTCAATCGAGGCCCGGGGCGCGCATGCTGCGCAGCGAGAAAGTCAGCCGACGATGCGGCAAACCCCCGGGCAATCGATACCGTTAGCAGCGTTGTGCGCTGTCATGAGCATCTGCATTTCGCTGCCTCCTTTCTCGAAAACCATTGCGCGTATTCGCGTCCCACTCGTTCGCGCCGGGGCCATTCCCCAGGCCAACGGCAAAGAGATTATCACCCTCTGCGGTAGCCGTCAATACCCTTGCGCGAAAGACGCCCGATTGCAAGGTGCAACCGGGCGTCAGGTTCACATAAGTAAGTCTTTGGCTAAACGGCCAGTAGCGGCACCGGCAGGGTGCGCCCAACAGCTTCCGCCACGGCGCTGATGCGAGGCGTGAGGTCGGCGAACTGGTCGAACGTCAGGGACTGCGCGCCATCGGAGAGCGCCTGGTCCGGCTGCGGGTGAACCTCGATCATCAGGCCGTCCGCTCCGGCCGCGATACCCGCAAGTGAGAGAGACGGCACCCAGGCCCGCTTGCCGGCCGCGTGGCTGGGGTCGATGAACACCGGCAGGTGGCTCATACCCTGGATGACCGGAACCGAACTGACATCCAGGGTGTTGCGCGTGAGCTGCTCAAAGGTGCGCACGCCGCGCTCGCAGAGGATGACATCCGGGTTGCCTTGGGCCATGACGTACTCGGCCGCCAGCAGCCACTCCTCCATCAGCATCGAGAGCCCGCGCTTGAGCATGACCGGTTTGCGCGCCTTGCCGACCTCCTCCAGCAGGAGGTAGTTCTGCGAATTGCGCGCGCCGATCTGGAAGATGTCGGTGAACTCGTTGACGGTTTCGATATCCGCCGGGGTCATCACCTCGGTGATGATCGGCATGCCCGTCTCGTCGCGGGCCGTGGCCAGGATTTCCAGGCCACGCCGGCCAAGCCCCCGGAACTCGTAGGGGGAGGTGCGCGGCTTGTACGCCCCGCCGCGCAGGATCGAGGCGCCAGCGGCCTTGACCGCCTTCGCCGTGCTCACCGTCTGCTCCTCGTTCTCGACGGAGCACGGGCCGGCGATGATGGTCACGGCCTCGCCGCCAATGGTGACGTCGCGCACCTGGATGCGGGTCTTCTGGGGGTGGAAATCCCAGCCGGTGAGCTTGTACTTCTTGGTGATGCGCACCACCCGCTCGACGCCGGAGAGATTCTCCAGTTCGTCCTCGAGCGAGGGCGGGAGCGGCGAGCCAACCACGCCAATGATGGTGTGCTCCTCGCCTTCCGAGAGATGCGCACCCAGATCGAGCGCCTTGATGCGCGCAACGATTCCATTGACCTGTTCCCGGGTCGAGCCGGGTTGCATGACGACGATCATGTGCGGGGTTCCTCCAGGAGCCTAGGCGGGAACGGGGCGGCCAAGGGCCTCGGCCAGTTCGGCATCGGTGAGCGCCCACTCCGGGCGAAGCGCACGCGCCTCCCGCAGGTAGACATGCCGGATTTCGGCCGCCGAGCGGGGGGAGTTGATGTGCAGCAGGATACGGATGACGCCCTGCAGCGCGCCGGGCACGGCCATCTCGTGCGCGCAGAGCAGTGGCACCTCGGTCCAGCCCAGCTTGCGCGCGGCCAGCGCCGGGAAGGCGGCGGTGAGTTCCGGCGTAGTGGTGAAGACCGCGCTGACCACATCCTCGGGCTGAATGTCATTCAGCTTGATCAACGCCTCGAGCATGTCCGTCGTGGCCTCGAGGATATCCTCGGCGGTGTTCGTCTCGATCGTCGTCGCGCCGCGTACCCCCCGGCAGGCGAGGGAGAGCGACGGCGACGTGCCCCTGGCCGCCGGTGTCGCGACGGGCTCAGCGGCGGTAGCAACCTGTTCAGACGCGGAGACCACCGGCGGAAACTCCTCTTCACCACGCAGGCCGCGCACGTATCGCTCGGCAACCTGCGCCTGCTCATCAATCGGCGCGGTATCCAGGAAATTGATCATGGCCGAAGCGATCACCGCACCGTCGGCGATCTCGCCGATCTGGGCGACGTGCTCCGGATTGGAGACACCGAAGCCGACAGCAATCGGCAGGCTGGTGTGGCGGCGGACACGGTCGATGTATGGCTTCAGGTCAGGCAGCGCCGCCCGCGCCCCGGTGACGCCGGTCGTGGAGACGCAGTACACCCAGCCGCTGCCAATGCGCGCGACTTCGGCGATGCGCTCCTCGGTCGAGGTCGGCGCGACCAGGAAGATGAGATCGACCCCATGTTTGCGTAATGCGGCGGCAATCTCGCCCGCCTCCTCGGCGGGGAGGTCCGGCACGATGTAGCCATCGACGCCGTGGGCCGCGCTGTCGGCCGCCAGTTTCTCGATGCCGTAGGCCAGCATCGGGTTGACGTAGCCCATCAGGATGAGCGGAATCTCCACCCCCTGGTCTCGCAGGCGCTTCGCCATCTCAAGTGATTTGCGCAGGGTGATGCCGTGCGTCAGCGCAACCTGGCTGGTGCGCTGGACGGTAGTTCCGTCGGCGAGTGGGTCGGAGAAGGGCACGCCGATCTCCAGCATGTCTGCGCCACCGCGCACAATGGCGAGCGCGACCTCCTCGGAGATCTGCGGGGTCGGGTAGCCAGCGGTGACGAACGGGATGATGGCGGTGCGCCCCTCGGCGCGAGCTTTCGCGAACGCGGCGACGGTGCGCTGGGAGCCCGCTGCGGTTGGCGCGAGCGCGTAGGTTTCGGTTGCGGTCACAGTGTCATCCCCAGCACATTGGCCACGGTCTGCAAATCCTTGTCGCCGCGGCCGGAGAGGCACACGAGCAGGGTGGCATCCAGCCCCAGCCGCTTCGCCATCGGGATGGCGTGCGAGATGGCGTGGGACGACTCCAGCGCCGGAATGATCCCCTCGGTGTGGCAGAGTGTCTGGAACGCCTCCAGCGCCTCAGCGTCGGTGACGGCGACGTAGGAGGCGCGCCCGATGTCCTTGAGATACGAGTGCTCGGGACCGACGCCGGGGTAATCAAGCCCGGCGGAGATGGAGTGCGCTTCCTGCACCTGCCCGAATTCGTCCTGCAACAGGTAGGTCCTGGCTCCGTGAATGACGCCGACGGTGCCCTTCGTGAGCGTGGCGGCGTGCTGTTCGGTATTCACCCCGAGCCCGGCGGCTTCCACACCGACCAGCTCCACCTCGCGGTCCTGCAGGAAGGGGTAGAAGATGCCCATCGCGTTCGAACCGCCGCCAACGCAGGCCACGACGCCAGTTGGCAGGCGGCCGGTGGCGTCCAGCATCTGGGCGCGGGCCTCCTTGCCGATGATCGACTGGAAGTCGCGCACCATCATCGGGTAGGGGTGCATGCCGACCACAGAGCCGATGATGTAGAAGGTGTCGCGGACGTTGGTGACCCAGTCGCGAATCGCCTCGTTCGTGGCGTCCTTGAGCGTCTTCGAACCGGAACTGACCGAGCGGACTTCTGCACCAAGCAGCTTCATGCGGAACACGTTTGGGGCCTGGCGGGCGATATCGAGCTCGCCCATGTAGACGATGCACTCCAGCCCGAGCAGCGCGCAGACCGTAGCTGCGGCCACGCCATGCTGACCGGCCCCGGTTTCCGCGATGATGCGCCGCTTGCCCATGCGTTTGGCGAGCAGCCCCTGCCCGAGGGCGTTGTTCACCTTGTGCGCGCCAGTGTGAGCCAGGTCTTCACGCTTGAGGAAGATACGGGCGCCGCCCGCAAGTTCGGTCAGGTTGGCAGCGAAATAGAGCGGCGTGGGCCGCCCCACGTAGTCACGGGAAAGTCGATCAAGCAGGTCCTGAAATTTGGGATCGCGCCGCGCCTCGGCGTAGGCGGCTTCCAGTTCCTCAACGGCGGGCATCAACGTTTCGGGCGCATACTTGCCACCGAACTGTCCGAAGCGCCCACGTTGGTCGGGTACGGCTGTGAGCGGCGCGAATGAGGCCGCTCCTCGCTCCTGCTTGAGATCGACTGCCATGGATTTGCTCCCGCGACGAAGCGCCTGCGACCCAGATGGCCGAGGCGCGTAGCGTCATTGTGACACGGCGTCTCCGAATATGCCCACGCGCGGCAGAAGGAGCGGCAGCGAACGGTGGGCGGGTGGTACGGTTGTGCGTTGCTCCGGCAGGCAGCCGGGGTGATGTTTGAGTCGAACGCAGTAGACGCAAGGGTCTTCAGGGTGCAAAAACCCGCAGGAGACGCCAATGGCCGCGCCGGTCTGGTGCGCGCACTGTCTCCCGCTGAACAGCAATATCACGACAACCTCATCGTGATCGGAGAGCGCCGGCGTGAGCTGGCGATCCTGGAGCAGGATCTCGTGTCGCTCCGCTCGGCCGTCACGGATTTCGAGGCCATGGCGCAATCGCGCCTGGGCGAGCTCTTCACGGAGTTGCGCCGCCTGGAACGCGAGACAGCCGACTACGGCAGCCGCCTGACGCGGCTGCGCGCCGCGCTGGATGCCCGCAACGACGAGGACCTCCTGGAGGGTCTCGAGGAGGAGCAGGAGCTGCTGGAGGAAGCGGCCTTTGCCGCAGCGGGCGCGCGCGCCCGCGGCCGAGGTCCACACGCGCCGGAAGCGACCCGGCGCTGGCTGGCAACCGAGGCGACGGAGGCCAAACGCCTCTACATCGACCTCGCCAAGCGGCTGCACCCCGACCTGGCCCGCGACGACGAGGACCGCCAGCGCCGCGAGCGCATCATGCAGCGGGTAAACGAGGCGTTCCGCCTGCGGGACCTGGCCGGCCTGCGCGCCGTCCACCTCGAATCCATCGCCGACGACCCGAACTGGGAATCACGGCCGGTCACGGATCGCCTCGCCTGGGCCGAGCAGGAGATGCGGCGGTTGGAGCAGGCGCTGGGCGAAGCGCGCAGCGGTCTTTCCCGCCTGCGCGGCGGCGAACTCTTCCGCCTGTACACCCGCCACGAGGCGGGCGATCCCGTCTTCGACGACCTTCGCACCCGCATCGAGGGCCGCATCGTGACCGAAACCCGGCGCCTGGAGAAGATGCAGGAATCGTATCGCCGCCTGGTGGATCGCTGGCGCCTGGCCGGGGTTGAGAACTAGCCGAAACCTCCCGTGTGAAGACGCGGACTCCGGGGATACCCCCCGTCAGTGTGACACCCCCCCGGTGTCAATGTGACACCCTCCCCCCGTCAGCCTGACGCCCCCCCGGTGTCAGGTGGACGGGGCCCCCCCGTCAGCGTGACACCCCAGGAAGGAAACACAGTGAAGTACTACACAGTGAAGGAACGTTCTTGACGCATGTCGGCAAAAAGAGTAGATTTATCTCATGGATAGAGCAACTGCCAGGCCGCGATCAGTGATGACAATCCTTGGCGCGGCGTCTGAGCATGAGGGAGTTCGTTTTTCGTGCCTTGTTCGCTCGCGTCGCCGAGCGAAAAATGCTCATGTGGCGTTGGTCCGGGGTGGTGCCGCGTCGCGCTTCGCCGCGCAGCGACCTGGGCGCAAGCGACTGCCGGCGGTCCGCAAGTCGAGCCCCGAGGAGGCGCACTGGTTGGAGCGTTCGCCCGAGCGCTGCCGAAGAATCCCGCCCGCCAGCCCAGCCGCGTCCGCCTCCACCGCCCAACTCACCGTGTCATTTCGAGCTTGTCGAGAAATCTCGGCCTGGCCTACCGCCAACTCACGCGCCTGGCAGCCGAGGCACAGGGCAGCCTTGAACCCCGGCGCCCTGCAGCGCGCCAATGGAGCCCGCACAACGCTGCCAACGCAGCTCACCTGCGCAAGTTGGCATTCTTGGCATCCTTGGCATGCTTACTTTCGCGGCCGCCAACAAGAAAGCCCCTCGCCCTGCGCACAGGGAGAGGGGTTGGGGGTGAGGGTCTCACCCCGTCAGGAATTCCCGGTCTGCTTCGCGTGGACGGCCATTTCCGGGGTCGGCTGCACGGCGTCGGGGACGGGCGCCAGCGGGCGGTCGGCCCAGCGGTGCCCCGGCGCGATGCGGTCGGCCAGCACTTCCGCGATGTGGCGGCTGTGGCGGCCCGTGAAGTGCCCGATTTGCTGACGGCAGGAGACGCCGGCCACGCTGATGGTGGCGGATTCCGGCATCGCCTCGACGGCCGGGAAGAGGCGATCCTCCCCGATTTTCTTCGACACGTCGTAGTGCTCGACCTCGTAGCCAAACGAGCCCGCCATGCCGCAGCAGCCCGCGCCGCTCTCCTTCGCCGTGCAGCCAGCCTTGCGCAGCATCGCCATCGACGGGCCCATGCCGATGAGCGCCTTCTGGTGGCAGTGCCCGTGGAAGAGCACCTCCGGGCCGGCATCGGGCTTCCAGGTGATGCCAAGATCGCCCGCCTTGTCCAGCTTCGCCAGGAACTCGTCGATCATGTACGACTCGGCGGCGACCGCCGAGGCGTCGGGGTCGTCCGGCAGCAGGTCTTTGTACTCGTCGCGCAGGGTCAGGATGCAGCTCGGCTCCGTGCCAACGATGGGAACGCCGTTGCGCGCGTAGGGCGCCAGGAGCTGAATGTTTGTCTTCGCCAGCGCGCGGGCTTCTTCGATCAGGCCCTTGGAGAGCATCGGGCGGCCACAGCAGGCGCGCCGCTCCTCGACGATGACATCGAAGCCTGCTGCCTCCAGCAGCTTTACCGCCGCCATGCCGATGTGCGGGTAGTTGTATTCCGCGAAGGTGTCGTGGAAGTACACGATCTGGCCGCGTGTCTGGCGCGGGTGCGCCGCGACCTGGCGCTGGTGCTCGCGCCATCGCTGCGTGAAGGTGCGGGAGGCGAAGCGGGAGAGCTTGCGCTCCGGCGCAACGCCGAGCGCCATCTTGACCGGCTTGTCCAGGCCCAGGCGCATGGTGAGATTGACAAAGGGCGCCATCGGCGAGGCCAGCTTCGAGATGTCGTGAATGTGCCCGAAGAAGCGGGAGCGCAGCGGCGTGCCGTGGACATCATGGTAGTGCTGCAGGAACTCCGTCTTCAGCTTGGCCATATCCACGCTGGACGGGCACTCGGTCTTGCACGCCTTGCAGGAGAGGCAGAGATCGAGCGTGTCGTAGACATCCTTCGAGGCCAGGTCGGGCCGGTCCAGCATGTCCCCGGCCAGCGCGTTGCGCAGCGCGTTGGCGCGGCCCCGGGTGGAATCCTTCTCGTCCTTCGTCGCCATGAACGAGGGGCACATGGTGCCCGCCTTCAATTTGCGGCAGACGCCAGCGCCGTTGCACATCTCGACGGCGCGGTCGAAGCCTCCCTCGACCGCGAAGCTGAGGTAGGTCTTCGGCTGGCGCGCGCGGTAGCCGGGGCCGTAGCGCAGGTTCTCGGTCATCGGCGGCGCATCGACCTTCTTGCCCGGGTTCATGAGCAACTGCGGGTCCCAGATGCGCTTGAACTCGCGCATGGCCTGGTACAGCTCCGGGCCGAAGATGCGCTCGTTCAGCACCGAGCGCTGCAGGCCATCGCCGTGCTCACCGGAGAGGTGGCCGCCGAAGCGGTGGGCCAGGTCAGCGGCGGCGTCCGCCATCTCGACCATGGAGACCACGCCCTCGCGCGTCTTCAGGTTGACAAGGGGCCGGATGTGGAGGCACCCGGCGGAAGCGTGCGCGTAGTAGGCGGCCTCCGTGTTCTGGGCGGCCACCAGGTCCTCGATGGCGCCCACATACTCGGCCAGGTGCTCGACCGGCACCGAGACATCCTCGATGACCGCGATCGGCTTGTGGTCGCCCCGGATGCTCATGAGCAGGCCGAGGCCCGCCTTGCGCACCGACCAGACATCTGCCTGCTGCTGGGGATCGAGCACTGTCAGCGGCTCGACCATCGTCTTGATGCCCCGGTCGAGCAGGTGCTGCTTCAGGCGCTCGGCCTTCCGCGTCAACTCATCCTCGGTCTCGCCGTAGTACTCGACGACCAGCACCGCCTCCGGATCGCCCTGGATCATCGCGATCTGGCGGGCAAAGCCTGGCTGCGAACGGGTGAGGTTAATGAGCAGGCGGCCCATCAGTTCCACGGCGGAGGGGTCGGTTTCCAGGATGGCCGGGGTGGCGGCCATCGAGGCGACCAGGTTATCGAACTGGAGCAGCACCAGGCCGGTCTTCGTCGGGCGCTGGTAGAGGTTGAACGTGACATCGAGCAGGGTGGCCAGCGTGCCTTCGGAGGAGACCAGCAGGCGCGCCAGGTTGAACTCGTCGTCCGGCTTGATCAACTGGTCCAGCGAGTAGCCCGTGGCGCGCCGCCAATGCCGGGGAAAATCGCGCTCGATCAGCCCGGCGTAGCGCTGGCGGAAGGCCAGGAGGTCTGCGTAGAGCCGCCCCTGGCTGTCGTCTCGCCCGGCCAGGCCCGCCATCATCTCGGGCGTGGTCGGCCCCAGTTCCAGCACCGTGCCGTCGGCCAGGGCGGCGCGGGCGCGCAGCACGTTGTCGCCGGTCATGCCGTACAGGATCGAGTGGGAGCCGGTCGAGTTGTTGCCGACGATGCCGCCGGCGGTGGCGCGCTCGGCGGACGCCGGGTCGGGGCCGAACATGAGGCCGGTCGGGCGCAGTTGCATGTTCAGCGCCTGGACATTGATGCCCGGCTCGACCGTGACCGTGCGCCCCTCGACGTCGAGGTCCAGAATGCGCGAGACGTACTTGGAGAAATCCATGACCAGCGCCGCGCCGACCGTTTGCCCGGCCAGGGAGGAGCCGCCGCCGCGCGGCAGCAGCGGCACGCCGAAGCGTGTGGCAACCTCGATCGCCGCCAGCACATCGTCGGTACTGCGGGGCACCACCACGCCGACCGGCTCGATCTGGTAGTTCGAGGCGTCGGTGCTATAGAGCATCCGCGAGACGGCGTCGAACCGGACCTCACCATCCAGCCGCTTGCTGAGTTCTTCCTGCATGGCGCCGGCGATCTCTGCCGCTGGCCCCGGGCGATGCCCGTTCACGGAAAAAGGGGCGGCCTGCTGCGGCAGCGTGGCGCTCATGGGGTAACTGGTCCTCTCCAGGAAAGTCGGCGGCAGGGCCACCTGGTCTGGTCCCGCGTGGAGGGCCGAGTGTAGCACCGGGGGACGACGTTTCGGCCGTGTTGACGCACCTTCGGTGCGTTGCTGGAGAACCGGTTGCCGCGTACCATCAGCGCCCTGAGTGAGCGACATGCAACAGCTTTCCCACCGCGCAGCCGTGCCTGGCTGGGACAAGAGAGGAGACCCGGTGCTCGAACCCACCCGCTACCTGCTGCCCGAGGAAGCGATTCCCGCGACCTGGTACAACGTCGTGGCGGACTTGCCGACGCCGCCGGCGCCGGTGCTGCACCCCAGCACGCATCAGCCAATTGGCCCGGATGACCTGGCGCCGCTCTTTCCGATGGCGGTCATTGCCCAGGAAGTGTCGACGGAGCGCCACATCCCGGTGCCGGAGGAAGTGCTGTCGATCTACCGCCTGTGGCGGCCCACGCCGCTGCACCGGGCGCACCAGCTTGAGCGCGCGCTCGACTTGCCCAAAGACGTGCGGATTTTCTACAAGAATGAGGGGGTCAGCCCGGCCGGTTCGCACAAGCCGAACACGGCCATCCCGCAGGCCTACTACGCCAAACAGGAGGGCGTGAAGCGCATCGCCACCGAAACCGGGGCCGGACAGTGGGGGAGTTCCCTGGCGCTGGCGGGGTCCCTCTTCGATCTCGAAGTCAAGGTCTACATGGTCAAGATCTCCTTCGCCCAGAAGCCATACCGGCGGGCGCTGATGGAGACCTGGGGCGCGCAGTGCGTGGCCTCCCCGAGCATGGATACCAACGCCGGGCGGACCGTGCTGGAGCGTGATCCGGACTCGAACGGCTCCCTGGGCATTGCGATCTCCGAGGCGGTCGAGGACGCCGCGACGCGCGAGGACACGAAGTACGCGCTCGGCTCGGTGTTGAACCACGTCCTGCTGCACCAGACGGTGATCGGGCAGGAGGCGATCCAGCAGATGCAGATGGCCGACGCCTACCCGGATGTCGTCATCGGCTGCGTGGGTGGTGGCTCCAACTTCGCGGGGATCAGCTTCCCGTTCGTCCCGGAGAAGCTGGCGGGCAAGCAAATCCGCATCATCGGCGTCGAGCCGGCCGCCTGCCCCACACTGACGCGCGGTGCGTACGCCTATGACTTTGGCGATACCGGGCAACTGACGCCGCTGGTGAAGATGCACACGCTGGGGCACACGTTCGTGCCCGCCGGGATCCACGCCGGGGGGTTGCGCTACCACGGCGCTGCCCCGCTGGTGAGCCTGCTCAAGGAGGAGGGGATCATCGAGGCGCAGGCGGTGCTGCAACGCTCCGCGTTCGAGGCGGCGTTGCAGTTCGGCCGCACCGAAGGGATCGTACCCGCGCCAGAGGCGTCCCACGCCATCCGCGTGGCGATCGACGAGGCATTGGCCGCGCGCGACGCCGGGGAGGCGAAGACGATTCTCTTCAACCTCTCGGGCCACGGGTTCTTTGACCTGTCGGCGTACGACAGCTACCTCTCGGGGAACATGCAGGATTACGAGCAGCCGCAATCCGAGATCGACGCGGCGCTGGCGGGGCTGCCCAGTATCGCGGACTGAGGCCCCGGTTCCCCTGCCGCAAGGCTGCCGGATTGGCCCCGGTTGTGCCATGATCGGTGCAACGGGGTGGCTCCGGCAGCAATCCGGCCGGGCAACACCGCGAAGGAGCCAGTATGGAACCAGGCGTCATTGGCCTTGTCATCCTCATCTTGCTGATCGCCTCCACCGTGGGCGTGCTGGTCAGGCAGCGCCCGGATTCATGGAATTTGCCGCTTCTCCGCACTTCTGGTGGGGGCGGCGCGCTCCTCGGAGACGACCTGCTGGGCCACGACGTGCCGGCGAGCGTGCGCGGTGAAGCCCCTGCGGCGGAACCGGCGTTGCCGCGCGGCGCCCCAAACCTCACCGTCCTCTCGCGCGAGGATGCGGCCGAACCAATCCTGCTTGACCTGACGCCGCTCCATCCCGAGCCTTCACCGCTGGAGGTGCTGGGGGAACGGCTCGATCACGTTGAGGCGCAGTTGTCCGCGTTGCAGCAGGAGTTGCGCGACCAACGTGCCGCCATCCTGCGCATCGGGGTGGAACTGAAGCTCGCCGGCGAAGCCGAGACCGCGCGCCGCGACATGGCGATCGAGCGGCTGCGGGGTGATGTGCTGGCGATGGTCGGACAGATCGGTGAGGAACGCCGGAACGCCGGGCGAGACCGCCGGGCCGAGATCATCAGCGAACTCTACGCGCGCCTCGCGCGGCTGGAGACCGCCCTCAGCGCAGTCACCAACCCCGTGCTGCTGCCAGGCGAACCTTACTCGCCACCCGCGGAATTCCTGACGGAAGCGTTGATCTGGGAGAACTGGAACGAGGTCGGTGAGCGAGCCTTCGCCCTGGCCGACGCGTACAGCGCTCAACGCGTTTACCTCACCGAGCAGACGCGGGAAGAACTCGGCGCGTTCGT
>DAOUDE010000026.1:0-41264 GCA_034431475.1 Thermomicrobiales bacterium | reverse complement strand
GGTTGCGACGGGAACGGACGGGGTAGACTCCATCGCGGGGCTCCTGTTGGTAGGCAAGGCGGTTCATCACCCTTATCTTGCCAACAGCGCCCCGTTTTTGTCTTCACGTACTTGCGCATAAGCCCTAGGGGTTGGGGTGAGGGTTTCTCGCGGGGCCACCCCGGCGTTCTCGACGTCGCTCGAGGCACGAACGACGGGCCCGGCAGCGACTGCGTGGATCACCTGGCGCCGTCGCGCAGGGCCGCCGCGAGGGTCAGCGCCTCGGCGGTGGCCGGTGCGCTGGCGAGCGCCCGCCCGGCTTGCAGCGAGGTCGCGAACCCATCCTCGCCCAACGCCGCCCGAGCCTGCTCCCGGGCCGGGCCCAGCCGCTGCGTCTCACGTGGGCTTCCCCACTGGGGCACGGAGCCTGGCGGCTGGTGCGCCCACAGGGTCTCGGCAGCGCCGAGCAGGCGAACGGCCTGCGCGCTCTCGCCCGCGCCGATGGCGACGCGGGCGATGCCCTCAAGTACGTGGGCCACGAGTCGTTCGTTGTCCAGGTCCACCGCGAGCCCGAGCGCCTCGCCATGCAGGCTGGCGGCAGCGGCGAACTGCTGCTGGTCCTCGGCCACCAGCGCCATCGTGCCCAGGCTCGCGATCAGGACCCAGCGGTCCGCGAGCACGCGGGCGATGGCCAGGGCCTCGGTTGCGACGACTTCCGCCCGCGCGGGATCGCCGCGCTCCAGAATCACGCTGGCGAGCATCTCGAGGCTTGCCGCAAGCGACTGCCGGTCCCCGACGGCCCGCGCGAGGTCCGCCGCTTCCCGGTGCAGGGCTTCGGCCGCATCCAGGTCGCCCTGCGCCTGCGCAACGCGGGCCAGGCCGCCCAGGGCTACTGGCAGGTGACGCCGATGCCCCAGCTCCCGGTGGATCGCCAGGCTTTCCTCGTACAGCGCTGTGGCCTGCGCCAGGTCACCCTGCAGCTCCGCCAGGTAGCCGAGCCGGGACAGGGCGAAGCCGATGGCCCGCTGGTTGCCGCTGGCCCGGCTCAGCCCGAGTGCTTCGCGAAAGAGCGTGGCCGGGCGCGGATCATCGTCACCGGTGGGCGGGATATCCGCGAGCATCACGAGCGCGTTGGCGATCGTGTCCGGGTCACCCAGCGCCCGCGCCGTCGCCAGTGATTCCTCCGCCAGGGCGCGTGCGCGGACCAGGTCGCCCTGCACGAAGGCCACGGCGCTCAGCATTTTCAGCGCCGTGCTGATCCCCGGCTGTCCGTCGATCTCCCGGAAGAGATCGAGCGCCTGGGTCGCGAAGGCGTTGGCCGCGTCACCGTCGCCCTGCTGAAATCGGATCGTGCACATGGCCAGGAGCAGTTCGGCGCGCCACACTAGAGATACCGCGTCGGCGGCCACCAGGGCGCGCTCTGCCCAGTCCCGCGCTTCGGTGAGCTCTCCCCGGTTGCTCCAGTAGCGGGTCATGGCGCTGATGAACCGGGCGGCCAGTTCCGGGTCGGTTGCGACCACCTGGGCCAGCGCGGCGCGCAGGTTGTCCTGTTCGGCGGCCAGCGTCGCCAGCCAGCGCCGCTCCTCCGGGCCGGAGAGATGCGGCAGGGCCAATTCGACCATAGTCAGGAAATAACGGGTGTGTTCCGTGTGGATGGAGTCCTGTTCAACGGTTGCCGCCAGGTGTTCCGCCGCGAATTCCCGCACCGTCTCCAGCATGGCGAACCGAGGCTCGCCTCCCGTTCCCGCATCCTGGCGCAGCAGACTGTGTTCGCACAACCGCTCCACGCCGCTGAGGACATCCAGGAGGCCATCGCCCTTCGTGACCGCCTCGGCAGCCTCGAGCGTGAAGCTCCCCGCGAAGACGGACAATCGCGCGAAGAGCGTCCGGTCTTCGGGGTCGAGCAGGTCATGGCTCCACGCGATGGCGTCGCGCAGGGTGCGCTGACGGGCTGGCAGATCACGCGCGCCGCCCGTGAGCATCGTCAGGCGGTGCTCCAGCCGGGTCAGCAGCGCCTCCGGTGGGAGCATGCGCACGCGCGCCGCCGCCAGTTCGATGGCGAGCGGCAGGCCATCCAGCCGCCAGCAGATTTCGGCGATGGCCGGGGCACTCGCGTTATCCACCACGAAGCCGGGGCGCACGGCCTGGGCGCGGGAGATGAAGAGCTGCACCGCCTCGTACTGCGAAAGCTGCTCGGGCGCGGGCGGCGGCTTGCGGCGCGGCAGGCCCAGCGGCGGCACGGGGTACTCGTGCTCCGCCTGCAAGTGCAGCGGCGCGCGGCTCGTCGCCAGGATCTGGACGCCCGGGCAGGCGCCAAGCCATTCCCCGATCACTGGCGTCGCCGCCAGCAGGTGCTCGACATTGTCCAGCACCAGCAGCACCCGTTGATGCCGCAGCCGCTCCCGAACCGCGTCCGCCGGGGAGCGCCCGCCCGCCTCCTGGATACCGAGGGCATTGGCGACCACCGAGGGCAGCAGCGCGGGGTCGGTCAGGGGCGCCAGCGGCACGAAGCAGACGCCGTCGGGGAACGCGCCGGCCAGGTCTTCCGCCGCCTGCAGCGCCAGGCGAGTCTTGCCGGTGCCGCCCGGGCCGGTCAGCGTCAGTAGCTGGACGCCCGGTTGCTGGAGCAGGTCCACGATGGCGGCGACTTCGCGCTCGCGCCCGAGAAAGCGCGTTGGCTGGCGCGGCAGGGTGCTGGGGCCGCTCCCCTGCGTCCTGAGCGGCGGGAAGGATCCCGGCAGGTCCGGGTGCAGAAGCTGGTAGATCTGTTCGGTCTCCCGCAGCCCGCGCAGGCCATGTTCGCCGTGGCTGCGTAGGGTCGCCCCCTCCGGCACGGCGTCCCGCACAAGCTGCTGCACCGCCTGGCTGAGCAGGATCTGGCCGCCGTGGCCCACGGCCAGCAGCCGCGCCAGCCGGTTGAGCGCCGGGGCAAGGTAGTCGCCGTGGCTATCGGGTTCGGCCTCCCCGGCGTGCAGCGCCATGCGCACGCGCAGCGGCTCGCCGGTCGGCCACGTCTCGGCCAGGATCGCCCGCTGCCCGGCCAGCGCCGCGGCCAGGGCCGCCGGCGCGGTCGGGAAGGCCGCCTGCACGGCATCCCCGACGGTCTTGAAGTGGATACCCCCGTGCGCCGTGATCGCTTCTCCGAGCACGTCGAGGTGCCGCGCCACGGTCGCCAGCATCGCCTGGCGGTTGCGCTCCCAGAGCGCCGTGCTGCCCTCGATATCCGTGAAGAGAAAGGTCACGGTGCCGCGTGGCATGCCCTCGCTCAACCGGCAGCCCCGTCAAACTCCGTCCACGGTTGCGCGGGCCGGCTGCGCAGATACCCTTCCTGCCAGTTCCACTGCGGGTGCAGGCGCAGGAACTCCTCGGCGTCGAAGGGCGCGCCATCAGCGCGGCCAAAGACGCCCCACATGGTCATCTCCTCGGCCAGGGCCGCCGTGGTGACCTTCCCCTCCACCGAGCCCGCCGGGTAGAAGGGGACGTTCCAGATCGCGTTCGGGTCGCTCACGTAGTACATGGGATCGACGTCGTAGTGCGAGCAGATGGTGCGGGATGACGGGTTGATATACCCCAGGTAGGGATCGAAGGTGTCGCCCAGCATCGTCTGCCCGATGGCGGCGTCGATGCGGCCTTCGTACTGGGTCAACAGTTGCGGCCAGCGCACGCGGCGCGCGCCGGTTTGCTGGCGGACATCGTTGTAACCGGTGTCGCTGCTCTCGACGTGGCGGATGCGCGGATCGTGCGGGGCGTTGTCGCCGTAGAACCAGCCGTCGCTTTTCTTGCGCAGATCCTGGTAGATCAGCCCCTGCTCGTAGTCGGCAATTTCCCCGGTCTTGATATCGCCCAGCAGCCACATGTTGGCGTACCCGCCGTTATTTCCGGCGTCCATCAGCTCAACCCACTGGTCGATGCTGTCCCCGTACTGGCAGGCATTACGCGCGCGCACGTACTCGGGAACCTTGGACGTGTCGTACCCCTCGTAGCCGACCATGGTCGTCTCCACCACTACCAGGCCGCCGCCCGTCATCCAGAAGTCGGTCATGCTCGCGATCCAGCCGGGGCTGGTCTGGTAGACGAGGCGATAGCCATCATCCGGCGTGAGGTCGATGATGACGTTCATGAACTGGCCGTTCCAGAACTCGGTAAATGATTCGTGCCCGATGACGATGCGGCCATCAGCGGTGGCGGAGCCCGTGGCGACGAAGGCGCTGCAATGGCTCTTGCGGTTGCCGTTGGGGGCGTCGTTCACGTACTGGCTGGCGACCTCTGGCCACCAGTAACCGGTCATCTCCATGTAGGCGTTCCAGCCGATGATCTCATCGAGGGTGGTGGGCACCCCCGCCTTGCTGTAGCCGGCGGCGATACCCGACATCTCCTCCAGTAGTTCCGGGGTGATCTTGTCCTTGTGGTACTCGACTGCCTTCTCGACGAAGAAGGCGTAGTCGAACCCCATCGTCTGGTACGTCATGGCCTCGTACACGCGCAGCGCGTCGGCGTACTCGGCGGCGGTCAGGTAGCCATGCTGAAAGCCGCGCGCGAAGGGCGCGCCGCCGATGCGCAGGTGAATCCAGCCGTTGACATCCACCCGGCTTGCCTGGGCGAGCCAGCCCGTTTCCTCCGCCGTGAGCGCGCCGGGCGACGCCGCCGGAGTCGCCTCCTGGGCGCGGGCGAGGTGCGCGGGGAGGAACAGGGCGCCGGTCGCGGCGACGCCCGCCTTCAGGAAGCCGCGCCGGTTCAGGCCTTCGTCAGACCCCGCGCGGTGAAGCGCGTTGCCGCGTTGCTGGTGGGAGAGGGAGGAACGCGTCATGCTGAATGCTCCCCTGGTGATGGTTGTCCCGGCCCAAGGTGTGGGCCGGGCTGGTTACTGGTGTGCGTGAGGAAAGCATAGTGGGCGCGGCGCAGCGCGTTGGGCCGTACGCCCGAAGACCCGCACCCCAACCCCTCTCCCGCGCATCGGCTGGCAGGGGGAGGTGTGAGCGAGCAGGCCGCATCTTTCCCGAGCAACCCTCACCCCCAACCCCTCTCCCCGTGCGCAGGGCGAGGGGCTTTTGCCGGCAACGAAGGCGGTCGGTCCTGGCCTCGGCGCGCCAGATGCTGGCCTCGCCTGCGCCGCTCGGCTCCCCTCGCCCTGCGCACAGGGAGAGGGGTTGGGGGTGAGGGTCCTCCAGCCGCAGCCCAGCCTATTCGGTGAATACCTCCCCCGGCCAGCCTGCACAAAGGGTGAGCGGCTGGGGGTGAGGGTCTCGGCCGTGCGCCGGACACGCCCCACGTGCGAGACTCCACCACAATCCCGGGCTGGGCCTGCCCGCAGCCCGGGCGCCGTTTGCCGTGGGGAGCCTCCAGATCATGCGCGCTGTCTCGACCTGGTCCTTGCATCGCACGCTGGGCCGCTTTGTCGCGCCAGATTCCGGCGCGCTCGGTGGGCCATGCCGGGCGGGTGCGTCCGCGCCGGGCGGCCTGGCGCTCCTGGAACTGCCAGGTGCGCTGCGCGAGCACGGCTACGACACCCTGCAGATCTGCCATTTCCACCTGCCCTCGCGCTCGCCGGAGTACCTGGCCTCCCTGCGCGTCGCCATGCAGGAGGCTGGCATCACCCTGGACGCGCTCCTCGTTGATGATGGCGATCTGACCGGCCACCACGCGGACGAGACCGAGGCGTGGATGGCGGGCTGGCTCGCGGACGCCAGGGCACTGGGCGCCACGCGGGTGCGGCTCATGGCCGGAGCCGCCGAACCCACGCCTGAGGTGATCCAGGTGAGCGCGGCGCGGCTGGGGCGGCTGGCCGCGGCCCACCCTGGGGTGCGCGTCGTCATCGAGAACTGGACTGGCGTGCTTCGGGACGCTGACGCCGTGCTGGCGGTGCTGGCGGCAACGGGCGGCGCGGTTGGCCTCCTCATCGACCTCGGGAACTGGCGTGGCCCGGATCGGTTCGCGGAACTGGCGCGCATCGCGCCGGTCGCAGAGACATGCCACGCCAAGTGCCACTTCACCGGCAGTACCCCGGATGGCGAGGAGTTCCAGCGCGGGTTGCAGATCCTCCGGGATGCCGGGTACGGCGGGCCTCTGGCACTCATCTATGACGGCGCGGATGACGACGAGTGGGGCATGCTGGAGCGAGTCGACGCGCTGGTGCGTGCTCCCGGTCCCGCCCCGGCCGGGCCGCTGCTCCCGGCGACATGAAGCAGGCAAAGAGTGTCCAGGCGAATCTGCACGTCGTAGCCAGTTTGCATCGGCAGCGGAGCTTCCGCCTGTATGCTGGTACCTGAGAACGTGCGACAACGCGCGGCCAGGCAGGCAACACGAGGAACTCCAGTGGACGGGAAGATCCTCAAGGCGTCCCCGGAACCGGACCTGGCGGACCTCCCAGACCCCCGGGACTTCGGCTTCGGGCAGCTTTACCAGGATTTCCCCGACGCCGTCGTCGTTGGCAATGTCGAAACTGGGTGCATCCATCTCTGGAATCCCGCTGCAGAGAACATGTTCGGGATCCCTGCGCGCGAGGCCATCGGCCAACCATTCGAGATCGTCATCCCCGAGCCGGTTCTGGCACGGCACCGCGCTGGCCTGGCGAAATACCGGGAGACGGGTCACGGGCCGGTCATCGGCTCCGGCCTGCCGGTCGAAGTGCCGGTCCTGCGCCGCCACGGCGGGCCGCTCACCATCGATCTCCGGCTGCTGCCGGTTACCTCAAGCACGGTGCCGGGCCGCTTCGTCATGGCCATCATGCGCGATGCAACGCTGCGGAGGGAGGCGGAGCAGGATCAGTTGCGCCTGGCCAGGGAACACGCCGCCCGTGTTGCTGCCGAACAGGCGGCCGAGGCGTTGCGGCTCAGTGAGGAGCGCTTCCGAACCGCGTTTGATCACGCCCCCATCGGCATGGACCTGGTCGATCTGGAGGGGCGCTTCCTCCAGGTCAACGCCGCCCTGTGCGAGATGACGGGCTACACCGAGCAGGAGCTGCTGGCCCGAACCTTCCAGGACATCACCCACCCGGACGACCAGGAGGCCGACCTCGCGCGCGTCGATGAACTCCTTTCCGGCCAGGTCCCGGTGTACCAGATGGAGAAGCGCTATCTGCGCAAGGACGGCCAGGTGATCTGGGGGCGGGTGAACTCCTCAGTGGTGCGAGACCTGCACGGAAACCCGCTCTACTCCATCAGCCAGATCGAAGATATCACCGCACGGGTGGGAGTCGAGGAAGAGCTGCGCGCGGCACTGGACGATGCCCAGGCGGCCAACCGCGCCAAGGGGGTCTTCCTTGACATGATGAGTCACGAACTGCGCACCCCGCTCCAGGCGACCCTGGGCTACTCCGAGTTTCTGCTTGCGGCCCCGCCGGGAACCCTTACCCCCGAACAGCGGCAGGACATTGGCTATATCCACCAGGCCAGCCAGCGCATGATTGCGATGGTCAACCAGTTGCTCGATCTGTCGCGCTCGGATGCAGGCCGGTTGAACCTGGTGATCGCCCCGGTCAACCTGGCAGCAGTGGTTGAACAGGTGCGGCAGGATGTCGCGCCACAGATTGTGGAAAAGGCGATCGAGTTGCGCATCGAGCTGCCTGCCACGTTGCCGCAAATCCTGGGCGACGAGGAGCGCGTGCGCCAGATTCTGCTGAATCTGGTTGGCAACGCGGTGAAGTTCACCCATGCCGGCCACGTCAGCATCACGGCCACAGGCACAGCGACGGACGTGGTCGAGATCGTCGTCAGCGATACCGGGGAAGGGATATCCGCTGCCGCGCTGCCGCGCATCTTTGATGAATTCAGCCAGGGAGAAAGCCGCCTCAGCCGGCGGCTCGGCGGCGTGGGCCTGGGTCTCGCCATCGCGCGCAAGCTCGTTGAGCAGATGGGCGGAAGCATCGAGGCGAGCAGTGAGCAAGGGGTTGGCTCCACATTTCGCGTCACCCTGCCCATGCATGAGCCGTAGCCACGTTGGCTGAGCCCTGCCTGGTGTTGGCGCTCACGCCCCGCCCTGACGCACGCGGGGATCTGCATGGAAAACGCCTGCTGCCGGGGAGGTCCGGCAACAGGCGTTTTCCACATCGCGATCGCCGAGGTTCGATCGCGCAGAATCTCCGGTTCAGGAGGCGAGGCGCTCCTCATGCACGAGAACATCCTCGCCGCGCCCGGCCGCCGCAAGCGTGCTGTCCAGTGCCAGCGCCACCAGGCGCCGCCGCTCGATGGCATCGCTCGGGACCAGCATGCGCCCGTGCTCATCGGGCAGGGCGGCAATCGCCCCGTCCACGGTCCAGCCGGAGACGATGGCGGGCGAGACCCCCAGCCGCTGCGCGGCTTCGGTGAGGTCGATGAGGCCACCGGGGCCGTAGCTGGCGCGCGCTGCGCGGGCCACGATGCGCCCGATAGCGGTGCTCCAGAACCAGGCCGGGATCACCATCCCCTCGGCCGCGAGCGGGCGCAGCAGGAGGTCGGTGACGCGGGAGGCAACCTCCCGCACCTGGGTGTCATCGGTATCATGCTGGCCGGCCAGCGTCAGGAAGCGGAGATCCTGCCCCAGCGGGCTCTGCCGCAATTCGGCGAGCGTGGGGGAAAATGACCGGCGGCCAATGGCTGCGCCCACCGTGCGGTGGTGGTCGGCGACGAGGCGCAGCACGGAATCGATAATCTCTTCATCGTCCCAGGGTCCGTCAGGACCGTGGACGAGTGTCGCTTCCGACAGAGCGACATCATCCAGTGCGGAAACCGTGGTGAACTCAGGCATGGACGAACTCCTTGACCCCTGATTCACTTCCCGGCTGGGTGGCGGAGTCCCTCCGAAAAGCGGACCCATGACTTTCCGTCACAAGTCTATGTCTATTGTACGTACAGTGTGTCCAGAAAGTTCCATCGTCCGGAGCGATCGTAGGGTCCATTTGGGTAGTATCAGCGGGGAAAAACCTGCGATTGTGGATAAAACGTGAAAAATGCCACGTGTTCCACGAACACAACCCAGGCGGGTGTCCAGAAGTCAAGCAGAAATCATGCCAGATGGTCAACTCGTGCGCCTCCATTTCACACGGGAGTTGACCATCTCGCCGGACAGCGGTAGTTTGCGCGGTACATCCAGAAGTGGTGTTTCAGTAACGTGCACGGCAGATTGCATGGTGCGCGGCAGCCGTGATCCCGGTGTTCGAAGCGAGCGGTGATGATGGCTGCCAGCGAAGGAGTAGAGTGATGCGTTCCCGCACATTCAATCGACGCAACGTTCTTGGCGCCGCGGCTGGCGCCGTCCTCACCGCGCCCCTGGCGCCACGCGCGCTGGCCATGCCCGGCTGGCGTCAGGGGTACGCCCCGGCGGTCATCAGCAAGCAGGCGACAGACACCGAGTGGGATGACATGTGGAAGCGCGCGGCCGAGCCCTATGCCGGGGCCAGCCTGCGCGTGCCCGCCGGCCCGATCGAGGGGCACTTCGGCGCGAACGCTGAAGCGGCGGCGGTGTTTGCGGAGTTGACCGGGATCGAGAGCGAGTGGGAGGCGATCCCCTACGACCAGCAGTACCAGAAGATCTTCCTGGATCTCACCTCGCAGAGCGGAACCTACGACCTGATCCCGCTCAACTACGCTTGGTTCGGCGGCTTCCTCTCGGGCAATCACCTGGAGCCGATCGAGAAGTACCTGGCCGATGAGCGCTTCCCGGCCGTGGACATGAGCGTGTTCATTCCCCGCCTGGTCGAGGTCTACACCATCTACGATGGCGTGCAGTACGGCCTGCCCTGGCTGGGCGACGCCATGATCTTCCCCTACAACACCCAGCACTTCACGGATGTGGGGCTCGATCCCGCTGCGCCGCCCACCACCTGGGAGCAGGTCATCGAGTACGGGCAGAAGCTGACCACGGGCGACCGCTACGGCTTCGCGCTGATGGGTGGCCGCCAGGTGCAGGTGATGTGCACCTACGCCGCCATCCTCTTCGCCCAGGATGTCAATTTCTACGACGATGCGGGTCGCCCGCAGTTCAACACGCCGGAAGGCAAGAAGTCGATGTCGATGATGGTCGACCTGGCGAAGATCGCGCCGCCGGCCGCCACCACCTGGGATATCGTGGCCGCCGCCGAAGGTGTGGCGCAGGGGGTGTGCTCGACGGAGATCCAGTGGCCGGGTGTGCTTGGGACGCTGCTCGATCCTGCGGCGCCGGTGGCGGGCCAGATGGCCTACGCCCCGCCGCCAGGGCGTGGCCCGCTGGGTGGCTGGGGCAGCGCCATCTCCGCCTACTCCGCGAACAAGGAAGCCACCTGGCTGCTGCTGAACTACCTCACCACCCCGCGCATCCAGAAGGAGTACGCGCCGAAGGGGTACGCCATCACCGCCGAGGCCCTCTTCAAGGATCCCGATATCCAGGAGATTTACCCCTACGCGGAGGCCGCCGGGGCAGCGATGGCGACGGGCTACCCGTGGCCGCGCACCCAGGAGAGCAACGACGTCTTCACCATCATGACCAAGCACATCAACGCCGTGGTGGTGGGCGAAGAGGAGCCGGATGCCGCGTCCGAGGCGATGAACGCCGAGGTCCTGGCACTGCGCGAAGAACGCGGCATGATCACCGGCTAGTCGTTCGATTCCGGACAGAAGTTCCGCCGCCGGGTGGGTTTCCGCCCGGCGATGGCTTTCCCCCAGTGAGGGCACGTGGCAGACCTGAGTGCGCCGCAACCATCAGGACACCAGGGGCGGTCAGCCTGGCCCCTGGTGCTCCTGCTGCCTGCCGTCATCGTCATCCTGGCGGTGCTGGTCTACCCCATCGCCTACGGGTTCTACCTCAGCTTCTTCAATTTCCAGATGACCCTCTCGCCTGACCAGACGTTCATCTGGTTCGCCAATTACCGCAAGCTCTTCACCAACCCGGATTTCCTCAACTCCATGCGGGTGACGGCGCAGTTCACGCTGATGACGGTCGCGGCCGAGCTGGTGATCGGGCTCGGGTTGGCGCTGCTGCTGATGCTGGAGCTGCCGTACCGCAGTGTGTTTCGCGCCTTCATTCTGTTGCCGCTGATGGTGCCGCCGCTCGTATCGGGCCTGCTCTGGCGCTTGATGTACGACCACGAGCTGGGTGTGCTCAGCTACTTCATCCGGCTCATGGGGGCTGAGCCGCCCGTTTTCCTGGGCGACCCGAAGATCGCGCTCGTGGCCGTCAGCGCCACGGAAGTGTGGCGGGCCACGCCGTTCATGGTGCTGGTCATGCTGGCCGCGCTGCAGGCCGTGCCGGGGGATCTGCATGAGGCGGCGCAGATCGACGGCGCGGGCGCGTTTGACCGCTTCCGCTCCATCACGTTCCCCTTGATCCTGCCGGTCGTGCTGATCGCGTTGCTCTTCCGCACCGTCGATGTGCTGCGCACCTTCGACCTCGTCTACCTGCTGACGCAGGGCGGCCCGGGCACGACCACGGAAGTGCTTTCCATGTTCATCTACCGCTACGGCTTCCAGTCGTTCGACATGGGGCTGACCTCCGCCGCGTCGATGATCCTGTTCGCCCTGACGCTGATCGTCTGCATCGTCTACCTGCGCATGATCATTCGCCGCCAGGCGCTGGATCGGTAAGGAAGGGGAGGGGAGGAGCTACATGCCGTCACCGATGCGCCGTCTGCCTCCGTGGAAGGGTGTGCTGCTGGTAGGGACCGTGGCGCTGGTCTGGCTGGTGTTCCTGTTCCCGTTGATCTGGCTGATCATGATGTCGCTCAAGACGCAGGTGGACATGTTCGCCGTGCCGCCGCTGTTCATTTTTCAGCCCACCCTGGAGCACTACCAGGCCACCTTCGCCGACCGCGATTTCCGGCAGGCGGCGGCCAACAGCCTGATCGTCACCGCCGTGTCGGTGATCGCCTCACTGGTGCTGGGCGGCATGGCCGGCTATAGCCTCGCCCGCTTCCGCTCCCGCCGCAGCGAGGGGTTGGCGCTGGGCCTCATCATCGGGCGCATGATCCCGCCAATCGTCTTCGTGGTGCCGCTCTTCCTGCTCTTCAACCGCCTGGGCCTGCGTAACCAGCACCTGGGGCTGATCCTGGTCTACACCGCCTTCAACCTACCCTTCGTGGTCTGGATGCTGCGCAGCTTTTTCGAGGAAGTGCCGGTTGACCTGGAACAGGCGGCCCTGATCGACGGGGCGACCCGCTTCCGGGCCTTCTGGACCGTGACCATGCCCCTGGCGGCAGCCGGTATCGCCGCGACCGCTGTGTTCGTCGCTATCGCGGCCTGGAGCGAGTTCCTCTTCGCGCTCATCCTGACCGGCCCGCGCACGACGACGCTGCCGGTGCACCTGGCCGCCTTCGTCTCTGACCGCGCCATCGACTGGGGCGGCGTGGCGTCCACCGGGGTGCTGGTCATCCTGCCGCTGGTGGCCCTGGGGCTGCTGGTGCAGCGCAACCTGGTCAAGGGGCTCACGATGGGGGCGATGAAGGGGTAGATCGACAAAACCCTCACCCCCAGCCCCTCTCCCTGTGCGCAGGGCGAGGGGAGCACGAGCTGCGTAGTGACATTGTCGGGCCGCTATTTGTGAACTGAGGACGAAAAACAACCAACGATATCCCCACCCGTAGCCCCTCTCCCTTTGCGAAGGGAGAGGGGTTGGGGTGAGGGTGCTAGACCACAGGGGAAATTCCGCATGTCAGCAGGTTCAACCACCGCATCCGTCACCGTTACTGAAACTGAAGGCCAGATCACGATCACCAGCCCGCACCTGGTCGTCACGGTGCGGCGTGAGCCTTTCACCATCGCCATCGCCGACGAGCATGGAACCCCCATTCTCGCGCCCGCGCCGGAGATCGCGGAAGCAGCCGCCCGCTACACCCCCGACGGCGAGTTCGGCAGCCGGGCCTCGTGGGACCCGGCGACGCGCTACCTCGGGTTCACCTACGGCATCGATGGCAATCGCCTGGGGAGCTACAACGGGAGTGGCCCGGCGCCGCGCTGGTACCGGTTGACGGCGCTGCAAAGCTGGGAAGCGACGCCCGACGGCGCGCGGTTTACCGTCGCGACGGATGACATCGTGGGGCGGCACGCCGTTGTCCAGGTGCATCTCCTGGCTGAACGCGTGGTCCGCCTGCGCGTGACGCTGGACCGTGATGTGGCCGTGGCCGAGCTGGGGCTGAGCTTCGCCACGACTCCGGAGGAGGGCTTCTTCGGGCTGGGCGAGCGCTTCGCGCGCGGCAACCACCGTGGCCATGAGGTGCGGCACCAGATCAGCGATGCCTACGTCGATCCCGAACCGGGCCACAACTGGACCTACTTCCCGATTCCCTTCGTGCTCTCCAGCCGTGGCTACGGCCTGATGCTGGACACCACCCGCAGCGGCACGTTTCGCCTGGGCAGCGACCGCGAGGATGCGTGGCAGGTGAGCGTGGATGGCGCTGAGCTGGACGCCGTCATCTTCACCGGGCCGGAGCCGCTCGACGTCATCGAGCAATTCACGGGCCTCACCGGGCGGCCACCGCTGCCGCAGCCGTGGGCGCTCGGCGTCTGGAAGACCACACTCAGCGGCGCGGACGCTGTCCGCGCGGAGGCACAGCGCCTGCGCGAGGAAGACCTCGGCGTCAGCGCCGTCTGGATCTACGACCAGCTCGAACAGGAAACGAACTCGGGCTGGAACTCGGCGATGGGCTACCCTGAAGGCGAATACCCTGACCTGCCGGGCCTGGTTGCGGAGCTGCACGAGGCTGGCTACAAGGTACTGGGCTACCTCAACACCCAGTTCATCGTGAACCGCCCGCGCACCGACGAGGGCATTGCGAAGGGGTATTTTCTGAAGCGGCCGGACGGAGAGACCTACCTCGTGCCAGGGCCAGACCCGGACCCGGACGTGGGCATCAAGTTCGGGACGATGGCGCTCTACGACCCCACTCATCCCGAGGGGGTTCCCTGGTGGCAGGGCCTGCTACGCACCATGCTGCTGGAGACGGGCTACGACGGCTGGATGCACGACTTCGGCGAGTACACGCCTGCCGACGCTGTGTTCGCCGACGGGCGGACCGGTGACGAACTGCGCAACGGCTACCCCACGCTCTATCAGCAGACCGCCGCCGAGCTGTGCCGCGCGGTAAAGCCGGACTTCTCCTTCTTCGTGCGTTCCGGCGCACTTGGCTCCAACCAGTGGGCGCCCTCAGCCTGGCCGGGGGATCAGCATACGGACTGGAGTTGGGATCGCGGCCTGCCCAGCATCGTGCCGGCCGGGCTCTCCATCGGGATCTGCGGCACGAACATCTGGGGACCCGACATCGGAGGCTTCTTCGATGCCTTCGACGGCAGCGATGCCGCCAGTTCGGTCGAACTCTGGGTCCGTTGGTGCCAGCTCGGCGCGCTCACGCCGCTGATGCGCGATCACCTCGGCCCGAAGCGGATGACCAATCCCGACGCGGTCGATATGTGGTCGAATGAGACCACGGTGGCGACCTGGCGGCGCTACGCCCGGCTGCACAACGACCTGCTGCCATACCTCTACGCCTACGCCGCGCAGGCCCACCAGACCGGGAAGCCGACCATGCGCCACCTGGTCTTGCGCTATCCGGACTACCCGGAGGCGCTGGCGCAGGACGACCAGTATCTGCTGGGCGACGAACTTCTGGTCGCTCCCGTGGTCGAGGAAGGGGCGACCACGCGCCGCGTCTGGTTCCCACCGGGCGCGTGGTTCAGCTTCTGGGACGGCCGGCGCTACGCGGGCCCCGGTTACCAGGAAGTTCCGGCCCCGCTGGAGACCATTCCGCTCTTCGTGCGCGGCGGCGCGCTCCTGCCGCTGCTGGCCGAACCTGTAGTGACGCTGGCGAATGTCCCGCCGGATGATCTGTTGCGGCATGTGGAACTGTGGGTGTCTCCGGCTGGCGAGGCAGGCGAGCATGCCTTCACCTTCCACGATGGCAGCAGCATCACCCTGTCGGAGAACGCGGGCGGCCTGCGGCTGCACTTCGACGAGGCTGCCCGCAGTCGTCGCTACCGGCTCGTCCTGCCCGGGAACCGCACCCGTGCCAGCGTACTGGCCGATGACCGCCCCCTGGCAGTCGATGCGACTTCTGCGGCGGCCAATGGTCTTGATGTGCCGCCCGGAACCGTCGATCTGACCGTTTCCTGGGGCTGAGGCTGTCCTGGAGGACACGACCCGAGGGTGTCGTCCACTCTCGCGTGTCATCCCGAGCGCAGTCGAAGGATCTCGTTCCCTGGCCGCGCTGCTTCGAAGGTGTCATCCCCTCTCGCGTGTCATCCCGAGCGCAGTCGAGGGATCTCGCCCTGCCTACCACCGAGCACGGATGCCCACACCCGAGTGTGGGCGGTCGCCTCGCACCCGCGCGGCCGGTGAGGCCGAGATCCCTCGACTGCGCTCGGGACGACACCTGGAAGGGGATGACACTCTCGGACCGAGTTTTCGTGAACCGAGATCCCTCACGCCTGGCGCGAAAATCCAGAAAGGCGCAGCAGGTGAGGGGAGACGGGCCGCGGGGTAAGGGAACCCGCTGATAGAGCGGAATCAGCACATGTTCGCCACAATCAGGCAAGACGCCGGCAGAGCGAGGCACTAACCTCGATGCAGCAGTCACGCCGGTGCTGGCTGGCTCCCGTGAGGATGCGCCCATGACTCCCGCCCGATCATTCATCTGCGACTGCCCGGTGTTGCCCCTGCCGCGCCTGACCCACGAGGTGGTGCAGGTCCGGGAAGTGGTGGCAGGGCCGGAGGCCGCCTGGGACGATGGCGCGCTGCACCTGGGCCCGCTGCAAGAGGCCGACCTGCAGCACGAGCCGTTGATCATTGCGGCCGAGGTGGACGTAATTGCGCCGCAGGGCCGGGCGATCCCCTGCGCCACGATCATGGATGTGATGCCGCTCGCCGCGAAGTGCGAGGGAGCGCTCGGCGCGGGCGTCTCGCGCGTGGCGCGCGGGGTCACGCTGGTTCTCACCGGGCGCGACGAGGCCGGGGAACAGATCGGCGAGTTCGGCCATTCGGCGGGGATCCTCTCCGAGCGATTGAGTTCCGATGCCGCAGGCACCCCAGACCCCGACGACTGGATCGTGCGCGTTGCGGTCACCCTGCGGGCAGGCACAGCTCGGGAGCGGGAGGGGCCGCTGGCGGCGCACCGGCTTGCCGACCGCGTGCTGGATGGCCTGCGCGTCGCCCTCCTGCGAGCGCCGAACCACGCGGTGATCGAGCGGCGTGTCATTGAGGGTGAGCGGCCCGGCGGCCTGCGCCTGGTGCTGATCAAGGAGGTGATGGGGCAGGGGGCCATGCACGACAACCTGCTCCTGCCACGCCAGCCCGGCGGCGTGGCCGGTGGGCGCTCGATCATCGACCTCGGCAATCTGCCCTTCATGCTGCGGCCGAATGAAATGCGCGACGGCGCACTGCACTCCCTATGCTGTGTCGGCCCCTCCACGAAGGAAACGACCCTGCACTACTTCCGCGACCCGCTGCTGCGCGCCCTGGCCGATGATCCGCAGGTGGACCTGGCTGGCGTGGTGGTCTTTGGCAGCCCCGCGACCGAGCGGGACAAGCGGTTCGTCGCAGAGCGGGTGGGCGCAGTGGTGCATGCCACGGGCGCCGATGGCGCGATCCTGGCTACCGAGGGCTTTGGCAACAACCATGTCGACTTCGCCCTGGCCCTGAAAGAGATCACCGCCTACGGCATGCCCTGCGTCGGTGTGACCTGGGCCGCCCGGCAAGGGCGGCTGGTGGCGGGCAACGAGTACATGGTGGCGCTGGTCGAGGTCAACCGCTCCCCCGAGGGGCGCGAGAGCCGGATCGTCGCCGAGAACACCGCCCGCCCGCAGGATGCCCGCCGCGCCGTCGCCATGCTCAAGAGCCTGATCACCGGCCTCGATATCCTGCCCGCGCGCTCCGAGTGGGATCCCTCGGTCGTTGCGGAGAACGACCGATTGGTGGAGGAAGAGGCGGCCTTCGCTGGCGGCACGCCCAGCGCAACGGCCGGGCTGCGTTCGGAGGTCCCGGCGCCAGCCATGCAGCCAGCCCCGTTGGCTCCGCTCCCCATGCCGCTGGCGCAGGCCCGCGTGGCGCTGGTGACGGCATCTGGCGCGTACTGGCAGGGGCAGGAGCCGTTCGACCTGGCCGGGGATCACAGCCACCGCCTCATTCCGGCGGATACATCCGGTGACCAGGTGCTGTTCGCCTCGGGCGGCTACGACCACTCCGATGTCAACCGCGATCCCAACGTGATGCTGCCGCTGGAACCGCTGCAGGAGCTGGTGGCGGCCGGCCACGTCGGCAGCGTGACTGCCGCGCACATCGGCTTCCAGGGCGGGGGCGGCGACCTCGATATGGTCCGCGACAAGCTGGGGCCGGCCGTCCTCTCGCACCTGCGGGAGATGCATGCTGACGCCGTCCTGTTCACCGCCGGCTGAGGGAGTTGTCACCGCTCTGCCGTGATTTTGCAGAGACTCATCGAGAATGCTGGTATCCCCACCGTGTTGGTGGCTGCGCTGCCCACCATTGCCGCCCAACTCGGCGCGCCGCGCATCGCCGCCCCCGACACGCCGATGGGCGCGACCATGGGCGCCCCCGGCGACGCCGCGCAGCAAACGCGCATCCTGCTCGCCAGTCTGCGCCTGCTGGAGACGGTGGAGGTGGCCGGGACCGCCGTCGCTATCGACGAAACGTACCGGACCTGAGGCGGGGCGCACTCAGCCGGAAATGGCCCTCACACCCAACCCCTCTCCCGGTGCACCGGGAGAGGGAAGTGTGGTTGAGCGTAGCGGCGGTGATGATGCGTGCGCGTCGCAAGGTGTCATCCTGAGCGAAGTCGAAGGATCTCGGCCCAGCCTCGCCCCTGCCGCGACCTGGCCGCCCAGCCGGTTCCCCTCCCGCCGCCCCCTCGCCCGTGGTTGGCCGGGAACGCGACCCTTCCTGCGTCAGGATGACCGGGAAGGTGGGCGGCACGGCGGAGCGTGGTGGAGGCAAGCGAGATCCTTCGACAAGCTCAGGATGACACATGAGGGTGGGCGCAGGATGCTGCCTGAGAGTGGGCGGCGTCCTCACACCGTGCCGGCTGGGAACGAGATCCTTCGACTTCGCTCAGGACGACACATGAGGGTGGGTGGTGGCACGGGATGTCGTTGCTGGCGGAGGAGGGCGGCGAAAACGTGGCTTGTCACCGCGTCGTGCTCCCCGCTCCTGGCGCGGGGCTGGCCGTCGCGGCCCACGCCCGCGATGCGGCCGCCCCCCAGCCTGTTCCGCGACACCTCCCCCTGTCAGCCGATGCGCGGGAGAGGGGAGACGACCGGCTGCGTGCAGGCGGATCACCAGCTTCGCCACGCCGATCCCCGCGCACCACCGGCGCGGAAAGCCCCTCTCCCGCGCAAGTACTTCGGGAGAGGGATTGGGGTGACGGCCCGACCTACCCCTTCACCGCACCCGCCGTCAGGCCCGCCAGGATCTTGCGCTGGAAGATGAGGACCAGCGCAATCAGCGGCAGCGTCACCAGCACGGATGCCGCCATGCGGTTCGCGTAGGGCAATTCGAACTCCGACCGGCCCGAGAACTGCGAGATGGCGACCTGCACGGTGCGCGCGTTGTAGTTGTTGGTGAAGGTCAGGGCGAACAGGAATTCGTTCCACGCCGCAATGAAGGCCAGCAGGCCAGTGGTGACAAGGCCGGGCGCGGCCAGCGGCAGCAGAATCTGCCAGAAAACGCGCATGGGCCCCGCGCCATCAACCAGCGCCGCCTCTTCCAGTTCGCCCGGCATCGCCTTGAAGAACTGCGTCATCACCCAGATCGTGAAGGGAAGGGTGAAGATCAGGTAGGTAATCACCAGCGCGATGCGGGTGTTGTAGATGTTCGGCGTGTTCAGCAGCCACTCGCCGCGAATCATCAGGAAGAGCGAGCCGATGATGGCCACGCCGGGGAACATCGTCATCGAGAGCACGATGTAGAGCACCGCAGTGCGGCCGCGAAACTGCATGCGGCCCAGCGCGTACGCCGCCAGCGAGCCGATCAGCAGCGCGATGGCGACCGTGCCCACCGAGACGATGGCGGAGTTCTGCAGCGCCCGGATGAAGTCGTCGTTGCGCAGCACGAACTGGTAGTGGCTCCAGTCGATCTGGCTCGGCCAGTACGAGGCAGGCGTGTTGAAGAGCTGGCTATCCAGCGTGAGCGAGGAGACGATGGCCCAGTAGAACGGGAAGAGCGTGTAGAACAGGATGAAGACGATCAGCGCCCAGAACAGGACGCGCTGGATGAGTTTGCCAAACTTGAAGCCCTGGCGCGGGGCTTCGATCGCGCGGGTGCCCTCGACGGCGCCCGCCTGCGTTGCCGGCAGTGTTGAAGTCGCCATAACCTACATCTCCTCAACTTTCACCAGGCGGGTATAGGCAATGACGAAGACCAGGATGCAGAGGAAGATGATCACGGCGGCAGCGGACCCTCGCCCCAGCCGTGCGAGGTCGATCAATTGTTGCCGCGCGTAGACGGCGACGGTCATGGTTTCCGGCGCAAACTGCTTCATGACGTAGATCACGTCGAAGACGCGGAACGCATCCAGGGTGCGGAAGATCAGCGCCACCAGCAGCGCCGGCTTGAGCAGGGGCAGCGTGATCTGGAAGAACTGCTGCACCTTGTTCGCGCCGTCAATCATCGACGCCTCGTAGACATCGGCGGGGATCAGTTGCAGGCCCGCCAGCAGCAGCAGGGCCATGAAGGGCGTGGTTTTCCAGACATCCACGGCGATGATCGCGGGGAGGGCTGTGGCCGGGTTGGCCAGCCAGGCCACCTTCTGATCCAGGATGTGCAGGCGGTTGACCAGGATGTCGTTGATCACGCCGAAGACGTCGTTGTACATCCACTGCCACATGGAGGCCGAGACCACCGTCGGGATGGCCCAGGGCACCAGCATGGCGGTGCGCACCGCGCCGCGCCCCCGGAAGTTGGAGTGAATCACCAGCGCAATGGCCAGGCCAAGCAGGGTTTCCAGGGACACCGAGGCCACGGTGAAGACCACGGTGTGCCAGATGGTGTTGCGGAACGCATCCTCGGTGAGCAGGCTGGCGTAGTTGTCCAGGCCCACGAAGCGCGGCTCGCGCGCGCTCGCCAGGCGGGTGTTCGTGAAGCTGAGCCGGAAGGTCTGGATGAGGGGGTAGAGCGCCACGATGAGCACGACCAGCAGGCTGGGAGTGACGAGTAACCAGGCCAGCCGCTCACGACTGCGGCCCACTTTGGTGGTCGGGGCATCCCAGGGTCTGGGTGGTCTGACGGTTTCGGGAAGGGGGGCAATGTCGACATTGACACTCATCGTGATCCCCAGTGCGGCGAACGCCAGGCGGGATCAACCCCGCCTGGCGTACGAAGGTGACCCGGAGCGCCGTTACAACTCGGCGACGATCGCCTCGATGTCGGTCTGCAACTGAGCCACCCGGGCGGCAGCATCGGCCGCCTGACCGGTCAGGATCTCGTTGACGGCGGTGAAGTAGGCCGTCGACACATCGTTGTAGAGGTCGCTGGTGACCGTCGATGGGCGAGCCACCGCGCCGCCCTGGAAGACATCCTTCAGCGCCCCGAAGAACGGGTTGGCCGCCAGGACATCAGCGTCATCGTAGAGCGAGACGATGGTTGGCAGGCGGCTCTGCTCGATGGCGAGCGACCGTTGCAGCTCGACGGAGGTCAGGAACTGCGCGAACGCGGTGGCCGCATCCTGGTTCTCTGAGTAGGCCGACACCATGATCTGCCAGCCCCCCAGGCAGTCCGCGTGCGTGGCGTTCTCGCCATCGCCCATCGGCAGTTGGGTGACATCGAACTTGTCGCGCACGGCCGAATCCGGCGTCTGGCCGAGCGAGTAGGCGTACGGCCAGTTGCGCATGAACGCCGCGTTGCCGGCCTGCCAGACGCCGCGCGCATCCTCTTCCTTGTAGGTCGTGACGCCCTGCGGCGAAATGGTGCCGACCCAGCCCTTGGCGCGCTCGAACGCGGCGATGGCCTGCGGGTTGTTGACGCTGACGGTGAGATCCTCTTCCACGATCACGCCGCCGCCGTTGGAGTACTGCCACTCCAGTGCGTCGCAGGTGAGGCCCTCGTAGGCCGAGCCCTGCCAGACGAAGCCGTAGAAGTCCGGATTGTCGCCGCGCTCGCCCTCCTGGATGGCGGTCGCCATTTCTTCCAGTTCCGTCCAGGTCTGCGGCGGCGCTTCGAAGCCGTGCTTCTCCAGCAGGTCCGTGCGGTAGTAGAGAATGCCGGCGTCCGTGTACCACGGAATTCCGACCAGCTTGCCGCCCACGGTGTTGTTGGCGACGATTCGCTCGAAGTACTCCGCGCCCTGCCAGCCGATGGCGCCGGAGAGGTCCGCCGCATGCTGCGCCAGGATGCCGGGCCAGATGACGTCGATCATCATCACGTCGACATCGCTCGCCTGCGCGGCCAGCAACTGCTGGTACTGCGCCAGCCGCTCCGTCGCGGATTCCGGGCCGGAGGTGCGCGTCACGCTGCAGCCGGTGGCTTCCGTGAAGACCGCGCAGGCGGCTTCTTCCCACGGCACCACCGGGCCATCCTGGCCCAGGATGATCGCGATGCTCTTGCCGCTGAGATCGGGCAGCCCTTCCGGCGCCACAATGGTCGCGCCCGGCGTTGTGGGCGTGGCGTCCTGGGCGGCGGCCACATGGGCCTGTGCCGTCAGCATGACGCCAATGAGCGGGGCGCTCAGCCCGAGCGCCGACGCGCGCTTCATGACATCACGGCGGGAGAGCTTCCCGGTGAGGGTTTCGGCCATGAGCCGGGTAACGGGCGAGTTGGTGTGCTGATCCGCCAATGGAACCTCCTTCACCACTGCAAGGCGACCGGGCAACGGTGCTCAGCCGTCGCATCTGGGGCCAACGCGGCCACAGGCGATGCAAGATGCCAGAGCGTAACGCGGCCGTGAAAATTCTGTGCGCTACGTCTGTGTGTGCATCCTGATACGCAAAGCCGCTGGCGTCAAGCCACCAGCGGGTCTTTGCGTGAGCACGGTGGGTTCCGCAAGATGCGTGCCCTGCGCTACTCCGCGCCGCGCACGATCGTCATGAGTTCCTTGACCCGCGCGGCGTCGACCGCGTTCCAGGTGACGCCGTCCTGCTTCAGGCTGGAGCCGACGATGGCGCCGTCGGCGTGCCGCAGTTGCTCGGCGGCGTTGCTGGCCCGGAACCCGGTGTTGATCAGCAGGGGCACGCCTGACCCGGCGATGGCCTCCGCCACCTCCGCCACGTTGTTCGTCACGACCGCCTGGCTGGTGATGCCGCCGGAGACACAGATGGCATCGGGCATGGAGGAGAAGATGACCGACTTCGCCAACACCGGCAAGGGGCGCGGCGCGATCTGCTCTGCGAACTCGGCGTTAATGTTGAAGATGAGGCGGACGTTCTCCGCGCCAATCTCGCGCCGGTAGCGGAAGGTATCCCCCGCGCTGCGTACCCACATGCCGAAATCCCCGGCAAACGCGCCGGTGAAGATTTCGCGGGCAAAGGCCGCCTGGGTGGCCGCCGCCACGGCCAGGGTGGCGTGAGGGTCCCAGAGCACGTTGACACCAAAGGGGACGCGCACTTCATCGCGCACCGAAGCGACCACATCGGCCATGGCTGCCACGCTCGCGGCGTCGGCATCCAGGCGGTAGGGGCGGTCATTCTCGTTGCAGAACATGACGGCGTCGATGCCGCCGTCCTGCAGCGCCTCCAGGTCGCGGCGCACCCAGTCCCGGATGTGCTGCATGCCGCCCGCGGCATCGTAGAGCGGCGTGCCCGGCAGCGCCGGCAGGTGCACCATGCCGATGATCGACTTCGTCGTTCCCGTAAGCTCAGACAGCCAGCTTGCCGCCACAGAGATATCCTCCTTGTGTGCTTGAGACCCAAGTGAATGCGCGTTAGTCAGGGAGTTCGTACCGCCCGGATTTGCTGGTCAGGCGCAGGCGGAACACGACGGTGTGCGCCCCCAGCTCCGGGATCTCCACTGGCGGCGGGTAGAGCGTGCGCAGGGCGGCGAGCCGCGCCCGCGGGTCGGTGATCTCCTCGAAGGTTCCTTCCGCCACCACGCTCTGCCAGCGGTCAGGCGCGGTGGCGCGGTCCACCTCGAAGGTCACGCGGGGCTCGGCCCGCATGAAATCGAGCTTGCGGCCGGGGCCAGAGTGGGCGTAGATCGCCTCGCCGTCGTAGCCGTAGGCAAGCGGCACCAGGTAGGGGCGGCCATCGCCGGGCGCCCCGTGCGCGCAGCACGCAATGCGCCCCACGATGGCCGTGCGCAGCAACTCTTCGATCTGATCGTCCGGGAGGACGCGGATAACACCCATGTCTGCTCGTGATACCGGCGCGGTGAAGCCGCGCGCTGCGGATTACCTGCCGCATGGTATCGCGCTTTGTCTCGCCGCGCCTACGCGTCCTCGGTCTCGATGATGACGTGCCGGGCGTGCCCGGCCAGGTCATGGAGCACGGTGACTGCCGCCTCCGGGAAGGTGGCCCGGGCCAGGGCCTGCACGGCCTGCGCCTGGCTGGGGTCGATCTCCAGCCCGATGGCCCCGCCCGGGGCCAGCACCCGCGGCGCATCGGCGAGCAGGTCCCGCACCAGGTCCAGGCCGTCCGCGCCGCCATCCAGCGCCAGGCGGGGTTCGGCGGTGAGATCGGGGTTGCCATCCACCTGCTCCGGACGGAGATAGGGCAGATTTGCCAGGATCAGATCGACGTGGGTTGCCTCATCCCGCAGCAGGTTGCCCCGGCGTAGGGTCACACGGTCGTCCAGGCCCAGGCTGGCGCGGTTGCGCGCGGCCACCCACAGCGCCTCGGGGGAGATATCGATGCCGGTGATGCGCCCGCCCCACGCCGCGCCGAGCAGGTGCGCCAGGCTGAGCGCGATCGCGCCCGACCCCGTCCCGACATCCACCACGCGGTCCCGCCCGCCCGGGCGCAGCCAGTCGGCCGCCCACTCCACCAGGATCTCGGTTTCCGGGCGCGGGACGAGTACCCCCGGCCCGACAGCAAAGGGCAGCCCCATGAACTCGCGCTCCCCGGTCAGGTACGCCACGGGTTGCCCACGCTCACGTTCGGTCAGCAGCGCCTCGTAGCGGGCAGCATCGTCCGCCAGCAATTCCGTTTCCGGCCGGGTGAGGATCTGGGTTCGGTCCCAGCCCAGGACGTGGCGCAGCAGCACCTCGGCGTCCAGGCCGGGCGTCTCCAACCCGGCTGCCGCGAGGCGCGCCCGGGCTGTACGGAGGGCACGAGCGACGGTGATTGCCGATTGGTCGTTCTGGTCAGTCATGCGCATACCTACCTGGCCGGTTATTGCGTAAGATGTGTAGCACGTCACGAACGAAAGACCGGCCGCGCGGCCGGAACTCCGAACGGGTAGGCCAGGAGGGCAGGACCATGTGTTCCCCGTACGTCATGCAGCGCGTGAAGGAAGAGATGTCCCGGCGCGGGTTGCTTGGGCTGGCCGGCGCGGCCGCGGCCGCTGCGGTTGCCTCGCGCCTGGCGCCGCATGTCCACGCTCAGGATGCCACGCCCGCCGCTGCGCCGATGGCCATGGGGCCAGGCGCGCTGCCGGTTGCCGTGGGCAGCTACACCCAGATCGTTGACCTGACGCACCTGATCACGCCCACCATTCCGGTCTGGCCGGGGAACCCCACCCCGGTGATCACGCCGTTCAAGACGTTCGCCGATGACGGTTTCTACGCGAACGAGTTGAACTACGTGGAGCATACCGGCACGCACCTCGATGCCCCGGTCCACTTCTTCGAGGGCGCGGAGTACGCCTGGCAGTTGCCGGTGCAGAACTTCGTGGTACCCATGATCGTGATCGACATCCGGGAGAAGGCCGCCCAGGACGCCGACTCACAGGTTACGCCGGACGATGTCACCGCCTGGGAGAGCGCTAACGGCGATATCCCGGCCAATGCCTTCGTGGCCATGAACTCCGGGTGGGCGGCCAAGGTCGGTGATCCCGAGGCGTTCGTGAACCTGGATGCCGACGGCGTGCAGCACTACCCCGGCTTCCACCCAGAGGCGGCGGCCATGCTGCTGGAGAAGGGGATTGCTGGCATCGGCGTCGATACCCTGAGCCAGGACTACGGCGCTTCGACCGACTTCGGCACCCACATCGCCATCCTCGGCGCGGGCCGCTACGGCATCGAGGGCCTGGCCGGGCTGGATGATGTCCCGGCCGCCGGCGCCACCATCATCATCGGCGCGCCCAAGTTCGACCTGAACTCCGGCGGGCCTTCGCGGGTGTACGCGTTGATCCCCTAGGGGAGGTGGTCGGGTCGAGGCGGGCCCGACGCTGAAGAACCCTCACCCCCAACCCCTCTCCCGCGCACCGGGCGAGGGGAGCCGTCCGCGCGCCCGCTGGGCGGCGCAAGGCGTTGCCACCCCGATGTAGCCCCGGCTCCGCAGGGCAACACACCTTTCTCCCGCGCATCGGGAGCGGGGCTGGGGGGGAGGGCTGCTGCGGGTGCGTCTAGTGCTGCCCCGGCCGGGCTGTTGCCATCCGCGATGCCGGGCGTTCCACGCGGCCCAGGTCGTCGATGATCTCCGCGCCGTCGGTGACGACGCTGAGCTGGCGCACGACGCCAACCTCGGTCATGCTCTCGGCGACGCGCAGGTAAGCGGCAGAGACCGCCTCGCAGGTGTCCGGCGTGCAGAGCGCCAGGATCGAGGGGCCTGCCCCGCTGAGGCACGCGCCAAGTGCGCCGGCGCTGCGCGCGGCGGCGGTCATGCCCTCCAGGTGCGGGAAGAGGCGCGCGCGGTAGGGCTCGTGCAGGCGGTCATGCATCCCGGCGGAGATCAGCCGCACATCGCCGGTGTGCAGCCCGAGCACGAGGCCGCCCGAGGCCGCGATGTTGAAGGCTGCGTCCGCGTGCGGGATCGTGGGCGGCAACGCGGCGCGGGCGGCGCGGGTGAGCCCCGTGGCTTCCGGAATGAAGACGATCACGCACAGGTCCGGGCTGCCGTGCGTCAGGAGCTGAACCGGGTCCGGCACCTCCGGGACGGCCAGCACGGCCCCGCCGTAGAGCGAGGCCCCCACGTTGTCGCCGTGCCCTTCCATTTGCCAGGCGATCGAGAAGAGCTGGGACACCGTGAGCGGGTCGCCCAGCAGGCGGTTGGCTGCCACCAGGCCGGCGACCAGGGCGGCCGCCGACGACCCCAGACCGCGCGCCACCGGGACATCGGTTCGCACCACCAGCGAAAACCCCGGCAGCGGCTGACCAACCTCGTCGGCCAGGCGCTGCATGGCGGTGAGGGTCAGGTTCTCGCGGCCATCGAGCAGGGCGGTCTCGGTGCCCTCCAGGATGATCTGCCTGGCTGGCCCGTCGGTGTCGATGACCGCCTCGTTCCAGAGGTCGAGCGCCAGCCCGAGCGCATCGAATCCGGGACCGAGGTTGGCGGAGGAGGCGGGGGTTCTAACCGTGAAGCGCATCGGCCAGTGCCTGCTCCAGCGCGGAGAGTTCGGCGGCAACGCGCAGCGGCCGGTTCGCGGCGGCGCGGGGCGCACCGTTGACATCCTCGAAGTGGTAGCTGGTGACCGCGTCGGTGTCCTTGAGGATATTCCCCGTCAGCAGCCCGACGGCGGTGTGCTCCGGCAGGATCACGCCCTCCGCCCGCAGCTTCTTCAGCCCAGCCAGGGAGGCAGCAGAGGCCGGCTCGCAGCCAATCCCCGCGCTGTCGATCACCGCCTTGGCGTCCAGGATTTCGTCGTCGGTGACGGTGGTCGCCCAGCCGTGAGTCACCTCGATGGAGCGGCGGGCGCGCGGCGTGGAGGCCGGGTCGCCGATCTTGATCGCAGTCGCCACCGTCTCGGCGTGGACCGCCTCGTACTCCTCGAAGCCCGACTGGAAGTAGTGGGCGAAGGGCGCCGCGCCAGCGGCCTGGATCACGGCCAGGCGCGGGATGCGGTCGATGAGGCCGACCTGATGCAGCTCGGCCAGCGCCTTGCCAAACGCAGAGGTGTTGCCCAGGTTGCCGCCCGGCAGCGCGATCCAGTCCGGCGCCTGCCAGTTCAGTTGCTCCAGCAGCTCGAACATGATCGTCTTCTGCCCCTCCAGCCGGAAGGGGTTGACCGAGTTGACCAGATAGACATCGTAGGCAGCGGTCAGTTCCCGCAGCAGCGCAAGCGCCCGGTCGAAGTCGCCGTCGATCTGCACCACCTTCGCCCCGTAGGCGATGGTCTGCGCGATCTTGCCGGCGGAAATCCTGGTGGCGGGCACCAGCACCAGCGCCGGAATGCCGGCGGCGGCGGCGTACGAGGCCAGCGAGGCACTGGTGTTGCCGGTCGAGGCGCAGGCGATGATTTTCGCGCCCACCGCCTTCGCGTGGCTCACCCCCACCGTCATCCCGCGGTCCTTGAAGGAGCCGGTCGGATTTTGCCCCTCGTGCTTCAGGCGCAGCGCGCCATCCTGTAACCCGGCGAAGCGGGCCAGGCGGTCGTCGCGGTAGAGGGCGGTGTTCCCCTCCCAGCGGCTGACGATGGCATCGCCCGGCAGGTGCGGCAGCAGCGGCCAGTAGCGCCAGACGCCGGAGTGGCGCGCCGCCTCTGGCAGGCCCTGCCCCAGATCAGCCGGGGTGAGCGGGTTGAGCGGCACGACGACATCGAGCAGGCCGCCGCACGCGGTGCAGGCCGTACGCGGCGTGACGCCATCGTACTGGCGGCCACACGCCATGCAGCGAACGACGATCTGGGCAAGGGCTGTAGCGCGACTGATATCGCGGTCTTCAGCGGTGAGGGTGGTTTCCACCGCGCAAGTCTACCTTTGGCGCGTGACGAAGCGCGCGGCGGCGCCCCGAAAAGAACATCAACTGCGGAATAGTATCAGTAGCGATGCTACTAGTGTTTCTGCTATGTCCGTTTGGCGGTGGTTCCTGGCCGCGAAATGAGGCGGAGTGGTCTCAGCGGATCAAGCGTTGCCCGGTGTTACGCCACCATACCTGAAGCTCTTCGAGTACCTCGCCAAGATGGGGCCGGCGCTTCCTGCCAATCCATGCTGGCGTGCCGACCTCTTCCCAGGTCGCATGGTTGAAGTAATGCTTGTGGTAGTTGTCCTCGTGCTCAGGGTAGGGATGGGCCGTGTCACAGCGAAAGATCGTCCGGGGCGCGTCGCCCGCGATACCCGCGTGATACTTGCAGTCACCGAGCCTGACCCAGGTGCTGCCGCCGCGTTCCATGACCTCCAGGCGCACTTCAGTGTCAAGAAACACATCATGCACGCAGGTAAGCCGACCCTTGAGCGCGACCGTAGCCGACCGCTTCTGGCGATCTCGGGTGATGACTGCATGCAGCTCATCAGACACAACGAATCCTTCATCGACACAAGCCTGAACCTGGCGCTCGTGGATGAGGAGGTAGTTGCTGAGTTCGTTCCAGTGGAACCGTGAATCGCGGCATGTCACCACTGATTCGATTGAACACGATATGTCTCACTACAGCCAATTCAGATCATGCAACACATAGCGGTCCATCTGCCCCGCCGTGCCAGTCGCCATCGTGGCGACGCTCCAGACCGGGCGGAAGCCCCAGGCCAGCAGTACCGGCACCGCTGCCAAGTTCTCAGCCGGGAAAGCGATGCGCCAGGAGGTCGCGGGCAAGGTCGCGGCGTGGTGCAGGGTGTGGTCCAGGACCGGCGCCACGTCCGCCGCGTCGTTCGCCGCCAGCGGGCCGATGCGCACCGCGCCGTGATCGTCCCGCAGAAAGGCGTAGCCGCGCGGGGTGCCGCTGAGGCGGTCGAGCAGCAGCAGGCCCGTGCCCTCGGCTGCCCAGCGGCGTAGATCGTCCAGGCGGCGGACGCCGCGCACCGCCTTGTCGATATCGCCCGCCGTGCGCAGCGTGGCTTCGTCGCCGATCGCGTCGGCACGGAGGTGCGCGGGCGGGTCGCCGGTCGGGGCAAGCGCCTCCGCCGCCCAGACCAGGTGGGGCAGGGTGGGGCGGAACCCGTGGCGGGCGTAGTGGGTCATGGCGCGGGGATCATCCGAGTTCTGGAGCGTGAAGATGTCGCAGCCGTGCTGGCGGCAGGCCGCGAGCAGCGCCGCAAGGAGCAGGCCGCCCAGCCCCCGCTGTTGCTGCCCAGGGTCGACGAAGTAGGCGACGACATGCCCGTGGCGCCCCCGGAGGACCGCTGCAGCCATCCCCGCCACGCGCCCGCCAGCGCCGGCGACCCAGACCTGGTCCGGGTTCTCCTCGTGCAGCGTGGTGAGCAGGCTCAGGGTGCGGGCCGTCATCGCCGCCAGGTCCGGCTCGTCGCCCGCCAGGAACGGGTGGACCCGGCGTCCCATCTCGGCGTCGCCGCTGGCCTTGATGTGCGCCGCGGCCGGGAGGTCCTCACGCCGGGCGGGCCGGACATCCCGTGGAGGTTCGCTCACGTGACCGGGATTCCGGGGCCGCTCCGCGTGGCGCGCACCACGGTGCGGCTCAGGTACTCGCCGTTCACGTAGTCGAACGCGCCGCCGCAGGTGATGAGCGTCAGGCTCTGGGTTGCGGTGGGACCAGCCACGTCGTCCATGGGCATATTGTCCGAGGTGAACAACTCGGTCCACTCGACGGTGAAGGGGTACTGCAGGCCGTCGTCGCCAGCCACCACGATCTCCGCGCCCGGCTGCACGCTGCCCAGGTTGTAGAAGACCGACGGCCCGACGTTCCAGTAATCGATATGCCCGGCCATCACCACATTCCCCGGTGCGCCCAGCGTGCCAAGGTTCTCGTACCACGCCACTTCCCAGGGCCCGCTGGGATCCTGCATCGCGCCATCCACCACGCGCAGCGGCTCGATGCCGGCATCCACCCCGATGCTCTCGATCGTCAGGCCGACCGGCGAGACGACGGGCGACACGGCGCGATTGCGCACCTGGTTGACCGGCCCTGGCCGGCTGGCGCCCGTGCTGGGCACCGCGCCGGGCCCGGTGGGCTTGATCAGGCCGGAGCCGGCGGTTGGCGTCCCCACAGCGACCGGCGCGGGTGTCGCGTCGTCCTGGGCCAGCACCCCCAGGCTGGGGCGCGCCAGCAGCGTGGCCATGCTACTCCCGGCAGCGATCATCACCTGGCGACGATTGAGGCGAAGGCGAAGCGTCATGAAAGGCACTCCCGGGTGCGTAGGCTGATGGTGGCAGGCGGTTGGGGCCAGCGTTCACCGGCCCCATGCCGACAGAGACGCACGCCACGGGCATTCCGTATCGCGGCGGGCCGCTAGTGTTTGAGTTCGAAGGTATCTTCCCGGCCAGAGAACAGTTCATCGACCGCCCGGTCGGCGGCCTCGAGCCTGGCGGCCTCCTGCTCACCCTCTGCCACGGCTTGCACGTTGGCGTTCTCGCCTTCGCGGCGCTCCCAGCCGGGCGCAAAGAGCGGCAGGAAGTTCGTCACCTGGTAGGGGTGCTTCTCGGCTTCCTGCCAGTTCACGTCCACGCCCAGGCCGGGTGCGCTCGGAATCTGGATGCGGCCATCGATCACCTCGACCGGCGGCGTGACGATCTCTCGCTCCCAGTCAACGTTGAACTCGTCGAAGAGTTCCTGCACTAGCAGGTTCGGTGTACACGCGCCGATCTGCACGCAGACGGCGGTGGCAATCGGGCCCTGCGCCTGATGCGGCGCGACCACGGCGTAGTTGGCGTCCGCCATGGCGCACACCATGCGCGTGCGGAAGATGCCGCCCATGTTCGATGGGTCGGGCTGCAGGATGTGGACCGAGTTGTACTTGAGGAGCTCCGCGAACTGGTGGGTGGTGTAGAAGCTCTCCCCGGCCGAAACTGGCACGGCCAGCCGCCGCGCTACCTCCGCTGTCGCGTCGATCTTGGTGTGGTCGGTCGGCTCCTCGAACCAGGTAGGATCGAACTCGGCGATGCGCTCGCCGTACCAGATCGCCTCAGAGACGCTGAAGCGGCGGTGCCCTTCGATCATGATCTGGATATCCGGGCCGACCGTCTCGCGCACCGCGCGGATGATGTCCAGCGAGAGTTTGCGGTCCAGCGGGTCCATGGTGCGCCAGCCCGCGCCGAAGGGATCGAACTTGAGCGCCTTGTAGCCGCGCCCCACCACCTCGGCCGCGCGCTCCGCGAAGCTCTCCGGGGTGCGCGGGCCGGTGTACCAGCCGTTGGCGTAGGCAGGCAGGCTCTCGTGATAACGGCCACCCAGCAGATCGTAGATGGGGCGGCCCGTCACCTTGCCGATGATGTCCCAGCACGCCTCCTCGATGGCGGCGACGGCGTTGTTCTGGATCTGCCCACCATCGGAGTAGAGATCGCGCGTCATTCGCTGGTAGATGGTCTCGACCTGGAAGGGGTCCATGCCCTCGTAGCGGGGCGCCATCTCGTGGACGGCGGCCTCCACCGTGCGGGCGAAGGCATTCAACGTGCCCTCGCCAACGCCGTACAGGCCCGGCTCGTCGGTATCCAGCCGCACCAGCAGCCAGTTCTTCCAGGGGTTTCCCACCACGTAGGTGGTCGCGCGGGTGATTTTCACAGGGCCTCCCAGCCTGCCGGCATGCGTTGCGACACGGACATCATCATCTCGTAGTTGCTACGTGACCGTCCTGGTCCACTCCTTCAGGGGTAGCCACGCGTCGTAAGCCATGACCTGAACGCCAGCGCTAGCGGAGATCACTCGGCTGCTCGATGGCGTCCTCGACCGTCGCCGGGGTCGGCCCAGGGTGCGCCACGCCGCCCGTGTGGGCGGGCGCGTCCGGGTAAATGCCCGCCGGGCCATCCGGGTTGATGTCCTTGACCACGGTTTCGTCGCCAAAGATACCGGTGCCCGGCACGTCGTTGCCTTCCGGGTCCATCAGGCCGGCGTCCGTGGGGTTCACGTGGTCAATGGATTCGTGGCGGCGCACGTTCTCAGGCACAGGCATCCCTCGCTGCTGATTCCTGGAGTGTTCCTGGGGCGATTGTACGGGGAACCCGGCCGGAGAGTCGGAGCCCCTCGATCAGGCCAACCCGTTGCGCACGGCAACCGCCGCGAGCGCGGCGCGGGAGGGCGCGGAGAGCTTGGCCCGGATGTTGGAGACATGATTGGACACGGTAAAGCGGGCAATGCCCAGGACCTGCGCGATCTCCTTGTCCGATTGGCCGCTGGCGACGAGCCGCAGCACTTCCTCCTCGCGGACGGTGAGCGACGCAAGGCCGAGGCCGTCCTCGCTGGTGGCCAGCGGCATGGTGCTGCCAGCAGCCACCGCGAGCCGGGTCAGGCTAAGGGCGGCTTCCAGCGTGAGGGTTCCCCCCGCCTGCCATGCCTCCGCCGCCTCCCGCCGGTTGAGTCTCAGGCGAGCTGTCGTTGCCTGCTGCTGAGCGAAGTCCGCGAATGGTGGACGGCGCTTGACGCCCATGCGGTGAACCATGGCGTTGGCAGCCGCCAGCAGGTGCAGGCCGTCTCTGGCGTCACCGGTGGCCCGCGCGATTCCCCCTGCAACCTCCAGACAATCGCTCGTGATCATGTCGTCGCCAACCTCTGGCTGAATGACCTCCAGCACCTGCCCCAGTGTTTCCGCCGCCTCGCGCAGCTTCCCGCTGGCGAGGGCCGCCCGGGCAAGGTTGACCCGAGCGGCTCCAACGTGTCCCGTGTCGTCAATGGCGTGCCAGCCCCGGATTGCCGCTTCGAAAGCGTGGGCTGCGGCGTGATAGTCGCCCCGGCCGAACGCCACGATCCCCAGCAGATTGGCGATCGCCGCCGTATCCCAGGCCGAGCCGGCGGGCGCCAGCGCGGTTGCCTCGGTCAGGCAGCCCTCGGCGGCATCCAGATCGGCGCGATCGATCGCGATGCTCCCCAGCGCCCGCAAGGCGCTGACAACCCCCTCCTGATCCGGGATGGAGCGGCTCAGCGCGAGTTGGCGCTGATAGAGCGATTCGGCCACGTCAATATTGTCGAGCCAGTGTTCGAGGTTACCTGCCGCACTGAGCACCTGGGCCAACAGCGCCGGGTAGTGGGGCGCCGCCGGCATGGCCGCCAGTTGGCGATAGAGCGCGCGGCCCTCCCCGTAATACCCGGCCACCGCCCAGAACCACCCGAGCGCCGATCCCAGTCGCAGGGCCCGCTCGGCATCCTGCCGCAGAAAAAGCCAGGCATGCGCCTGGCGGATATTGGCCACCTCAGCTTCGAGGCGATGCCACCACAGGAGGTGATCGGGGCCGGCCAGGCGTGATCCGGCATCCTCGGCGAAGCCGATGCACCAGGCAACCTGGACGTCACGCGCCGCGTCTTCCTCTCCGGCCGCCGCCAGTTGCTCTAGGCCGTACTCGCGGATGGTCTCCAGCATCGAGAACCGGGCCATCTCCCCTGGCCCGGCGATGCGCTGGATCAGCGAGGCATCGATGAGATCCCCCAGGAGGTCAACCGCGAGCGCGCCCGGTGCGGGCGCCGCGACATGCTCGACCGCTGAGATGCCGAAGCCCCCGGCGAAGACGGAGAGCTGGCGAAAGAGCCGCCGCTGATCAGCATTGAGCAGGTCGTAGGACCAGGCGATGGCGTGGCGCATGGTCCGGAGTCGATCTGGCTGGTCGCGCCGCCCATCGGTCAGCAGGGGCAACCGTTGTTCGAGCCGCACGGCCAGGTCGTTGGGCGCAAGCAGACGCATCCGGGCGGCCGCGAGTTCGAGGGCGAGGGGCAGGCCGTCACAGCGGCGGCAGATAGTTGCCACATCGCGCACATTGCTGGCGGTGAGCGCAAACGTGGGGCAAACCGCCCGCGCACGATCGCAAAAGAGCGCGATAGCCTCGGTTGCCGCCAGCGCCGGCAGATCTGCGTCCGGGTGGGCAGGGATATCCGGGACAGGGAACGGTGCGACCGCAAGGACGTGTTCGCCAGCAAGGTGAAGTGGCACGCGGCTGGTGACGAGGGCCCGCACGTTCGGGCAGGCGGCGAGCAGATCGCCCAGGGCGGGGCATGCTGCCGTGACCTGCTCGAAGTTGTCGAGCAGGAGCAGCAACTCCTGCTGCGCCAGGCGCCTCCTGAGCAGGCTGGCGGGGTCTGCGTCGATTTCGCCTTCAATGCCGGCGGCCAGCATGATCGACGAGAGGACCAGGCCGGCGTCGGAGACGGCGCTGAGCGGCACAACGACGACGCCATCCGCCAACTGATCGTGCAATTTCGCCGCGATCTGCAGGGCGAGGCGCGATTTGCCAACACCCCCCGCGCCCGTCAGCGACAGGAGCCGCGTCTGCCCACTTCGCAGCCGCGCGCTGGCCTCCGCGATGTCCTGGTCGCGGCCGAAGAACCGCGTCAGCGGCTCCGGGAGGTGCGGTAGGTCAGGCGAGCGTGGCATCGCTGATGATTTTTCACTATGGACCCGGCACTCCCCTCAGCATAGTGTGTTCCTGGCCGCCCGTCTCCTTTTTCCGTGCTCCAGTCAGCGTTTCGCAGGGCGGATGAGGAGGAGTGCTCCCGATGGACCCTCAACACTTCGATGCCATGGCCCGTACGCTGTGCGCCGCTTCAACACGCCGCCGGCTGGGTCTCATCCTGGGTGGCCTGACCGCTGGCGGCAGTTTGTCCCTGGGCGCCATTGAGCAAGCCGCAGGCAAACAGAAGAAGAACAAGAAGAAAAAGAAGAAGCGGCAGAAGGACACGTGCCCCAAGGGGTGTGGGGCCGGCATCTGCTGCGATGGCGCCTGCGTGATGGAGACGATTGATCGCAACAACTGCGGGGCGTGTGGCAACGTGTGTGGCGCCGCGCAGTATTGCTTGAACGGCAAGTGCGCGCCCTGTGAGCAGCCCAGGGCCGTTTGCCCCATCGCTGGCGTCGAGTTCTGTGTCGATGTGAAGACGGATCGAGAGAACTGTGGCGCGTGCTCGGTGAGTTGCCCGCGCGACCCACGCAACCCCCAGCGCGATGAGGTGTGCCAGGACGGGAAATGCGTCTGCACCGGCGTGACGTGCTCGAACGGGCGCTGTTGCCCGGCCGGCTACACCGTGTGCGTGAATGGTGGCGATGGCTGCTGCCCCACCAACTACCACTCGTGCGGCAATGGTGAATGCTGTCCGAATGGCTACACCTGCGGCGGCACGTGCGGCCAGGGCTGCTGCCGCCCGTAGCGGCACGCGCAGCGGGGGGTCGCGCCACATTGGCGACGCGACCCCCGCGCGGCGCCGGTCAGGAACCCGCTGGCCCCTCCTGCATTTCGCGCGAGGCGATCAGGACCAGCACCGGGATCAGCAGCACCAGCCCGAGCGAGATGGTCTGCAGCGCGCGTTCCAGCGTGTTGGGCAGCAGGTCCAGGTGCAGCGCGTGATAGACGAAGTGGGGAACCTGCGCGATGAGCGTGGCGATGGCCACGCCGCGCACCAGGTACACCGTGGGCCGGGCGATGGCCAGGAAGATGAGGAAGGTGAGCGCCAGGTTCGCGCCGCCCAGGTCCCGCATCAGGTGTTCATTGAACGGGCCGTCCGGCGAGACCCAGGCCATGCCGAAACCGGGGAACTGGTCGTAGAACACACGCGGCAGGAACTGCTGTTGCAGCCCGGCGTACAGCCCGAAGAGGCCCATGATCCAGAGGCCGGCCTGTACGGTCGCTGGCGCACGCCGCTTCACCTCCCCCGGAGACGCATCGTGCGCCGGCGCAATCAGCAGCGTGGCCTGCGGGTGTGGCCCGCTCATTTGGTTGCCCCCGTTGCGCGCTGCGGCAGGAGCGCCTTCCAGTCCGCGATTGGCGTATGCAGGGCGGCGGCGAGCGGCTCCAGCTTGTCCGGGTTGACCTGGATGTACAGGTGCGTGATGCGGTCGCCGTCGTAATCGAAGGTCACCGCGTTCCCGATGGCGCCGTCGATCATTGTGAGCGCGCCGGGTTCGCCGTTGATCGCCTGGGGCCGCAGTTCCGGCCGGATCGGCAGGATATCGAAGAGCCGCAACAGGAAGGTGGCGACGGTGGTGCTGCCAATCACCGGCTTGCGGGCCGCATGGACCTTGCCGCCGCCGTCGGCCGTGGCCACCACATCGTCCGCCAGCACGGCGGTGAGCGCCGCCATGTCGCCGTTGGAAACCGCCTCAATGAAGCGCGCGGTCAGCCGCTCGCGCTGCGCATCGTCTACCTCGTAGCGAGGGCCGCGGGCAACCATGTGCGCGCGGGCGCGCCGCGCCAACTGCCGGGAGTAGGTCTCGGACTCGCCGACGATGCCGGCGATGGTGGCGAAGTCATAGGCAAAGACATCGTGTAACAGGAAGACCGCGCGCTCTTTGGGGGAGAGCGATTCCAGCAGCACCAGGAAGGCCGTGGAGAGCGATTCGTGGTCGAGCGCGGTGTCGGCCACGTCCGGCGTGGAGCCTGCGAGCGGCTCCGGCAGCCACGCGCCCACGTACTGCTCGCGCTTGACCCGCGCCGACCCAAGCTGATCGAGGCAGATGCGGCTGAGGGTGGTGGTCAGCCACGCCTTCAGGTTGCGAATCTCCTCGCCCTGCTCCTGGGCGCGGTGCCAGCGCAGCCAGGTTTCCTGCAGCGCATCCTCCGCGTCTGCCACGCTGCCCAGCATGCGGTAGGCAATCGAGAAGAGGAGCGGGCGGTAGGAAAGGAACGGTTCGGTGGCGCTCTGGGGCGCGGTGGCAGTGATCTGGGACGCGTGCGTGCTCACGGCAAACCTCCTGGTGCATCGTCATGGTCCGCGCCGGTTGGCAGCGCGGACCCTCCTTCACACAGGAGACGACGCAGCCCGGCTGCGCGTGACACGGTGCCTCAGGAGCGCGGTTCGTCCGGGCCTGGGCGCGGCTCCAGCACGGTGATGGTGGGCGCACTGGTTGGCGCGCTACCGGCGCCAGGGCCATTGTTCGTCCCGGTGAATCCGCCGATCAGACCGTTCAACATGTCGATGGGAACGGGAAACACGATGCTGGTGCTGTTTTCCGTTCCGATCTCGCTAACCGTCTGCAGGTAGCGCAACTGCAGCGCAATCGGGTTCTCGGAAATCACCCGCGCGGCGTCAGCGAGTTGCTGGCTCGCCAGGAATTCGCCCTCGGCGCGAATGATCTTCGCCCGCTTCTCGCGCTCGGCTTCGGCCTGCTGCGCCATCGCCCGCTGCATGGTCTGCGGCAACTCGATGTCCTTCACCTCAACGATGCTGACCTTGACACCCCACGGCTCGGTCTGCTCGTCGATGATCTGCTGCAGCCGTGTGTTGATCGTCTCCCGCTCCGAGAGCAGGTCATCCAGGCTTGATTGGCCCAGCACCGAGCGCAGCGTCGTCTGCGCGATCTGGGAGGTGGCGCGGTTGTAATCGGTCACGTTGACGATGGCCGCGTTGGGATCGACCACCCGGAAGTAGGCCACCGCATTGACGCGCACCGTCACGTTGTCGCGGGTGATCACCTCCTGCGCCGGGATATCGAGGGTGACCGTGCGCAGGTCAATGCGCTGCATGCGCTCAATGAAGGGCACCAGCAGGATCAGCCCGGGGCCGCGCGGCCCGACGAGGCGGCCGAGGCGGAAGACGACGCCGCGTTCGTACTCCCGCACCACGCGCACGATCGCGCCCAGGATGATCAGGATGAGAATGAGGAGCGGAATCAGGAGGGCGAAAGCGACGTTCACGGTAGGTACTCCTGTACGGCGTTTGGCGCCAGGCTGTCGTTGCCCCGTCAGGTGGTCGGGATGCCGGACACCGTGGGTTCCGGAATGACGGCGCGCCGGTCCCCGATGACCACGACCCCGGCGCCGGCCGCTTCCTCGGCGGTGGCGCGGCGCACAAAGAGGCGCAGCCCATCCATGCCGGTGACGGTGACCGGGACGCGCTCGTGGATCGGCGTGAGGGCCTCAGCGGCGTTCGGGGCGGCCGTGGCCTGCCAGAGCGCGCCATCGATGTAGATCATGCCGTCCGGATCGAGCGTCTGGCGCACGGTGCCGACCATGCCGATCATCCCCTCGCGGCCGGTGGTGGGCTTGCGCCGCAGCACGGCCAGCGCGAAGCCGCCGATGGCGGCAAACATCAGGGCGAGCAGGATGGCTACCGCCCAGATCAGCGGCCGGGAGATGGCGACGCCCTGCGACTCGTCGAAGAGCACGTACGAGCCAGCCACCATCAGGGCCAGGCCGCCGACGGTGAGTAACCCCAGGGAGGGCACGAAGAGATCGACAAACAGCAGGATGAACGCGACGAGGATCATCAGCGCGCCGCGCCAGTCGAAGGGCAACTGCCAGAGCGCGATGGCGGCCAGCGAGAGGCAGATCGCGCCCAGCACCCCCGGCACGGACGCGCCGGGTGCGGCGAGTTCCAGGAAGAGCCCGAGGAAGCCGAGGCTGAGCAGGATGTAGGCGACGTTCGGGTCGGCCAGCACCGCCAGCAGCGGGTGAACCTCGGCGCGCTGTTGCAGGAGAAGCAGGAGTGGGAGAGCGGAAATCAGCATGGTCAGGGGCTCCAGTGCGTCTTGCCCCCGAGTATAGGCTGAGGGAAGGCGCGCTGAGGCGCTTAGGGAACACGCTTCGCTTGGGGAGTAAGGGAATAAGGAGTCACGAACGTCGTCATGCCTTATCACCTTACTCCCCAAGCGCCGCAGCGCGTCTTCCCTAAAGCCCGCAGGCTGTCTTCCCCCGTCTTACATTGGCGCGACGGCCAGTGCCATGCCGTTGATCACGCCCCAGCGCTGCAGGAAGGTGTCCCAGTCGTAGTAGTCGTAGGCGCCACGCCCCGGGTTGGAGAGGTAGACGCCGCCTTCGTCGTAGCCGTAGACGGTGACCACGTGCATCCCCGGCGCGAGCAGGTACTCGCCCGCGTCATATTGCTGCCAGCCGGAGTCGCCGAAGTAGCCAAGCCACGTGATGACCGGCATCCCGGCGTCGAGCCGCGCCGTCAGGTCAGCCGCACCCGTGCCGTAGAAGACGTCTGTGGTGAAGCCCCATTCCTGGAGCGTTGGGACCAGCGCCTCCGCGTAGACGCCATAGTCGTCTGTGCCGCCCCAGGGGCCGGTGATGTCGCCCCGGTAGCCCCAGTGGGGGTTCTCCGACTGCGGCACCTGCTCCATGAACGCCGACTCCGGAACCCCGTTGCCGAACGCCGAGGTGGCGATGAAGGCGGCGGCGTATTCGCAGGAGAGGGAATACGCCTGCATGTATACAGGGACATCCGCCGCGAAGACCGGGCCGCTGGCCGGCTGCTCCCAGTTGACCTCGTCGCCGCCGCCCACCCAGCCAGACGCCTCGGACGGCGACCACTCGCTGCCATCGGCCGGGGCGGGCCATTCGGTGCTGTCCACCGGGGCGATCCACGCTCCGGTGTCCACCGGGGCGTCCCACGTGGCATCCTCGGTGGTCACGGAGTCGGTGAGGGGGATGCGCAGGCGCTGACCCTCGTTCAGTGCGTCGATATCGCTGATACCGTTGAACTCCGCCAGCACCCACGGGTCGACCTTGTAAGCGGCAGCGATGTCGGCCAGCGTCTCGCCCGGCGCTACCACGTGCGCGCCGACCACGTACGGAGCCCACTCGGCCGCGCCGCTCCAGCGCGCCAACTCGGCGTCTTCACCCGCGCCGGGGATCACCACCATTTCGTTTGCGGTGAGGTAGGGCGGGTTGAGCAACGTACTCGCCGTGAGAATGGCGTCGGCTGGCACGGCGAACGTGTCGGCGATGCTCGCCGGGGTGTCGCCCGGTTGCACGATGTAGCGCGAGGCCACGGTCGGGGTGGGCGTGTTCTGCGCCAGCACCGCGCCCTGCGCAAGGCAGCCGATCAGCAGGGCAGCCAGGCTCGCGGTCGCCAGGCGGCGCGACCAGCGCACCTGCGGCTGCAGCAGGGCGCGCAAGGGATTCCACGACCGGCGCGGCGCCGCCACGGGCGCGGCCAGAACCGGCGCGGGGTGCTCCGCCAGCGCCTGCAGGTGGGCAGCCGTGCCTCGTCCAAAGCGCACCGGGCGCGGGCGCTCCATCAACGCGCGGCTGACGGCTCCCCGCTCGGTGACCCCCATGCGCTCGGCCCGCACCTGGGCGGTGAGGGCGCGGGGATCGCCGCCGCGCTCCACGATGCGGTTGGCGTAAATGCTCGCCAACCCATCCTTGCCAGGGTCCCAGGCGAAGGACGCCCCAACGGCGACCTGCGTGGTGGACCCCGTGCCGGAGCCGTGGACGTGCTGCGGCTGACTCATGACCTTCCCCCTGCCTCAGTCGTGCCGGATCGTTCGGTTGCTGAATGCGGGGAAAGCGGGTGTACGTACAGACCTGCGCCGCAAGATACCAAGCCGTTGACTTCCGGGCAAGGCAAAATGTTCCTAGCGCACAGGTGACCCGCAGGGCGACAATTGACAGAACATCAGCCGAGCACACACGGCGACGGGCCGCACGGGCCACGCGAGACAGGGTGACACGAGTGACGGGGACGACGCGCGCAGGCCTGGACGCGGGAGTTTCGAAGCGGATCGAGCCGTTTGCGACATCAGTCTGGCCGTGGGTCGACGAGATGTCCGAGCGCAACCCGAACGCCGTCTTCTTCGGCGGCGGCGTCCCCCCCACCGATGTTATCCCCGTGGATCGCCTGCGCTACGGCTCGGACCTGGCCTGGGACGACGGCCCCGATACGTTGCTCTACGGCGAGGTGCGCGGCTACAAGCCACTGCGCGAGTTGATTGCGCGGCGCATGGCCATGCGCGGCGCGGAGGTTGACCCCGCCCAGATCCTGCTCACCAACGGCGCGCAGCAGGGGATCGACCTGGTGGCGCGCGTGTTCGTCAATCCCGGCGACATCGTCCTGGCGGAGGCCCCGACCTTCATGGATGCCCTGCGCGTCTTCCGCTCGCACGAGGCGGAGGTGATCGGCGTGCCTGTCGATGAGGAAGGTTTGAACGTCGATGCCCTGCGGGAGATCCTGGATCGTCTGCCGCAGCCGCCCAAGTTCCTCTACACCATCCCGACTTACCAGAACCCGATGGGCGTCACGCTCTCGGCGCAGCGCCGGCAGCACCTGGTTGACCTGGCGCGCGAGCGCGGCCTGGTCCTCGTCGAGGATGATCCCTACGGGGAGCTTGCGTACGATGGCGACCCGGTGCCGACGCTGCGCTCGCTCGATCCGGACGTGGTTTTCCTCGGCACATTCTCCAAGGTGCTGGCCCCCGGCCTGCGCGTCGGCTGGATCGTGACGCCGCCCAGCCTGAATGCCGCCTTCTTCAACGTGAAGGAGGGCACCGACATTCACAACGAGCGCATCATGACGCGCACGGTCTACCACGCGGCCGAGGGCTTCCTGGATGATCACATCGCGCAAACCCGCGACGTCTATCGCAAGCGGCGCGACGCGATGGTGGCGGGCCTGGAGGAGTACATGCCACCGGGCGTGACCTGGATCACGCCGGAGGGCGGCTTCTTTCTCTGGGCGACCCTGCCCGAGCCGTACAACACCGACGTCATGCTGCCGGGCGCTACCGACCGGGGCATCATCTTCCTGCCCAGCTCCTGGTTCTACCCGGATACCTCCTGGACGCGCTCCCTGCG
>DAOUDE010000025.1:0-11510 GCA_034431475.1 Thermomicrobiales bacterium | reverse complement strand
GGTCCTCAGCGGGAGTCACACCCACCTCGCTCACACCCAGCACCTCGCCCAGTTCCCTCACCTCGCCCTCGCCATGCTCGCGCACCCGCTGACCACTCGCGCATAAGCCCTACCCCAGCCCCTCTCCCGAAGTACTTGCGCGGGAGAGGGGCTTTTGGCCGCGACCCCGTGGCATTGGCGGCATCACAACGCGGCATGCCCCGCCCCATCCGGGGCACGGCTCCCCTCTCCCTGCGCACAGGGAGAGGGGCTGGGGGTGAGGGCCCTGTGGCGCAGGTCCAACCTCACCCCGAATTCCTCCCCCAGTCAGCCGATGCGCGGGTGCGGGCTCGGCGGGGGCGAGGGTTTCCCGCCTTACCCGATGCCTGCGTGCCCGGTGTCGCCGCGCCGCGCGCCGGCTCCCCTCTCCCGCGCAGGTACTTCGGGCGAGGGGAGGTGGGTGATGGCAAGGCCGCTGGCCAGCACCTGCACCCGCAGCGCCACAATGACGATCCACGCGGAAATTACGCCCACCATCAGCCGCTGCAGCAGCCCGACCCACGGCCCCTCGCCCTGGGCAAAGAAGAGCGAGAAGGCCGCGCAGGGCAGCAGGACGATCCACGGCGTGAGTGGCCGCCAGCGCGCATCCAGGCGGAACGTGCGGAACAGCACGAACATGGCGACGATCATGCACACGAAACTCAGGGTCGAGATCGCGATGTGGATCATGCCCGTCGTGGATTGCGCCCAGACCTGGTCCGGGCTATCGATTCGGTCAGTCGGGAAGAGGGCGACCAGGATCGCCCCTGCCCCATAGATTCCGACCAGGACCGAGCCCACGCGCGAGCCCCACGTGCCAGCCGAGAGCTGGCGGAGGGCGTAGGCCAGCGCCAGCGTGCCCACGCCACCGGCGATGAAGGCCAGGGTCTGCACCCAGCCGTAGCGGCCCAGCACGAGTTCGCTGGTGTTGTCGCCGATCAGGCGGTACTCGGACACCAGCGGCAGGAGCAGGGCGCTGGCCAGGAGCACAATCTGCCCGATGATGGCCACGGCAGCGAGGGTCGTCAGCGGCGCTCGGGGAGAGGGGGTCGCAGGTGGAGTCATGCGTTGGTCCTTTCCGGGTTGGACGATGTGGCTGATGGAGGACCGGCCTGAGCTGAACAGCCGGTGAGGGAGGTTTTGCCCGGCCACAGCCAGCGCAGCACCAATGCAGGTCCCGCAAGAGGGGTGCCATCGCGCCGTGTGGCGGTGAGAAGTCCATGACCATGCGATAGTTCGCGGTGCACTGCGCGAGTTGCCTGTGACGGGTTGGACGAAGGCGGGGTATGCCGCGCATCTACACGCTGGCCAAGGGGCAGGCGCTCTCCCACCAGGAAGAGCGCGGCGGCAAGTCACCGCATTTCCAGATCCTGCTCGACTGCGGAGGCACGCGCCTGCGGCTGGCGATCAACACGCGCTCCGGCTCCAGCAAAGGGCAAGAGGCGGACCTGCTCTATCTCTCGAACGACAACTTCCAGCACCCGCTCCTCGACCAGCTCATCGTGCTGTCCGACGGCATCTACGTGATCCCCTCGGGGCCGGGCGGCCTCGCGATTGACTACCAGCGGGGTCACCTGTTCAACCCGCGCGACATGCGGCGCATCCCGGCCAGCCGGCCCGGCGCACACAACGACCTGAGCGACGAACTCCTCTCCCGCGTGACCCGCGCCATCAATGACCCCGGTGCGCGGGTTTATGCCTGGGGCACACGCTGGGGCCCCGAGCAGAACAGCATCGACCACATCTTCCACTTCACGCCGGGGAACGGCATCCACGATATCCACATGAACCAGGGCAACACCGACGAGCATCGCCACGACAACGGCGCGTGGTCGGACGGCGCGATCATGTTCTCCACCGACGCCGGCAGGCAATGGTGCGCGGTCTTCCTGGCGTTCCAGACACAGTCCTGGGAGACGGACGAGGATGGGCACCCGCGGAGCGAGCCCCGGCCACAGCGCCGGCGCGGCGGGCGGTCACCTCAACCGATCGGCTGAACCGCAAGCCCCGTCCCGTGGGCGAGGAAGATCGTCCGGCCGGGCGCGGGGCTCGCGCGGGACGCCCGGGCTGGCGCAACCGGATTGACGTGCTTGATAGGATGTCTGCTGTGAACGCAGCAGAGACCTGGCCGGCTCAACCCCGCGTCCCGCTGCCAGCCATGACCGCCTGGGCGACCCCGCCGCCGCCGATGACATCGCTTATCGCGCGGGAGCGGGAAATCGCCGAGATCGCGGCCCTCCTGCAGCGCGATGACTTGCGCCTCCTGACGCTGACCGGACCCGGCGGCGTCGGCAAGACGCGGCTGGCCATCGCCGTCATTGACGCGCTGGAGCCGGGAGTGTGCGATGGCTTCACCTACGTGGAGCTGGCGCCCATTCGCGAGGCGAGCCTGGTCACGGCGGCGCTGGCGCAGGCGCTGGGGATCAGCGTGCGCGAGACGCCATCGGCCGGCGAGGCGGCGGCGCGGGCCATTGGCCGCAGCCATTGGCTGCTCGTGCTCGACAACTTCGAGCACATCCTGCCCGCCGCGCTCGATCTCGCGGCCCTGCTGCGGCGCTGCCCCAACCTCAAGATCCTGGTCACCAGCCGCGCCTCGCTGCATCTCTCAGGCGAACAGGTTTATCCAGTGCTGCCACTGGCCAGCGGCGCTGCCGGAGAGGTCTCGCCGGCGGAGACCCCGGCGGTGCGCCTCTTCATCGAGCGCGCCCGCGCGGTCGACCCCGGTTTTGCGGTCAGCGCCGAGCGCGCACACGTTCTGGCCGACATTTGCGCGCGTCTCGATGGCCTGCCGCTGGCCATCGAGCTCGCAGCCGCACGCAGCAAGGTGCTTGCGCCGGAACTGCTCCTGCCCCGGCTCGACCACCGGTTGCCCCTGCTCAGCGGCGGCCCCCACGATGCCCCCGCGCGGCTGCAAACCATGCAGGCGGCCATTGCCTGGAGCTACGACCTGCTGAGCGAGCCCGAGCGCGCGGTCTTCCGGCATCTGGCGGTCTTCATCGGCGGCTTCGACCTGGCAGCCGCCGAAACCGTGTGCGGGAGCAATGACGAGACGGCGCGCGTGATCGGCACCGCTCACGCGCTGCTCGACGCGATCTCCTCCCTGGTAGACAAGGGCCTGGTGCAACCCGCGGGCGGGAATCCGCGTGGGCCGCGGTTCATCCTGCTGGAAACGATCCGCGAGTTCGGGCTGGAGTGCCTGGCCGCCGCCGGTGAGCTTGAGGGCGCGCAGGCCGCCCACGCCCGGCACTTCGCGTCACTTGATGCCGGGGTCGATCCCCATGTCACCGCGCCTGGAGAGCGCTACGACGACCGGTTGCTCGCGCTGGAGGCCGAGTTCCCCAACTTCCGCGCGGCCATCACGTGGCTGATGCAGCAAGGTGACGGCATCGCCGTCACCCGGCTGGCCGGGGCACTGGCGGTCTTCGTGCACCAGCGGGGCGAACTGGAAGAGGCCTGGCGCTGGATCGCGTGGGGATTGGCCCACTCGCCAGACACGCCTTCGGCGTGGCGGGCCCGGGCGCTCGCGGGCCTGAGCCTGATGTGCTGGGCGCAGGGGGAGGCGGCGGGGACCGCGAGCTTTGCGGAGCAGGCGCAGGTCATGGCGGAGCGCGCGCAGGATGCGGACCTGATTGCGCTGGCGATCCACATGCGGGGCATCGCCGCCTACGCCGTGGGAGACCTGGAGCAGGCGCGGCGGCTGATGGAGGAAACGCGGGCACGGCAACTGGAGTTGCAACAGGTTTCCTCCGGCTCGATGGCGACGTTCGTCCTGGCGGGGATCGCGTACGACCAGGGGAATCTGGACCACTCAGAGCAGCAGGCGCGCCACGCGCTGGCCCTCTTTCGGCGGTTGGGCAACCAGGCGGGGGAAGCGGCGACGCGGGAACTCCTGGCGCGCATCGCGCTCGCGCGGAACCAGCCGGGCGCAGCGCTCGCGGACTACCAGGAGGCACTGCGCCTGTGGGTGCAGAGAGACGCCCGCTGGCAGGCCATGACTGGCTCGCCCGGGGCGCAGCAGGCCGCCGAGTTCCCGCGCTGGGCCTCAGTCGATCTCCGGCGCATGATCGTGCAGGCGTTCACTGGCATCGCCATCCTGGCCATGCGGGCCGGGCGGCCCGCCGACACCGCCATCCTGCTGGGCGCGGTGGAGGCACGGCGCGGGACGGCGGCCATGATGACCTCCCGCCGCCCGGATTCCGGCGCGCACGCCCGCGCGTCCGCGATCGCGGCGCTGGGTCAGGCGCGCTTCGATGCGGCATTCCAGACTGGCCTGGCGCTGCCCCTCGCCGATGCCATCACCCTGGCGCTCTCGGCGCCCGGCCACACGGCGGCCCCGGCGGCGCATGGCCTGACCAGCCGCCAACTGGAGGTGCTGCGCCTCATCTGCGCCGGCCGCTCGGATCGCGAGATTGCCGAGACGCTCTTCATCAGCTACCGCACGGCCCAGGATCACACCTCGAACGTGCTGCACAAGCTGGGTGCGACGAGCCGCGCCGAAGCGGCGATCCGGGCCATGCGGGAGGGGCTGATCTAGCCGCCGCACGGGCTTGCCAGACAAACCCGTACCGCAACCCGTGTTTTCCGGGATGCCGCCGCCCCTCCCCCCGGCGCATGCTGTGGATATCGACCGGGCCACACCAACAGGGAAGCGCTGACGACGTTCGCCCGCGATGGAGCCCGGTGCGCAGATACGCTGCATGCCAGGGAGGTTTAAATGACGTCACCTCGCACCAACGGCCACCGCAGGGTTGGCCGTCGCGTCGCCGTCGGTGGGCTCGGCATCGCCACGGCGCTTGCGCTGGGGGTGCCCCGGCGGGCGGCAGCGCAGCCGGTCAATCTGGCCGATCACCCGATGGCGGGAAGCTGGCTGGCGATGGCCAACCCACCGCTCCCCGGCGATCCGCAGACGCCTGGGCCGGCCAACCTCGCCGCCGACGGCACGTTCCTGGGGATGTTCCCGGTCACACAGCACGGCCCGCAGGGCGTTGTGTACAACACCCCCTACGTCGGGGTCTGGGAGGCCGACAGCGAGCGCCGTGCGCACTTCACCGCCGTGCAGGTGCTCTCCGACGCGGATGGAAACCTCACCGGCACGATCACGGTCGATGGCTACCCGGAAGCGAGTGAGGATGGCCAGACCTTCAGCGACGACGGCTCCCGCGTGATGGTCACTATCCGCGATCCGGCCGGCGTGATCGTGCAGCAAATCATGCCCACCGGCCAGCCCGTAGGGCGCCCCGTCACCGGCGTGAAGATGCGGGTGGGCGCGCCCGGCTTCCCGGACACCGGCGCCGCGACGCCAACGTCCTGAACCACCGACCACCGGAACTTCAGCAAGGGAGCCATCATGCGTGAAGTGATCTACGCCCTGCGCTTCACCGGTCAGGCCGAACCCGTGGGAACGGCCGGCAATGTGCTGCGGGCGGCCACCAGCGCCCCCAGCACCTCATTGACCAGCAGCGTCGACGCCACGGGCTTGCACGGAACCCTCAACCCGGCGTCCGGTGAGGAAGCCACCTTCACCTCCGAGGTGACGTTCACCAGCGAGACCGATTTCCAGGAGACGGGCACAATTACCTTTGGCCGTGGCAACGTGCTCCACTTCTCGACGGTGGGCAACGGCTACCTCTCCCCCAGCGCGGACCCTGCGCGCAAGCACGGCACGGTGGCCTGGCGCATCGACCGGGGCGAAGGGCAGTTCGCCGGGGCCACCGGCCTCATCACCTCCAACTTCTTCGTCGATGAACACCTTGGGGTGGTCGATCACCACTTCGGGGTCCTGCTCCTGCCGTAGGCGAACGACGGGGAGCCCCCCTTGCTTCAGGAGATCGATCGAGCCTCCATCCTGGCTACACGCAGGAGCGTGCGGTATGACCGTCGAGCTACGGCCGCTGACCCGCGACAACCTCTGGCTGGTGGTGGAAGACCTCGCGCTCCATCCCGGCCAGGAGGCGTTCGTCGCCCCCAACATCGACTCGATTGCCAACGCCGCTGTCGAGCCAACCTTCGTGCCGCTGGCCGTCTACGCCAATGACGACCTTGTTGGCTTCGTCATGTACGGCAAGCACCCCGTTTCGGGCGCGTGGTGGGTGATCCGGTTGATGATCGACCGGGAGCAGCAAGGCAAGGGGTACGGCCGGGCGGCGATGCAGGCAGTGATCACCCGCATGGTCGATGAAATCGGCTGTGACGAGATCGTGACCAGCTTCAACCCGGAGAACATGGTCGCTGCCAACCTCTACGCCTCCCTGGGGTTTCTCCCCACTGGCGAGTGGGAGGATGGCGAGCCGTTGGTGGTGCTGCGCGTCGCGGATCACTCTGCCGCGGCGGAGGAGGAAGGCGCCCGGACAGAGGTAGAGGCGGCCCCTGGGGCACGTCGCTGACCCGCGCATCGCCGGAGGATTGTCACGGATGCCGTGGCCGGAAGCATGACGCCCAGAGCACAGGAGAACGGGCAACCCCATGCAAGCTTCACGACGCGTCACGACCGGGGAGGTCACCATGTTGGGGGTGCATGCCGGCCGATGGCCCGGCCATGCATTCGGCGGCGTCGTCTCCGATACGACGAACAGGGATTTCTCTCAACCATCACTGATTCTGGAAGGAGCGTACACCGTGACCACCATTCCAGCTCACGCGCAGTCGCCGTTCAATCGCCGCACCGCCATTGCTGGGGCCGGCCTTGCCGCCGCGCTCGCCAGCCTTGGACAAGTGGGCCGGGCCGCGGCGCAGGCCGTGGATTACAGCAGCCACCCCCTGTGCGGGACCTGGCTGGCGATGGCCAACCCGCCCATGCCGGAGGACCCCAAATTTCCAGCCCCGTCGCTCTTCGCTGCCGATGGCACCGTACTTCTCGTCTTTCCGGCCACCCAGCGTGGCCCGGCGGGCGTCGATTTTGGCTCGGCGGTGATGGGCACATGGGCGCCGGACGGCGACCGGCGCGGCCACTTCACCGCCGTGCAACTGATGTCCGACGCCGAGGGGAGGTTCACCGGTTCCCTGACCATCGATGGCTACCCCGAAGTGAGCGATGATGGACAGAGCTTTCTCGATGATGGTTCCCGCGCCATGCTCACCTTCCGCGATGCGAGCGGCGCCATCGTCAACCAGATCATGCCAAACGGCAGCCCGGCCGGACCGGGGGTGCAGGCGGTGCGCATGGGTGTCGGTATTCCCGGCTTGGTTGAGAACGGCACCATTGCAACCCCGGAGAGCTGAAACCACGCCCTACCTGGCATCCCGGCGTTGCAGCCGGGCGCTCACCCACGGCAGCAGCGCCCAGAGCAGCGCCAGGATGCCCCAGCCGAAGAGGTAGCCCCCGGCCACATCGCTGGGCCAGTGCACACCGAGGCGCATGCGAGACCACGGGATCAACAGCATGAGCGTGAGGCAGACGAGGCGCACGGCCCAGCGGGCGGCTGGCAACCGCAGCGTGAGCGGCACGGCCAGCAGGATCGCGCCGAAGACCAGCACCGCGCCGGAGGTATGCCCGCTGGGGTAACCGAGGCCATCCGCGACCTCGATGACGGCGTGCAACTCCAGCGGCGGACGGGCGCTGTCGAAGAGCCACTTGATGGGCGTGTTGAGGACCCGACTGGCCGAGGCGAGAGCCAGGAAGAGCGCCAGGTCGGGACGACCGCGCCAGGCGCACCAGAGCACGCTGAGGATCGTCGCGGCCAACAGCCCTGTCCAGGCATCGCCCAGGCGGCTCGCCCACCAGGCCAGGCGGTCCAGGGTCTCGCTGGCCGGTTGGTGCAGCCAGCGCAAGAGGTCGAGTTCGCCCGGGACCACGCGATCCCGGTAGACGAACGCGCCGAGAGCAAAGCCGAGCACGAGCAGGAGGATGCCAGCCAGGAGCCAGGGGCGGGAATCGGGAGTGGGATTGGGAACAGGCTGGGCTCGCGGCGACGAACCCTCACCCCCAACCCCTCTCCCCGTCCGGCCAAGGGCTCGGCTCCCCTCGCCCTGCGCACAGGGAGAGGGGTTGGGGGTGAGGGTCGCTTTCGTCAACCGGCCCGGACCTTCCGGCAAATCTGGGTACCTATCCTCATAACTGGATGTAGGTATGCCCTGAACTCTTGACAAATCTCGGTATCCCTCGTAAGGTCAATCTCGTTCAACGGCGAACGCAGTATCTGTCGTGTGACTTGGTGAAGGTTAGCCGCGATGACGGCACGCTCGGCCAGGAACCTCCGAACCCCTATTTGCCGAACGGGGCGTACCCGTTCGGCTTGAGACGCAACGCTCCACTTTGGGGCGCGTTTGGTTCGAGTGCACACTGTCTGGGAGCCTGATCCACAATGTCCGCGATATCTGACGATTCTCAGCCCGTAACGCAGCATTCTGCGAAGCTTCGCACCGATCACTTCGGGGCGTCAGCCACCCGCATCTGGCTTGTTATGGCTCTGGAGGTCCTGTGATGCTTTTCGCCGTTCCGGGCGAGGGGAGGCGACTCTCCCGCTCTCCGCTTCGGCGGCCAGTGCGTCGGTCCCGTCCGACGCGCTGACGGTCGCCACTCTGCGGATCGATCAGCGCGATGCTGCGCACAATCAAATAGCCAACTATGCGCCACGTGGCTGACGGATTTCAGCCCGTGGTTTCCCGCAACGACGGGGAGCAGTACAGGCAGTGACCGCGCAAGCGACTCGGGGATGGTGCAAGCCCGGGGTACGCGGAGCAGCCTGGAACGGGCCCCGGAGCGGCTGGCCGAAGAACGCCGGAACATCCGGCAAGTAGGTCCAGGTGGGTGGTTCCCACGAAAGCAACAACCGAGAGATGCATGGCTCTCGCAGGCGCGAGGGTTCTGCAAGAAGGGTGGTACCGCGGGAGTTGACGCTTCTCGCCCCTTCGGTCCGGTCCTGGTGCAGGGTGCACCGGCCGGCGCCGGGCGTCCATACGACGTCAGGAACCGAAGGGAGCAGAACATGTCGGAAGCCGCGCACGCCACGGGGAATCCCGTTACGAAATACCCGAATCTGACGCGCGTCGAGCCGGTCAGCGATCCGTTCGCCGACGTGCTGGCTCCGCGCGCCGTCTCGCTGGGCGGTCCCGGTGGGGGCGATCTGCCCGCGTTCACGATCAGCCCGCGCCTGCTCGGCCGCAGCGTGATCACGGACACCGACCTCACCCGCGACGAGATCTACGAGGTGCTGGACACGGCGGTGCGCCTGAAGAAGATGCGCCAGAACGGCCAGCCCCACAGCTATCTCGCCGGCAAATCACTGGGCATGATCTTCCAGCACCCGTCCACGCGCACCCGCGTCTCCTTCGAGGCGGGCATGGCGCAACTGGGCGGGCAGGCGATCTTCCTCGGTGTGCACGACCTGCAGATCAAGCGCGGCGAAACCCTGGCCGACACCGCCCAGGTGCTCAGCCGCTACGTCGATGCCATCGTGGCGCGCGTGGCGGCCCACGCGGACATCCAGGAGATTGCCAGCGCTTCCAGCGTGCCGGTGCTGAACGGCCTGTGTGATCGCTGGCACCCGATGCAATCGTTCAGCGACCTGCTGACGATGCAGGAGGCGCTGGGTGGCCTGAGCGGGCGCAAGATCGCCTACCTCGGGGATGGCAACAACGTCCTCAACTCCCTGCTCCTCTCCTGCTCGGTGATGGGCATGAGCGTGGCCGTGGCCGCGCCGGAGGGGTACCAGCCGGACGAAGAAGTGGTGAATCACGCCCGCTGGCTGGCGGCCGCCTCGGGCACGGGCGCCGAGATCACGGTCACGGACGACCCGTTCGAGGCTGCCCAGGGAGCCGACGCGGTCTACACCGATGTGCACGTCAGCATGGGCATGACCGACGCCGCCACTCGCGCCGTCGCGCTGGCTCCGTACAAGGTGACGCCGGAGGTGATGAAGCAGGCGAAGGCCTCGGCGGTCTTCATGCACTGCCTGCCAATGCACCGCGACCAGGAGGTTTCCGCCGTCGTGGCCGATGGCCCACAGTCGATCATCTTCGACCAGGCCGAGAACCGCATGCACATGCAGAAGGCAATTCTGCTGCACACGCTGGCGCCGGTGGTGGCGTAACCCGATGGGATCGGCAATGGCCAGCCATCAGCACGAGCTGGGAACCTTCTCCTGGATCCTCGATCCGGCGGCGCAGGCGGCTGCGCCCGGCCTGCGTGGGCGCAGCGTGCTCTCCGACCTGGACCTGAACCGGGCGGAGGTCGATGCCCTGGTGGAAACAGCACTCTGGCTGAAAGGGCAGCGCGAGCGGAACCAGCCCCACCCGTACCTGGCGGGCAAGACGCTGGGCATGCTCTTCGAGCACCCCAGCACGCGCACGCGTAACGCCTTCCAGGCCGGTATGGAGCAACTGGGCGGGCACGCCACGTTCCTGGGCGCGAACGAGCTGCAGCTCACGCGCGGCGAGACGCTGCCGGACACGGCGCAGATTCTCAGCCGCTACGTCGATGGCATCGCCGTTCGCTTCGGTGAGCACCGCAACCTGATCACGTTCATGGGCGGCGCGACCGTGCCCGTGCTGAACGGGCTGACCGAGCGCTTCCACCCCATCGAAGCCCTGGGCGACCTGCTGACGCTGCACGACCGCTTCGGGGGCCTGAAGGGGCTTAAGCTGGCCTACCTGGGGGACGGCAACAACGTTTGCCACTCGCTGATGCTGAGCGGCGCGGCGGCCGGCATGCACGTCGTGGTGGCCTCCCCTGAGGGGTACCAGCCCGACCCGTCGCTGGTGGAGCGGGCCCAGGAGATCGCGGCGCAGGCGGGCGGCTCGGTGACGCTGACCGGCGACCCGCACGAGGCGGTGCGCAACGCCGACGCCGTCTACACCGATGTCCACGAGAGCATGGGCCAGCCGAACAACCCGGCCAAGCGCGCGGCGCTGGCGCCCTACAAGGTAACCACCGGCCTCATGGCCGAGGCGAAGCCGACGGGGGTGTTCATGCACTGCCTGCCGATGCAGCGCGACCAGGAAGTCGAGACGGCGGTGGCGGACGGCCCGCAATCGATCATCTTCGAGCAGGCGGCGAACCGCCTGCACATGCACAAGGCGATGCTGTTACTGACGCTGGGGCCATCCCGGTGAGAACAGAGGCGCGGCGGGGCACGGGTTCCGCCGCATTGGGACAGGACGATCAGGGAGGAACGTATCAATGAACGCGACGTGCCCGGAGTGCGGAGCCGAGTGGGAACTGAGCGGCGTGGAGCAGGGCGAGATCGTGGTCTGCCCGGACTGCGGCGTGGAACTGGAAGTCCTCAGCGCGGATCCCATGTCACTGGGGCTGGCGCCTGAGGAAGGCGAAGACTGGGGCGAGTAGCCCGCGAGCTCCGGGGCGCACAGGCGCCCCGGTACCCGTAGCACACGATCAGGAAGGACCAGGAAATGGCAACGGTGGGCGTGCTCTGCGCACGCGGTCGGGTTGAAGAAAAGGCGCTCATGGCGGCGCTGGCGGAAGCCGGCATCGTTTCCGCGCTCTTCCCGCCAGCGTACGAGCCGCTCCCCGTTGGCCCCAGCCCCATTGCGCCCTG